>NZ_CYZX01000015.1 GCF_001405015.1 Clostridium disporicum
CCTGCGTATGGGGTGAACGATGGGACTCGAACCCACGACAACCAGTGCCACAAACTGGCGCTCTACCAACTGAACTACGTTCACCAAATTGTAATGGTGCGCCATCAGGGATTCGAACCCGGGACACCCTGATTAAGAGTCAGGTGCTCTACCAACTGAGCTAATAGCGCATAAAATGGTGCGTGTTAAGAGATTCGAACTCCTGGCCCACGCCTTAGAAGGGCGTTGCTCTATCCAGCTGAGCTAAACACGCTTATGGAGCGGGTAGTGGGAATCGAACCCACCTTTCCAGCTTGGAAGGCTGGAGTATTACCGATATACGATACCCGCATATTTGGAGCGAAAGACGGGACTCGAACCCGCAACATCCACCTTGGCAAGGTGGCGCTCTACCATTGAGCCACTTTCGCATATGGTGCAGATGAAGGGAGTCGAACCCCCACGCCAAAGGCGCTAGATCCTAAGTCTAGTGCGTCTGCCAATTTCGCCACATCTGCATTTGGTGGCTTACCGGGGAATCGAACCCCGGACACCTTGATTAAAAGTCAAGTGCTCTACCGACTGAGCTAGTAAACCGTAAGTGGCAGGGATAGCAGGATTTGAACCTACGAATACCGCAGTCAAAGTGCGGTGCCTTACCGCTTGGCGATATCCCTGCGTATGGGGTGAACGATGGGACTCGAACCCACGACAACCAGTGCCACAAACTGGCGCTCTACCAACTGAACTACGTTCACCATAATGGAGCGGGTAGTGGGAATCGAACCCACCTTTCCAGCTTGGAAGGCTGGAGTATTACCGATATACGATACCCGCAAATAATTGGTGCGTGTTAAGAGATTCGAACTCCTGGCCCACGCCTTAGAAGGGCGTTGCTCTATCCAGCTGAGCTAAACACGCATATGGAGCGGGTAGTGGGAATCGAACCCACCTTTCCAGCTTGGAAGGCTGGAGTATTACCGATATACGATACCCGCATATTTGCATTTACTTAATTATTATTAAGTTTTGTTTTTTGAAAACTGGTCGGGGTGACAGGGATTGAACCTGCGACCTCATGGTCCCAAACCACGCGCGCTCCCATCTGCGCCACACCCCGAAGTATGGTGCGTGTTAAGAGATTCGAACTCCTGGCCCACGCCTTAGAAGGGCGTTGCTCTATCCAGCTGAGCTAAACACGCATACTTTTTTTCAGAGAACGTTTATTATTTTAAAACATTCAATTTATTTTGTCAAGCTTTTTTTCAAAGCTTTTTTGGAGCGGGTAGTGGGAATCGAACCCACCTTTCCAGCTTGGAAGGCTGGAGTATTACCGATATACGATACCCGCATACTTAACTTCTTCTGATTAATTTCTTAACTAGAACCGAGTTACATATTAACTCAAAACTCTAATTTAGTCAACAACTTTTTTTAAGTTTTAAAACTAAATTGGTCGGGGTGACAGGGATTGAACCTGCGACCTCATGGTCCCAAACCACGCGCGCTCCCATCTGCGCCACACCCCGAAGAGCTTTATCATCTCGCGACGACAAGGATTATTCTACAATATGATTTTTAAAACGTCAATACCTTTTTTTCATTTTTTTTATTTTTATCTGTTTTTTATTTCTTTAGTATATATTTGTGCTATTTTTCCCTCTTTAATTTCAATATACCCTAATGATCGCTTCGCCATACATGCTCCATGAGAAATACTCCCTGGATTCATTAAACATATATCATTATGCTTCTCTACTATCGGTATATGTGAATGACCAAATAGAACTATATCAACTCCTAATGATAATCCTCTATAATATATATTATCGTATCCAAATTTAACATTATAGGCATGACCATGACACATAAATATCTTTATCCCATCTAATTCTATTATTCTTTCATTAGGACTTTTACCTAAGAAATCACAATTACCACTTACTGAATACACTTCACCTTTAAACCCTTCAGTGATTTTAGCTATATCACTTTCTCCATCTCCTAAAAATAATAAAACATCTGCATTCTTTATATAATTCTTAACTTCATTTATAGCTCTATCATTATTATGAGAATCACTAATAACAGCAATTAACATATAAACACCCCTTAAAATTTATAGTTATATAGTTACAATTGAAATAAAGTGTGAGGCACTTTGGTGAAAAGTTTGACTTCGTCAAAGAGGAAAAGTCAGCTAAAGCTTAGGAGAAAATATTGCCTATGGCAATAGAGAAAAGATCTCTAATGATATAAAATGCTTTTCTCTGCTACTTATAGTAGCATTTTCCCCTTAACGTAGTTAACTTTTCACCACTACGTAGTAGCCTTTCACTTCGACAAAGTCGACTTTTCACTTGCGAGCCTTAGCTCGCACTTTATTTTAAATATTCTTCTATCTTTTTAAGTGCATTTGCTCTATGAGAAATCTTATTTTTTTCACTTGCTTCTAATTCAGCAAATGTCATGTTTGCAGGTTCATAGTAGAATAATGGATCATATCCAAATCCACCTTCTCCATTTAGTTCTTCCTTTATTAGCCCTTCAACAGTTCCTCTAACAATATTACTATTTCCATTAGTATCTATTAACGCTATAGCACAAACGAATCTACCTCTTCTATCTTTGCCTTTAACATTCTTTAGCTCTTCTAATAACTTTTTATTATTAGCAGCATCATTTCCATGTTCTCCTGCATATCTTGCTGAGTAAACTCCTGGTGCACCATTTAAATAGTCTACCTCTAATCCAGAATCGTCAGATAAAACAGCAAAATTCTTATCTCCTCTTTTGATTAAAAAGTCATATATTTCTCTTGCTTTCTTTTCTGCATTTGCTTCAAATGTTAATCCATCTTCTTCTACTTCTATATCTATATTTTCATCTGCTAAAGACTTTACATCCCACCCTAGATTTTCTACTATAGCTTTTAGCTCTTTTATTTTCTTCTTATTATTACTAGCTATAATTAATTTCTTCATTACTTTGATTCTCCTGTTCCTATCCATAAAGCATCCATTTTTAAAGTTTCCTTTTGAATTTGAATTATTTGCTTTATTCCCTTTTCTCCTAAATCTAAAAGTTCATTTAAATCTTTTCTTGAAAATGGAGCTTCTTCACCAGTTCCTTGAATTTCTACAAACTCTCCACTTCCAGTTCCAACTATATTCATATCAACTTGTGCACTTGAATCCTCTTCATAGCATAAATCAATCATCTTTTCTCCATTTACTATTCCTACGCTAGTTGCACAAACAAACTCTCTTATTGGATATACTTTAAAAGGTTTAATTCTATGAAGCTTATTTATTGCATCTACTAAAGCAACAAAAGCTCCTGTGATAGAAGTAGTTCTTGTTCCTCCATCTGCTTGAATAACATCACAATCTATCCAAATAGTCTTTTCTCCTAAAGCCTTTAAATCAACTACTGATCTTAATGCTCTTCCTATTAACCTTTGTATCTCCATAGTTCTTCCATCTTGCTTTAATCTTGCAATATCTCTTACTTTTCTAGTGGCAGTAGATCTTGGTAACATATTATATTCAGCTGTTATCCATCCTTCTCCTGTACCTTTTAAAAAAGGAGGTACTTTATCTTCAATTGATGCAGTACATATAACTTTTGTATCTCCTACCTCTATTAATACTGATCCTTCAGCATGCTTTATATAGTTTCTAGTTATTTTAGTGTGTCTAACATTATTGTTCTTACGATTATCACTTCTCATAATATCTCCTCCAACTTTAATATATATATACTGTTAATGTAAAATTTAACTGTAATTTTTTATATTATCCTAATTTATATAGCCTCATTATACCTCTTATACGTCCTAAAATTATTGCTTTTTCAAAAAAAGTGAACTATTTTAAAAGTTATCTCATATTATTAATATAAGGATTATTATAAGAGGTGAAAATTTTGAAATATATTGGTCCATTTTTTAGAATGAATAGTTTACGCCAAGAAGAAATAAACTCACAACTATTCTATTTATCTAAAGAAGCTGTAAAAACTATTGTTTTAGAATCGAAATGTGGTTTAGTTTCATCAATAAAAAACTTTAAAAATTTAAGTCCCTCATTTGATATTAACACAATGAATAATTTTTCTCCACTATTATGTGTGTATAGAAAAGCCTCTCCAAACTTTATCCACAGTAAAAATTCTAACGGCTTCGATGAGGATACTTTTAAAAAAGAAATAAATCCTTCAACAAATGCACTTATGACATTATGCTTACTTGAATTACTAGATTATTATCATAGCTTTGAAAACATAGAGAGAAGTACTTATTCTATATATGAAATATATAATTCTCTCACAAAAGAACAATTACAATTCTATTCTGAAAATCTTAGAAACTCTGAAGGAGTATTTACAGACAAAAAGAATATGTTTGAAAATAACTCTAAAAACTTTAACTTAGTTGATAAAGATAAAAAATTTAAATTCTCTGATCAAGCATTTATGATGTTAGCTTACTATCTATATTCTTATAAAAATAAGAATGATGCTTCATCTAAAGATTACGAAACATTTTCTTTAGAGATTCTTCAAATGTTTTTAGATTATAAAGAAAACATATATGAATGTTCTCTAGATGAACTTTGTAAAATATTATTAGCATTCAACATATTATATAGCTATTGTCCTCTAGAAAATCTTCAAACATTGATAGCTGATATTTCTGATTATACTATGAATAAATTTGATGATAAGGACTACTATATAAACTCTTTAGATACTGCTGCATTATGCTCTATAGTTTTAGCTCTCTCATATAAACATACCAATATAATAGCTTTTAAAGATAAATCTAAAGCTATTATTAATAAACTATACTCTTTGTATGATGAAGAAAACGAATGTTTCTATAAACTATCATCAAAGAAAGAAATTAAATATTCATCATATGATATAATCTTCTATTTATTAGCTTTTATCTTAGAAGATAACTCTAGAGGTGAATATAAAAATTTAATTTCTTCTATATATAAAAAATATATAACAAACTCTGGATTAGTAACAAGTTGGCCAGAAGCTCCTACATTAGATGACTATGAGCGTTATAGAGGATTATCACTAGTATCAAAAGATATGCTAGATGAAAGCTTTTTTAGAATGCCTAATGTGCCAACCCCTAGTAGCTCTGGTATGGCACCAGTGTTTAATAAATATATCACCTATAATAAAAGAAAAAATTCTTTTTCAGTAAATAAGAATTCATTTGATAGTAGTAGAAATTTTTTAATCTTCTATCTATTTATACATCTATTTAAAGATGATTTTATAAACAACCTAGCTCTTGATAGAGTTAACCTAGACAACGAAGCCGAATCAATTCCAGAAATATTAAAGGATTCTACTTCTAGCTCTTCAGATGTTGAGATTAACTATATAGATAGTGTTGCTCCAACACAAAGTAATGAGTCTAACTCTTCTGTTGAATCAACACCTTTAAATATAACTAGTAGTATTCCATCTGAAGAAAATGAAACTATTTCAGAAAATCTAGAAATAACTGACCAATAATAAAATTAGTAATAAAAAAATAAGACCAACTGGTCTTATTTTTTTATTATCTCGAATTTTAAATTTCCATTTCCATCTAAACTTATATTTTCTATGCTTGTATTAACTGCGATATTATCATTATAAAAAATCAAAGGTAATACTGAATAGTTTTCAAATAAATTATCTTCTATTTGTGTTAATATTTCTTTTTCCTCTTCTACAGTATTAAAAATGCTAACCTTCTCTGCTAGCTCTTCTGAAATATATGGTGATATAACTTTATAAAACTCACTTTTATCATTATAATCAGCATTTAAATTTAAAATTGCCATATCATAATAAGAAATATCACTTGTAATTTCTTCTCTTAATAAAGATCCTACTAATGTTATATCTGTATTTTCAGCAAACCAATTAGATATATAGTCTACCATTTCTTTATTTAACAAACTTTCTTCACAAGCTATATATATTACTTCTGGTATTTCAGCTTCTTCACCTAAGCTACTCATTACTTTTCTATCTTGAAGTTTAGATAAATCCTGTTCTTCATCTCTAAAGTAACTTCCGTCTGCCAGTTTAATCAATGATTTATTATCTGATTCATAATCCTCTAAAGCTTTAGTTATTAGTCTATATATCTCTTTTCTATCATCAATTGATAAAATATTATTTTTATTAAAAGCTAAATATACAGATTTACTTGAAGGAATACTTACTAACTTACCCTCCTTAGAAAGTCTGTTCAATTGACTTTTAGGTGGATTTAGAACTATATCCCTTTGCCCTATTTCAAATGCAGCTAAAGCTAAATCTTCGCTATCATCATTAACCATATGAATTGTTTTTGCTAAACTCGAATCTGCTGTATTATTTCTTTTTAGTGTTATTTCATTTAATGAGTTTATATCTGCTATAGAGTAATTACCGCTATACGGAATAGTTGTGTAATTATTCCCTATTTCTTCCCAAAGTATTACGCTTTTTCTTAATCTATATTGTGGTTTAGTTAATTCATTTAAGAAATTTGAATCTTGAGAGTTAAGCCTAAGTATTAAATTAGTATCTGTTGCAGTAATACCAACACCATTGCTAAATGATTTATTTCCATTCCTATAATCTATAACTCCAAAGACATTTAATAGTGGTTCTATATCCTCTTCTGCTTCTAAAGTAATAACTTCTCTAAAAAATTCAGCTATATCCGAAGGAGTTATTTTAGTACCATCACTCCAATAAACATCATCTCTTATCTTAAAATCATATTCAATTCCATTATCTCTTATATCTACACTATCTGCTAACGCAGGAACTAATTCCCCATTTGTATCTAATTCTACTAGTCCTTTACTAACAGCACATATAATATCTTGTTCTCTTTTACTTAATGAGCCAACAGTTACAAAATTACTTGGTATATTATTAATAGAGTAAACTATATCTGCTTCACTTCTAACTTGCTTAGTTGGACTTTTATCTATAAATCCTAGTAAAAATACTATAGATACTACAAATAATCCTAATACTACAAAAATTTTCTTCAAATTTACTCTCCTTTCAATATCTATATACATATAATTATATCCAATATTATTCAATATAATCAATTTATGTAATTTATATACTATTTAGGAATTTTTATTGTTAATAAAGGGTATATTTATATGATATAATGATTTTAGGAGGTGTGATAATATGTCTGTAGCTTTACAAATAATTCAAATGATATTTTATATCGTAGGAATTTTATTTATGTTATCATTTATGTTTATCGGCATATGGTCATTTATTATTTTCCTAAAGATGTACAAAAATCAAAGAATTAATAACTATCTATTAGATAAAATAAATAAAAGTATATCCTCACTAAACTTAAGTAATGATGAGAGTGTATTAGATTCATTAGATTTTGATTTTGATGATTCTTTTTTGGATAATAATAATTTAGACTCAACAAACAATGTTATTAAGATGGATAACGCTTAATATAATTGCAAATGGATAATGGCAAATGGCAAGTTAAGGAACAAATTCAGAAACCTGAATTTGAAGAATTTAAGATAGAACTCAATTCCATAATTCTATCTTAAAAAACTAGGTACTAGTTTCATCCTCAATTTGCCATTTGCCATTTTTAATTTTTCATTATTTTATATCATAGATTCAAAATCATCTTCACTTAGTACTTTTATTCCAAGTTCATTTGCTTTAGTAAGCTTTGACCCTGCTTCTTCTCCAGCTATTACGTAATCTGTTTTCTTACTAACACTACCAGACACTTTAGCTCCCAAGCTTTCTAGTTTTTCTTTTATTTCTCCCCTAGAGTATTTAGTTAGAGTTCCTGTAACAACTACAGTTTTTCCACTAAATGCACTTTCTTTAACTTCTTTTTCTTCATACCATGGATTCACACCTAAATTAAATAGTTCATCTATAGTATTAATTACTTTTTCTTCTTTAAAGAATTCTAATACACATCTAGCTACTATATCACCAACATCGTTAACTCCAACTAGCTGTTCAAAAGTAGCTTCCTTTAATCCATCTAAAGATTTAAATGTGTTTACTAAGTCTTTTGCAGTTTTAACTCCAACATTAGGAATTCCTAACGCATATATAAATCTATACAACTCTGGATTTTTACTTCTTTCAACAGCATCTAAAAGGTTTTGTGCCTTTTTAGGTCCAAACTTTTCTAAAGTTATTAAATCATCTTTATTCAATTTATATAAATCTGCTATAGATCTTATTTCAAGCTTTTCAAATAATTGTTCAGCAGTTTTTTCTGAAAATCCTTCTATATTCATAGCTTCTCTTGATGCAAAATGAACTATACTCTTAACCATTTGTGGCTTACAAGATAAAGTATTTTCACAGAAATAATGTGCCCCATCTAATACTAAATGACTACCACACGAAGGGCACGTTTCTGGTACATTAATATCTATTGCACCTTCTAAAGTAGATTCAACAACTCCCATTATTTCTGGAATAACATCGTTACTTCTTCTTACAAATACATCAGCGCCTATTTTAACACCTTTTCTTCTTATATCATCCATGTTATTAAGAGTAGCTCTTTTTACAGTTACTCCTGCTAATTCAACAGGCTCTAATATAGCTGTAGGACCAACTCTTCCACTTCTTCCAACATTCCACTCAACATCTAAAAGCTTAGTTGTTGCCTCTTGTGCTTCAAACTTATAAGCTATTGCCCATTTAGGGAATTTTACAGTATACCCTAAAAGTTCTCTAGTTCTCATATCATCAATAGCTATTACTACTCCATCTATATCATAATTAAGGTCAAATCTTATTTCTTCAATATACTTTATTTCATTTTGAAGTTCCTCTAACGTTGTACACGCTTTAATATAATCATCCATTGGGAATCCTTTTTCTTTTATAAAAGCAAGCATTTCCTCATATGTCTTAAAGCCTTCCCCTTCTTTATATCCTACATCATAGAAAAATGCTGATAAATTTCTTCTAGCAGTCTCTTTTACATTTAAATTTCTTAATGCCCCTGCTGCACCATTTCTAAGGTTTTTTAGAGGAACTTCAGAAGTTTTATTATATTTATCAAAAGCTTCTTGAGTCATTATAGCTTCACCGTGAATTTCAAATACTGAGTTACTATCTATTTTTAAAGGAATAGATTTTATAGTTTTAACTTGAGCAGTTACATTTTCCCCTGTTTCACCAGTACCTCTAGTAGCTGCTACATCTAATATTCCCTCTTCATTATAGGTAAGATTAATAGTTAATCCATCAAATTTCTTTGTAACTATATATTTTAAAGGAGGTAGAGTTTCACCTCTAGAATTCATTTCTTGAACAAACTTTACATTTCTATTATGCCAATCAATTATTTCATCAAAGCTTTGAGCTTTATCTAAACTCCAAAGTCTTGCTTTATGAGTATATTTGCTAAAGCCTTCTAAAACAACATCTCCAACTCTTTGAGTAGGTGAATATGGAAGTACATATCCTAATTCTTCTTCTAAAGCTTTTAATTCATCATATAAAATATCGTACTCTTTATCTGTTACACTTGGCTTATCTAAAGAATAATACTCATAAGCATATCTATTTAACTTCTCTACTAATTCTTCTATACGTAACTTCTTATCCATATATCCTCCTATTAAGTTTACTAATTCAGTTACTATAAAACTTCTAAGTTTGCCGGTGGAACCATAAGCATTTTAACCCCTTGGTTATTAAATGCTATCGTTAACTTTTTCTTTCCATCAATATCTGAAACTGATACTATAGTTCCAACCCCAAATTTCTCATGCTTAACTTTTCTTCCTAAAGTTAACTCTGATGTACTTGATGAAGCCGAAACTGAATTTGGTACAGTTGCTGCTGTTTTAGATGCAAATCTATTATTTTGGAATGGTACATAACTTCCCTTTAAACTATGAGGATTATTGTTATATCCTGTTCCATACCCAGGTCTTGAAGTAGTATTTGTTTCTCCTTTAACTTCTCCACTAGCGCTTACATATTCTCTTAAGTCTGATTTTATTTCAGAAATGAAGTCAGATTGAGGATATGCCACCGTTCTACCAAATACTCTTCTTACTTCAGCTGAAGTCATATATAAACTTTCTTTAGCTCTTGTTATTCCAACATAACAAAGTCTTCTTGACTCTTCCATTTCTGATTCTGAATCAAATGATGATGGTCCTGGGAATATACCATTCTCCATTCCTACCATAAATACTACAGGAAACTCTAATCCCTTTGCACTATGAACAGTCATAAGTACAACTGTTCCACCATCAGCATCTACATCCTCTAGCTTATCTGTATCTTGGACAAGAGATACCTTCTCTAAATATGCTGATAAAGATTTATCTTCACTTGTTCTCTCAAAATCAACAGCATCAGATACAAGTTCCTTTAAGTTTTCAATTCTACTCTTATCTTCAATTTCTTTTGAATTTTCAAGTTCCTTCATATAACCAGTATCTTTAAGAATAGTTTCTATTAATGTAGAAACAGGTATAGTTTCACTTAATACCATTAAGTTATCCATCATATCCATGAACTTTTCTATTCCACCACAGTTTCTAGCTGTTAAAGTAGGAATAGTTCTTACTTGACTTAATGCAT
This sequence comes from Clostridium disporicum, assembly GCF_001405015.1. Classification (GTDB taxonomy): domain Bacteria; phylum Bacillota; class Clostridia; order Clostridiales; family Clostridiaceae; genus Clostridium; species Clostridium disporicum_B. The sequence goes on from NZ_CYZX01000015.1 coordinate 10,627, forward strand.
CATAAAGCCCTATATCATAATCATTAGCAAAATCGGTTATCTTTTGAATAGTTGCATCTCCTATTCCCCTCTTAGGAACATTTATAATTCTTTTTAAAGAAACACTATCTTCTGGATTAACTAATGCTTTAAGATAAGCTAACATATCTTTAATTTCTTTTCTATCATAGAACTTAGTTCCACCGATAATTTTATAAGGGATAGCTGCTCTTCTTAAACTTTCTTCAAAAATACGTGATTGTGCATTAGTTCTATAAAGTATTGCAAATTCATCATATCTTCTACCTTCATCATCACTAATCTTTTTAATTTGATTTGCAACGAAAGCTCCTTCATCTCCATCTGAATAAGCTCTATAAATCTTTATCTTTCCACCAGCTTCTTGTTCAGTTCTTAATGCTTTACTTTTTCTATTCGCATTATTAACTATAACAACATTAGCTGCATCTAATATATTACCTTTTGATCTATAGTTTTGTTCAAGTTTAATAACTTTAGCATCAGGATAATCTTTTTCAAATCCTAAGATATTTTTTATATCTGCACCTCTCCATTGGTAGATACATTGGTCATCATCTCCTACAACGCAGATATTTCTATGTTTTTCAGCAAGTAATCTTACAAATTCATACTGAACACCATTTGTATCCTGATATTCATCTACCATTATATATTCGAATTTTCTTTGGTAGAATTCTAATGTTTCAGGATCCTTCTTAAAAAGCTCTACAGTTTTCATTATAAGATCATCAAAATCTAAAGCATTATTTTCCTTTAATCTCTTTTGGTACATCCTATAAACTTCTGCTATCTTCTTTTCTCTATAATTAGATTCATGTTCTCTGTAGTAGCTATCTGGGCTTTGCATATTATCCTTAGCTCTACCTATCTTACCCATTATTTCTTGCTCTGTAATTTCTTTATCGTTTATTTGAAGTGATTTTATACATTCTTTTAAAAGTACCTTTTGATCTGATGTATCATATATAGTAAAGTTCTTCTTATACCCTATCTTTTCTATTTCTCTTCTTAAAATTCTTACACAAGTCGAGTGAAATGTAGAAATCCACATATCATCAGCTCTATCACCTATGATAGATTTAACTCTTTCCTGCATCTCTTTAGCAGCCTTATTAGTAAATGTTATAGCTAATATTTTATATGGCTGAATTCTTAAATCTTCTATCATATGTGCCATTCTATATGTTAAAACTCTAGTTTTACCTGATCCAGCTCCTGCTAGTATAAGCACAGGTCCATTTATAGTTATAGCACCTTCATACTGTTCTTTATTTAATAACGCTTTTAAATCCACGAAACATCCTCCCTTCAATACACTTAACTTAACATATTATAACATAACTAATATATATTATTACCAAAACTGTGTAAAATAAAAAAACTGTGGTTTTTTAAAGTTTTTTAGACAACAAAAAAACGCAACCCTTGGGGCCAGGTTGCGCTTTAGCAATAAGCAATAAATAAAAAGGGGGCTATTTAATTCCTTTTATTTATCCTTGCAATAATATTATATTAAAACAAGTTAAGAAATGCAAGGAATTTAAATAAAATTCTTGACAACACCCTATAATTATGAATATTATATAAGTAATTGCGTTTTTTATTCGTTAAAAGCTTTTTAAAATTGCAATTTCCTCTTCAGTAAGTTCTCTATATTCGCCTTCTTCTAGTTCTTCATCTAGTTTTAATGTACCAAATTCTATTCTTTTTAAATAAACTACTTTTTTCCCTACGGCTTCAAACATTCTTTTAACTTGATGGAATTTTCCTTCCTGTATTGTTACAAGTACTTCTGAGCCTTCTTCTGATGCACTTTGTATTTCAAGTTTCGCTTCTTTACATACATAACCATCATCTAAAGTGATTCCTTTTTGGAATGCCTTAATATCAGCTTCAGTTACTTCTTTATCAATTCTCGCAAAATAAACTTTATCAACTTTCCATTTTGGAGATATTAATCTATGATTCAATTCACCATCATTAGTTAGTAATAATAAACCAACTGTATCCTTGTCTAATCTTCCTACAGGGAATGGTTCAAATACTTGATGCTCTACCTCTAATAAATCTACAACTGTTTCATCTCTATTATCATATGTAGCTGAAACAACACCATCTGGTTTATTCATCATTAAATATATAAATTCTCTATAATAAATTTCCTCTCCATTTATAACTATCTTATCTTTTTCTGGATCAACTTGCATTGCACTATCTTTTGCAACTACTCCATTTACTTCTACTATTCCATTCCTAACTATTTTCTTTAGTTCTTTTCTTGTTCCATAACCTAAATTAGCTAATATCTTATCTAGTCTTTCCATCTAAAGACCTCCTAATGTTTTATCATGTTTAACATATATTTTATTATTATAGTACTTAAATTGCAATAAAAAAACCTATCAACAAATGTTGATAGGTAATTATCCATTTTACTATTCTGCTTTAGGTAAAGCGTAAACACCTCTGTTTAAAGCATCATTTATAGCAGATATAATTTTTCCAGATCTTACTGTAGCTGCAGTAAATCCGTCTATATCTTTTGTTATATTTTCTGGAGTGTACAGTTCATCTACAACTGTAGTAATATCTTTTCCAACGATGTGGTTTAATACGTCTTCATATTGTCCCTTTAATGCAACTATTGTAGCATCTTCTGATTTCAAATAATCTTCATCCTTGTACTTCATAGTTCTAAACTTTGCTGCCTCAACTTTGTTATCCTTTAAAGATATTTCTACGACAACTGATGCATCGTAAAATGCGCCTCTGTATGTACCATCCTTATAAGTTATAGTTTGTGTTTGAGTTGCTTCTCCAGCTGTTGAACCGTTGTCGCTTCCTCCAGTACAAGAAACTAATCCTACTGTAAGAGCAGCAGCAGCTATTAATAAAGCTATTTTCTTAATATTTTGTCTTCCCCCTGAAAATATATAAATTATTAGTAATATTTTGTTATGTAATTACCAATACTTTTGAATTATATAATAAAATTGTATTATTAACAATAAAATACCAATAAATAAACCACCTTTAACTTGCTTTTAATATGTTTTTAACATGCTTTTAACATTGAAAATTTTAAATAAAAATAGGAGAACTAAATTAGTCCTCCTATTTTTATACTATATTAAATGTTATACTCTCATAATCTTCATAGTTTACCTTCTTATAAAAACTCTTACTTAATACTAAAAGTCTATATTGCCCTTTTGAAAATGGTAAAAATGTATAGTAATTCTTCTTACTATATTCCTGAACTAAAACCCAATTATTTTCCTTCATCATGTAAAATTCATAACACACATTTTTTCCACCTTTACTAGTTACTTCAAATGTAACTTCTTCCCCAACCTTAATTTCTTTTTTGTTAGCTACAACCTTTGTGGAATTTACAGGCATTACATCTTTAACATAAATTATTACTTCTCTTTTAGAATCATATTCTTCAGTAGATTTAATATTTTTAGCATAAATACTAAAGGCATACTTACCTGGACACTTTGGTTTTACTCTAATAGCTTTATTTTCAACATATCCTGTATCTTCGACATCTTGTCCATTAATCTTAGTTACAAACCTTACTACGGTATCTGTTGTGTTCTGTATTATAGCCTCCATTTCTATAGTATCATTAACTAAATATATTTCTTTATTATTAGTTAATACATAATCAATATTAGCTGGAATATAATCATTACACTTTATATATATAGATGTAGAAGAATCAAAATCTTTAATAGAATATAAATCTTTTACCCTAACTTCTACTTCATATTCTCCCTTTTCTTTTGGAACGAAATTAATCCAATTATTTTTAATATAATCCATTTCTTCTTTTTGGATTCCATCTTTATATACTATAAATTTATAAAGAGCCTTGCATCCACCTTCACATTTAACATTTATATTAAATGGTTGATTAACAAGCGCTGCTCTTCCTTTATCACACTTAACTTCAACTATACGTACTGGTCTATCTCCTTTTTTATCTACTTGATATCCAATAGAATTTATGCTTTCATAATCACCTTTAAAAGAAATATCTTTCACTTTTAAAGTAATATTATATTTTCCTTCTTCTGATGGTTCCCACAAATATCTATTACTTCTTATATAACCACTATCTTCTGAAACAGGTCCTTCAATGATATATCTGTATACTAATTCCCTACCACCATCTACTAATGCCTCTAAATTGATTCTTGTTCCTGTAACCTGAGGTGACTCTATATCAGCCTTAAAATTTCTTATCTTTATTTTTTCATATGGCATTACATCATATACTATAAGCGCTCTATCATCATACTCCTTATTAGAGAAAATATCTCTTACATAGCATAATAGTTTATACTCACCTTCAACTTCTTCTTTAAATGACACTATTGATTTAGATGAAAAATCTTGAACACAAGTATATTTTCCTTCTTTATTAATCTTTACAAATTTATAAAGTAAAGGTCTATTTTCCTCATGATTAGTTTCAACTTTAAATATAAGTTCTTCATTTACTATCATCTTATGAGATAAAAACTTAAAATCTGTTATTTCTATAACTTCTAATCCCTTAACATCTATTTTTAATCTTATATAATCATCTACATTATTAGTTGAATCAACCTTTTTACATTCGACTAATATTTCTTTATTACCAGGTTCAGTTGCAGTAAATGTATACTTATTATCTGTTGAATAATCATTTAGAATTTCCCACTCATCTTTATTTTTCAGCCAAAATCTATATAAAAGTAATTCTTCTCTTCCTTTAACATTTATTAAAACTTTGTCTCCAACAGTTACTTTGTTTTTATCTATATCTACATTTTCTATTAACTTACTATCTTCAATAATATCGAATTCCAACCTTGCACTATAATCATATGGCTTTGTTGATCCTTTAACCTTTCCTTGGACAAGAATCATATGCTTTCCAGAATTTTTAGGAGTCCATTTACATATCTTTTTTTCTGAAAAGTCTTGTATTGGAGTCCATACTTTATTGTATCCTTCGATAAATTTATACTCTATATCATCTTTTATATTTAAATTAGCCTCAATATTTATATCATTATTTACATAAATAGGCCCTTTATTATCAAAATCTAATAGTAACTCCTTCATAAATTTCTCACCCCACCAAATTTCATCATTTTATTTTACATCAATTAACATAATTTCCTATTTTTAATTATACTCCTTATCCGTTGCAATAAAAATTGAAATTTGTCTATCAGAGATAAAAAAAAGAAATAACCTTTAGATATATTTCTACAGATTATTCCTTCAAATTACTTTTTATTAAAAATAATAAGTTTTTCTTCAATCTTTCATCATCTTCTGATGTTCTTTTTCTAGCATTAGGTGTTCTTCCACCAGCTTTTCTAATTTTTTGCGAGATATGTCTTTGCTCTAACATACCGCTAATATTCTCATTAGTATAAATAGTCCCTCTTGGATTTATGACATGAGCTTTTTTTCCAAGACATATTGCCGCTACTCCATAATCTTGAGAAACTACAATATCATTTTCCATACACTCATTAGATACCTTCATATCTACACTTTGAAATCCACTATCCACAATTTTCACATCACCATAATCCAAAACTATATAGTGATGTATATCACAATATACAATTAGTTCTAAGTTATAATCTTTTGCACACCTTTCAATTATTGAAATTCCAGGACATGCATCTCCATCAACTATAATCCTCATAAACTTTCCTCTTTTATTTCAATTAACCCCAGTAGTTTATAATTATCCACAAACTACTGGGGTAATATTATAATTTTTCTATATTAATTGTTAATAGAATTTAGATTACTATTTTAATCTAGCTTCTAATTCTGCTTTTAATTCTTCGTATCCTGGCTTACCAAGTAAAGCAAACATGTTTTTCTTGTATGCTTCAACACCTGGTTGATCGAATGGGTTAACTCCTAGTAAATATCCGCTTATAGCGCATGCTTTTTCAAAGAAGTAAACCATTTGTCCAAAGTAGTATGGACTTAATTCCGGAATGTTTAGTATCATGTTTGGAACTCCACCATCACAGTGAGCTAATAATGTTCCATTGAAAGCTTGCTTGTTAACGAAATCAACAGTTTTTCCAGCTAAGAAGTTTAATCCATCAACGTTTCCTTCTGCTTCTTCTATAACTATTTCTTTGTTAGCTTTCTCTACATTAAGAACTGTTTCAAACATTATTCTTGTACCATCTTGGATAAATTGTCCCATTGAGTGTAAATCTGTTGAGAAATCTACTGCAGCTGGGAATATACCCTTTTGGTCTTTACCTTCTGATTCTCCATATAATTGCTTCCACCATTCGTTAAAGTAGTGTAAGCATGGTTCATAGTTAACCATAACTTCAACTTTCTTACCTTTATTATATAAAGCATTTCTCATTGCAGCATATTGGTAACATTCGTTTTCTTTTAATGATGGGTTTGAGTATACTTTTCTAGCATCTGCAGCCCCTTGCATCATTTCATCTATGTTAATTCCAGCAACGGCTATTGGTAATAAACCAACTGCTGTTAAAACTGAGAATCTTCCACCTACGTCATCTGGAACAACAAAAGTTTCGTAACCCATAGTATCTGCTAATCCTTTTAAAGCTCCTCTAGCTTTATCAGTTGTAGCAAATATTCTCTCTTTAGCTCCATCAACTCCATATTTCTTTTCCATGAAGTCTTTGAACATTCTGAAAGCTATTGCTGGTTCAGTTGTAGTACCTGATTTAGATATAACGTTAACTGAAACATCTAACCCTTCGATTGCTTCAAATAAATCAGTTATATATGTTGAACTTATGTTATTTCCAACGAAAAATACCTTTGGAGTCTTTCTCTTATCGCTTGATAACATGTTATAGAAGTTGTTAGTTAACATTTCTATAGCAGCTCTAGCTCCTAAGTATGATCCACCAATACCGATAACTATTAAAACATCTGAATTTGATTTTATCTTTTCAGCAGCAACTTTAATTCTTTCAAATTCATCTTTATCATAATTTACAGGTAGGTCTAACCATCCTAAGAAGTCGTTACCTGCTCCTGTTTTTTCATGAACTGTATCATGAGCATATTTAACCATACCTTCCATCATATCTAATTCTGAAAGATTAGCATATGGTTGAACTTTTGATAAATCTAAGCTTAAACCTTTATTCATTCTTTTACCTCCAAATTTTCTGGAATAATTACCATTTTAATTATATCATAAATTATTAAAACCTAATATTTTTTTCTAATATTTTATTACCTAATAAATACAAATAAAGATTTACATTTTATAAATTCTATTTACTCTATTTACTAAATATATTATATGTAAAAAAGAATTAAGTTATTAATCCAACAAAAAAGAGCTGTTCATAATAAACAACTCTTCATTAACACTATATCTTATAATCCTAAATTAGTTTTTACAGCTTCTATAGCAGCTTCATCTAATTTACTTGCTTTTCCAATTTCTCCATCAAGGTTTTTCCATACATAGTTATGTACTTCTACACCATTACTGAAGTCTCCTTCTTTCCATTTGCTTATTTCTTTATACAAATACCAATCAACTTCTTCTACCATACTCAAAGCTTCATCTATAGTTTCCATAGTAATTTTCTTTGTCCCATTTATTTTACCATCAATAGCTAATATTATAGTATTTGCCATATGATGAACATATTCATTTATTTCTATCATTCTCTGCTCATCAACAGTAATTGTGTGATTCTCATCTTGTGAAGGTTCTTCTTCAGAATCTTCTTTATTATTTCCTACAACTTGATTAGGTTCACCTTCTGGTTTGTTATATGTCGGTGCTTGAGATAAATCATAAAACTTCATTCCACTCCAAGCCATTCCACCTAAAATAACGACTATAGCTATAGCAATTCCAATCGCCTTTAATACATTTGAGCCTTTGTGTTCAGATTTTTGAACAACCTTCCAATCCTCACTACTATTAACATTCTGAGCATCACTAATACTTTTTTGTGAGATTTCTTCTACTGAATCTACTACATCATTATCATTTCCATCTATTACTTTATTATCTTTATCCATTTTCTCACCTCATACCTAATTTTTCCCACATTTATACTATAAAGCACACGATATGTCATGTCAATTATTACCATAATACCTTTTACAACAAAATACTACATTTAAAAATAAAGAGAACCCCTGAAATTATTTCAATGGTTCTCTTTTGTTTGATTTAAAATTTATATTTTATGTATATTATTCAAATTCAATAGTTGCTGGTGGTTTTCCTGTACAATCGTACATTACTCTGTTAACACCTTTAACTTCATTTACTATTCTAGTTGTTACCTTTCCAAGTACCTCCCATGGAAGATCTGCTGATTCTGCAGTCATGAAATCACTAGTAGTTACAGCTCTTAAAGCTATAGCATAATCATAAGTTCTTTCATCTCCCATAACCCCTACTGATCTCATATTAGTTAATGCAGCAAAGTATTGTCCTATTTCCTTATCAATTCCTGCTTTAACTATTTCTTCTCTATAGATATAGTCAGCATCTTGAACTATTCTAACTTTTTCAGCTGTTACTTCACCTATTATTCTTATTCCAAGTCCTGGTCCTGGGAATGGTTGTCTGAATACTAAATGTTCTGGAATGTTAAGTTCAAGTCCTGCTTTTCTAACTTCATCCTTAAATAATAATCTTAATGGCTCTATTATTTCTTTAAAATCAACATGGTCAGGAAGTCCTCCAACATTATGGTGAGACTTAATAACTGCTGATTCTCCAAGTCCACTTTCAATTATATCTGGGTAAATTGTACCTTGAACAAGGAAATCAACTGTACCAATCTTCTTAGCTTCTTCTTCAAATACTCTAATAAATTCTTCACCAATAATTTTTCTTTTAGTTTCTGGATCTTCTACTCCAGCAAGAGCTTCATAGAATCTTTCTTGAGCATTTACTCTTATAAAGTTTAAGTCATATTGACCTTCTGGTCCAAATATAGCTTCTACTTCATCACCTTCATTTTTTCTAAGTAGACCGTGGTCAACAAATACACAAGTTAATTGCTTACCTACGGCTTTTGATAAAAGTACTGCAGCTACAGATGAGTCAACTCCACCTGATAATGCACATAATACTTTACCATCTCCAACTTTTTCTCTAACTTCTTGTATTGTCTTTTCAACGAAAGAATCCATTGTCCAATCTCCAGAACAGTTACAGATATTCTTAACAAAGTTAGTTAACATCTTAGTACCTTCTTGAGTATGCATAACTTCTGGATGGAATTGAACTGCATAAAGGTTCTTTTCTTCACATTCCATAGCAGCTACTGGACATACTGGAGTGTGTCCTATTATATTAAAGTTTTCTGGAGCTCTTTCTATGTAGTCAGTATGACTCATCCAACATATAGTTGAAGATTCTACTCCATCAAATAATTTAGATTTATTATTTACAGCAACTTCTGTCTTACCATATTCACTTACAGGAGCAGTTGCAACACTTCCACCTAAAACATGAGCCATAAGTTGTGAACCGTAGCAGATACCAAGTACAGGTATTCCTAATTCAAATATAGCTTTATCACATAATGGAGAATCTTCTCCATAAACACTGTTAGGTCCACCAGTAAATATTATTCCCTTTGGATTCATTTCTCTTATTTTTTCAATGCTTAAATTATATGGATGAACTTCACAATAAACGTTACATTCTCTTACTCTTCTTGCTATTAATTGATTATATTGACCACCAAAGTCAAGTACTAATACTAATTCTTTATTCATTAAGAATCCCCCTAATGTATTTTTCTTTATTATCTCGTAAAATTGTACATTTTTCAACATAAATATGAACAATTACTTTATTTTTTTAAAAATAATTCGCATATATAACGTAATAAGAGAAAAAATATAAAAACTTTGTTTGTATATAAGCCTATATATCTTTTCTCCCCAATTTCAAATCTATTAATTTTAAATATAAATTATCTCTAAAACTCTATTTTAATAATTAATTAGAAACTATTAAATAGTCAAACTATTCACTTACACTGTAGTTTGGTGCTTCTTTAGTTATCTTTACATCATGTGGATGACTTTCTCTTATTCCTGAAGAAGTTTGGATAACAAAAGTTGCATTTTCATATAAGTCAACTAATGTAGGTGCTCCAAGGTAACCCATCCCTGATCTTATTCCACCCATTAATTGATATAATGTATCTGCTACATATCCTTTGTAAGCAACTCTTCCTTCAATTCCTTCCGGAACAAACTTCTTAGTTCCATTTTGGAAGTATCTATCAGATGAACCTTTCTCCATAGCCCCTAGAGAACCCATTCCTCTGTAAACTTTATATTGTCTTCCTTGATATATTTCTGTTTCACCTGGAGATTCTTCACAACCTGCAAGCATTGAACCCATCATACAAACAGATGCTCCAGCAGCTAATGCTTTAACTATGTCTCCTGAATATTTTAATCCACCGTCAGCTATTACTGGTATACCATATTTAACAGCTTCTTCAACACAATCCATAACTGCAGTTAATTGAGGTACACCAACACCTGCAACTATTCTTGTAGTACATATTGACCCAGGCCCTATACCAACCTTAACACAATCAGCACCAGCTTCTATTAAATCTTTTGTAGCTTCTGCTGTAGCTATGTTACCAGCTATTATTTGAAGTTCAGGGTATTTAGCTTTTATCTTCTTAACACCTTCAATAACACCTTTTGAATGACCGTGAGCTGTATCTAAAGTAATGACGTCTACCTGAGCTTTAACTAAAGCATCAACTCTATCCATCATATCAGCTGTTATCCCAACAGATGCTCCACAAAGAAGTCTACCTCTTGAATCCTTTGCTGCATTTGGAAACGCCCTAACCTTTTCTATATCTTTAATTGTTATAAGCCCCTTTAAGTTATTTTCATTATCAACTAAAGGTAATTTTTCAATTTTATGAGTCTTTAATATCTCTAAAGCTTGATCTAACGTTGTTCCTTCTGGAGCAGTAACTAATGGACTCTTAGTCATAACTTCTGAAACTAATCTATCATAATTTGTTTCAAATACTATGTCTCTGTTAGTTATTATTCCAACTAATTGAGTTCCTCTTGTAACAGGAACCCCAGATATTCTATATCTAGCCATTAAATCTAAAGCTTCTCTTACTGTATGATTTTCATTTAAGAAAATAGGGTCAGTTATTACACCATTTTCTTGTCTCTTAACTCTATCAACTTCTCTAGCTTGCTCTTCAATTGGCATGTTTTTATGTATAATTCCGATTCCGCCTTCTCTTGCCATAGCAATTGCCATCTTAGATTCAGTAACTGTATCCATACTAGCACTCATTAAAGGAATATTAAGAGTAATAGTTTTAGTTAACTTAGTTTTTAAACTAACTTGATTAGGTAACACTTCTGATTTATTTGGTACTAATAATACATCATCGAATGTATAAGCTGTTTTTAGTATTTTTGCCATAATCCTTCATCCCCTTAAACATTTAATTATAAAAAAAACAGACATATTATCTTCATTAAGTGAAGATAATATGCCTATGCTAAGAAATCCTTGCAAAAACAAGCTATATCAAACTTCACTTATAGTCGGAAATTTACGGCTTCCGGTAGATACTCCCCTCCATATTAGGGGGATATATAAGCAGTCTTTATTGTTCGTATTTTGTTATTGTTACTATTATAGTTTATAAGATATAGCTTGTCAATAATTGTTTTATTATGAACTTAATTTTTATAAACAGCAAATTCTACTAACTTATTTATTACATATTCATCTGGATTTATATTTTCATTTGAATTTAAAGTTATAGAATTGCTTGTTAAATCTCCAACTATATACACACAGCTTTTATTTTGATTTGTCAATGAAATACTATTACTTTTACCATTATTATAATTAACATCTCCATTTACAATAAAGATGCTATTATTTAATGTTCCATCCAAACTATGTATCTTTGCGTATCCATTAATAAAAAAAGGACTATTTATCAAATTAATACTCATACTATTTGTATCTATATATCCATTCACTACTATCATACTATCACTAGTATTACCTATACTAATATTATTTGCATATATACCTTCCTGAATCAAAGCACTTTCTTCTTTTAATTTTATTTCAACACTCCCTCTATCATTAAACTTCATCTCTTTTATAGCCACACTAGATTCCGATGCATCTATAGAAATATTGTTTTGTGCTTTAATATAACCATCTATACGCACTTGGCTTTTATTGTACACTTTTAAATTTGTATAATTCCCCTGTGATACAATATTACCTACAATATAAATCTTATCACTTGATTTTAAATCTATATCATTTTTATTAGTTGCATTAATATTCCCATTTATCTTGATAACATTCTTTGAATTACCTTTCTCCTTTTCAAGCGACATATTAATAGATATACTTCCGGAGTATATATCCCCATTTCTAATAATAATATTATTATTTTTATACATAAATATATCTAAATTATTATTTGACTTCATTCCTCCATTTAAATCAATTACATTATCATGATTCATAGTTATGGATATTTGATTAGCAGTAGATTCAATACTATTGCCAGTTATATTATAGCTACTGTCAATATTTAAAATACTTGATTCCATATTTACTATTATTGAATTACTTGTTCTTATATAACCATTTACATTTACCTCACCATTAGTAATAATAAGATCTAATTGACCTGTGCTTTCTATATTACCATTAATAATCAACTTGCTATTATTCATCTCAACATATAATTTTCTATTATCCAATATATCTCCATCAACAATCAATTCACTATTATTTAAGGTAATGTATAATTCTTTACCATTACAATCTATATCTTCATAAATAATTTTATTTTCATGATTTAAATTTATAGTCACAATATTATAATCATTGTAATCAACTTTATATTTTTCTAAGTTTTGCTGATTTATATAAATATTATTTTTAATTATATCTTCTACTTTATACCTATCTAAAAATTTATCTATACTATCATCTTTTATATTAAATTGTATTTCAGATAAACTTGAATCTTTCTTTACACTTCCATCTCCCCACTCATTACTATAGGTACCCCCAATAACTATTTTTTCAGATTCGCTTTTATTTAATCCACCTAATATTAAATTCCCTTTTATATTAAGAAAATTAATAGGATTAATTACTACTTCTTCATTTTTCCCACTTTCTCCATTAATATTAACAGTAATAACTTGATTTACTTCCTTAGATGAACTTCCTTGATTTTCAGTAGCTTTACTATAAATAGTGTACTTATACTGCCTTAAAACTCCAGCATCTAAAATTGTATCTCTAGTTATTTTTTTAGTTACCTTAATTCCATTAAATGCAGTAATACCACTATCTATTTCAGCTAACTCACTAGGAAGCAATGATATATCTTTTTGATTCTTAGCATGATTTATATCTTCTGTTAATTCTTTCAAGAAAATATTCAGCCCTGATTTAGCCGCTAACTCTAAATCAATTATTTGACTATGCTCTTCATTATACTTTGTAGTAGAAACAACAGCAGAAGATACCACTGTTCCTAATACCATTAAGATAGATGTAATCGCTATTACATAAACTAATACTGATCCTCTCTTTTTCATATCTTCTCCTTTACGAACAAGTTGTTTTAACATTTTCTATTTTATCTACTCCGCCTGCACAACTTCCAGTTATCTCAATACCTCCACCTTTTGCTATAGCCCCATTCCAATGTTGATTTTTTATTTTATACCTTCCATCAGCTACCTTTTCAACTATACCAGCCCAACACTCTATAATTTCTTTTTCAACATCAAATTCAATTTGCCACGATGAAATATCTTTATCAGTATTATTAGTTATTAGTATTTTATACTTAGCTCCATTATCCCAGGAATGAGTTATAGAAAAATCAACACTTAAAGGTTGACTATAATAATTTATCATTTCCTGTAATTTATCTTTTGTTCTATTAAGTATCTCTTGAGATGTAAGTGTATTCGTAAAAATCACTTCTGACTTATTATGAAACTTAATAGAATTTGCGTATATTAAACTATCTTCCATTCTTAGATTAATATCATTTTTTTCAAATTCAACATTTCCAGTAGCAATTATTATTGTATTATTAAGTAATATATTATCATTATTTTTTTCCCCTATATGAATATCTCCATTAACAAATATAATTTTGAATCCATTATATCCTTGGTATGTCTTATGATTCTTTATATTCCATGACTCAGTTATTATAAGTTCTTCTTTATTTAAATTATCTAAACCTAATTTATCTATCCCATTCTGAAAAATCTTTTCAGCTCCCACCTTAAAATGCTCTTTATTTCCGGATGTACTTCCATATCCCAAAGTTCCATTACCTTTAACTTCAACATGTGTACTATTTGATTGAAATTCCATTTCTCCGCTTATAGTTAAATAATGTTCTCCTAGCTTGTCCAAAAGATCTTTTTCTTCCTCTGAATCTTCCTTACCACCTTCTGGTATTTCCGGTGTAACTTCAGATGATTCATCTCCAAATTCAATCTTAATATCACTTGCAACATTTAAGTTTAGTGTTACTATATAATTTTCTCCGCTACTTTGATTTCCTTTTATAACATTATTAAAGTTTATATTTACAACTTTATCTTCTATATTTGAATTTAATGCAAAGTTACTTGCTACATTTCCCTGGATTGTATTTATAAGTATTTTTTCTTCCTTAAAAGTATTGTCGTTATTAAGTTTCACTTCTACAAATTTATTAGTATTATTAGCTGAATCTTCTACAACTTCAATATATACTATTTTTTCATCAACTTTATCTAAATATAATAATTCCTTCGCACTTTTGCTATTATAAGAATTAATCGCATCAGTTGTCCTAATTTTAATTTTAGAAGCCGTCAATGCTTCACCTTCTATCTTCATAATTGCATTTCTAACTTCATCTTGTATAGCTGATTTGTTATCAGTTCTATTTAATATTTTGTAACCTTGAATAAATACTGATCCTACCATAGTAGTAACTAATACCGTTATTGACAATGTAACCATCAATTCTATAAGAGTAAAACCATTCTTTTTCTTCACTTTATCCCACCCCTTATTTACTAACTATTAAAATCTTTGTTTCTTCTATATTTTTATTTTGCATAGTTGCAATTACCTTATATAGTCCATCTGACTGCAGCTCTGATTTTATATTCATACTGTATTTACCTGTTGAACTATAGTCCTTATTTACTATTCTTCTTTGCATTTCATTTACGTTACTAAATTCAATAGTTTTTTCAACTATATACTCTGATACATCAGCCATTTTCTCATCAAATACTAATAATGCAGATTTTAAATAATTATTTGTTTCTAATATTTTATCTGCTCTACTTTCAATTTTAACTGTATTTATCATTAATCCACTTATAGCTACAAATAAAATAGAAAGGATGGCCATAGCAGCCATTATTTCTACTAGTGTCATCCCTTTCTTCTTGTCAATATTTTTAGTTAAAGGAGTCTTCTCTGCCGTAAATTCCATCATTGAACTCATAGTTTTCTTTCTCCTCATAATTTAAATTATAGAAATTAGCTGTGATGCTTGCGTTTAGTTTTTTATCTTCGCCTTTACTTAAAGATATATTTGAAACATCTGCTATTCTTGAATAATTTTCTATTTTTTTTATAAAAGACATAATATCTTTATGTAACCCTGATACTGATATGCTTACAACTTGTTTACTTACAGCTTGCTCCGGTGCTACTTCTGTAGTTTGCGTATTACCCCCTTCAAGTCCTCTATCAATTTCTGTTACAACACCATTTTCATCAGTTTTAACTTCATCTTTTTTAGCAATCTCATCTTCCCCAACTTGACCTTCTGAAAATCCTAATGAAAATAACTCTACATTAGTATCTCTTACAAAATATCTTATATCATAAGCTACTTGTGCTAATTCTGGTGTTTTAGGTAGCTTTACTAATGCATTTTCATATAAAACTTGTAGTTCTTCAGCCTTTTCTTCTAATATTTTATTTTCTTGTGGTAATCTTTTTACTCTAGCAACTTCTGCATTAAGCTGATCTAACCTCATTAAATTATTTGTATAGATTTCCAACTGAGGTAGTATAGCAAATCTTAACGATAAAACAACAGAAACTATTATTGTAGTAGATGCTAAAATTATCTTATCTTTTTTACTTTGTGCTTTTAACCACTCAACAACTTTATTTTGTCTTTTAGGTTGTTCAAGGCTATTTAGCTCCTGTTCCATCTTTGTTTACCCCCTCAATTGAAATCGAAAAATTGTAACTTAAAGTAGTATTGGTATTATTTGAACTCCCTATTCCATTTGTACTTTGGGCATTGCTAGCTGATGAACCTGATAAAGTTATATTTTCTTCATTTGTTCCCTTACCTACATTTGAATATGTATTTTCTTCTACTATTTTCTTTGAATCCTCTTCTACCTTCGTAACTGATGTAACTTCATTATTACCTGAGGAAGCTATACTTCTTAAATTCGTAGTTACAACAATTTTCTCTATAGGCGTTATATTGATAATCTTCGCATTAGAAAACTCATCACTCATTTGAAGGTTTGCTAAAAACTCTGGTATTGAGTAATAAGTAGTTGACTCTCCACTTATACTAATTGAACCTGAATCAGAAAAAGACATACTATTAAAGGTTATCTCTTTTGGCACATAACTATTTAACTTTGATATTATTACAGAAGTTTTAGTAGCATTATCCCCTACACATTCAATTCTATTTATAAAACTCTCTACTCTCGCATTGTTTGTCTTTAGCTCAGTATTTTTTTGAACTATTTCTGTATACTTAGCAACTTCAGCCTCTAATCCAGATATATCTTTACTTATAATCTTATTCATAATAAAGAATGGTATTGACGCTGCCGCCATTACACAAATTACTAATGTTGTTGCTCTTAATAATGACCTGTCCAGATTTTCTTTATTCTCTTCTTTATTAATAACTATTGGATTTAGATTAAGTAATTTTTTATCATTTCCTCTTAACAATAATCCATAACAAGGCATAAAAGTCGTAAATCTTTCATTAAACCTTACCTTTAAATTTAAATCAGATGATTGATTTACTGCTACACAAGGAAGCTCAAAATATTTTTCAAAATATCTTTCTATTCCTTCAATAGTGTTATTAACAGATATAATAACTAAATTGCTTATCGGTCTATTAGTTCTATCAGAATTATAGAATCTAATAATATTATTAATGTTGCTTAATAAAGCTTCAAAGCTTATTTTTGATTTTTGAGAATAATCAAGTACGTTATCAACTGTAGTAGCTGCTACTTCATCATAAGTTTCATAAAATATATTGTTTATTCCATAAGGAATATTCTTTTCAAATTTTAAAGCCTTATCTTCAACTATACTAAGTATAGAACTGTCAGCCCCTAAATAAATTATACCTGTTGATTCCTCAGTAACTAAATACTTACTACTTTTTAAATTTCTAACTAAACTATTTGATAAAGTATCAATTACATCTAACTCTTTATCTATTTTATCTGCTATTTTAACAAACTCATTAATCTTTTCTCTACCTGCTGCAACAAGTACAATTTTATAAGCCTTCTTTTCCTTAGTATTTATCTTTTCAACTATTTCATAATCCATATAATAATCATCAATTTCAGGTATAAATTGATTAAACTCGAAATGAACAGCTTGTCTTAATGCATCTTCCTTAAGAATGGGAACCTCAATATATCTTGTAATTATATCTGAACCAGCTAAAACAAAAGATACATTTTTAACATCTCTTGCATTAACATCTAAATACTCATTTAGTTTATGTACTAATCTATCTATGTCTAATATGTTACCATCACTATAAATACCATCATCTAAATCTATAGATGTTGATTCAAATATTTTATTCTTATTAGCAATAAGAATATTTATAGCTGAATCTGTAATTTGTATAGCTAACTTTTTATTATTTACACCCACTTTTTTACCTCCTCAATTATATTAAGTTAATATAACATTTAAAAATTATATAAATTTAACCTATATAACTTTTAAATATATACTACAATTAGTCATCACTTTTCTTATACGAATTTTCCCCAGTCCATTCAACTATTTTTCTATCCTTAAGCTTAATTTTATTTAAAGCGTCTTGGTCAGCACTTATTGCTAATAATGTATTGATACTAATATCATCCTGAAGATAGTCTAACCTTCCTTCATAATCAGAAAACACATTATTATTAACTAAATTACCTAATTTAATATCACTACCAATTTCTATATTACTAGATATAGAATATTGAATTACATCTCTTGATTGAGTTATTACATTGACTTTATTAGCCCTATCAACATATCCATTTATTATCGCTGTAGTTATAGCCAATAATATTACTACAATACTAACAACAGCCATTAATTCAATTAAAGTAAATCCTTTTTTATACTTTTTTATAATCATAATACACCTTTTTTAACTTACTT
The DNA here is from genome assembly GCF_001405015.1 of Clostridium disporicum. GTDB lineage: Bacteria > Bacillota > Clostridia > Clostridiales > Clostridiaceae > Clostridium > Clostridium disporicum_B. The sequence goes on from NZ_CYZX01000015.1 coordinate 29,204, forward strand.
TTAATAATAAGAACCTATTAAAATTCAGAGATAAACTACTTCAATATGTATATTACTTAACTATATAATTTACATTCTTAAAATTTGTAATTTTACGATTCACCTAAGTACTGTCTATCAAATACCTTTAAATTAGTTGATAAAGTAAATTTACTTTTAATCTTATTTTTTATCCTAATAACCCTTAAAATTTTATTATGAAATCAGAAACTCAATACCCAACTGAATCTTATCAAGTATAAAACACTTAATCGCTATATTTTTATACTATAAAAACCTCAAGAATCACCTATCAAAATATCAATTATAAAGCTGTCTTATGACAGCTTTATAATTTTACTACTTATAGTTATTTTATATTAGTAACAGGGTATTTTGCTTGTTCTGAACCTTCTTCTCCTACTAATTCAGTATGTGCTGCAACTCTTAATTCTTTATATCTAGCAAATACACCATCTGGATATATTTTCAAATTCTTTATTGCATCAGAGTCAAAATTTATTGCTTTAGCCTCTGCTAATGTCATATTTCCTAATTTACTTATAGCATTTAAATCTAATATATCTGTTCCAACAATAGAAGGAAGTGCTGATACTAATGTAGTAGATATTGGTAACTCACCTGAATCAGTTAATGTTTCTATTAACGGATTTTCAGATGTAGCATTATAAGATTCTACTGCATTTACAACAGTTCTAGCTTGAGTAACTATTGCTGATTTCTTAGATCTGTTAATATATCCAGATACAGTTGGTACAAGTACTGCTGCTAATATTGCTACTATAGCAATAACAGCCATAAGTTCGATTAATGTAAATCCTTTTTTCTTTTTGTTTAATTTCATTTTTATTTCCTCCATTTTATGTATTATTTATTATATATAAAGGTCTATCCCTATATATCTTTATTTAACTATTAAACTGCTCCCATTACCTGGAACATTGGCATTGCTAGTGATATTACTACGAAGCCAACTATAAATGCTAAAAACACTATCATTACCGGCTCTATTAAAGCTGTTAATTTCTTGATAGCAAATTCTGCTTCTATCTCATAGTATTCTGAAGTTTTCTTTAGTATATCGTCTATACTTCCCGTTTCTTCCCCGACCTTCATCATTTGAGTCATCATCTTAGGAAATATCTTTCTTGTTTCTAAAGAATCACCTATGCCCTGTCCTTTTTGAATCATGTAGTTACATTCTTCAATCATTTTTTTAATATATCTATTATCAACAGCATTACCTGCTATTTCTAACCCATTCATAACACTCATTCCCCCTTGTACCAAAAGTGCAAAGGTTCTTGCAAATCTTGCCGTGAATATCTGTTGTGTTATTGGTGATAACTTTTTGTTAGTTACCAAAAATCTATCTTTTTCATATTGAACTTTTGGATTTGTATCTATTAAAGTTAATTTAATAATATATAAACCAATTGCTACTACCGTTAATAATAAGAAATTATTTTTAATAAAATCACTTATTGCTATTAGCGCTTGAGTTGGTAATGGTAGCTCTTGTCCTGCTGATAAAATCGAATCAACAAATGTTGGAACTACAAAGGTTACCAGACCTATAACTATACATATTGAAAAAGCTAATAGGAACTTTGGATAAGTTAATGCCGCATCAATAGTTTTCTTTTGTCTATGTTGCTTATCATAATACTCAGCCATTTCCCCCATTATTTGATCAATATTCCCTGTAGCTTCTCCTACTTCAACCATAGCTGTTAGCATATAAGGAATTTCTTTATGTTGTCCTAATACTTCTGAAAGAGCTGACCCCTTTTGAATTTCCTCATATACATTAGTTAAAATACTCTTTAGTTTTTTATGTTCTATCTGATCTTTTATCATTCCAATAGCTCTAAGAATAGGTATTCCGGCAGCTAGTCCAAAATGTAACTGCCTGCAAAATATAGCTAAGTCTTGGTAAGGTATATTCTTTTTAAAATTAAACTCTATATTCATGCTTGCAGTCTCTTCTTTTATAGAATTAATAAATATGCCTTTTCCTCTAAGAGATTCCCTAGCTGCGTTTATATTTAAATATTCAGCTTTACCTTTTTCCACAGATCCATTTAATGTTTTTCCTTCATAAACATATATGGGCATACACTAATACTCCTTTTAATCCCCTAATAAAGTTACTCGTAATAATTCTTCAACAGTAGAATTACCATTTAAGACTACATTTATTGCAGACATATTTAAGGTATTCATACCATTTGCTAAGGCTGCCTTTGTAATTTCTTCTACTGATCTATCTGCATTAATAAGTTCTCTTATTTGTTTATTTATTTCTAATATTTCATATATCCCAACTCTTCCTTTATATCCACTATTAGAACATCTAACGCATCCATTTTTTCTATATAAAGTTAAAAAACTATCCTTTGGTATATTTAAAACCTTCTTCTCATACTCACTAGCTTCATAAGCTTCTTTGCAATGAGGACAAAGCTTCCTCATAAGTCTTTGTGCAACTATTCCAACTAAAGACGATGAAAGTAAATAAGATGCTATTCCCATATCCTTTAATCTAACTATAGACGATGCTGCATCATTAGTATGTATAGTACTCAAAACTAAGTGTCCTGTAATAGCTGCTCTTACTGCAATTTCAGCAGTTTCAGCATCTCTTATTTCTCCAAGCATCACTATATCTGGATCTTGTCTTAATATTGATCTTAATCCTGATGCAAATGTTAAGCCTGCTTTTGTATTAACATTTACTTGGTTTATTCCATCAATAGAAAATTCTACTGGGTCTTCAACTGTAATAATATTTGTATATTCTTTATTCAAATCTCTTAATAAAGAATATAGAGTTGTTGATTTACCTGAACCTGTAGGACCTGTAACAAGCATTATTCCATGAGGCTTTGTAGATATCCTTTTAAGTTTTTCAAGGTCATCTTTACTAAATCCTAAAGTTTCCTTATCTACATTTAATGCACTTTTATCAAGTATTCTTATAACAACCTTTTCTCCATTTACAGTAGGAAGTACAGAAACCCTCATATCAACATTTTGATTATCTACCTTTGTAAATATTCTTCCATCTTGAGGTATTCTTCTTTCTGCAATATCCATGTTACCCATAATTTTTATTCTGGTAATAATACCTGCTAAAGGTTCCTTCGGAGAGTCAAATTGTTTTCTAAGTTCTCCATCAATTCTATATCTTACAGCTATTCTATGTTCAAAAGGCTCAATATGAATATCACTAGCCTTACTTCTAACTGCATTTTCTATAATGGAATCCACAAGCTTTACTGCTGGTGCATTTTTAAGCTTTAATTCAAACTCTTCTTGTTCTTCGTTCTTATCAGTTTTTTCTTGAAGCCTATATTCCTCTGCTGTCTTTTGCATATAATCTTCAGAATAATATTTAGAAATAGCAACCTTAATTTCTTCTTTAGAGCTTAACGCTAATTTAACTGAATATCCTGATGCAATACGCACATCCTCTTCTGCTAATATATTTAATGGATCATTAGTTAAAACTAATAATTCTCCTTCAACAAATTGAATAGGTAATACATTATATTTTCTTGATAATGCTTCTGGAATAACTTTTACTGCGTCTTTATCAACAGCAACCGACTCTAAAAAAAGTCTTCTTATTCCAAGTTGATCTTCTAAAGCTTTTAGCAAATTATCTTCGGTAACAAATTCTTTTTCTATAAGAATTTCTCCAAGCTTTCTACCTAGTTTTTTCTGTTCTGTCAAGGCATTTCCTAATTCTTCTTTACTTATATATCCACTTTGAACTAGTATATCTCCTAATCTCTTTTTATGATACATTTCTCTTCCTTTCGTAAATACATAAATTTATATATTTAATATCAATATTAAATTACTTATATGTTTTACTTTGTTAAACACTTATTTTAAATACAACTACTTCTTAAAATAAATTGGCTTTGTTTTAATAAACTGTTGAAATTTGATTAACCTCTATAAATATGGTTATTATATATTATATAACTACTATTTAGGAGGTTTTTTTATGCCAAGAGTTAATAATGTTATTAAACAAGTTTCACAATTAAATACACATGAGCAAGGTAAGGTATTTGAATTTTTGAAGACTGTATTGATGTCAAATGGATTTACTAACTCTATAGATAAAGAAATCGCTGAAAATAGATTTAATAAGGGGAAGTGCTGTCCTTTTTGTAATCATGACAAAATATCTAAGTATGGAAAATATCATGGTAAAAATGGAGTTAAACAAAGGTATAAATGCCAAAATCCAGAGTGTAAAAAAACTTTCAATGACTTTTATAAATCACCAGTTTCAAGTAGTAAAAAGGGATTAGATAAATGGTTACTATATGCCCAATGTATGGTAAACGGCAACACTATTAGGCAATGTGCCGAAATTGTTGAGATTAATATTGCAACAGCTTTCTTTTGGAGACATAAAATTATAGACGCTATTAGAAAATTTATTGGCTACGGCTCTCTTGAGGGTGTTATTGAACTCGATGAGACATACTTTGCCCTTAGCTATAAAGGGAATCATAGCAAAAGTTCTAATTTTACTATGCCAAGGGAGTCAAGAAAACGTGGCAAAGAAATAAATACAAGAGGTATATCAAAGGAATTTGCCTGTGTTTTATGTGGTGTGGATAGATTAGGTAATATCTATACAGGATTAATATGCAATGGTAGACCTAAATATAGCGATATAGACAGAGCTTTATCAGAAGTTGTTGAGGAGAATTCTATATTATGTACAGATAAACATAGGAGTTATATCCCCTTTGCTACTCAACATAATTTTGAGTTACATCAAATTAGAGGTGGAAGAAAAGCTGTGGATATTTATAATATTCAAAGAGTTAATGCCTTTCATAGTAGCCTAAAAAGATGGATAAAGAAATTTAATGGTGTTTCAACCAAGTTCCTAACAAACTACCTATTTTGGTATAAATGGACCCAATTATTTAAAACAGAAATGGAAAGGAATAAACCTAAAAAGTTCTTTATTCATGCTAATTCAACACATTCTATATCTTTAATAAAGGATTTTAAGATTAGAAGACCAATATATGTATAAAAGGTAAAATTTGTTTTAATTTTACTATTTTTAGTGTACAATAAATGTAATGATTTCTGAACAAATGTATTATATTGTTTATTAAATGAAATAAGGAGGCTTTTATGAAGAAAGTTATATGGTCAATAATTTTAACTATATTGCTAATTGGGTTAGTAGGTTGTCAAATAAAAACAGAAGATAATACACACAAAGATAGTTTAAGTGTTGAAATAATTGCTACTAATGATGCTAACTCTTATAAGGGAATGCCAATAACATTAAAACCTAAAGCTATAGGAGAATATGATAAGGAAATCCAATATCATTGGATACTGAAAAGTGATGATGATGTTGAAGGGTTTATTGTTCCAGAGAAGGGTCCTCAAAAGGAAATAATTAATTCAGGTGAACCAGTTGAACTTGGTTTATTTAAAGAAGTTTCTTGGGTTGAGGGAACAGTTATAGAATTTAAAGTTGAATTGCAAATAGAAGATAAAGAAACATCTAAGATTATTGCAACTAATAAAATTACAATTGAAAATAATCAAGGTACTTATAGTATAAAACAATAACATTATTTTATATATTTATTGAACAATTTTAATATATTGCAATCCAAAAAGGATGTCCAGATGGACATCCTTTTATGTTATACTAATTTCAACATGATTTTAAAACAAAGCCAATAAATTTAAATATAGCTCTATAAGTTGTGTTGAATATAACATTGCTATCATTCCACCGATAGCCAGATATGGCCCAAATGCCATTTCCGATTTTCTATCCTTAAGCTTTAGAACCATTATAAATACAGCTATAACCCCTCCAAATATGAAGGCTAAAAATAAAGTAACCACTATTCCTTTAATACCTAGAAATAATCCACATATAAGTGCTATATCTATATCGCCTTCACCCATTCCTCCAGTTAAAGCAACTATAGCCCATATAATGCCAAAACCAACTGCAGCTCCTACAATATTTGTCCAAAGAATATTTTTAGTAATTATCCATTCAGCTAATAAAAAAACAATTCCGCTTATTACTCCAAAGATAACTGTTGAATTAAATACGTATTTTGTATCAAAATCTATAAATCCAATAACTATCATAAGTGAAGCAAACACTGCAAACTTAAACAGTTCAAAACTAAATCCGTAGTTTAAATAAATTACTACATATAATAAAGCATTTAACAGTTCTATTAGTGGATATCTAATACTTATCTTTTCTTTGCAGCTTCTACATTTCCCACCTAAAAAAGCATAGCTTAATACTGGAACTAAATCTTTAGGTTTAAGCTCATACCCACAGCTTGTACAGTGAGATGGTGGAAAGGAAATAGACTCCTCTCTAGCAATTCTATATATACATACATTTAAAAAACTTCCTATACAAAGCCCAAATAATACGACAAAAAATAACTCCAATATTTATCACCATTTTCATTTATATTATACCTTTCCATTAATTCACCTAAAATTATACACGAAAAAAAATGATACTTCCACGTAAACTTTATATTTGTCGATAATTTCTATTAATACTATTTTTTATCGCTCTATTTATATCTTTATTAAAATTTGCATTAAACTCACATTTTATTAATACTTTTACTTAACTCTTTCAAATAAAAAAAGAAACTGCATTAATTAACCATACTCTGTCAAATAAACAGAGTAGTTAATAAAGCAGTTTCTTTATCAACTCTAGCAATTAATTATTCTCCAATTAATCATCAAATAATCTTTAACGATTATTAAATTAATTCATAATTGCATTGATACTAATGTTTAGTTATCTCAAATTAATTGCTAATTATTCTTTTTAATTATTTTAGTACATTCCGTCCATTCCGCCCATTCCTGGTGCTGGCATTGCAGGTTCTTTTGCTGGAATGTCAACAACTGCAGCTTCAGTTGTTAAGAATGTAGATGCTACTGATGCAGCATTTTGAAGTGCTGATCTTGTAACCTTAGTTGGATCAACGATACCAGCTTTAATCATGTTTACATATTCTCCATGTAAAGCATCATATCCAATTCCATTTTCGCTATTCTTAACTTTATCTACTATAACAGAAGCTTCATCTCCTGCATTTGTAGCTATTTGTCTCATTGGCTCTTCTAAAGCTCTTAATATTATATTTATACCAACTTGAGTATCTGCAACATCTGAAGTTAATTCAGCTACCTTGTTAATTATGCTAACATAAGCTGTTCCTCCACCAGATACTATACCTTCTTCAACAGCTGCTTTTGTTGCTGCTAAAGCATCTTCTATTCTAAGCTTTCTTTCTTTTAATTCTGTCTCTGTAGCTGCACCAACTTTAATTACAGCAACTCCACCAGCAAGCTTAGCTAATCTTTCTTGTAACTTTTCTCTATCAAACTCAGAAGTTGTTTCTTCTATTTGAGTTCTTATTTGATGAATTCTTTCTTTTATAGTTTCTTTACTTCCTCTACCATTTACTACAGTAGTGTTTTCTTTAGTCACTTTAACACTTTCTGCTTGACCAAGCATATCTAAAGTAACTTCTTTTAAATCTCTTCCTAATTCTTCAGATATAACTTCTCCACCAGTAAGTATAGCTATATCTTGAAGCATTTCTTTTCTTCTATCTCCGAATCCAGGAGCTTTAACAGCTACACAATTGAAAGTTCCTCTTAACTTATTAACTACTAATGTAGTCATAGCTTCCCCTTCAATATCTTCAGCTATAATTAATAACTTTCTTCCTGATTGAACTATTTGCTCTAATATTGGAAGTATTTCTTGTATATTAGAAATCTTCTTATCAGTTATTAAGATAAGTGGATTATCTAAAACAGCTTCCATTTTTTCTGTATCAGTTACCATGTAAGCTGATACATATCCTCTATCAAATTGCATACCTTCAACTACTTCTAGTTCAGTACCCATTGATTTAGATTCTTCTACAGTTATAACGCCCTCGTTACCTACTGTTTCCATAGCATCTGCTATAAGATTACCTATTTCATCATCTGCAGCTGATATAGCAGCAACTCTAGCTATATCTTCTTTACCATTTACAGGCTTAGAACTATTTTTAATTTCTTCTACTGCAACATCAACAGCTTTTTTTATACCATTTCTAAGTAATATTGGATTTGCTCCTGCAGTTACGTTCTTTAACCCTTCTCTTATAATAGCTTGAGCTAAAAGAGTAGCTGTAGTTGTACCATCCCCTGCAACATCGTTAGTTTTAGTTGCAACTTCTTTAACTAATTGAGCTCCCATATTTTCATATGGATCTTCTAATTCTATTTCTCTTGCAATTGATACACCATCGTTAGTTATAAGTGGTGAACCAAATTTTTTATCTAATACTACATTTCTTCCTTTAGGTCCTAAAGTAACCTTTACTGTATCAGCTAGCTTATCAACACCAGCTTGCATAGCTCTTCTTGCTTCTTCTCCAAATTGAATCATCTTTGCCATCTCTCAAAAACCTCCCTATTCAACTATAGCTAAAATATCATCTTGTTTTAATATTGTGTATTCTTCTCCATCAACCTTAACTTCTGTTCCTGCATATTTAGAATATAATACTTTATCTCCAACTTTAACTTCCATTTCTATTCTCTTACCTTCATGAATAGCTCCTGGTCCTACAGCCATAACTTCAGCTTCTTGTGGTCTTTCTTTCGCTGTACCTGATAAAACTATTCCACTCTTTGTTGTAGTTTCAGCTTCTAATTTTTTAATTACTACTCTATCACCTAATGGTTTTATATTCATCTTATTTCCTCCTAAAAATATACTTTTATTTTTAGCACTCACCATTATTGAGTGCTAACAACTTATATTTATAATATATCTTTTTAGTCTAAATCTTTCAACAACTACTTTTTATATTATTACCTTAATATGGTTAAATATTACCAATTAGAACTATTTATTTTATTATAACTCATTTTTTCATTCATTCTTATAACTTTTCAACCTATTACAAAAATATAAGAGGAACTGAAATTTTCAATTCCTCTTATGTTACTATTCTCTCTCAAGATTTATATCTTCAAACTCACTTAATGTACTATTCTTAAGAACAGCCTTAATTGTAGTTCTATTATTAATCTTAGTAAAAGCTCCTCTTGCTCTAAGTGGTGGCACTATTGTTCCAGCACCATTTATACATCCACCTTCACACATCATACCTTCTATAAAATTACCTTGTAATTTGCCCATTTTAGCAAGATTCATGGTTTTCTTACAATCTAATCCTGAAACTTGAACTGGTTTAAATTCTGCCTTACATCCACTATCAGATACATAGTTTTGTATAGCTGCTGTAAGTCCTCCAGCCATACCAAATCCTCTTCCAAATACTGAAGCATCATTAACATTTTCGTCTTCCATATCAAAAGGATTTACATCAAAGGCTTCAAATAAAGCTAATAACTCTTCAAATGTTAATACATAATCTACTGCCTCACTTACTCCTAATCTAACTGCTTCTCCTTTTTTAGCCGTGCATGGTCCAATAAATACTACCTTAGCATCTGGTTCTTTGCTCTTAATATATCTTGCAGTTGCTACCATAGGAGATACTGTTTTTGATATTCTATCTTTTTCACTTGGATTTGTCTTTTCTATAAAGCTTAGAAATCCTGGACAGCAAGAGTTAGTCATATACTTATCTCCTCTTTCCATTCTTTCTACAAATTCATTACTTTCATGAACTGTAACAGCATCAGCCCCTAAAGCTGCTTCAACCATATCTTCAAATCCTAAAGCTTTAAAAGCATTTCTTATCTTACCATAATTCATAGTTGGTCCAAATTGCCCTGTTATAGCTGGTGCTACTACTGCATACATCTTTCTATGTCTTCCCAGTCTCTTAGCAACAGGAACTATTAAACTCTTATCTGATATAGCTCCAAAAGGACATGATCTCATACAAGATCCACAGTTTACACATATCTCTTCCTTTATAATAGCTCTTCTATCTTCTTCATTTATATCTAAAGCACCTGTAGGACATGACTTCTTACATGGTCTCATAACTTCGGATATAGCATCATAAGGGCACTCCCTTTTACACATACCACATTCTTTACATAATTCTTGATTTATATATGCTCTTCCTGCAACTATATTTATCGCCCCAAAATTACAAGCTTCTTTACATCTATGAGCAAGACAGTTTCTACAAGAATCTGTAACATTAAATTTATCTATTGGACACCTATCACAAGCTGCTTCAATAATATATATAATTTGTTCATCCGGTCTTATGTCTATAAGTTCTGTGTCAAAATTATCCCCGTTTGCAAGGTAACCTGCAGCAAGCTTAGCTCTTTCTAGAACAATTGCTCTTTCTTTATATACACAACATCTATACTGTGCCTTATCACCTTTAATAACTTCATAAGGAACTTTTTCGATACTTTCTAAGGATATTTCATTCTTTTTGGCAAGTTTCGCTACTTCAGTTAATACTTCATGCTTAAGCTTTTTTAATTGGGTTTCAAACTGAAACATATAATCACTCCCTCTCATAAACCTTGTTAATTTTATTATACAATATTTCCCTGTTTATTTCTATTTTTTGAATTTTCTGATAACTTTTGCAGTTGTCGAAATCATTGTAAATAATAACTTATAAATCACAACTTATTATTTTTAAAATAAAAAATGGCAAGTTAAAGTTAAAATACTACACAGCTTCTTGATTTTTTTTAATCTAATTTAGCTGATTTAACTAATTAACTTGCCATCTATTACATTTAATTTATTCTTAAATTTAATTCATCTGTAACACTTTATGATTCTCAACAGCATAAATATAGTCATCTATATATTCACCTATTCTATCTTTAAGTAGATTTTCTACTGTTAACTCCATTTTTCCGCTTCTAATCTTCTTATATTGATTATGCATATATTGACTTACTAAAGTTAATGGAATATCAACTTGTTTTAAATTTTCTATCATTTTCTCTAAACTATAGTTAACTTCTTCTATCGGTAAGTAATATCTACATCTATCGGACAAACCATATATTCTATCAAATTTTATCTTTTCTTGAGTACCAGAGTAATGATTTTTCCAGTATCCATTATTCTTTACCATATTAAATTCTAATATTTCTCTAAACTTTGAAAGTTCAATATTAGCATTATATTTTAATAGTTCATTTTCCATTAAGTTTAATTCAAATGCTGCTTCTCTAAATCCGTAAGTTAATGCAGGTCCAACCTTTAAAATAATAAATCCATCTTCAACCATCTCATTTAAAGCTTCATCCGTTTGATAATCTGTTGAATGAGCTTCAAATACTAATTCTGGATAATCTTTTAAAGCTTCTGATAATTCTCTTGCTTTCTCTCTATCATATTTCCATACTTGCTCGCTACCAAACTCAACTCCTGGTTGGACAACAACTCCAACAACATATTGCCAAGCATCACCTACTCCATGACTTTCAAAGGCATTTTTAAATGTCTCTATTGTATTAACTAAGTTTTCTACCTTAGTTACTGCTATTCCTTCTTCCTCTTCTTCATCAGCTTGAGCTCCTCCAGGTATCGGTACTTCACTGCCTATAACATACACAGGATGTACACTTTCTGGCTTTTCATTTAAAAGTTCAGTATAAGAATCTTCTGCCACTTTACATAACGTTGCAGCTCTTTCTGCAATTAAATCATCTCCAAATACACCATTTTCAAAATCACCGATTATTGGCATGCTTGTATCTATATGAATTTTTGTAAATCCAGCTAATACATATTCTCTAATTAATGTTTTAGAGTTTTCCATAGCTTTTTCTTCACCTAATTTAGTCCATGTTAATGGTCCTAAATGATCCCCACCTAATATAATTCTATCCACAGGAAAATTATTTTCTTCAGCTAAATTGTGAATATATTTCATAAAATCTTTAGGAGTCATTCCTGTATATCCCCCAAATTGATCAACTTGATTTGCTGTAGATTCTATTAATAAGTGCATATCTTTATCTCTTAATCTATCCATAGCTGCCTCTATAACATACTTATTAGAAGAACACACTGAAAATATTCCTGCTTTTTCTCCACTTTTATACTTTGAAACTAATTCTTTAATAGGATGCATAATATAACCACCTCTCACATTTAATTAATATTTTATTTCTCAATCCCATATTTCTACAGGTAATTACCAGTTGTCGTATAGATTTACAATTCTATTTAGTTATCTCTTCTATAACCAATTTAATTAAAGATAACTAACTTTATTTTTATATACAAATCTCATTAAGTAAAATCTATATTATTATTTGTTTAATAATTGAACTCTATATTTGAACTTATCACCACGAGCTATCCCAATTGTATATTCTATTAAAGTATCATGATCGTAAGTAAATCTCTCTATTCTTAAACTAGGAGCCCCTTCAGGTATCTCTAAATATATGCTTTCTAATTTTTTAGTAATAATAGGTTCAAAATACTCCTCTGCTGAAGTAAGCTTTGCACTAAACTCATTTACAAGCACATCATACATAGGCATAATCTCTAATTTATCTTTACTTAGTCCAATAAATAAATTATATGGTAAATATGTTGTCTCATACATCATCGGTATATCATCAGCTTTTCTTATTCTAGTAATTTTATATACAAGCTCATCATCACTAATCTTAAACATACGACTAATCTTTTCTTCAGCCCTTATTATTTCAAATCCTACAACTTCTGAATTAGGTTTCTTTCCTAGTTTCTTCATCTCTTCAGTAAATGAATAAAAAGAAATTAGGTCCTGATTTAACCTTTTTGGTGATACGAAAGTACCCTTTCCATGAACTTTATATATATAACCTTCCTTTTCAAGTTGATCTAAAGCTTGGCGAACTGTAGTCCTACTAACATCATATATATCACATATCTCTCTTTCAGAAAGAATTTGCTCATGCTCTTCCATATTTTTTTCTATTTTTTCTACTAATATATTTACTAACTGTAAATATAGTGGTGTCTTTAAATTCTTATCTATACTATTCATTCTTATCTCCTAAACTGGTAATGACCACTTAATATTATTATAATTCTTTTCCTAATATATTCCAACTAGATTTTCTATTATCTAATAAACTTTTCAACGACCTTTTTAGATTCTTTTCTAATTGCAAACACTTAAACTTAAATATCTAAAAAATTTGTCTAAAGCTCAAAAAAATACAATATGTAATTATTAGACAACTTATTGCCCATAACTACATATTGTTAATTGTTTTTTATATGATTATAAATTTTAACTAGCAGTCTTATAGCTACTTCTAAAGAATAATTGATAATTTAAAATATTAATAATTGATATTATAACTAAGAACAATCCTGTAAATTCAATTGATATAACAACCATGCTAATCATATATAGAAGTAAACTAGCTAAAAATATTATTACTACATTCCATATTTTTATATTAGCTTGTTTTTTGCTTATTATCTCCATCATTTGAGCTTCTGATAAATCTTCATTACTATACTTTTTAGAAAGCATATTAGTTCCAATAGTTGTGATAAGCTGTTTACTAACAAAATCACAAATAAAGATTATAAATAATCCTATAATTGATAGTAAGAAAATTTGATAATTACTTACATCTAAAGAAAGCATAACTGTCGATGCTTTAAATGTAGCAAATAAGCTCACTGGAAGCAATAATATTATAGGTAACATTACTAGACTAAACATAAATGTTATTTTTAAGTTTTCTTTAAAAGACTTTCCTTTGTTTATCGTAGCTGTCAAAATAAAAGAAAAAATTAAAATTACTAGTATTGCTATTAGTGCTGTAATAATGTACTTCATCCCATATCCCCCCTTAAATTCATTAATCCCTTTTATACTTTATATAATGTATTAATTATATAACATAATTTATATTTTGTATATTTTTTATAATTTTACCTAATTTTTTAATAATTATATGCAATAAAAAACCTCTTTTTTATATAGTTTGTTTAAATATTTTATCAACATTATATAATTCTATATAAAAAAAGCAGCTATTGCTGCTTTTTTACCATTAACTTATACTATTTTAAAGTTTTATATTATTTTCTCTAGCATAATAGAAAAGATATTGTTGTGCTAGGCCTGATAATTCACCGAACTTATCTCTTCCGAAAACTCTAATCTTGTTTAATGATACATCTGGAGCTACATAAAAATGAATCATTGCTCTCTTAACCCAAACATCAACTGGGAATGCTGATTTCTTTGCCATTGAGAATAACATTATACAATCTGCCACTTTAGCACCTACTCCCATAAATTGTTGAAGGGCTACGTGACATTCATCGGTATTTAAGGACTTTATATAATCTAAATTATAAATCTTTAATTCCTCATTATCTGGATTTTCTAATGCTTCATTAACTTTTCCTATAGTATCTAATATGTACTTACTTCTAAACGATGCGCCTGTATCTTTTATTTCTTCTAAAGTTGCATCTTTGATTTGTTCTGGAGTTGGGAATGCATAATAAGTATTTCCTTTATACTCAATTTTATCTCCCCATCTTTCAGATATCTTCTTAATTGTCTTCATGATAGCCGGAATACTATTTCTTGCAGATACTATGAAACTTATTAACATTTCAAAAGGTTCTTGATTTAAAATTCTTATTCCATATCCAAATTCAACACTTTTTCTTAAAATTTCATCTTTCGCAAGTTCTTCTTTTAATTCAGAGTAATTTGTATTTAAATCTAAATAATCTTTCCATATCTCTTCGAAATCATTAAGATTCGTATTATATATAGTTACATCATCTCCATTTTGTACAATTTCAATAACTCTTCTGTATGCAACTACAATATAATTTGTATCAGATATCTTTTCCCATCTAAAACATTGTCCACACTCAAGTATTTGCTTTATATCAAAGTTTTTTACACCTTTTATCATTATAGAATTATCATCAATTTGTATTACTTCTTTATAATCCATAAAACACCTCTGTTTGTTTAAAATAAATTTATGGCTTACGCTATATATTTAATTTTATCTTTTCTTTATTCCTTAATTAATATTCATTATCTATTAATAGCATAATGCTCGCTATACTCTTTAACTATTTCATCTAAAACCTCTGCTGCAGTGATCATCATTTTGGTACATCTTGGTACACCTTGCTCATAATACTTATCTTTTAATGGTAAACAATCTAAAGAGCCCATTCTTTTATAGTATTCATTCATAAATTTAACTGTCATAGCTCTTACTTGCGGACTTTGATGTCCTCTTTCTGTAGTAAACATTATACCTAATGTTGCTATAGACCCAGTAATTGCACCACATATACTTCCAATAGCCATTCCACCGCCAAATGATGCCATAGTCATTAAAGTTTGCTTGGATATATTTAAATCATATTCCTCATTTGCTGCAACAAGCATACATTCAGCACAATTCAAATCATATTCTTTATCATAATATTTAATCACTCTATCAACTAACATAAGTTTCTCCCTTCATAGTTATCTAGCTTTTCTTACGTATAATAATTATTATATATTAAATTTTATTATTTAACAAAATATATTATTTTTTATACAAATTTTGATAAGAAATTATAAAATGCGAAACTCCAAAAATTATCATAATTCCAACAGCTATATAATTATTCATCCATAAAGATGCAAAAATAAAATATAAAACTGGAAAAATAGCTAAAGGGATAGGTACAAATAAAAAGTTCTTTCCAAGTAAACTGTCATTCATACCACCTATAAAATATCTTATCCAAACCATATAATATAAAGCTAAAAATAATATACTTAAATATAAAAATGGATTTTTAAAATTTAATTCTTTATAGCTAACAAAAAAACAAATAAAAATTGCAAATAATATTCTACTTCCTTGCTCTATTACTTCAATAATAGAAGTTCCATTAGACGTAACTGTGCTTTCTTTTTTAGGAGCTACCATAAAATAAACAATATTTATAAGCATAGGTAATAAAAATATAATTAATCCTATAACAGAGAACTTAAACTTCAATTCAAACAATAAAAACACCCCTTTTTTAATATGGAACTATTTTATCACAAAAAAAGGATATAGAAGTGCTTTTACCAAAAACACTTCCATATCCTAGTTATCATTTAACGCTAGGCAAAATATATCTAATTTAAGTTAGTACTTTCTCTTCCTCTTTGCATTAGTAAATCTTTCACTTCTCGTAGAAATTTTTCACTTCGTTCAATGAATTCCATTTGGCGTAGTTACCTTTCACCTGAGACAGGGATTATTATATAACTACTTGCTATAATCGTAGAATCCTTTTCCTGTCTTTCTTCCTAACCATCCAGCTCTAACATACTTTCTTAATACGTTACTAGCTCTATATTTATTATCTCCAGTTTCATTATATAAAACATCCATAATAGCTAAACAAACATCTAATCCTATTAAATCACCTAAAGCTAAAGGTCCCATAGGATGATTTGCACCATATTTCATAGCTGTATCTATATCTTCAACAGATGCAATTCCTTCTTGAAGTATAAATGAAGCTTCATTTATCATAGGAATAAGTATTCTATTAACTACAAATCCTGGAGCTTCTTTAACTTCTACAGGTTCTTTTCCTATTGCTAAAGCTGCCTCTTTTACTACATCAAATGTCTCTTGAGATGTAGCCATCCCTCTTATAATTTCAACTAACTTCATTACTGGAGCAGGATTAAAGAAGTGCATTCCAATAACTTTATCAGGTCTTGATGTAGCTGAAGCTACTTCTGTTATAGATAAAGAAGAAGTATTTGAAGCTAATACAGCTTCTGGTTTACATATCTTATCTAATTCTGCGAATATTTCTTTCTTAATTTTCATATTTTCGATAGCTGCTTCAATAACTAAATCACAATCAGCAGCTAGATTCATATCAGTAGTTCCAGAAATTCTTGAAAGTATTTCTTCCTTAACTTCTTCAGTAATTTTTCCTTTAGCTACTTGTTTAGA
Organism: Clostridium disporicum; assembly: GCF_001405015.1. Lineage (GTDB taxonomy): Bacteria > Bacillota > Clostridia > Clostridiales > Clostridiaceae > Clostridium > Clostridium disporicum_B. Next base: position 46,247 of record NZ_CYZX01000015.1, read on the forward strand.
TAATCCTTTATTAATAACAGAAATTCCTCTTTCTACAAATTCATCTTTTATATCTCTAACTATAACTTCATATCCCTTTTGAGCAAAAGCTTGAACTATTCCAGCACCCATAGTTCCAGCACCTAAAACAAAAATCTTTTCCATATCCCTTATTTCCCCTCTCATATTAACATTTCATATAACTACACTAATTCTACAGCTATTTCTGATTCCTTAGATTCCATTGATTTTAATTCACTTATCATTTCTGGTATTACTTTATTTAAATCTCCAACTATTGCATAGTCTGCAACTTTCATTATTGGAGCAGTTTCATCTTTATTTATAGCAATAATCATATCTGATTCTTGCATACCAGCGACGTGTTGAATCGCTCCTGAAATACCACAAGCTATATATATGCTTGGTCTTACAGTTTTACCTGTTTGCCCAACTTGATAATCTCTTTCTATCCAACCTTTATCCACAGCACCTCTTGATCCTCCAACTACTCCACCAAAAGCATCTGCTAATTCTTGAAGTAATGTGAAGTTTTCTTTAGATCCTACTCCTCTACCACCTGATACTATAACCTTTGCTTCACTTATATCTACAACTTCCTTATTAGCTTTTACTATTTCTAAAATTGTAGTTCTTATATCTGAAGCTTCTAATTTAACTTCTACATTTTCCACTGTAAAATCATAATTCTTTTCAGTTAATCTAGAGAACACGCCTGGTCTTACAGTCGCCATTTGTGGTCTGTGATCAGGACAAGCTATTGTAGCCATAATATTTCCGCCAAAAGCAGGTCTTGTTGCTAATAATGCTCCATTTTCAACTTCAACAGCTAAAGATGTACAGTCTGCAGTTAATCCTGTTCTTAATCTTGCCGCAACTCTTGGTCCTAAATCTCTTCCTATAAACGTTGCTCCTATAAAGAATATTCCTGGCTTTTTATCATTAACTAAATCACAAAGAACTTTTGTGTATCCATCAGTAGTATAGTTTTCTAACTCAGCATGGTCAGCTACTAATACTTCATCAGCACCATACTCTCCTAATTTATTAGCTAAATGTCCAATATTATTTCCTAATAATACAGCTGTTAACTTAACTCCTAATTCGTTAGCTAATCTTCTACTTTCACCTAATATTTCTAAAGATACTTTTTGTAACTCACCATGTCTTTGTTCAGCGAATACCCAAACTCCTTGATAATCTGCTATATTCATCATAAATCCCTCCATTCTCTTAGATGTAATGTTTTTCTTTTAATCTGCTTAAAACATATGATACTGCTTCTGGTACTGAATCTTTAACTATTTCTCCTGCACCTTTTGCTTCCTTAGTCATTGATTTCTTAACCTTTGTAGGTGATCCATTCAATCCTATTTCATTAGCTTCTACATCTAAGTCAGCTGATGTCATTATCTTTACTTCTTTATTTGCTGTATCAAATATTAATCCAACATTCATATATCTTGGATGATTTAATTCTTCAATAGCTGTTAAAAGGCATGGTGTCTTAACCTTTATTAATTCATATCCATCTTCTAAAGCTCTATTTACTATTAAGTCACTTCCATCAAATTCAACATTTTGTACATAAGTTACTTGAGGAATTTCTAAATGTTCTGCTATTTCTGGACCAACTTGAGCTGTATCTCCATCAATAGCTTGTCTTCCTCCAAATATTATGTCATAGTCTAATGTTTTAATAGCTGCTGCTAAAGTCTTCGATGTTGCAAGTGTATCTGCTCCTCCAAAGGCTCTATCTGTTAAAAGTATAGCTTCATCAGCACCCATACATAACGCTTCTCTTAAAGCTTCTTTAGCTTGTGGAGGTCCCATACTTATTACTGTAATATGAGCTCCATTTTTTTCTTTTATTTGTAATGCAGCTTCTAAGGCATTCTTATCTTCTGGATTTATTATTGAAGGTACACCTTCTCTTATTAAAGTTCCCTTAACTGGATCTATTTTTACTACTGTTGTATCTGGTACTTGTTTTAAACAAACTACTATATTCATATAAAATACCTCCCTATCTTAATGCTGCGCCTGAGATAACCATCTTTTGAACTTCTGAAGTTCCTTCATAAATCTCAGTTATCTTAGCATCTCTCATCATTCTTTCTACTGGATAATCCTTAGTGTATCCATATCCACCATGAATTTGAACAGCCTTAGTTGTTACTTCCATAGCAACTTCAGCAGCAAATAATTTAGCTCTTGCAGCATCTACTGTGTAAGGTAATTTATTTTGTTTAAGCCATGCAGCTTTATATACAAGGTGTCTAGCAGCCTCAATCTTAGTGTCCATTTCAGCTATCATCCATTGTAATCCTTGGAAAGCACCTAAATTTCTACCAAATTGTTTTCTTTCTTTCATGTATTTAATAGCTTCTTCATAAGCTCCTTCAGCTATCCCTAATGCTTGAGCTGCTATACCTATTCTTCCTCCATCAAGAGTCTTCATAGCCATACCAAAGCCTTTTCCTTCTTTACCAAGTAAATTTTCCTTTGGAACTATACAATTTTCAAATATAAGTTCAGTAGTTGAAGATCCTCTTATTCCTAGCTTCTCTTCTACTTTACCAATAGAGAATCCTGGGAATGACTTTTCAACTATAAATGCCGATATACCTCTAGTTCCTTGTTTTTTATCCGTCATCGCAAAAATTACAAATATATCTGCAACTCCTCCATTAGTTATAAATATTTTTGAACCATTTAAAACGTAATGATCTCCTTCTAATACAGCTGTTGTTTGTTGACCTGCAGCATCCGTCCCAGCTCCTGGCTCTGTTAATCCAAAAGCACCTATCTTTTCTCCTTTAGCAAGTGGAACTAAATATTTTTGTTTTTGTTCCTCTGTACCAAAATCATTTATTGCTCCAGCACTTAATGAAGTATGTGCAGAAACTATAACCCCAGTAGTCGCACAAACCTTAGATAATTCTTCTACCGTTAAGATGTAAGATAAAACATCTCCACCTGCTCCACCATATTCCTTAGGAAATGGGATTCCCATCATTCCAAGCTCACCCATTTTCTTAACATTATCTATTGGGAACTTTTCAGTTTCATCAACTTCAGCAGCTATAGGTTTTACTTCATTTAAAGCAAAGTTTTTAACCATTTGCTTTACTAGTTCTTGTTCCTTAGTCAATCCAAATTCCATATTTGTTACCTCCTACTCCTTACATCCCTTTTTATCTATCTATTTTGGAAGTTCTTAGCTCTTTTTTCTAAAAATGCAGTCATTCCTTCTAATTGATCCTCTGAATCAAAACACTTACCAAAATCTTCAGCTTCAACTTTAATAGCTGAATCTATATCTACTTGAGTTCCTCTATTTATTGCATCCTTACATAACTTAACTGCTATTGGTGCATTTGCAATTATTGAACCTGCCATTTTTTTAGCTTCATCCATTAAACTTTCTACAGGCACCACTTTATTAACTAATCCTATTCTTAAAGCTTCTTCAGCATTTATCATCGCACATGTATATATAAGTTCCTTAGCTTTTCCTGCTCCAACTAATCTTGGAAGTCTTTGAGTTCCACCAAATCCTGGAGTTATTCCAAGTCCTGCTTCTGGTTGCGCAAACCTAGCTTTTTCTGATGCTATTCTTATATCGCATGCCATTGCAAGTTCACAACCTCCCCCTAAAGCAAATCCAGGTATAGCCGCAATTACAGGCTTGTCTAATGTTTCTAATCTTCTAAATACTTTATTACCAAGTAATCCAAACTCCTCAGCTTCTGTTGAATTTAAATCTTTCATTTCTGCAATATCAGCTCCAGCTACGAAAGCTTTTTGACCAGCTCCTGTAACTATTACACAATAAATATCACTATTATTTTCAATGCTATCTATTACTATGTCTAACTCTCTCAAAGTGTCTGAATTTAAGGCATTTAAAGCTTTTGGTCTATTAATAGTAATAGTCGCTAAATTACCTTCAGTTTCAAAAATTACATTTTTTAACTCAACATCAACTTGCATTCTCAACATTCCTCTCTTTTATACAAAATTCATCATCAAAAAAAGCATAAATCATCACCAATTGTTAATTTTATAACAATTATCGCTAAAAAAATATACTTTCTTGTCGTCTTCAGTATAGTAATTGGAATAATTTAATTTCTGTGATTATTATATTACTTTACAAAGAGCTTTTCAATAACTTTTTACATTTAAGTTATTTTTTACCATATTTAATTTTATCTGCTCTTTTCACAATCAAAATTAAATATAATCCTCCTAAAAAATAAAAAAATATACTTTCAAAATAGTAAATTATTACTACTTTGAAAGTATATATGTATATATTATGTTCTCATTAAATAAATATTCTTTTTCTAAGACTATTCATCCTGTTGATCTTGTTCATGTTCTGCTGCTTCGCTATGCATTAGATATATTAAAGTTAATAAACTCTCTGATAGGTGTACATTTTCAACTATTACGTCACTTGGTACTTTTAAATCTACAGGGGCAAAATTCCATATTCCCTTTATTCCACATTTAACTAGAATATCACATACCTTTTGGGCATTTATTCTTGGTACACAAATAATTCCAACGTCTGTTGGGTTTGCTTGTGCATATCTTTCTAACTCATCAATATCTTGTATCTCAATATCTCTAATCTTCATTCCTAATAATTTTGGATTTGCATCAAAAATTGCATTAATATTTAATCCTGCTTTAGAAAATCTATAGTTAGCAATTGCTTGACCTATATTACCAGCTCCAACTATTAAAGCTTTATATTCTCTGTCTAACCCTAATATTAATCCTATTTGGTTATAAAGATCTTTTACATTATATCCATAGCCTTGTTGTCCGAAATCTCCAAAATTATTTAAATCTTGTCTTATTTGTGAAGCTGTAAAACCTATTTTTTCCCCAAGCTCTTTTGAAGAAATTCTATCTACATCATTTGCCATTAACTCTTGTAGATATCTATGGTATTTAGGTAATCTTTTAATTACAGCCATAGAAACGTGTTTTTTTCTTTCCATAATCTAAATTCTCCTTAAAGTATCTTATATTTAATTAAGTCCACTTTCTCTACTTTTATACATTGATAATATAATAACATACTTTTAGCAAGTATTCTATATATCAAAATAATATAGATGAGCTATTTTCGTAAATATTTTTTTATTAAATGTATATCAAACAAGTAATAGTGTATATTATTTTTTAAAATATTCCAAGGTGTTCTAATAAAATTTTTACCCCTATTAATATCAGAATAACTCCACCAACCATTTCAGCTTTACCTGAAAATAAATCTCCAAATATCTTTCCTATTATAACACCTATAGCTGAAGTTACAAGGGTTATTATTCCAATAATCAATACAGCAGTTATAATATTTACATTTAGAAATGCAAAACTAACTCCTACAGCTAATGCATCTATACTTGTTGCAATAGCTAATATAAACATTCTTTTCATTCCAGTATCTACTTCATCATCCCCATCTTCATCAGGATGAATTGCTTCATAAATCATTTTTCCTCCAATAATAGATAAAAGAATAAATGCTATCCAATGATCAAACTTTTCGATATAGCTACTAAACCCATTTCCTAATATCCATCCAATTAAAGGCATAACTCCTTGTGCTATACCAAAAAACAATCCTGCTTTTAATGCTATTCTCCATTTCTCCTTTACTGGAATTTTTAGACCTAATGCTACTGAAACAGCAAAAGCATCCATCGCTAACCCTACTGCTAAAAAAACTAAACTTAATAAATCCATAATCTCCTCCACATTTTAAACTCTTATATTTTTATATTTAAATTAATATTAATACCTATCAATTATTTTACTTAAAGTTTCATCTTATTTTTCCTAAAAAAATAGAGACTTATGTATAACGTAGCAGATTCGTTATACATAAGTCTCACAATTTAAAACAAAGCCAGATGTATTCACATCAATATGTTGACTTTGTTACAAGATGCGATGATCTTGCATGCTACTCCCTTATGCCCAAATATTCTCGACTTTTAAATTATAATTAAAGTAAATTTCTTTGTCAACTTTTATCTAAGACACCTTATAGAGTTAATTACAGCTAATATTGTGACACCAACATCAGCAAATACAGCTTCCCACATAGTACCAATTCCAAATGCAACTAATATCATTACTATAGTTTTTACAGCTAATGCAAATATTATATTTTGCCAAAGTATTTTATTTGTTTTTCTTGCTGCTTTTATAGCATCAACTATAGATTTAGGATCATCTTTCATTAATACGACATCTGCAGCCTCAATAGCCGCATCTGAACCAATTCCTCCCATAGCTATTCCAATATCTGCTCTTGCAAGTACTGGGGCGTCATTTATTCCATCACCAACAAAAACAAGCTTTCCTTTTGAAGATTTAATATTCATTAACTTTTCAACTTGTTCTACTTTATCAGCTGGTAATAATTCTGAATAAACTTGATCTAAACCTATTATCTTACCTACTTTATCAGCTACAACTTTATTATCCCCAGTAAGCATTACAGTATTTTTTATTCCAATGCTCTTTAATGTTTCTATTGCTTCTTTAGATGTTTCTTTTATCTCATCTGATATAACTATATTTCCCTTATACTTACCATTGATAGCCACATGGACTATTGTACCAATAGTATCTACTTCATTAAATTTGATATTAAATTTATTCATTAATTTGTAGTTACCTAAAAGTACTTCATTTCCTTCGATATTAACTTTTATTCCATGACCTGAAATTTCTTCATAATTAATTAAGCTTTCTTTATTTATTTCTTTTCCATAAGCCTTAACTATTGACAAAGCTATAGGGTGATTAGAATTACTTTCACCATACGCCGCTAACTTTAGTAACTCATCTTTATCTATATTATTTGTATTTATTTCTGTTACTTTAAATACTCCTTTAGTTAAAGTACCTGTTTTATCAAAAACTACTGTTTCCACATCTTTTAATGCTTCAAGATAGTTACCACCTTTAACTAATACACCTTTTTTAGATGCACCGCCTATTCCTGCAAATATTCCTAGAGGAACTGATACTACTAATGCACAAGGACATGAAACTACTAATAAAGATAATGCTCTATATATCCATACAGAAAATGTTTGATCTTTCATAATTAATGGTGGAACTACAGCAACTAATAAAGCTATTAAACAAACTACAGGTGTGTAAATCTTAGAGAACTTCGTTATGAACTTTTCTGTTAAAGCTTTTTTATTTGAAGCATTTTCAACAAGTTCTAAAATTCTTGCAACAGTTGATTCTCCATACTCTTTTGTAACTCTTACTTTTAATACTCCAGTGTTATTTATAGCACCAGCTAATATTTCTGTATCAACGGTTATTTCTCTAGGAACTGATTCTCCTGTTAGTGCAGACGTATCTATAAAACTTGTTCCATCTACAACTATTCCATCTAAAGGAACTCTTTCACCTGGTTTTATTATTATTATTTCATCAATTTCAACATCTTCCGGATCTACTCTTATCTCATTTCCATTTTCTAATACAGTTGCATAATCTGCTCTTATATTCATTAAAGAAGATATAGATTTTCTTGATCTTTCAACTGCATACTTTTGGAATGCTTCTCCTATTTCAAAGAATAACATAACTGCTACAGCTTCTGGATATTCCCCTATAGCAAAAGCTCCTAAAGTAGCTATAGCCATTAAGAAGTTTTCATCAAATACTTCTCCTCTTAATATATTCTTTGCTGCCGTTATCAGAACATTCTTACCAATAATCAAATAAGTTGCTGCAAAAAATATAAAGGCTATTAACGGATAACTTTCTAACATAACAGCAAGAACAAATCCTAAAGTACCTATAACTAGAAATATATTTTCTTTTACATAAGACATTGTAGTTTTCTTTTCTTTTTCACATACTACCTCATTCGAAGAACTTGCATCACTTAAAATAGTTCTATTCCTTTTTCCTTTCTTGCTTGTTTCCTGTAATTCAACTTCAACATCAGGTTCTAAACTTTTTACTATTTTATTAATTTCTTTAAATGCTTCCTCTATTTTATATCCTTTATTTAACTCCACTAATAGAGTTGTAGTTGCAAAGTTTATATTAGCGTACTTTATACTATCAAGGTTTTTAACTTTCGCTTCAATTTTATTTGCACAATTTGCACAAGTTAATCCTTTTAATAATATCCTATTACTTTTATTTACTGTTTTATCATTTGTATAATTATCGCTATGATTATTTATGGTGCAGCAACCATCTTCACACCTACTTATTGTTCTAGCAGGACGTTTTATATTACCTTTTACTTCTTCAACAATAACATCTTTTTCGATAGACTTAACTATATCTTTTATTTGATTTATTATTTCTTCTTTATTATGATTAACAAAAACTTCAGCAATTAAAGTACTCGTAGCGAAGTTTACAGTAGCTTCTTTTATTCCATTTATATTACTTACTTTGCTTTCTATTTTATTAGCACAATTTGCGCAACTTAAACCTTTTAATAACAGCTTAACCTTTTTAACATCATCATCCATATAAATACTCCTCCTTTATTCTGAAATATGTCTAAATCCTTCATCAAAAATATGCTTAATATGTTCATCATCTAATGAATAATAAACAACTTTACCTTCTCTTCTAAATTTGACTATTCTTGCAGCTTTTAATCCTCTTAATTGATGTGATATAGCTGATTGGCTTATATTTAGAAGCGCCGATAAATCACATACGCACATTTCAGCTTCAAATAGTGCACAAAGTATTCTTATTCTTGTTGTATCTCCAAACACTTTGAAAAACTCAGCTAGTTCATAAAGCGTCTCCTCTTTTGGCAATTTATCTCTTACTTCTTCTACTACATCTTTGTGTATCACATTACATAAACAGCTTTCATTTTTCTCTTCCATCTTAATCCCCCATTCATATGAATAGTTGTTCATATGTTCATACTTATATATTATGCTTACCCTAGTATTTTTGTCAACATTATCTCTATATTAAATTTTCAAAATATGAAATTTTTTCATTCTATTCACAATAAATTAACATATAAATATAAAGTAAATATTTTAGACATTATTTTTATTATTCACAATTTTTAATATAAAAATCGAGGAGATGATTTAATGGTATCGCTGATAATTGGAACACATGGTAGTTTTTCTAGGGAACTTATTAATTCAGCTGAGCTTATTTATGGAAAGTTAGAAAATGTTAACTATATAACCTTTCTTCCTGGAGAAGGTCAAAAAGATTTGATTGATAAATACAACACTATAATAAATAAGCTTGATAAAGATTCCGAAGTTCTTTTTTTAGTAGATTTATTTGGTGGTAGTCCATTTAATACAGCTAGTATGCTATCAATAGATAACGTTAACATGGATGTCGTTACTGGAGTAAATCTTCCTATGTTATTAGAAGTTTATTCAAATATTGATAATTCTTCATTAGAAGAATTGGTATCAATTGCTGTTAATTCAGCTCAAAAAAGTATCTGCTCATTAAAGAAATCTATAGATTTAAATAGAGAGGATGATGATTTATTATGAAAATTGGATTAGCTAGGATTGATGACAGGTTAATTCACGGACAAGTTGTAACAGTATGGACAAAAGAATGTAAATGCCAAAGAATAATTGTTTGCAATGATGAAGTTGCTAACGATAATCTTAGAAAAACTTTATTAACTCAAGTTGCTCCTCCTGGAGTAAAATCTCATGTTGTAAGTATAGATAAAGCTGTGAGGGTTTACAATAATCCTACTTATGCAAATGATACCGTATTATTATTATTTACTAATCCTACCGATGTAGTAAGACTTATAGATGCCGGAGTAGATATTAAATCTGTAAACATTGGTGGTATGTGCTTTAAAGAAGGTAAAAAACAATTAACTACTGCAGTCTCTGTAAACGAAGAAGATGTTAAAGCTTTTAGATATCTTGATAGCAAAGGTATTGAATTAGAAATAAGAAAGGTTGCATCAGATTCAAAAACTAATATTATGCCTCTGATAAATAAAAATTTTTAATTAGCCTATAAATTTTTTATATAAAAAAGGGAGGTTTATTTATGTCAACTATTCAAATTATCCTTATCTTCATAGTTGCATGTATATCTGGTATGGGTAGCGTTCTTGATGAATTTCAAACTCATAGACCACTTATAGCGTGTACACTTGTCGGACTTATTTTAGGTGATCTTAAAACCGGTATCATCATTGGTGGTACCCTAGAAATGATGGCACTTGGATGGATGAACATCGGTGCTGCAATGGCTCCTGATGCTGCTCTAGCATCAATTATCTCTACAATTATAGTTATATCAGGAAAACAAGAAATGGGTGCTGGTATTGCTCTAGCAGTTCCACTAGCTGCTGCAGGTCAAGTTTTAACTATATTCGCTAGAACTATAACAGTATTCTTCCAACATCAAGCTGATAAATATGCTGAAAAAGGTGATTTAAAAGGAATTGATATGTGTCATCTATTAGCATTAATAATTCAAGCTCTACGTGTATCTATTCCTGCATTAATAGTTGCTATATTTATAGGAACTGAAGCTGTTCAAAACATGCTTAATGCTATTCCTCAATGGTTAAGTGGAGGACTTGGAGTTGCTGGTGGTTTTATAGTTGTTGTAGGATATGCAATGGTTATAAATATGATGGAGGCAAAATATCTAATGCCTTTCCTATTCTTAGGATTCGTAGTTGCTGCATTTACTGACTTTAACCTTATAGCTCTTGGTGTTTTAGGAACAGTAGCTGCAATAGTTTATATTCAATTAAATCCTAAATATAACGAATCTAAAACTGTTACAGTAGTAAGCAATACTGATAATGATGATTTATTAGACTAAGAAAGGAGTGTAAATAATGAGTGAAATAAAATTAACAAAACAAGATCGTATTCATGTATTTCTTCGTTCTAATCTTCATCAAGGTTCTTGGAACTTTGAAAGAATGCAAGCTTTAGGATATTGCTATGCTATGATACCTGCAATAAAAAGATTATATCAAGGTGAAGACAGAAAGAAGGCATTAAAAAGACATCTAGAATTCTTTAATACTCAACCATTTGTAACTGCTCCTATCTTAGGTGTTAATCTGGCTATGGAAGAACAAAAAGCAAATGGTGCAGATATAGATGATGGTTCAATTAACGGTTTAAAGGTTGGTTTAATGGGCCCTTTAGCAGGTGTTGGCGACCCAATATTCTGGGGTACTTTAAGACCAGTAACTGCTGCATTAGGAGCTTCCTTAGCACTTACTGGTAGTTTGCTTGGACCTCTTCTTTTCTTCCTTCTATTCAATGTAGTTCGTCTTGGATTTAGATGGATAGGTATCGAATATGGCTACACTAAAGGTACTGATATAATCAAAGATATGGCCGGAAATAAGCTTCAAAAACTAACAGAAGGAGCTTCAATTCTTGGTTTATTCGTAATCGGAGCTCTAATTTGTAAGTGGACAACTGTTAATATTCCATTTGTATTAGCAGAATACACTGCTCAAGATGGTACAAACGTAGTTACTACAGTTCAAAGCGTACTTGATAGCTTACTTCCAGGATTAATTCCTTTATTGATGACTTTTGGTTGTATGAAACTTCTTAAGAAAAAAGTTAATCCTTTATGGATAATCTTCGGATTATTTGCTATTGGAATTATAGGATACTATTTTGGCTTCTTAGCTTAATTGAAATAAAGTGCGAAGCACTTTAGAGAAAAGTTTGACTTCGTCAAAGGAGAAAAGTTAGCTAACGCTGAAGGGAAAAGGTCACTTACGTAACAGGGAAAATATTGCTTTTCGCAATAATGAAAAGTCTGAGTATTGCACTTTTTTCTGCTACGCAAGTAGCATTTTCACCTTAACTTAAGTTAACTTTTCCCGGCTTCTTTAGCAGCCTTTTCACCTCGACGAAGTCGACTTTTCACTTGCGCACCTAGTGCGCACTTTATTTCTTTTCTTCATTAAAAATATAGTTCCTAATCTTATAAATGCAACTAAAACTAAAATATCTCCTACTTTACTATATAGTGTATTCTCGTTAATAAATTGAACTTTAGTATTTATGTACCCACTTTCTAATGGTAGCAACATTCCAATAGATTCTTTAGTTAATTATTCATATATTTTGAAGTGGTCATGTGTATCATTAGTACTCTACTTTTCTTCTGTAGATAGATTTCCTTTAATAATAGATATATCTACTAAGTCATTATTATTAATGCTATTAATTTTTATTAACCCAAATACTAAATTAACTATAAATATGCTTACTGAAATTATTATATATTTATTTATAAAAATGGTATTAATCCTATCCTCATAAATAAGCTTAGATTATCATATGTAAAAGATAATCCAGCTATTATAGCAGATATTATTACTAATAATATCTCTTTATTTTTATTCAAAACTCTAATCATAACCTTCAATAATAATTCTTTATCCTTTGTATTAAATTAAATATATATCATTATTTAATTCATACCCATTGTAAACAATTTATATATTTTTGATTTAATAATAAATCAATATTATTAGAAAGCTAATACTTTAGTTATATCTAATCCTCATAGTTTCTATATAAATTCTTTATTAAAAATACACATACTATAAATAAAATAACTATGTAAATTATATATTCACCTATCATTGTATATAACGTCTTATCATTTATAATCTCTACAGATGAATTTATATATCCTTGCTTTAAGGTGCTTAACCTTTCTACTATTCTTCCTTTATTATCTATAAAACAAGAAATTCCCGTATTAGCAGCACTTACAACATATCTATTATTTTCAATAGCCCTTAGAACTGCATTATTGTTATGTTCATAAACTGCTTTAGAATCTTTAAACCAAGAATCATTACTTGCTATAAATATTACTTCAGCTCCATCTTTTACACTCTCTCTTACTAACCTTGGGAATACAGATTCATAGCATACTAAACATCCTATCTTAATATTACTCTCATCAATAATTGCTGATTCCTCTCCTGCTTTAAGATCACCATCTACAAGATTTAACTCTTTAATTATAGGAATATTATCTAGTAGAAATTCTTAAAAAGGTAGAACTTCCCCAAATGGTACTAGATGTCTCTTAAAGTAAATGTCTTCAATATCTCCATCACTATTTATGGCTACTATAGAATTATATTTATAACAATCATTTTTATAGTCTGTATAAAAAGTACCAGTCATAAATGTAACATTAAGACTTTTAGCTAACGCCTTATACTCCTGTAATATCCAACTATTCTTTGAAATATCTATAGGTATAGCAGTCTCTGGCCATAATACTACTTCAGTCTTATCCCCATATGTACTACTATTTTCAACAGCCTCTACAGTTAACTCTTTATAAATATTAAAACTTTTAAATATGTCTCCTTTTTGCCATTTTTCAGTAGTATTTATATTTCCTTGTACAACAGTTACATTTACCTCTTTACTATCTACCCTCTCATTTAATTTTGCATATCCATAAGCTATATTAACAATAAAAATTAATATAGCTATAAAAACTAATTTCATAGCTACAGCTTTATTCTTCTTATAATTAACTAATCCCTCTAAAATCATTCCATTAAAAACTATTATTATAAAACTAATAAAGCTACTTCCAAAAAGAGAGATGCTTTGAATTATAGGTAAGTAATCTACCTGAGATATAGCAAGCTTTCCCCATGGAAATCCTAATAATCCTTGTTCCTGTATATACTCAATTACAACCCATAAACTTGCTATAGTAAAAATATTTAATAAGTTGTTTTTTACTTTTAGATATTTAAAAATTCCAAGAACTATACCTATTACTAAGCCTTCCAACAAACTAATTAATATCCATCCACAAAAAAGTATTATAATACTTTTTGTCTTACCTAAATCAAGCCATTCAAAAGGATATAGATTGAATATCCAATGTAATAACACTAAATAGTATGTAGTTCCAAATATAGTTCCAATTTTAAATATTTTTATAAAAGTATTCTCTTGTCTAATTAATATATTAATTAAAGGAATAAAACTTATCCACATAAGTATTCCTAAGTTATCAACAGTAAATGATATTCCGCTTATAATAGCTGATAAAATTATTATTAATATTTTACCTTTATATAAATCTGTTTTCATTGTACTATCCCCTAATAGATTTAATATTTTTAAGTATTAACATAAAACCTTTTATTAAACCAATCATATAAGTTAATTATTGATAATAAAAAAAGGCTGTGCCTAAGCACTAGCCTCCTTATAAAAATATCTGATAGCAGGTTACCTATTTGTTGCATAGCCTAAAATTATGGCTCTCTTCTGTGCTGCTATCTGACTTATATTTGAGAATTCCCTTTACTATAGTTTATTACCATATACAAAAAAGTTTACAATTTATCTTAAAATATTTATGATTATGCTATATTTTCTAAATTTTCTTCTTTTTCTATTATACTAATATTTTCTTTTCTATCAGCAATATTTTCTTTAACAATCTTAACGATTTGTATTATTATAGTTGGTATTATCGCTAATAAATATATTGTTCCATATTGATTTAATCTTAAGTTTTCAACTTGGAATAATCTTTGTAAGAAAGGTACAAATAAAACAGCATTTAAAAGTATTAATCCAATTCCAAAAGCTCCCCAAGTATATTTATTTGCAAATACACCTAATCTAAAGATTGAATTCTTACCTCTACAGTTAAATCCATGGAATAACCTAGCTAAACAAAGTGTTGCAAATGCCATAGTTGATGCTGTTAATGGAGTTCCTCCCTTAGCTCCTCCCATATAGAATGCTATTAAGGTTACTATTCCTATTAACAATCCTTCTAAACCAATACCTAATAAGAAATCTTTAGTTAATATTGATTCGCTTCTTCCTCTTGGCTTTTCATTTAACAATCCTTTATTAGCATTTTCCATACCTATTGCTATAGCAGGCAGACTATCAGTTAAAAGATTCATAAATAATAAATGTACTGGTGCAAATATCACTGGTAACGCCATTATTGATGAATATAAAACAGCTATTATCCCTGCAGTATTACCTGAAAGTAAAAATCTTATTGAGTTTTTAATATTGCTATAAACATTTCTACCATTAGAAACTGATTTAACTATAGTAGCAAAGTTATCATCAGTTAATATCATAGATGCTGCATCTTTTGAAACTTCCGTACCTGTAATACCCATTGCTATACCAATATCAGCCTGCTTTAATGCTGGCGCATCATTAACTCCATCACCAGTCATAGCAACTATTTCACCTTTTTCTTGCCATGCTTTTACTATTCTAATTTTGTGTTCTGGTGAAACTCTAGCATAAACTGATATATGCTCAATATTTTCTTTCAATTCTTCATCGGTCATCTTATCTATTTCTAGACCTTCAATAGCTCTGTCTCCATCTCTTAAAATACCAATTTCTTTTGCAATAGCTGAAGCTGTAATCTTATGGTCACCTGTAATCATAATTGGTTTAATACCTGCTCTTATACAATCCGCAACCGCTTGTTTGCTTTCTTCTCTTGGAGGGTCTATCATCGAAATTAATCCTATGAAAGTAAAGTTGTTTTCATCTTCTAAAGTTAAATCTCTAATATCTGATAACTCCTTATATCCAAAAGCTAAAACTCTTAATCCATTTTCAGATAATTCTTTATTAGTTATTATTATATTTTGCTTATCTTCATAACTTATTTCTTTAACACCTTCTGAAGTCATAATATATTTAACTCTATCAAGCATTACATCTAATGCACCTTTTGTGAACATTATATTCTTGTTATCTATATTATGAAGAGTACTCATAAGTTTTCTATCTGAATCAAATGGAATTTCTGATAATCTTGAAATATCTCCACGTAAATTTAGTTCATTAATAGAAAGTTTATGACCTAAATTAACTAAAGCAACTTCTGTTGGGTCTCCAATTTCTCTTCCATCTTGTGATGTAGAATCATTACAAAGTATAGCATTCTTTAATAAGTATGCTTGTACATTATTATCTAGGCTTAAACTTTCACCATCTATAAGTTCCCCATCAACATATACTTTTTTTACAGTCATTTTATTTTGAGTTAATGTACCTGTTTTATCAGAACATATTATAGATACTGAACCTAACCCTTCTACAGCTTTTAATTTTTTAATAATAGCATTTTCTTTTGCCATCTTTTGAGTACCTAAAGCAAGAACTATAGTTACTATTGAACTTAAAGCCTCTGGTATAGCTGCAACAGCAAGAGCAACAGCAAACATTAATGAATCAATTACTGGCATTTTTCTATATAAAGATAATCCAAATACAACAACACAAATAGCTAATATTATAAATGCTAGTTTCTTACTAAAATCATCTAAACTTACTTGTAATGGAGTCTTCTTTTCTTGAGTTTCTTCCATTAGAGTTGCTATCTTACCAATCTCTGTTTTCATACCTGTTGAAGTAACTAACACTAAAGCCCTACCATATGTAACTAGAGATCCTGAGAATACCATATTTTTCTGATCACCTAAAGCTACTTCTTCTTTATCTATTGTTTCAGTTGCTTTATCAACACTTAATGATTCTCCAGTTAGTGAACTTTCATTTACTTGAAGTGAGTAATTTTCAATAATTCTACCATCAGCAGCTACTAAATCCCCAGCTTCTAATATTAATATATCCCCAGGGACTACATTTTTAGAATCTATCTCTATTTTAGCTCCATCTCTTATAACCTTTGCTGAAGGTGATGACAAAGCTTTAAGAGAATCTAAAGATTGTTCTGCCTTAAAATGTTGTACAGTTCCAAGTATTGCATTTAAAATAATAACTGCAAATATTACTAATGTACTTTCTACATTATCACTCATCATTGATATTATTCCTGCAATAATTAATATAAATACTAGCAAATCCTTAAACTGACTTAAAAACACTTGGATAA
Source organism: Clostridium disporicum (assembly GCF_001405015.1). Classification (GTDB taxonomy): domain Bacteria; phylum Bacillota; class Clostridia; order Clostridiales; family Clostridiaceae; genus Clostridium; species Clostridium disporicum_B. The sequence continues at coordinate 63,215 of NZ_CYZX01000015.1, forward strand.
CTGTTTGTTTCTTCTTCTCATTAAGTGCATTTAATCCATTTTTACTTAAGCTTTCCGTAACTTGTTGTGATGTTAAACCATCTTTTGTAACATTAAAATCTTTCAATGAATCCTCTACATTAATATTAAAATAACTTTTCATACTTTTTCCCCCTTATCAAATTTACAATAATATGAGTCAATATAAAAAGAGACTCTTAATATAGTTCTCATTAAAATAACATCTAAGTTATTTTTTTAAGAATTATATTAAAAGTCTCGTAACCTAGTAGGCATATAACACCAGACTTAAAAGTCGCGATTGTTGATGTTATATTTTAAACTACTCCCCTTTAATCAATATTCATTTTATATAGTATTATATACCACTTATTTGAAAATGTCAATTATTTATAATTCATTTTACAATTATTTAATAAATTAAAAAAAATTAGTTGCTTGTTAAAATATATACCTTTAATTGTATTTTTATGGTATAATAATTTCATAAACCTACCAGGCAAAAATAGGTTTGAAAACGAAGGTAATCTGCTAATGCCTTCGTTTTTTGTTTTATTTTTATATTTTTTGTAAACGTTTTAAAGGAATTTTTTTATTCTTAACGAATATTTATATTATAGAAAGTATTTAAAGAGGTGACTTATGAACCATATTTTTTATATTAGTAATGATTGCATTGAAGTGTTTTTATCAGATACTTCTTCTACTGAAGATGATGAATTATTAGCTAAAGCGTTAAATTTCATGAGAAACTCTGGTTTAACAGTTACTTTAAAAGGTTTTGATAAATATAATAGAGCTATAGTAGATATAGATGGTGTAATACATACTGCAGCTAAAAACGGAAGTCTATGTCAAAGTCAAAGATTTATTACTGCAAAACATAAAATTTCTGTTGTAGAAAACTCTGAAAGATATAATAATATAGTTAAGCTATTAGCATAATAGTTTAATTCAAGCAACCTCTAAAAATATAAATTTTATAATTTATATTTTTAGGGGTTGCTTACTTATACACCCTTTCTACTCTATCCAAAGCTGAGATGAATATATTCCTTTTTTGCCTGAAATAATTACGCTTATTATACAAACCACCATAGCAAAAACTATATTCACTGATCCAAAGAGTTCAATATACATAATAAAACAGGCTATTGGAGCATTAGTGGCTCCTGCAAAAACACTAACTAATCCTAATGATGCTGCTACCGCTCTTGGTACTCCAAATATATTTGCTAATGTTGATCCTAAAGTGGCTCCTATTACAAATAACGGTGTTACCTCTCCTCCTTGATAACCTGCTCCTAAACATAATGTTGTTAAAACCAACTTTATTAGAAATGCAAAATACGGTACTTCTTTATCAAATGCTCCTGTTAATAATCCTAAACTTAAATTGTTATATACTCTATTTCCAATAATTAATGTAACACTAACCATTAAACTTCCACCTATGAAAGCTTTTAAATAGTTATTCTTAATATATTTTCCTAATATATACTTAAATAATTTAGTCATCTCAATAAATAATCTACTAACTAATCCAAAACATATAGACATAACTATTACTCTAAATATATTTGTAAATAAAAAAGGTTCAACTGGTGGAAAATCAAAATGTGTATGCTTTACGCCTAAAAATCTTACTACTCTATCTCCTACTATAGCTGCAGTTATTGCCGGTAACATAGAATTATAACTTATACTCCCTATAGCTGATACCTCTAATGCAAATATTGTCCCTGCAAGAGGAGTTCCAAATACTGATGAAAATCCAGCAGCCATACCAGTAATTAATAAAATTTTTTTATCTTCTTTGTAATTCAATAATTTACATAAAGAATTTGCTATAGTTCCCCCAATCTGAACTCCAGTCCCCTCTCTTCCTACAGAACCTCCAAATAGATGTGTTAGCACTGTACCTATAAAAACTAGAGGAGCCATAATAAATTTAATTTCCTCATTGCTTCCATTTATATTTTCAATTATTATATTATTTCCCTTATTAGAATTTCCTCCAAACTTCTTATAAAGAAATGTCATCAATGATCCTGAAACCGGTAAAAACCATATCAAATTATAATAAGTTAAATTTAAATTAATTGACTTTTCTAATAGTATTAAAAACACTCCTATTGAAACTCCTGATAGTAACCCAATTACAATTGCCACAAATGTTAATCTTAAAATTTTTACAAGTCTCATATACATTACCCCATAAATTTAATTAATAATATTAAATTTCCCATAACTTCAAAAACTTATTTTAAAATTAAATGTATATTTTACTTGCACATTTAATTCAAAAGTGATATATTATACTCATAGATAATAATTATTAATTAATATTTACTAAAAAGGAGTTTTAATATGTTAGATCAAAAAACAATGGATATAATAAAAAGTACAGTTCCAGCTTTAAAAGCTCATGGATTAGATATTACAAAAACTTTCTACAAGACAATGTTTGAAAGAAATCCTGAAGTTGCACCATTATTTAACATGGATAGACAAAAATCTGGTGAACAACCTAAAGCATTAGCAATGTCTATTCTAGCTTCTGCTCAAAACATAGACAACCTATCAGCTATAATGCCTGTAGTTGAAAAAATAGCAATAAGACATTGTGATTCTGGAGTAAAACCTGAACATTATCCTATAGTTGGAGAAAATTTATTAATTGCTATAAAAGAAGTTTTAGGAGATGCTGCTACAGATGATATAATGGATGCTTGGGGTAAAACTTATGGTGTTCTTGCTCAAGTATTTATAGATGTTGAATCAAAAATATATGCTTCAAGAGCTTAAAAATAGTTAAGTCTATTAATGAATACTTACTAATAAAGTCAGTAATGCTGACTTTATTTTTTTTTACTAAAAACTTTATTTAATTTTTCTCTTCTTATTATCATTATATTTCAAATATTACAAAAAAACTTAAAATAATATCTTAATCCAAAAATATATTATTTAAAAATCAATTTATTTTAACTAATATCTTCATTTTATTGCATTTATATTAATCAAATATCTCTTTATACATTTCACAAATATTATTTTCCTCTCATATAATACACTATAGCATTACTTGGAGTTGGATCATTTGATATACGCACTAGTTCTAGCAGGGGGAAAAGGTACTAGGTTATATCCCTTATCAAGGACTAACCAACCTAAACAATTCTTGAAACTAATTAATGGTAAAAGCTTTTTAGTAAACACCGTTGAAAGAATAACTCCTCTAATTAGTAAGGAGAATATTTACGTTGTTACTAATCAAGATTATGTAGATAAAATTAAAAATGAGTTAAGCGATATAAATCCTGACAATATATTTACAGAACCTCAAAACAAGGAAACCGCAACTTGCATAGGTTTATCTGCAGTCAAGCTTTTAAAAAAGGATAAAGATGCCATAATGGTTGTCTTACCTTCAGACCATCATGTAGAGGGTAAAAAAGAATATTTAGATGTATTGTCAGAAGCTATTGATATAGCAAATAAACGTCGAGGCATTGTAACAGTTGGTATTACTCCAACTAGACCCGAAACTGGATATGGTTATATTGAAATGGGTGAAAGAATTGTATCTTCTGAGGCAGCTTATAAAATTGCTCGATTTACTGAAAAACCCAATATAGAGGTTGCTAAGGATTTTCTACTAAAAGGCACTTATCTATGGAACTCTGGTATGTTTATCTTTAGAGCAGATGTAATTCTGCGTGAAATAGAAAAATATCTTCCAAAGATGTATAAATCACTTATGGAGATTTATCAAAACATCGGTGAAGAATTTGAAGAGCAAGTAGTTAGGGAACAATACAATCTTATAGATGGAATATCTATTGACTTTGGTGTGATGCAACGTACTAGAAAAGCATATGTGATCAAAGGTAACTTTGCTTGGGATGATATTGGTAGCTTTACTGCACTTAGCAGATTCTTAACTCAAAATAATAGCAATAATATTAGTAAGAATGTATATGTTCAAGATTGTGAAAACTGTTCAATCTTTGGAGATAAAAATTTAATAATAGGTTTTGGCGTTAAAGATTTAGTTGTTGTTGATGCTGGTGATGTTATTCTTGTTATGGATAAGAATAAAGACCAAGAAATTAAACATCTGCTAAATGATCTTAACACTAACGAGCAATTTGATGATTTTGTATAAAGTCATCGCTGTAAAGAGGCTACCTTTTGGTGGCCTCTTTACAGTTGCTTATAATTTATTTCATTATTTTTCTTAATAGATTTATTCTATTATTATAAGGTGCAAATCTAACTTTAAACTCTATAAAGGTTCCTCTTTTCATAACTGATTTACTATGAGTAAAAGTATTAAAACTATCTTTTCCATGATATTTCCCTAATCCACTTGGTCCTACTCCTCCAAAAGGAAGGTTTCCGTTAGCAACATGTATTATAGTATCATTTATAGTTACTCCTCCTGCACTAGTTCTTTCTATAATATACTCTATATTTTTATTGCTTTCTGAGAAATAATATAAAGCTAATGGCTTCTCTCTATGATTTATAATACTGATTGTTTCATCTAAATTTTCAAACTCTATTACTGGAAGTATCGGTCCAAAAATTTCATCTGTCATAACTGATGAATCTAGCTTCACGTTGGTTAAAATAGTTGGATCCATATATAGTTGATCTTTATCAATTTCTCCTCCAAAATATATATCTCCATCATTTAAATAATTTGAAAATCTATCTAAAGATATAGTATTTACTACTCTAGGATAATCTGGACTTTCTTTTATTATTTCACCAAATTGCGTCTTAATTTCTTTAACTAAAGTTCTTAAAAATTTATCTTTTATATCTTTATGTAAAAATAAATAATCTGGAGCAACACATGTTTGACCTGCATTTAAAAATTTTCCCCAAACTATTCTCTTAGCTGCTAAATTAATATTTGCATCTCTATCTACTATACAAGGACTCTTTCCCCCTAATTCTAAAGTTATCGGAGTAAGATTTTTAGCTGCCTTTTCCATAACAATTTTTCCAACTCTTACGCTTCCAGTAAAGAATATATAATCAAAAGGTAAATCTAAAAGATAAGATACCACTTCTTTTCCTCCTAATGGATTAACAACTCTTATATATCCTTTATCAAAATTTTCATTTATAATTTTCTCTAGTAACCTAGCTGTATTTATAGTAGTTTCTGAAGGCTTTATTATTGCTGTATTTCCTGCTGATATAGCACCAATAAGTGGTGCTATAACTAATTGAAACGGATAGTTAAATGGCCCAATTATCAATGTAACTCCATAAGGTTCTTTATATATGTAACTTTTTGAAGGGTAATATACAATTGGCGAACTTCTCTTCTCTCTCTTAGACCACTTTCTTACATTCTTTATGTGTAAATTAATCTCATCATATACTAACCCTATTTCTGTTGCATAGGCTTCAAAGTTTGATTTTCCTAAATCATCTTTTAATGCTTGTAATATTTCCTTTTCATTTTCCTTTATAACTTTTTTCAATGTTTTTAGTTGTTTAATTCTAACATCAATATCATTACTTTTTCCTGAATCAAAGAACTTCCTTTGATCACTAAATATATTTTTAATTTCTTTCATATAAACCTCTCTAAGCATATGTTTAAATTAAATTTTACCATACTTAAAGTTTTCTTCAAACATATTTATAGGCATACGAAATTCTGGTATTCCTGTTGCATATGGTGCAATTTCATATTGTCCATAATATATCACCAGATTACCATCTTCTATATAAAATTTTGTTTTTTCATCAATTCCATTAAATCCTTCTTTACCAGTAAAATAAATATCAGAATTTTTATTAATCTCATTCTTAATATTTGAATCTATCTTATCTTTATAATTATATTCACTATTAAACAGATCTTTTAATGTTAATATATCTCCAGTTGTTTCATCTATATTATATGATTTTCTTGTTGTTACACCATGAGCTCCTCCAGTATATTGATAATAATCAATATATAAGCTTATAACTTTTTTCAAATTAGTAACTTTATATTTAGCATTAAGCTGATATGGATTTAAAGGGGGTGTTCCATTCTTAAAATACTCATCTGCAATATATTTAGCATCATTTATCCATTCTTCTGTCCAGGTTGTGATTAAATTATTTATATTTTTTTCTTTATCTTCATTCGGTAAATTTTTTATTTGTGGAATAGTTACATCAATTTGCAAATAATCATTTTTACTCTTATAAACTTTATCCACAATAGTCATCTGTGGATAAATATTACTATATCCCCTTGTTATCAACATACTTTGTGGACAACTCCCAAAAACTGTTGATAACATGAATATTACTAAAATCGCCTGTTTTAGCCATTTCATCGATATCTCTCCTCTTTTTTCGATATAGTTCTTTCTTTTATCAATATTATCTACAATTTTACTAATAATTATTAACATTGCTATCAACAAATTTATAACAACTTATCCACAGGCACTTGTGGAAACTGTGTGTAACTCCTTTATTTGTAAAAAATAATTCCAAATTAGATTTTCCCAAATATTTTTTATTATACACATTAATTAATTCGTTAATCACACTTTCAAAAATGCTCTATAAATTTTAATATAAAAACAAATCAAAATTTTATAGTAAAAATAACAAAAAAATAAACCGCCTAAGCAGTTTATTTTTAATTTATTAATAATTCTATTTTATTTGCTCAGCATCTTTAGTTTTCACAGATGTTGATATCAATCTATTGAGTTCTTTTAACTCTTTTTCAGTCATATCTCTCCATTGACCTATTTTTAAATCATCTAAATTAACATTCATAATCCTTACTCTTTTAAGCTTAGTAACTTCATATCCTAAAGCTTCACACATTCTTCTAATCTGTCTATTTAATCCTTGTGTAAGTATAATTCTAAAAGTGTTATTACCTTCTTTTTTAACATAGCATTTCTTTGTTACTTGACCTAGTATTCTTATACCATTACTCATTCGTTTAACGAATTCATCATTAATTGGTTTATTTACAGTTACTATATATTCCTTCTCGTGATTATTTCCTGCTCTAAGAATCTTATTTACTATATCACCATCATTCGTTAAAAAGATAAGTCCTTGTGAATCTTTATCCAATCTTCCTATAGGAAATATTCTTTTTTCATGGTTAACAAAATCAACTATATTTCCTTTTACCTTATGTTCAGTTGTGCATGTAATTCCAACTGGTTTGTTTAAAGCTATATATACCAGTTCTTCATCCTTATATATTTTTTTACCATCAACTCTTACTACTTGCCCTTTTGAAACTTTAGTTCCCATAGTTGCTTTTACATTATCTATAGTAACTCTTCCACTTTCAATTAATTTATCAGCTTCTCTTCTTGAACAATAACCTGATTCACTTATATATTTATTTAATCTTATATCATCTGGTCTATCATTATGAATAATTATATTATTCCTCTTTTGTGAATTTTGTTTCATATACTTCCCTCTTACTACTAAAAATTCTGCTCTATTCCAGAATTATTTAATTTAAAATCTATTTGTTCTAAATATATATAATCCTCGGTTTTAGATAATAGTCCATATTTTATTGGTTTTCCATTTACAGTAACTATTATACCTGTTTGAGGCATCATATCATTTTCATTTGCATACTTAATTATACTATATATTGCATGATCTATACCTTTATCAAGGACATCAATGGTTTCTACCATTTTACTTCCTCTTTCAGTTCTAGAATATATATTTTTTATCCTATTAAAAGAATTTACCTCTAATACAATATTTGATGTTGTTCCTACCATTACAGTACTTACTACTTTAGTATATCTGAAAATAGTCATTCCGATTAAAACTAAAAAGATAGCTACTAACATTGATATATGAAATTTATAATCTCTCAATAACTTCTTTGGAGTTCCACTAACCTCTTCACCTATTGATACTATATCATTTGTCTTAATCTTTACTAGGTCACCCATAGAGGTCATTATCATCGCATTCTTTTTTCTAGAGCTTATAACAATTCCTTTAATATCTTTATTATTTTTTAAAATACTTAAAGCATTTACATCAATATCTTTTTCTTCATCTTCTATTACCCTTAAATAATCCTGTATATGCTTATATTTAGGGTCTGATAATATAACAACATATGTCACTATATTATCTCTCCATTCTTCTAAGTATCTTCTAGTCTTGCCAAATTCTTTTGCAACTACACTCATCGGAATATTTTTCTTACTTTTAAAGTTATTTAATATTTCAACATCTTGAACTATAAAAAAAGCGATATTTAAAAGTTCATTCTTTATTGAATACGGTACTTCCATTAATGCTAAGTCTTTTAATATTACTCTGTAATTAATAAGTTCTCTCTTTAATAATAATATTTGTTCTTTTCTTTCTTCAATTATCTCATCACTTATAACTATAAGTGGTGCTATAGATGAAAATCTATATACTACTCTTTCGTCTCTCCCCATTTTTATCCCCTAACTATTTAACTCTTCTTCTGAAATTAACCTTCCCTTTACTATAACCCTTTGTTTAGCTCCTACAGTACATGTTACTAATGTCATAGTTGCTTCTTTTGTATCATCTAAAACATGAACGTCTTCAGGCTCTACAATAAAATTATCTTCTACTACGTAAGTATATTTTTTATCATGTGTCTTAACTATTACTTCATCTCCAGCTTTTACTTTATATAAGTTGATAAAAGCATCTGTATAATCAGAAACTCTATGGCCTGCTACTGCAAAATTACCTTTCTCACCAGGAGCAGCAGAATCATTAAAATGGCCTAAGAAATATTTAAGAACATCATCTGAAATTCCTTCAACTAATGCTTGAGATAACTTTATACTTGGTATTTCTATTATTGCTATAGGAGTATATCCATTAATATCTTCTAGATTAACTTCTTCTTTACTTGTTAAAGACCCTTCACTTATACTACTTTCAAACATCTCAATAACAGCTTTTTGTTTTCTAATTGTTTCTACTTTTTTATAGACTACAGTTCCTATTATAATTAAACCCACAGCTATAAGTAACAATCCAATACCCCTTCTAAACTTGTCCACTTTTCCACCACCTATAATTAATTATTAAATAAGTTCATATTTTCTTTTTTATACATATATTATAGCATAAAGTATTTTAAATATATTATTTGAAATCAATAATATTGTAGATTGGGTGGTTTAACATGCATCTCCAAAAAAATAATATTGTCTATGTAGACTTCCTATTTAGAAGAAAAAAAATAAAATCAAAATATATGATTTTATTATACTCATTGTATACAAAAATAAGAAAAGCGTTTCTAAAGTCCTCTTTAAGAAAGCTATATCATAAATCAAATATATCTACTAAAAAACAAAGTTCAAGCTACTAAGAAGAAACCTTCTGTTTTCATTTAAATTTTTTATCTTATTTGTGGTAAAATATATTTATATTTTTATCGAGGTGATTTTAATGAGAATAGGAATGGGCTATGATGTTCATAAATTAGTAGAAAATAGAGATTTAATATTAGGTGGAGTAAAAATTCCTTACGAATTAGGTTTATTAGGACATTCAGACGCTGATGTTTTATTACATGCAATAATGGATTCATTACTTGGAGCTTCTGCTCTTGGAGATATAGGAAAGCACTTTCCAGACACTGATCCAAAGTATAAAGGAATTTCTAGTATACATTTATTAAAAGAAGTTGGGAAACTTTTAAAAGATAATGGTTTTGAAATAAACAATATAGATTCAACTATAATAGCTCAAAAACCAAAGATGGCTCCTCATATACAAGGTATGAGAAAAAATATAGCTGATGCTTTAAATATAAATATAGATCAAATAAACGTTAAAGCTACAACAGAAGAAGGCCTTGGTTTTACAGGTGAAGGAAAAGGAATATCTTCACAAAGTATTTGTTTACTAATTAAAAATTAGAAATAGCAAACGGTAAAAAATACTCAAAAAACTTAGATTTAAAAATTAAAAATAGATAATATACTTATAAAATTAATAAGTATATTATCTATTTTTTTATTTTCTCTGACTAAATTGTAAAATCGTTTTTTATTTTAAGTTCTTATCTTCTATTTTTAATTTGCTATTATTTCTGTGGTGCCAGAATATCGCTATAACAGCACATACCCCCATTAAATATGGATAAAATAAATACTTCATAATTGCAAATGGTGATATCGCTGCAAGTCCTGCTGCTGAAATTAATTGAGCTCCATATGGAATTATACCTTGGAATACACAAGAAAACATGTCCATTATTCCTGCAACTCTTTTTGGTTCAAGTCCAACTTCATCTGATATATTCTTTGCTATAGGTCCAACTGTAACTATAGCTATTGTGTTATTCGCAGTACAAACATCAACAAGACTTACTAATGTTGCTATTCCTAATTCAGCATTTCTTTTATTCTTAAATCCTTTTAATCCCTTATTTAATATATAATCTATTCCACCATTATGTTTTATTAATGATATTGTTCCAGATATTAATAGAGAGATTATTATAAGTTCTCCCATTCCCATAACGCCTGTAGCTATAGATTGAGATAATGACATTATATCAAAAGCACCAAAATATATTCCAATTCCACCTGCTATTATAGTTCCACCTAAAAGAACTAATATTACATTTAATCCCAATAAAGATGAAACAATTACAGCCATATACGGTAATATTTTAACTAAACTATATTCTAAAGATTCTACTTGTGTAACTCCAGCATTTCTTGTTAAGAATGCTAATAATATTGCTGTAATAATAGCTGCCGGTAAAACTATTTTAAAGTTCATTTTAAACTTGTCTTTCATTTCGCATCCTTGTGTTCTAGTTGCAGCTATAGTTGTATCGGAAATAATTGAAAGATTATCACCAAACATTGCCCCACTTACTACTGCTCCTACTGCTAAAGCTACTACTACCCCTGTTTTATCTGCTACTCCAACTGCTATTGGAACTAATGCAACTATTGTCCCCATTGATGTACCTACAGATAATGCTATAAAACATGCTATTATAAATAATCCTGCTATTAAAAGATTGCTTGGTAATATTGATAATCCTAAATTAACTGTAGAATCAACAGCTCCCATATCTTTTGCTACCTGAGCAAATGCCCCAGCTAAAACAAATATTAATATCATTAATATTACATTACTATCACCTGCCCCCTTACAAAAAATTTCTATCTTATCTGTTAAAGATTCTTTACCTCTCATAAATATTGCTGTAAACGCTGCTGCCGAAAATGGTATTATAACTGATACCGCATACATATCTCCAGCTATTACAGATAACCCCACATAAACAATTAAAAAAACTAATAATGGTAATAAAGCACTTAAACTTCCCTTTTTCTGCATTCTCTCTTCTCCTTTTTCTTTGCATTTGTTAAAAAATGTATTTATCCTACATACTTCTAGATTATAGTTTATTATCTTAGAATAAAAAAAGCTCCAGTAATAGATACTGAAGCTCTGTACACTTAATATTTATACTTCTTATCTATCAGGATTTAGCACCACGTCATTAGTTAAAATTCAACACTTAAAAGTTATTATAAATAACCTTTAACTAAAAAATAACACTAACTATTAAGTAATTAATAATCAATAGCTAATAATATAGTAAAATAACTCTTTACTATACAGTATTAATTCTTAACTACCTAAACAGGTTGCCGGGCTTCACAGGGCCAGTCCCTCCACCACTCTTGATAAGGTATTCTTTTTTATAATTATACTAACAAATTAAGACAAGTTATGTCAACAAATTTGTTCTTGTATATATAATAAAAAAAGATGGAACATACTCCATCCTTTTTATTAAGCTTGGTGCGCCATCACGGGTTCGAACCGGGGACACCCTGATTAAGAGTCAGGTGCTCTACCAACTGAGCTAATAGCGCATATTAATTTTAAAAAATTATAATGGAGCGGGTAGTGGGAATCGAACCCACCTTTCCAGCTTGGAAGGCTGGAGTATTACCGATATACGATACCCGCATAAACAATATTTATCTTTTTCATTTTTAATTTTATCACTTGAAAATTTAGTTGTCAATAATTACTATACTTTTTTCTATGATTAATCTTCTCTGTAACCATTACTTTTCTTATGTATTATTTATTTCAAGGTTATCACCTTATAATTAATAACTTAATATAATATAGTATAAAATTTCTTTTATTTTCATTGATATAATTAATTTTTATTAATATCTCATTCTCTCAATTAATATATTATATTATAAATATACAATAGTAACATTTGAAACAAATTAATATTGATAATATAATATATATATTAAATTAAAAGGGGGCAAAGGTTTGTACAAATGTGAAGTTTGTGGTGAAATAGCTGATATTCATCATATAGTATTTAGAAGTCAAGGCGGTTTTGATATAGAAATAAATTATAAATACTTGTGTCCTGAACACCATCGTGGTAATGACGGTCCTCACCATAACCGTTTTATTGATCTAAAGTATAAACTTGAGTTACAAGAGAAATTATATTATTGCCTTCCAAAAGATTATTACTGGCCTAAAGAACTAACTGAAATACTTGGAATTCATAATGGTTCACTAAAAAGATTATTGAAAGACTTAAAAATTCATAAGGAAGGATATAGCAAGAAAGATATAATATTTAAGCTTATGGGAAACACTTTATACTCTTCTGAAATGATAGATGAACTTGCATTAGATTTATTAATAAATGAAATATAAGAAACTGCATTATTAGCAGTTTCTTTTTTTTGTTTATATATCCATAAGTAAATACCTATATTTTTAATAAAATATACGTATTTTACTAATCAAAAATTTAAACTTATACTATTATAGGACTTTGTTAAAAGTATCAATAACAAGAAGGAGAATCTATTAATGGAATGTTTAAGAAATAAAAGAAATTGGAAAGTACTCTGGCAATTATTCAAATCTACATTCATTCTTAGCGCCTTTACTTTTGGTGGTGGATTTGTAATTGTATCTCTTATGAAGAAAAAATTCGTTGAAGAATTAGGATGGCTAGATGAAAGTGAAATGCTTGATATAACAGCTATAGCTCAATCATCTCCAGGTCCTATTCCAATAAATGCATCTGTTATTTTAGGATACAGAATGCAAGGAATTCTTGGCTCAATTGTTGCAGTTGTAGGAACATCTATACCTCCTATCGCTATTATCTCTGTTATATCTTCATTCTACGTTAAATTCAGAGAAAGCCAAATTATAGGAACTGCATTAATGGTAATGAGAGCTGGTGTTGCTGCTGTTATATGTGATGTTGTTATAAATTTAGCTAAAAATGTAATAAAAACAGGTCAAGTTTTATACATTGCTCTAATGATAATAGCATTTATTATGACTTATGTATTAGGTATAAGTGCGATAACAGTAATTTTACTATGTATTCTTGTTGGTATCGTAAATCTTATATTAGATATAAAAAATTCTAAGAAGAAAGCAAATTTGGAGGTATAATATGCTAGGACTATTATTTTTAAGCTTTATTCAAGTAGGATTATTTAGTGTTGGTGGTGGATATGCTGCTATACCTCTAATACAAAATCAAATAGTAAATATACATGGACTTATGACTCTTCCAGAGTTTGCTGACTTAATTACTATTGCCGAAATGACACCAGGTCCTATATCTATTAATTCAGCAACATTTGTTGGAACTCGATTAGCTGGTTTACCTGGTGCTCTTATTTGTACTTTAGGATGTATAATTCCTTCATTTATTATTTGTCTTATACTAGCTCACTACTATTATAAATATCGTAATTTCGGTGGTGTACAAACTATATTGGCTAGTCTTCGTCCTGCAGTAGTTGCTCTTATAAGTTCAGCAGGATTATCTATTTTAACACTTGCTATTTTCCAAGCTGAAAAGCAAGATATAGTATTATCAAATTTTAGACCTATAGAATTTTTATTATTCGTAGGAGGACTTTTTGCTATCAGAAAATTTAAAGTTAATCCTATATTAATTATTTTTGGTTCAGGATTAATAGGAACAATAGCTTATATGGCATTTTAAAAATCTTATTTTAAGTATTGTATACTTTCTATCAATCTTTTTAAATGGTTTGATATAAACTTATCCTTATGGTACACTACACATATTTCTCTCGAAATATCTATATTTTCTATTGGAATTATATGTAGTGTACCATCTTTAATTTCATCTTGTATTATCAATGTAGATAATATTCCTAACCCTTGCCCCCCAATAACTGCATTTTTTATAGCTTCTGTATTTGTGCTATTCCATTTTTCATTTACAGCTATATTATTTTCTTCTAGTATTGAGTCAAATATCTCTCTAGCTCCGCTTCCCTTTTCTCTAAAAATCATATCTTGACCTGAAAGTTCTTCAATATTTATTTCATCTTTATAATAAAAGTTATGTTTTTTTCCTGATACTAAAACTAGTTTATCACTACATATAGGAATTCTTACAAGATCTTTATTATTAACTATCCCCTCTACTATTCCTATATCTAAATTACTATGCAATAACATACTCTCAATAACATTAGTATTATTTACAATTATTTTTGTAGATATATCTTTATTTTCTTCTTCAAATTTACTTATAATATCATTTAATATACAAGTTCCTACAGTGACAGTTGATCCGATCTTCAAGCATATGTTTTGCCCTGAATTTTTTAAATCTGCCTCCATTTCATCAAAAGAACTAACAATATGTCTAGCATATCTTAATAATAATTCTCCACTTTCTGTTATGTAAAGTTTCTTTGAAAGTCTCTCAAATAGCTTAACTCCGTAATAATCTTCTATTTCTCTAATAGCTTGACTAACAGATGGTTGTGATATAAAAAGTCTTTCTGCTGCTTCACTCATTTTTCCACAATCAGCAACAGTTATAAAAATTTTTAAATGTCTTATATTCATATACCATACCTTCTCTCGTAATATGAATTGATTATACTACAAAAATAAAAAATAACTAATACTATATCTAAATAATATTAGTTATTCTTGGAGCGGAAAACGGGATTCGAATCCGCAACCTTCACCTTGGGAAGGTGACACTCTACCGTTGAGTCACTTCCGCAAATATTTATTAATTTCTTGCTAACTTATTTTCTTGTTATATCTATATTAAAAGTTCACTATTTTTATAACTATTTTATAAAATAAAAAACCTCCGATATAAATCGAAGGTTTAAATGGTGCAGATGAAGGGAGTCGAACCCCCACGCCAAAGGCGCTAGATCCTAAGTCTAGTGCGTCTGCCAATTTCGCCACATCTGCTTACTATATTATTAATTATACACCTTATTCCATATATTACAATATATTTTAGAAATATTTATAAAATATATTTACTTTGCTCACATTCAGAGTTTTAAATTCATTATTAAATCATCCGAATTATTGACATTTCTTATGTAGATATTTATAATATTTTCTATAAATATATAAAAACGTTGAAGAGACGAGTAAACTACCACTTCATTTCCAGAGAGAAAATACATCAGCTGTAAGTATTTTTATTTGAAACTAGTTGAAAACCAGCTCTGAGTGACTCTAATAAAGTCCGTTTACATCACGTTACGATGATATTTAAGTGGCCTAAATTTTAGGCAATTAAGGGTGGAACCGCGGGAAGAATTATATGCTCTCGTCCCTTTTCTATACTAAATTTGTATAAGAAAAGTGACGTAGAGCTTTTTTTATACAGCAAAATGAAAGGAGATATATAAAATGATTAAAATTACTTTAAAAGATGGATCTATTAAAGAAGTTGAAAATGGATCATCAGTTTTAGATGTTGCTAAATCTATTAGCGAAGGATTAGCAAGAAATGCTCAATGTGGTCTTGTTAACGGAGAGGTTGTTGATTTAAGAACTCAATTAAATGAAGATTGTGAATTAGCTATATGTACTTTTGATTCTCAAGAAGGAAAGGATACAGTAAGACACAGTATCTCTCACGTATTAGCTGCAGCTGTTAAAAGATTATTCCCTGAAGCAAAACTTGCTATAGGACCTTCAATAGCTAATGGATTCTATTATGATTTTGATGTAGAAAAAGCTTTCACTGCAGACGATTTAGTAAAAATCGAAGCTGAAATGAAAAAAATAATAAAGGAAAATCCTCAAATAGAAAGATTTGAACTTCCTAGAAATGAAGCTTTAGAACTTATGAAGGATGAACCTTATAAGGTTGAATTAATAAATGAACTTCCAGAAGATGAAGTTATTTCATTCTACAAAATGGGTGATTTTACAGACCTTTGTGCTGGTCCTCACGTAATGTCATTAAAGAATATTAAAGCTATAAAACTTATAAGAAGTGCTGGTGCTTACTGGAAAGGTGACGAAAAGAATAAGATGCTTTCTAGAATATACGGAACAGCATTCTTAAAGAACGCTGATTTAGAGGCTCACTTAGCAGCTTTAGAAGAAGCTAAAAAGAGAGATCATAATAAATTAGGTAGAGAACTGGGAATATTTACTACTGATGAAAAAGTAGGTCAAGGACTTCCACTATTCATGCCTAAGGGAGCTAAATTATTCCAAACTCTTCAAAGATGGATTGAAGATGAAGAAGAAAAAAGAGGTTATGTTTTAACTAAAACTCCATTTATGTCTAAAAATGATTTATTTGTTGCTTCTGGTCACTGGAGTCACTATAAAGATGGTATGTTTGTATTAGGTGATGAAGAAAAAGATACAGAAGTTATGGCTTTAAGACCAATGACTTGTCCATTCCAATTCACTGTTTATAATGCAGAACAACATAGCTATAGAGATCTTCCAATAAGATATGCTGAGACTTCTACTCTATTCAGAAAAGAAGCTTCTGGAGAAATGCATGGTCTTACTAGAGTTAGACAATTCACACTTTCAGAAGGACATATAATTTGTACTCCTGAACAAGTTGAATCAGAATTTAGAGAAGTTATAGACTTAATAAACTATGTTATGGAAACTCTAGGAATTGCAGAAGATATAACTTATAGATTCTCTAAGTGGGATCCAACTAATACTGAAAAATATATAAATAACCCAGAAGCTTGGGAAGCTACTCAAAACCAAATGAGAACTATATTAAATCACTTAAATATAGATTATGTTGAAGCTGAAGGTGAAGCTGCATTCTACGGACCAAAGCTTGATATTCAATCTAAGAACGTTCATGGAAAAGAAGATACTATAATAACAGTTCAAATAGACTTTGCTCTAGGTGAAAGATTAGGTATGTCTTACATAGATAAAGATGGTGAAAAGAAAATACCATTTGTTATTCATAGATCTTCAATCGGATGTTATGAAAGAACTATTGCAACTTTAATAGAAAAATATGCTGGTGCATTCCCAACATGGATGGCTCCAGTTCAAGTAAAAGTTCTTCCACTTTCAGATAAATATGCTGATTATGCTGATAGCGTAGTTAGAACTTTAAGAAACAATGGTGTTAGAGTTGAAGTTGACCACAGAACTGAAAAGATTGGTTATAAAATAAGAGAAGCTAGACTTGAAAGAGTTCCTTATATCCTAGTTGTTGGAGAAAAGGAAGCTGCAAACAATGAAGTTGCAGTAAGAAGTAGAAAGAACGATGATGAAGGTGCAATTGCATTAGATTCATTCGTTGAAAGAATTAAAACTGAAATTGCTAACAAAGAAAGATAAAAATTTAGAGGCTGATTTTCAGCCTCTTTTTTATTTCTAAATTGTATTTTCTATATAAATCATTTCTTTATCAGTAAATATATAATTTACTTTAATATCATGCTCTTCTGCTTTTATATAATTCACCATCTGAAAATTATATGCCAATGCTACCTTAACTACATCATAATTTAAATTTGAAATATATTTATCGTAATATCCCCCACCATATCCGATTCTATTACCATCACTATCAAATGCTATTCCAGGCATTATTATGATATCAAATTTTTCTTCAGTATTATTTTTATCCACAATATTAGGTTCTAAAATACCATACTTATTAACACTTAGTTCATTTAAACTGTGAATTTCTACTGACTTCATAGTTTTATCTTCTATATTAATCTTAGGCACATAAACTGATTTATTATTATCTATTGAATTTTTAATTATATCTATTGTATCTACTTCATTATTATAGCTTACATATATAAAAATCTTGTTGGCATTTATATATAGATCATTTTCTATTACTGATTCATATATTATCCTATCTAACCTCTTCTTTTCTTCTTTTTTTAAATTATGTCTTAAGTCTAATACCTTTTTTCTAATGATGTTTTTATACATTTTCAATTCCTTTATTATTCTTTATTGTCCTAAAAGATTTGATAAAAATAATTAGTCCTATTATAGGAATTACTATAAACAAAATTATTGTCCATAATCTTGATTCTGGATATACTACAAAATTAACTAAAAAATTATTAGCAAAGTGCATACCCATACAAACATAAATTGATCTTGTATAATAGTAGGCTAGTCCAATAATTACACCTAGAAGAAATGCATTTATTCCTTGTGGTAAATTCATATGAGCTATACCAAATATAAGCGCTGAATATATTATTGCTTTTTTATAACTATACTTTTTTAATAATCCATTTAACAATATTCCTCTATATAATATCTCTTCAAAGAACGGAGCCATAATGCAGCTTGAAATAAATATAAAAATATATGATGTATTCAAAAGATATTGTTCTAAATATTCATATAGCCCCTCATTTAGAGTTGGCAATGAATATAATAGAAAATCAAATACTCCATAGGTAATACATATATATCCAACTATCATACCTACTCCAGCTAAGTACTTTTTCTTAGAGATTTTTTCATCATATAATACATTTCCATTAGTTTCAAAACTTCTATTAATTAACACTATAATAACTAACATAATTCCATATTGATAAATAAAATCTGTTATAGTTGTTAATAAATTTTCACTCCAGCTATTCATAAAGAACATATCTCTATAAAACTCTACGAATATACTTATAGGAGTATATACAAAACTATAAGTTATATCAAAAATAAATGATAGTATTATAGCCTTCCAAAAAGTAATAGGTTTAATTTCTAGACTTCCTTCGTTTAAGTTTTTAATATAATTTAATTTCATTATTCACCCTTTAAATTGTTATTATTATACAATTAATTATACACACAATACTGTAGCTTCGCCACATTAAAAATTGCTACGCTAAATGAAAATATACTTTGTATAATGCAAATTGTCTACGACAAGTGAAAACCTCCACTTTGTCGTAAAACAATAATCCTCTTTTATTTAGGTCAAACTTAAAGTTTTGGTACAAAGCTATTACATTCAGTTTCTCCAGTTGTACATGCATTCATGCCAGCAATATGTATTGCTTCTGCTGCACACATACGATTCTCATTATATGTACAATTTTCAGCTTCACATTGAACATTTAAGCTTCCATGAGGTGCTTCAAAATTACTTGTGAAAGCTCCATGCTTTTCTTCAAAACTATCACAACATGTTGCTGAGGCCGAAGATGCTTCAGACCCTCCTACTGTTATTCCTTCTTTACAACAGCATGCAGAATTATTATGTATACAACTTTCTACATTACAAATTAAATTGGTCATATTATACCTCCTAAAAATACATATGAGTCTTATTTATATTTTTAGAAATATTGATTCTTTTATTCACATCTATAATTTTATTGTCGATTTTATTGTATTTATATAACTTTTTATATAAAGGTTACTTTCTTTTTTACTTATATTAGATTAAAATTATTATTAATAGTAAATATATAAAATATATAGTTTAACCGTTGAAATTTGATTAAATAATAAGTTGTATTTATAATATTTATTAACTTTTAATTTCAAAATAAACTAAAATATGATAATAGGAGAGGTAATACTATGTCAAATGAAATTAATTCTTCTAATTTTATAAGAAATATAATTGTAGAAGACCTTAATAGTGGAAAGCATAAAGAAATAATAACTCGTTTCCCACCAGAACCAAATGGTTATCTTCATATAGGTCATGCTAAATCAATACTTTTAAACTTTGGATTAGCTGAAGAATTTAAAGGTAAAACTCACTTAAGATTTGATGACACTAATCCAGTTAAAGAAGATACTGAATATGTTGAATCAATAAAAGAAGATGTTAAATGGCTTGGTGGAAACTGGGATGCTCTTTACTTTGCATCTGATTACTTTGAAGAAATGTATAACAGAGCTGTTTTATTAATAAAAAAAGGATTAGCTTACGTTTGTGATTTAACACCTGAAGAAGCTAAAGAATATAGAGGAACATTAACTGAACCTGGTAAAGAAAGTCCATATAGAAGTAGATCAGTTGAAGAAAACCTTGATTTATTCGAAAGAATGAGAAAAGGTGAATTTAAAGATGGAGAAAAAGTTTTAAGAGCTAAAATAGATATGGCTTCTCCTAATATGAACATGAGAGATCCTATAATTTATAGAATAGCTCATGCTACTCATCATAATACAGGCGATAAGTGGTGTATCTATCCAATGTATGACTTTGCTCATCCATTAGAAGATGCTATTGAATCTGTAACTCACTCTATTTGTACTTTAGAGTTTGAAGATCATAGACCTCTTTATGATTGGGTTGTTAAGGAATGTGAAATGGAGTCAATTCCAAGACAAATAGAATTTGCTAGATTAAACATGACTAATACTGTTATGAGTAAGAGAAAGCTTAAACAATTAGTTGATGAAGGTGTTGTTGATGGATGGGATGATCCAAGAATGCCTACTATATCAGGTCTTAGAAGAAGAGGATGTACGCCAGAAGCATTAAGAAACTTCTGCTCTGCCATAGGTGTTGCTAAAGCTAACTCAATAGTAGATTCTCAAATGTTAGACTATTTCATAAGAGAAGATTTACAAATGAAAGCTCCACTTGCAATGGCTGTTTTAAGACCTTTAAAATTAGTTATAACTAACTATCCTGAAGATCAAACAGAAATGTTAGAAATAGAAAATAACGCTAAAGATGAATCTTTCGGTAAGAGATTAGTTCCATTCTCTAGAGAGCTATATATCGAAAGAGAAGATTTTATGGAAGAACCGGTTAAAAAGTACTTTAGATTATTCCCTGGTAACGAAGTTAGATTAAAAGGTGCTTATTTTGTAAAATGTACTGATGTAATAAAAGATGAAAATGGTGAAGTTATCGAAGTTCACTGTACTTATGATCCAGAAACTAAAAGTGGTTCAGGATTCACTGGAAGAAAGGTTAAAGCTACTATACATTGGGTAGATGCTAAAACTGCAAAACCTGCTGAATTTAGATTATATGAGCCATTAATATTAGATGATCAAGAAGGAAATGAAGGTAAACACTTCTTAGAACAAATAAATCCTAACTCAATGGAAATTTTACAAGGATTTATTGAACCAGTAGCTGTAGAAAATGCAAGTCCACTAGATAAGTTCCAAATGGTTAGAAACGGATTCTTTACAGTAGATTCTAAATATACTACATCTGAAAAATTAGTGTTTAATAGAATCGTACCTTTAAAATCATCATTTAAATTATAAAAAGAAGTGGCCACTGGCCACCTCTTTTTTTGTATGAATATAAATTATGAAAATTATATTGAAATTAATTAATTTCTCAAAGATTCATTTTATACCCATCTCCGTTGACTACCTCATCTTAGTAAGGTGAAATGATTGAATTAGTAGAAGTAAGGTAACGGGTTATTACCAACTTCTGAGTCGCCAAATCTATTTTGTAGATGTCCATTTATTATCTGTAGCAGTTTTTTCTTCTTTATGACTCCTACAACTTTGACAACTATTTAAACTTGATGTAGGTTTTGATGCCCATGCGTTATTTGTAGCTGTTTTACAATAATTATGCATTAGAAATCTCCTCCTTCATTAAGTTTCATTAATAGTATGTTCTTTAAGTTCATCTTAATACATGGAAATTATTTATAAAGTTATGTATTAAAATTTAATACATTTATATTTTATATAGTTTTATATTTATTTAAGCATTACCATTGATTATTAGTTGCTGTTTTCTCTTGTTTTTTATTACATTTACAATTATCATAAATACTTGATTGTACACTAGCTGGTGATGCCCACTGATTGTTGCCTGCTGATTTTTGCGCCTTATTACATCCACAATTTGCATTTTTACTCATATACAAAGCACCTCTTTAAAATATATTTAGCCCTGATACAGCCAAGTCTAATACTTAGTTCTACCACCGCTACAATAATAGTTTGTACATTATTCTCTTCGTAATACCTTGTATTAATTGTTTAAAATAGCATTGTAATGTTCTCTTCCAATAATATTAAATTTATACCATTATAAAATTATATAAATAAAAAATAAGAACTCTCTAACTAAGTAGAGAATTCTTATATCTTATAAATATCTAATATATTATAAACTTAAAAATCTTTCAAATCTTTCTCTTACCTTTTCTTCACCCATAATTTGCATTATAGTATAAAGGTCTGGAGTATTAGTTCTGTGTGATAATGCACTTCTTACTGCTCCAGCAACATCTGAAATCATTCCTTTAAAAGCATCTGGATTAGCTTTGTACTCTTTTCTATTTGCGCAATATCCAAGCTCTGCTCCTATTACTTTTAACTCTTCAAACCAAGCTTCTTGGCTTCCTATATTAAAAGTAAATCTCTTAGCATATTCTTCGATTATAGCTTTAGCATTTTCTAATGATAAAGTCTTTGGAAGTTCTACTTGTTCTGCTGTCTCATTGTAGAATAATTCATCAAAGAAATAGAATATTTTGTCTTTAACTTCATCCCATTTAGCAAAATCTTTTCTTGGCTTTGGACCTTCTTTATCTATATTAAATACTTCTTTTGCCATAGCTTCATTTGAAGTTACTAGGTCATACATTTCTTTATCAAATTCTTTAGCCCATGCTGTATATTGAGCATATACTTCGTTTGCTGGCATTCTAGCTATAACATCTTTAGAAACGTCATTTAATTTAACTAAATCAAATAATGCTCCACTCTTGCTCATTTTCTCTAATTGAACATTAAATTCGTGATAATCAGCAGTTGGATTTTCAGCTCTCCATTCTTCATATGTTGAATTTACGATATTTAATAAGTATTCAATAACACATACTGTTGGATATCCTACTTCTTTATAATAAGAAACTGCAGCTTCAGCATCTTTTCTCTTAGAAAGTTTTCTCTTAGATCCACCTTCTTGTTTCATTATTGTTGGAATATGAGCATAATTTGGTCTTTCGAATCCTAAAACATCAAATAATTGAACATGTATTGGAAGTGATGATAACCATTCTTCTCCTCTTATAACATGAGTTGTTCTCATTAAATAATCATCTATTGCGTGAGCAAAGTGATATGTTGGAAGTCCATCACCTTTAATTATAACAACATCTTGATTGTTTTCTGGGAAAGAAATATCACCTTTAATTAAATCATGGAACTCAACTCTATTTTCAATATTTCCTGGTGATTTTAATCTTAAAATATAGCTTTCTCCGTTATTAATTCTTTCTATAGCTTCTTCTTCAGTTATATTTCTGAATTTAGCATATTCTCCATAGTATCCTGGAGTTATCTTATTAGCTACTTGTCTTTCTCTTAATTCAGCTAATTCTTCTGGAGTACAGAAACATGGATAAGCTAATCCTTTTAATAGTAAATCTTTAGCAAAAGTTTTATATATTTCAGCTCTTTCACTTTGTCTATATGGACCATATTCACCTTTTGAAGTATCTTGCCCAGTCATTCCTTCACTGAAGTCCATACCAAAATTATGCATTGTAGCAATTGTATCTTCAATAGCTCCTTCAACTTCTCTCTTTTGGTCTGTATCTTCTATTCTTAAGAAAAATACTCCTTCAGTTTGACTTGCTAATCTTTCATTTATTAAAGCTGCAAATACTCCTCCAATATGTTGAAACCCTGTTGGAGATGGTGCATATCTACATACTACAGCACCTTCTTTTAAATTTCTTTTAGGATACTTTTCAATATAATATTGAGGTGTCTTATCAATATTAGGGAATATTAATTCTGCTAATTTTTCAAATGCCATTTTGTTCTCTCCTCTTTCTACAATTAATAGTTAAGATTTAAAAATTAAGACTTTATGATAAAGCTCATATAGAGTTCTTTATTTTTAATATATATTGTTTTATATTATTTCTTAATTTTTATATTTTAAAATAAGGCTCTGTTAGATTAAATTGTTGATATTGTACTCAAAATAGGGTTGTACAAATTACAACCCTATCTAACTATAAACTCTGTTTAG
>NZ_CYZX01000016.1 GCF_001405015.1 Clostridium disporicum
ACTCTCAAAAGAATTGCTGGATTTATTTTAACTATATTCTGTTCAATTTTCAAAGACCATATTTTGTTATCGCTTCAAGCGACTTTCTTATCTTACCACTTACTAACTATTATGTCAATACTTTTTTAATAAGTTTTAACTTAATTGAAGTTAGAAGCTTTATTATTCATTGGAAGCGCTGCTCCCTAAGAACATAATCTATAATATCACCTTGATAAATATAAATATATCTTAATTTATCCTATTATTAAGTTTATTTTTATATTTCTCTGTTTTTCTACATTTTTAGTCTTTTTTCGACTATTGATACACCAGGATAAGTTATTCATTTTATATTCTATTTTATTACATATGTTGTATTTTTTATTTATAATGTACATTTATATTTCCACAAAAAAGAAGAGATTATTCATCTCTTCTCTAATATTTAAATATTTTTTATTATTCTTCTTATTCTGCTTACTACAGGGTCTGCCACAGTTCCTATTATTATTTGTACATTGTTTTTTCCTAATCTTATTATTTCTGTAGCTCCTATCTGTTTTAGCTTTGATTTCTCTACCTTATTACTATCCTTTAATTGCAACCTTATTCTAGTAATACACGAATCAACATGTTCGATGTTATTTTTTCCTCCAACTGCGTCTATAATACATTCTGCAATTTTATCTAGCTTAGACCTTAATGGTTTAATAGCTACCTCTTTATCTTCTAATTTATTAACATTTACCTCTTCTTTTTCTTTACATTCTTCAATATTATCATCATCCTCGTCTCTTCCAGGAGTCTTTAAATCAAATTTAGTTATACAGAAATAGAAAATTATAAAATAAATAATTCCCATAACCACCCCTACCAATATTAATAAGATAGGTCTCTCTGCCAAATTAAAATTTAATAAGTAATCTATAAATCCAGCAGAAAAGGAATAACCAGCCCTAATTCCTAAAAATGATGTAACAGCTAATGATAATCCTGTTAAAATAGCATGTATCAGAAATAATCCAGGGGCTAAAAACAAAAAAGAAAATTCAATAGGTTCTGTTATTCCTGTTAAAAATGATGTAAAAGCTATACTTACCAACATACCTGTAACTGCTTTTCTTCTATTTTTTTTAGCTGCTAAAATCATTGCCAAACATGCTGCCGGTAGAGCAAACATCATTATAGGAAAGAATCCTGTTTGAAATATACCAGCTGTTGGATCTCCACTTAAAAATCTAACCATATCTCCAGTAACAACTTCACCATTTGCAGTAGTAAATTCTCCAAATTGAAACCAAAATATTGAGTTTAGTGCATGATGAAGCCCAAAAGGTATTAATAATCTATTTAAAAAACCAAATATAAATGCTCCTATTATTCCAGATGTAGCTATCGTATTACCAAAGGAATTTATACTCTCTTGTATATTAGGCCAAATACCACCAAATACTAATCCTAATAATAACATTACAAAAGATGTTACAATAGGAACAAACCTTTTTCCTCCAAAGAATCCTAGAAATTGAGGTAATCTTATCTCTTTATATTTATTATATAGTAATCCTGCAACTATTCCCGCAATCATTCCGGCTAAAACTCCCATATCAATTATACTACTACCTTGATATAACTGTTCAGCAAAACTATACGTCACATTTGTAAACACAAAATATCCAATAGCTCCTGCTAAGCCTGCACTTCCATTATTATCATCTGCTAATCCAACAGATATACCTATTGCAAATAATAAATTCATTTGATTTATTACTGCTTCTCCTGCAGCAACCATCCACGGTATACCATTTCCTCCAAACAAGTTAGGTCCCCATACATCTGCTTTACCTAATCTCAACATCAATGCTGCTACAGGTAGAGCCGCAATAGGTATCATAATAGCTTTTCCTAATAGTTGAAAAAAGTTTAATAACTTATTAATTTTACTTCCCATAATAACGTTACCTCATTATTTATAGTTTTATCTTTAGAATTACCTCTTCTAATTATTCATATAAAAAAGGCGTAGTTTAGCTAACTACACCTTATTTTATCATTTACTTTTCACAAATTACATATCGTTACTAGTTTTACATAACAATTTAAATTCATCTGCTACAAATTGTACTTGTGTTCCAATTATAACTTGTATGCTTGTTTTTCCTGGTCTTATAATCCCACTTACACCTGCTGATTTAATAATTTTTTCATTTACCTTTGTATTATCTCTAATTTCTAAACGTAATCTTGTAATACAGTTATCTACTGAAACTATATTTTCAACTCCACCTAAACCTTCTAATATAGTAGATGCAATTTCTGTATAGTTATTGTTTGAAAGCTTAACTTCTACTTCATCTTCGCTTTCTTCTTCCCTTCCAGGAGTCTTTAAGTTAAACTTAGTAATTGCAAATCTGAATGTTATATAGTAAATTACTGCAAATACTAATCCAACCGCTAATAGTATTATTGGATTTTCAGCCATTGGAGCTTTGAAACTTAAAATGTAGTCAACTAAACCAGCACTGAAGTTAAATCCAGCTCTTGTTGGTAATAATGTACATACAAATGCTGATATACCTGTTAATCCAGCATGAAGAACGTATAGTCCTGGCGCTAAGAACATAAATGCGAATTCTAATGGTTCTGTAACTCCTGTAAAGAATGAACCTACTGCTGCTGCTAATAATAAACCATAAACAGCTTTTTTCTTATTGTCTTTAGCTGTATGATACATAGCTAAAGCTGCTGCTGGAAGACCAAACATCATAACCGGGAAGAATCCAGTCATATACATACCAACTACTCCATAAGTACCTGTTCCAGCCCAGAAGTTACCTAAATCATTTATTCCAGCTACATCAAACCAGAATACTGAGTTAAGTGCATGGTGAAGTCCTGTTGGTATTAATAATCTATTTAAGAATGCATAAATTCCTGAACCGATTGCTCCTGTTGAAACTATTGATTTCCCAAATGATACTAGTGCTCCGTAAACTACAGGCCATACAAATAATAATACTAGTGCAGCAATTATTGATGCTCCCGCTGTCACTATAGCAACACATCTCTTACCACTGAAGAATGATAACGCTGCTGGTAACTTAGTTCCTTTAAACTTATTATAAGCTGTAGCACCAATTACTCCAGATAATATACCTGTAAATTGAGTTGCTATTTTACCAAAAGCAGCTGGAACTTCTGCAACATCTATCCCTTTAAGCATTGCTACTGATTCCGGTGCTAATAATGTAGTTATCATTAACCATGAAACAAGACCTGCTAATCCAGCTGTGCCATCATTATCATCTGACATACCAACCGCAACCCCTATTGCAAATAATATACCCATGTTATCTATTAGTGCACTACCAGCTTTTATTAAAAATGCTGCTGCTGCACTATTTGCTCCCCATCCTGATGGATCCATCCAATAACCGATACCCATTAAGATGCTTGCAACTGGTAACGCTGCAACGGGAAGCATTAAAGATTTACCTAATTTTTGAAAATACTTCATCATAATAAATTATCCTCCTATTTTTTATATTATTTAAATATTAAATGCTCCAACAAAGTTATTCTTTTAATTTTAAGCAATAAAAAAAGCTGAAAAGAATATAGAAATATCCTCTTCAGCTAATGCCCCTATTTATTGGTTACACGCTTCATATTTAAATGTTATTAAATTTATATTAGTTATTTTATATTTTAATTCAACATTTGTCAACGATTTCAGATAAATATTTTTATTCTTTTTGCATTGACACCATTATTTTGAATATATATAATAAAATTAAAATATGTTACTGTTAAATCAGGCATAAGTTTTTCTTGTTAGATTAAACTTATGCCTTTTATTTTTATAATAATAATTTGCTTTGAGAAAGGAAGTGACTTCCTGATTTATTCAGGAAATAATATGGCTAATTTTTTTAAGAATTTATTTAAGTCAAAATCAAAAGTTGAAGAAGCTCCAAAGAACTTTTTAGTTGCAGCTGCAACAGGAAATGCAATTCCACTATCAGAAGTTCCAGACCAAGTTTTCGCACAAAAACTAGCAGGTGATGGAATGGCTATAATGATCACTGGAGACACTGTAGTTGCTCCTGCTGATGGAGAATTATCTTTAGTATTCAAAACTAAGCATGCTTTCGCTATGACTTTAGAAAATGGACTTGAAATATTAGTTCATATCGGAGTAGATACTGTTAGCTTAAACGGTGAAGGTTTCGAACAATTAGCAGAACAAGGAACAAAAGTAAAAGCTGGTACTCCAATAATAAAAATAGATAGAGAGTTTATATTAAGCAAAGGATTATCTTTAGCTACTCCAGTATTAATAACTAATGTAGATGCTGCTAAATCAATAACTCCTGTTGAATCTGGTTCAGTTGTTGCTGGAGAAACTGCAGTAGTAAATTTTGAAGTTTAATTTTAAATATAAAAAAAGCTAAGTTTTACTTAGCTTTTTTTATGTCTCAATAGAAACCCTAAATCGTTCAATATGCATTGCTAAATAAGCAATTTCATCTTCAGTAACTTCTTTTTCTAATTCTTCTTCAATAAATTTAGATACTTCTTGGGCTATTTTGTATGCAAGTGGATATACATTCCTTATAACACCAACTAAATCATTCTTCAATCTTTTATCTGTAAGTATTCTTTCTATTGCAAATCTTATATGGGTTACAAACCTAGCATAATCTAATGACTTTTTATCAATCTCTATATTTAAGCAATCTTCAATATACTCTATTACTGTATTACTTAAATAACTATATTTTATAGTATTAGATAATTTGCCACTATTTCTAGCTGAATGAATATGTAAAGTAATAAAACCTAATTCACCATCAGGAAAACTAACCTTATAAGCATCATATATTTTTTCTGCAAATATTTTTGATAGTTCGAACTCTTTAGCATATAGTGTTTCTATCTCCACTATGAATGGATTTTCTATATCCTCACCTTTTTTAATTCTTCTTATAGCAAGCGCTAAATGATCTATTAAGCTTATATGAATTGATTCATTTAATTCTTCACCTAACTTATCAGAAACTTCTCTTATAGCTTCTTCACATAAACCAATAAAACTTTTATCAATCCTATTAATGACCCCTTTAAGATTTTCTTGATTTTGTTCATTTTCAATAGTAAATATTTTATCTACTTCTAAACCAGCTTCTAATATTTGGCCAAACTTTTTTGTTAAATCCAATCCCTCTACAAAATAGTATTTTCTCAACTGACTTATCTCTAACTAGTATAATATTGTTATTTAAAACTTTACTTACTATCGTATCATTTGTTAAAACTATTCCCATTTACATACTCTCCTATAATACTATAACTATATTATCTTATAAAAAGTTATGTGATCTCTCCAGCTACCATTAATATATAAATAGTTTTTGTTTAATCCAACCTCTTCAAACCCACAAGATAATAATACTCCCTTAGATCTAACATTATCAGTAAGGATTGAAGCTTCTAATCTATGTAAATCTAAATAATTCTTAGCATATTCTAAAGCTAGATTTACAGCTTCCTTCATATACCCTTTACCTTCATACTCTTTGTCTATTGAGTATCCAACTATTCCGTTCTTAAATACCCCATAAACAACATTAGAAATCTTTATTTTCCCTATAAGCTTATCATCTTTATATATTCCTAAATCACTACCTGCTCCCGTCATTAATTGTCTATAGCTCTCTAGCAATATTTCTTTCTGTACCTCATACGTGTAAAAGCTACTATCTCTAGTTGGCTCAAAATTTTTTAAATGATCTTTATTTCTTATGTAATATTCAGTAAGCTCTTCTGCATCATCAGGAGTAAAATTTCTTATTTTAATATTACGTCCTTTTAATTCTACTATAGTATTTCTACTACAATTAATATATTCATTTCTATTTATACCTAACCCTAATTCATCTTGGAAATTTCCCTTTATGAAAAGATTATCTGTAAATATTGCTTCTAAAGTAAATCCCATATCTAAAAAAGGACTTAAATTGGTATTTTCATTCACTATAAAATTCGCCTTAAATATATCATTATCTTTAAATATAGCTTTTAATATTGACTTTATTGCATCTTTTAATAAATCATAGTTTTTATCTCTATAAAACTTTAACTTTACATTGCATTTTTTATTTTCTTTGTCTAATTCAACTATTGTAAATCTGCCTATAAGTATTTTATCTTTATCTTTAATAACATAATCATTTAATGTTCCATTAACTAGCTCAATATATATTTCCTTTTGGTTTTCCATAGTAAATCTCCTAAAAATTAGTTATCTTATCCTATTATACAAATAAATTTATCTAAAACTCAACTAACATTATAATCAAATTTTATTTATATTAACTTTAATTCAATTTGTAATATATATTTTTTCATAATAATATATTTTATTAAAATAATTATACAGGATGTGAGCTTATATTTAAATTTATAAAGAAAATATTTAAGAAATTTCACTTTAAAAAACTACTTATATTTTCATTAGTAATATTATCATTAGGAATTTTTTTAGGATTTAGATATTCATATAAACTAAAAAACATAGGTTCTTTTCTAAATATATATAAAGATGTTACTATACTAACCGAAGAAACCTTAGTTAATGAAGTTAAAACTGTAAATAAACTCATTCCTTTAGAAGTCGAATTAAGCCAGAGTGTATTAATAGACAAAAGTTTTTTTGATTTAGATATATTCAAAAAATGTAAAACTATAACGTTTTTCGCTAACTGCTCTTATTCCGTAGATTTTTCTAATATTACCACCAAAGATATAATTTTAGATAATTCAAATAAACATATTACTATATCTATTACATCTCCTGAGATTTTTAGCATTAATATAGATGAAACTAAAACAAGATATTCTGATCCTGAATTAGGCTTATTGAGATTTGGTGATATTCAACTATCCTCTGAAGAATTTGGAGATTTGAGAACAAAGCTTTATGATGAGTTTAAAATAATGATGAATAGCAAATCATTAAAGGATCAAGCTATTTCAAATACTAAATCTTCTCTTGAAAAAATTATTTATAATCTAA
Source organism: Clostridium disporicum (assembly GCF_001405015.1). Classification (GTDB taxonomy): domain Bacteria; phylum Bacillota; class Clostridia; order Clostridiales; family Clostridiaceae; genus Clostridium; species Clostridium disporicum_B. The sequence continues at coordinate 7,061 of NZ_CYZX01000016.1, forward strand.
TAGGAGAAAAATATACAATAGATGTTAATGTTACTAACTAAACTTATAGGTTAAAAGCTGACTTAATCGATATAAAAATGCTACTATTTATAGTGAGGAAAAGTTAACTAACATTAAAATAAAAAGTATTAGTATATATGCTTTTCACTACTGGATAGGCAATATCTTTCCTATCCAGTAGTGACTTTTTTTCCTTTGATGCAGTCAAATTTTTCCCAAAGTGCTTTGCACTTTATTTATTTATTCCAACTAAATCTTTTATTACTTCTCCTGCAATTATCATTCCCGCTACTGGTGGAACAAATGGCATACTACCTGGAGTTTGTCTTTTACCTGATGGAACAGCATCACCTTTATCTGGTGTCATTGGCATTTCCTCAGAATAAACTACCTTTAACTTTTTAACACCTCTCTTTTTAAGCTCTGATCTCATAACCTTAGCAAGAGGGCATACCTTTGTCTTAAATACATCTGTAACTCTAAATTGACTTGGGTCCATTTTATTTCCTGTTCCCATAGAGCTCATAATTTTTATATTATTTTCATAACAATACTTAGCTAAAGCTAACTTTGATGTTACAGTATCTATAGCATCAACTACATAATCAACATCACTTGGTATTATTTCCTCAAGATTATCAGCTGTTAAAAATACTTGTTTTGCTTCTACTTTACAGTCTGGATTAATCGATAAAACTCTTTCTTTCATAGCTTCAACTTTTATCATACCAACAGTATTACGTGTAGCATGAATTTGTCTATTTAAATTTGAAATACATATTGTATCATTATCTACCAAAATTAAATTTCCTACCCCAGCTCTAGTTAGTGCTTCTACTACAAAGCTTCCTACTCCACCAACACCAAATACTATTACCTTAGATTTAGCTAATGTATCTAATCCTTCATTTCCTATAAGTAATCCGGTTCTACATACTGGACTTAATGACATCGTCTTACTCTCCTTTGTGTATTATTTTTTACTATTTTAGACCATAATACTTTCATATACAATGTTTTTTTCTTACAATAACAAAAGATATTATTTAAATTTAATAGAAAGCTACTAAAAATTTAAAATAACCATTATAATATTCGTAGACTAATATTGTTTTAAATTATATTATAGGAGGACTTATTATGGTATTAGGTATAATAGGCGCTATGTCTGAAGAATTAGAAATTCTTTTAAAAGATATGAGCTTAGAAGATGTTCAAGTTAAAGCAAATATGAAATTCCACAAAGGTATGCTATGGGGAAAAGAGGTTGTAGCTGTTGTTTGTGGTATAGGTAAGGTTAATGCAGCAATATGTACTCAAATTCTTGCATCTGAATATAATGTTTCAGCAGTTATAAATGTTGGTGTTGCTGGTGGTATAGGAAAAGATATATATCCTGGAGATGTAGTTATAGCTGAGAACTTAGTTCAATATGATATGGATACAACAGCCTTTGGAGATCCTATGGGGCAAATCCCAAGATTAGATACATTTGATTTCAAATGTGATGCTAAACTTATAGAAACTGCTAAAGCTGCTTGTGAAGAAGCTACAGATTTTAAAACTTTCTCTGGAAGAATAGTTTCTGGTGATATGTTCGTTGCTTCTATAGACAAAATCAAATGGCTTGAAGCTGAATTTGGAGCTTTAGCTTGTGAAATGGAAGGAGCAAGTATAGCTCACGTTTGTTACTTAAACAAAATACCATTTGTAGTTATTAGATCAATATCTGATAATGCAAATAACGGAGCTCATATGGACTTTGAAAAATTCACACCTATCGGAGTTAAGAATTCTACATTTATATTAAAGTCAATGATAACAAAACTTTAATTTAGTTAAAACCGACAAGTGATAAATTAAATGATTAAAGTCAGCATTGCTGACTTTAAAAATATTTTTTCTAAAACTGCATAAGCAGTTTTTTTATTTACTTGTCACTGTTAACTTGTTATTTACCACTAATTAAACTTGTGTATAAAAATTCCGCTCCTTGGCTTTGGCTCAAACCATGTTGATTTTGGCGGCATAATTCCACCTTCATCTGCAATGCTCATAATATCGCTCATCTCAATAGGATATAACGAGAAACTAACAGCCATATCTGTATCAGCCCTTTTTTCTAACTCCTTAAGCCCTCTTATTCCTCCAATAAATTCAATTCTATCTGACTTTTTAGGGTTATCTATTCCTAAGATAGGAGCTAGTATATTATTTTGAAGAATTGATACATCTAATTCCTCACTCTTTACCTTTTCATTTATTATTTCTCTATTAGCTTCGAGTATATACCACTCTTTATCAATATACATACCAAATGTGTGCTTTCTCTCTGGCGATACTGGCTTATTGTTATCAGATTTTTTAATTTTAAATTTTTTAGATACCTCTTCTAAAAATTCTTTCTTAGTGTATCCATTTAAATCTTTTATCGTTCTATTATAATCTAATATATTTACCTCACTGTCAGGGTAGGCTATAGCTAAAAAATAATTTATTTCATCATTAAAATTATCTTTATTATTATTTTTTTTATTTTCCATAGCAACTCTAGCTGCAGCTTCTATCCTATGATGTCCATCTGCAATATATAAATTTTCTATATTATAAAATGATTCCGTTATATATTTTATATCATCTTTGTTATCAATTTTCCAAACAACATGAGTTATATTATCATCAGCTACAAAATTATATATAGGATTAAGTTTAATATATTTATTTATAATATCTGTTATAGACTTATTTTCTCTATAAACCAAAAATATAGGCCCTGTATGAGCATTGCAATATTTTATATGCTTTACTCTGTCTATACCTTTATCATCCCTTATATTTTCATGTTTTTTTATTTTATTTTCTATATACTCCTCTATAGATGCACATATAACTAATCCTGTTTGATTTTTTCCATTCATAATCTGCCTATAAATATAGAACATAGGCTCTTTATCTTGAATATATATTCCTTCTTTTATCATACTATCTAATAAATCTCTAGAACATTCATATACTCTATCATCATATTTGTATATATCTTTAGATAGGTTTACTTCCCCTCTATCAACTCTTAAAAAAGAGTACTTATTATCTTTTACTAACGCCCTAGCTTCTTCACTATTAACAACATCATATGGTGGAGCTGCCACATACTCAACTAAATCATTTACAGGTCTATATGCTCTAAAAGGTCTTATTATAGCCATGTTAATGTACCACTTCCTTCTAAAAAAACTACTTTATATCAAAGAAATCTATTATTATATTTACTACCTCACTAGCTATTCTATCCTGCGCCTCTTTAGTTGATGCCCCAACATGAGGAGTTACGCTCACTCTCTTATGATTTATAAGCTTTTTATTTAATGTGGGCTCCTGCTCAAACACATCTATTCCTGCACCAGCCACTTTTCCATTATCTAAAGCCTCTACTAATGCCTCTTCATCTACTACCTTACCTCTTGCACAATTTATTAAATATACTCCTTCTTTCATTAACTCAAATTCCCTTTTACCAATAAGATATCCTGTTTTCTTATCATAAGGAACATGTAATGAAATAAAATCAGATGTACTTAATAAATCTTCTAATGATTCAAACTTATAAGTAAGGTCATCATACTTACCTTCGATTGTGTAATACACCACATTCATTCCAATTGCTGATGCTTTTTTAGCTAATGATCTTCCTATACGTCCCATTCCTATTATGCCCAGAGTTTTTCCTGCAAGCTCTACACCTTCATACTCTTTTTTATTCCAACTACCCATCCTCATAGTAAAATTTGAATCTGCCAAAAATCTAGCAACTGAAAACATATGAGCAATTGCAAGTTCTGCTACAGAATCTGAACTTGCATTAGGTGTATTTCTAACTTCTATCCCTAACTTATTGGCATAGGTCACATCTATATTATCTACTCCTACACCTGCTCTTATTATCAATTTAAGGTTACTTTTATTAGTTAAACTATCTAATATATCAGAGTCTATCTTAGTTGCCGATCTTATTGTAATAACATCAAAATCCTTTAAAATATTTTTCAATTCTTCCTTACTATAATGATAATTAGTAACTTCAATCCCCAATAGTTTCAAATTATCAATAGCCTCTTGTTGTAAGCCGTCATTTGTTAATACTTTAATCATATAATTCCCCCCCTTTTATCTACAATTGCAAGCTATTTCAATTGTAATATATCATTTATATGACTTAGTAATTCATTTATATCTTCAACTGTACAGTCAGCCATGTGAGCTATTCTAAATGTTTTTTCTTTTAAATCCCCATATCCATTAGAAATTTGGAATCCTCTTCTGCCTAATTCCTTATTTAAATTTGCTACACTTATATTTCTATTATTTTTAATAGTAGTTAAAGTATTTGATATATATCTCTCATCTGGAAATAACTCAAAATATTTTTTTCCCCACTCTCTAACTACATTTGCCATTTCAATATGCCTTGCAAATCTATTTTCTAGTCCTTCTACATTTAAAATATAATCTAATTGATAATCAAGTGCATACATATGTGAAATTGATGGTGTTGATGGATATTGATAATCCTTCTTTTTAATATATTTATATAAAGCTAATAAATCCAAGTATGTTCCTCTAAATTTAACCTTCTCAGCATTTTTTATTGCTTTATCAGAAAAAGTACATATTGCCATTCCAGGTGGCAATCCTATGGCTTTTTGAGTTGAAGTTATACATATATCTATTCCATATTTGTCTACCTCAATTTTACTTCCAGCTGCAGAGCTTACTGCATCAACAGCAAATACAACCTCTGGATATTTTTTAACCACCTCTGAAATTTCTTCGATTGGATTCATTATCCCTGTAGAAGTTTCATTATGAGTTACTGTTAAAAAATCATATTTCCCTGTAGATAAAGCTTTATCTATCTCATTAACATTTAAAGCCTTCCCTTTATCCACTTCATAAATATCTGCAGGAACATTATTGCTCACAGCCATTTCGTACCATCTTTTCCCAAAGGCTCCAACAGAAAATACAGCTGCTCTTTTTGCTGTACAAGACCTTATAGCTCCTTCCATAAGTCCACTTCCAGATGTGGTGGATAATAATATTTCACTTTCTGTATAAAATAACTTTCGCATTTTATCGCTTATAGATTTTTGTAATTCTGATGCTTCCTTACTTCTATGCCCAATCATAGGAGTGGCCATCTTTTCCAATACTTCTTTTTTAACTTCTACTGGTCCAGGTATAAAAAGTTTCTTGTGCATTTTCTGCCTCCTTTTCTTTTATATAATCTTATTTTTATTATAATATTTATATTAATTAATTATTGTTCCTATGAAATATTGTCAATAAAAAAAATCCTATGTTTCCACATAAGATTTATTTAATATCTATTCCTCATCAAAAATTAATACTGATTCTGTTTCTCTACAATATTTAACACATATACATTGACCTAAATGTCTAGGGCACTTATAACATACACATCCATCACCTTTTCCATCACAAGTACCTTTCTTAAGTTCAGGGCAATATGCACAATTAACTCCATTTCCAGCTGCCATAAACATTCCTCCTTTTTGTATTTCTTAAAAAGCTAAATTTATTATTAACTCTAAATCTACTCTTATAACTTTATATAAGCATTGTATTTCTCTTAAGATTATATAATTTTAAATTATAACTTACAAGAATTTACACGTATATTTATATATTCATTGGATAAATTAATATCATAAATAATCATCATATATGATGATTATTTATGATAACGGGTGTAAGCGGATGTAGTGCTTACACCCTGATTTTTTTATAGTAACACTTTTTATATTACTCCATAAAATGCTTATATAAGAGCTTTTCACTCATTGGCAATTCAAAATATTCTAACTCCCATCTATGAAACTACAGGGAACCTATCCAAAATAGGTTCCCTGTAGTTTTAAAAAAACAACTTAAATATTATTAAAAATATTATCCCTGGTATTCCTAAAAATCCAGCAATAAGTGCTGTCACAGGGTTTATTACTAAAGAAAAATTAAAATATGCACCTATGTAGTTGGTTAGGTATAATAATACTATCCCAACTAGTCCATTTATAAGTATCTTTATCGGCCACTTAAGTAACTTTATAACCAAAAATAATAAAGCTAAACCTACTAGTCCGTAAATAATAAGTTCCATATCCATAATATAACCTCCATATAATATTACACAATTAATATTATGCTATATTATACCAGTTTATATGTTATATTTCTATAATTTCTCCATATTCTTCCTTGGCAATGCTAAATAAATAATCAAATCTTTTTTTAGCAGCTGTTTCTTTATATATTGCTGCTTCTATAAGTCTAGGATCGTTAGTATTATTAAATAGACTTTCAGCAGCTTCCATTTCATTAATTGTTTCTCTTAACTCTGTTAATATCTGCTGACTTATACGTTCTTCCTTTTCATATTTAATTAACAGAAAATCTAATATATTCTTTTTAATCATAGAACCTCCTAAAAATATTTTTACTTGTTATTATTAACATTATTAGTAAATTCTATTCATAATACTTAACTTAAATACATTTAAAACTCCCTAAATGAATTTTCAGCTTCATAATATACCTATAAAAATAAAGTTGAAATAATATATATATGTAAACTTATCACTGGATATTATCTAGAACTTTATTATTTATGTAATAAAAATTACGTTAAAAAATTTTACTTTTCTGAGCCTAAGCTAGTTCTAAGCCTTTAGTAATTTTTATGAGATAAATGATAAAAATTCTTATATTATCAAGTCAGTGCTTAATTATATATATTGTTTCAACTTTTATATTCTAAGTACTTCTATATTTCTTTTCTTCCTTCTAGTGCTTTTGAAAGTGTAACTTCATCAGCGTACTCTAAGTCCCCACCAACCGGTAGACCAGATGCTATTCTTGTAACCTTAATATCTAAAGGTTTAAGTATTCTTGATATATACATAGCAGTAGCTTCACCTTCTACATTAGGGTTAGTAGCTATTATAACCTCTTTTACATCAGCACTCATTCTTGCAACAAGTTCTCTTAATTTTATATCTTGTGGCCCTCTTCCTTGCATTGGAGAAAGATTTCCATGAAGAACATGATAACTTCCGTTAAACTCTTTAACCTTCTCCATAGTCATTATATCCTTTGGTTGCTCCACTACACATATGACATTCTTATCTCTGCTTGGATTTGAACATATTGCACAAGGATCTTTATCTGTAAAGTTTCCACATATAGAACAATATTTTATTGTTCCTCTAGCCTTAACTAATGCATCTGCAAATTCTTTTACCTCTTCTTCTGGCAAATTTAATATATGTAATGTTAACCTTTGAGCAGTCTTTTGACCAATGCTTGGCAACTTTGCAAATTCTTCAATTAATTTTTCTATGGCAACTGGATAAAAGTCCATATTACTCCTCCTTCCTTTGTTTTAAATCATAAATTTTAACTTTCAGTTAAGTTCGATTAACAAAATCGCAGATTTTGAGTCTCACTTAATTTATAAGGCATACAAAGATTTTACTTTGTATGCCTCTAATATATATTAAAACATTCCCGGTATATTCATTCCACCAGTTAATTTACCCATTTTGTTAGCTGTTTCTTCTTCAGCTTTCTTTAATGCTTCATTAACTGCGCTAAGTACTAAATCTTCTAACATTTCTACGTCATCTGGATCTACTACTTCTTCTTTAATTTTTATTGAAAGAACTTCCTTCTTACCATTAACTTTAACTAATACAGCTCCGCCTCCAACTGAAGCTTCGAATTCTTTTTCTTCTAACTCTTGTTGAGCTTGAGCCATTTCTTTTTGAAGCTTTTGAGCTTGCTTCATTAGGTTATTTATGTTTCCTCCACCGAAACCACCTGGGAATCCACCTCTTGCCATAACATATCCTCCTTGAAATAAAAATATATTCTTTATTATATATTATTTTAAAATATTTTACTATAAGCGATAATCTAAAAATATAATTCTAAATGACTCTTATTCATCTATAATATCAACCAAATCTGCGCCAAATGTTTCTACTAATATATCTTCTGTACGCTTTTCACCTTTATTTTCTTCTTCTACAATAAAATTAACTTTAACCTCTTCTCTTAATACTTCTGAGAATATATCATTAATCACGCTTTTGTATTCAACTTTATCTAATCTATCTTTACTTAATTTATAATCACTATCAAATTGAATAGTTACTATTCCCTTTGAGCAAGCTACAGGTCTTCCAGTTAATATAGAAGCATATATTATCATAGCTCTTCTAGCCTTAAATCTATCTAATATATCTTTCCAAGCCTTTTGAACGTCATTAATACTTAATGTAGAATTACTATTTCCACCTTGAATATTCTGAGAAGTAGAACTAAGTTGTTTGTTAACTGCTTTATTAGCAACAATTTGCTTTGTATTTGCTATTTCATTTTTGACACCTTCAGTTGCCACAACTTTAATATTACCACTCTTTAAATTTTCTTCTAATTTATTTAATCTTGATAATATTACTTCATTAGATGTATCATATTCTATTTTGCACATTTTTATTATAGCCAATTCTAAATATAATCTTGCTTGTTTGCTTAATTTTGCATTTCCCTCAGCCTCTTGAAGTATTCTTATACATCTCATTATTTCTTCAGCTCTTAATCTTGCAGACTGCTCTTTGATAAGTGCTATATTTTCTTCTGACATATCTAATACTTCTTCTGGATTATTAGTTACTTTTGCCATAAGTAAATTTCTATAATGAGATATTAAATCTTTTATAAACAAATAAATGTCTTTTCCTGAAAAAACTACATCCTCTATTACTCCTATAGCCTTCTCAACACTTCTCTGAATAATAGCATTTGTTAAATTAAATAAATGCTCATTTGTTACTAGGCCTAGCATACCTATTAAAGTGTCATATTGAACATTCCCATTTCCCATAGAAATTGCTTGATCTAATATACTTAAAGAATCTCTCATTGCTCCATCAGAAATTCTTGCAATTAAGTTCAAACTTTTATCGTCAGCCATAACACCTTGTTCTGTAACTATCTTTCTAAGTCTATCTGTTATATCACTATTACTTATTCTCTTAAAATCAAATCTTTGACATCTTGAAAGGATAGTTATAGGAAGTTTCTGAGGATCTGTTGTTGCCAAAATAAATATTACGTTACTTGGTGGTTCTTCTAATGTTTTTAAGAAAGCATTAACAGCCCCAGCTGAAAGCATATGAACCTCGTCCATTATATATACCTTAAATCTAGCTTCTTGAGGTGGATATTTAACATCATCTATAATATCTCTAATCTTATCTACCCCATTATTTGAAGCTGCATCTAATTCTGTAACATCTATTGCTAACCCCTCATTTATCTTTTTACACATTTCACATTCATTACAAGGCTCTCCATCTTTAGGATTTAAACAATTTAACGCTTTTGCAAAAACCTTCGCAGTTGATGTCTTTCCTGTACCTCTTGTTCCACAAAAAAGATACGCATGAGCTATTCTATTATTTAAAATTTGATTTTTTAATGTAGTTGTAATATGTTCTTGCCCTACTACATCATAAAACGTTTTAGGTCTCCATTCTCTATATAAAGCAGTATATGCCAAGGGATTCACCTCATTTTATCTCTATTTAATCTACTTTTATTATACCCAATATTTATTAATAGTTAAAGATTTTTCCCTAATCCAAAATTTAAACATCTACTTTATTTAAAACTAGTCTTAAAAAACATTAACAGATAGCAAAAAGCCCATATGCATAATTATTAATTTTTATGCATACAATCTTTCTTATCTCAAATTTTTATAGTTATTTTTTTAACATTATAATGTTATTTATATCCAAGTTTATGTTATTAAATTAACTTTTGTGTTTCTTTTTATATTTGTTTATTAATAATTATTCTTAATATTAACTATGCTATAATGATATTAAAATAGATTTTCGAGGTGAACCTATGACTAAAAACTTTATATCAAAAACAGATGAATTATTTAAAAATACATTAAACGAAATTCTTACAAACGGAACAAGTACAGAAGGTCACAAAATAAGACCTAAATATAAAGATGGGACTCCTGCTCATACACTATATATAAACCAAGTTGTTGAAAAGTACGATATATCTAAAGGAGAACTTCCTATTACTACTTTAAGACCTACAGCATGGAAATCAGCTATCAAAGAAATTCTATGGATATATCAAGACCAAAGCAATGACTTATCAGTATTAGAAGAAAAATACGGAATTATGTGGTGGAGAGACTGGGAAGTAAATAACTCTAATACAATAGGCCAAAGATATGGTGCTACTGTTAGAAAATATGATCTAATGAACAAATTACTAAAAGGATTAAAAAACGAACCTTACACTAGAAGACATATTATAGATTTATATCAATATTCAGATTTCGAAGAAACTGAAGGATTACATCCTTGTGCTTTTCTTACTGTGTGGTCTGTTAGAGGAGAATTCCTTGATGTAACCCTTCATCAAAGAAGTTCTGATTATTGTGTTGCAGGTCATGTTAACAAAGTTCAATATGTAGCGTTAATGATGATGGTAGCTAGACACGTTGGATTAAAGCCTGGAGTATTTATGCACGTTGTAGATAACCTACATATTTATGATAGACATATAGAGCAGGCTAAAGAATTAATCTCTAGAACACCTAGTGATAAACAACCTAAGTTAATACTTAAAGAAGGTAAAACAAACTTCTATGACTTCACAATCGATGATTTTGAAATGGTAGATTATGAGCCAGTTAAACCACAACTAAAATTTGAATTGGGGATATAATTATGATTAGTTTAATAGTTGCCATTGCACAGAATAATGTTATAGGTGGAGATAATAAACTTTTATGGCATATATCTGACGATTTAAAGAGATTTAAAAAAATTACTTCTGGTAATACAATAGTTATGGGTAGAAAAACATTTGAATCATTACCAAGGGTTCTCCCTAACAGGAAACACATAATATTGACAAGAGATAAAAATTACACTGTGGATAATCCTTCTGTAGAAGTTATCCACAATATCAACGATATTATCAACAATTTTAAAAATTCTCCTGTGGAAGTGTTTATAATTGGCGGAGGAGAAATCTATAATCAGTTTATTAATTCTGTGGATAAAATCTACTTAACAAAAGTTTTTAAAAACTTCGAAGGAGATACCACTTTCCCTGAAATAGATTATAATAACTGGAACATTACTTTTGAATCAGAAATATTCACTGATGAAAAAAGCAATATAAACTATCAGTTTATAAACTTAGAAAAATAAAAAAGCATAGAAAAATAGGGATATTTCTTGAGTAAGAAGAAATGTCCCTATTTTCCTGTCCTATTGTTTTTTGTCCTATATTGTTAATCCTATTGAAGAGTAACCAAATTTTATAAAAAGATAATATATATTAATTTTTCTATTATCTCTTAGATTCAAGAATTTATAGTCAAATTCTTAATTTCAAATAACTTTCTTAAACATTAAAAAAGCCTTTCCTATAGAAAGGTTTAATGAAAACCGTGCACCTCACTTCGGCAGTAATCTATATGCGTTACCTATGTAGTTAACTCAGGCTAGATTTATCCACGTCACACTCAGGGGCTACTTATCGCTGCTTCCTTCCGGACCTGACGAGGTTCATAGTCTTAAGTCGCGTGGGACCCCACCCTCAACATCACTTGCATAGGGGCAGACCATATAGACTAAAGCCTAGGTGAGGAATTCAATCCTGCTATAGCGGATTGCAGGTTACAGGGCACCGCTGACTCCCCATCTAGCACGGCTATGGCGGAGAGAGTGGGATTTGAACCCACGATAGAGTTTCCCCTATACACGCGTTCCAGGCGTGCTCCTTCGACCACTCGGACATCTCTCCATAATTACTAGAATAAATTCCTCTAGACTTTAACGTTTTGACACGTTATCTAATTATACACATATGTTAACATACAACTTAAAAAAGGTCAACCTAATTATCTTCTTCTATATTGCCCATTACATTTCATTTTTATATAACAAAAGAGCATTTATACATAAATATATTTATATATAATGCTCTTTATGCTAATCATGTAAATTAATCCTATTTTTTAGTTTTTTTCTTACAAGCAAAAATTATAACTACTATACCTAACAATATTCCAGTTAAACTAACTATTTGGGCTATTCTTAAACCATAAAACATTAAACTATCAGTTCTTAATCCTTCTATAAAGAACCTTCCAACAGAGTAAAGTATCATATAACTTCCCAAAACAATACCATGTTGTTGCTTTTTCTTATATAAAATATAAATAAGTATTGCAAAAACTAATAAATCCCATATAGATTCATATAAAAATGTTGGATGATAATAAGTTCCATTTATAAGCATTCCTTGTTGAATGAATTGAGGAAACTTACTTATAAATTGTTCTGTAACCGGTCCACCATGAGCTTCTTGGTTCATGAAATTTCCCCATCTTCCAATAGCTTGTGCTAATATTACTCCTGGCATTACAACATCGATGTATTCAAAGAAATTAACTTTCTTTACTCTAGTAAATATATAAGCTGTTAATAATCCAGCAATAAGTCCACCATGAATAGCTATTCCACCATTTCTAATATTAATCATATCCCATATTGAATGATAATTTTCAAATTCAAAGGCAACATAATATACCCTAGCCCCTATTATAGCTAAAGGAAAACTCCATAAAAATCCGTCGATAATAATATCAAAATTTAATTCTTTCTTCTTTGCAGTTATATATGTAACTCCAAAAGCTGCTAAAACACCACAAGCGATAATTATTCCATACCATCTAATTTGCATTCCAGCAATTTCAAAAGCAACTGGATTCACATAATCAACTCCTCTCTATTTTTTATTCTTTCTTCGTGTATCAAAAAATTTAGTAAGCATATCACTACACCTTTTATCATAACACCAATTAGTATTAACTCTACTATTAAATATATCATAATCTAAAAGATTAATCACAGTTCCACAAGCACCCATATCAATGTTAAAAGTCCCTATATACAAATTAGATATTCTAGAATGAGCTATTGCCGCAGCACACATCGCACAAGGTTCCAACGTAACATACATATCACATCCATTTAATCTCCAATCACCTATAGCTTTACTGGCCTCTTCTATTGCTAAAACCTCAGCATGAGCTGTAGATAACTTCATTGCTTCTTTCATATTACATGCTTTAGCTATAACTTCTCCATCTTTAACAATAACAGCTCCAACAGGAACTTCTCCTAAATCATATGCCTTTTGTGCTTCATCTAATGCTAAATCCATAAAATTCATAAAATCACCATAAAAATAAAGTACAAAGCACTTTGTTGAAAAGTTTGACTTCGTCAAAGAGAAAAAGTCAGCTGAAGCTGCTGGAAAAATATTGCCTACGTCAATAGAGAAAGGATCTCTAACGAGGTGAAATACTTTTTTCTGCTACTATAGTAGCATTTCCCCTTAACATAGTTAACTTTTCCCCGCTACATAGTAGCCTTTTCACCTCGACGAAGTCGACTTTTCACTTGTGAGCCTTAGCTCGCACTTTATTTAATTTAAGTATATATTCTAACTTTCTTGATTCTGTTTTTATCTACTTCTTCTACTACGAACCTTATATTGTTTAATTGAACCTCTTCATTTTGCTCTGGGAATCTTCCTAATTCTCCAATGACTAAGCCTCCAACGGAATCAAATTCTTCTGATTCCATATTAACACCTATAAGTTCACTTATATCATCTAGTCTTGCACTTCCATCAACTACAAACTCATCTTCTTTAATTACTTCTATTTCTTTTTCATAATCATCATACTCGTCTTCTATATCGCCAAAGACTTCTTCTATTAAATCTTCTATAGTAACTATTCCAACAGTTCCACCATACTCATCTAATACTACTGATATATGATTTCTAGTCTTCTTCATTTCTTTGAAAAGTTCTTTTATCTTCTTAAATTCAAAAGTATAATATGGCTCTCTCATGTAATCAGATACCTTAAAAGGTTTTGAATTTTTTTCAGCCATAATTAAGTCTTTTACATTTAATATTCCCACAATATCATCAATGGTTTGATTATATACCGGTATTCTTGAGAATTGTTCAGTCTTTATTATATCTAAAACTTCTTCATAGCTTGCATCTATATCCACAGCTATTACATCTACTCTTTGAACCATTACGTCTTTTACATGAGCATCGGCAAAATCAAAAACATTGAAAATCATTTCTTTTTCAACATCTTCTAATACACCTTCCTCTTCACTAACACCAACCATGGTTCTTAATTCTTCTTCTGTTATAAATGGTTCACTTGCCTTTGGATCTCCGCCAAATAATCTTATAAATATTGAAGATATAGCAGTAAAAATACCTATAAAAGGTTTTAGTATTTTAACAATCACATTGATTATCTTGCTTACCTTTAAAGCAACCTTTTCAGATTTTTGCTTTGCTATAGACTTTGGAGTTATTTCCCCGAAAATAAGTACTAATATAGTCATTACACCTGTTGCAATTCCTGCTCCTGCCGAACCAAATATTTTCGTGGCAATAGTAGTTGCAAGCGCAGATGCACCTATATTTACGACGTTATTTCCTATAAGTATCGCTCCTAAAAGCCTATTTGGGTCTTCCGTTAGTTTCTCAACTAGCTTAGCCCCCTTTACTCCCTCTTCCACCATATGCCTTATCCTAATTTTACTTAAAGACATTAGTGCTGTTTCTGACATTGAAAAAAATCCTGACATGATAAGCAAAATTATTAGTATTCCTATCTGCCATATGAGACTCGTGTCCAAAAATAATCACTCTCCTAATTTACAAAAATATTTTATTTTTAATTATATCATACGCTAAAATTATATGATATAAATTTCCAATAAATTAAATGTAAATTCATATTTAATACAATTTATAAATATTTTAACACTTTAAATATAACTCACTATTCACATACGTTAATAGTAGTACACTCTATGTAACTTTAAAATCCAAAATCCTAGAAAGTTCTATTTACAAAATCCAAGATTTTGAATTTATCTTATTGTTTAATTTTAGTATTTGATTTAAAATGTTTCTTATAACATAAATTAACATAATTTTGAGGTGATAATTTGTTTATTATTAATTTTATTCGTGGCTTTTTTATGGCCTTAGCTGATAGTGTTCCTGGAGTTTCAGGTGGTACTATAGCATTTATACTTGGTTTTTATGATGATTTTATAAATTCACTAAACTCATTGATATCAAGAGATAATATGGATAACAAAAAGAACTCTTTAATTTTCTTATTTAAATTAGGAATTGGTTGGGTTACTGGAATGGTATTATCAGTACTATTCTTATCATCAATATTCGATGCTCAAATCTACAAAATAAGTTCTTTATTTACTGGATTTATAGTAGTTTCAATTCCATTAATAATAAGTCAAGAGAAGGATTCTATAGT
This sequence comes from Clostridium disporicum, assembly GCF_001405015.1. GTDB lineage: Bacteria > Bacillota > Clostridia > Clostridiales > Clostridiaceae > Clostridium > Clostridium disporicum_B. The sequence goes on from NZ_CYZX01000016.1 coordinate 22,581, forward strand.
TGGAAAATACAAAAATATTTTATTTACTATTATAGGAATCACTATAGTAGCTCTTATTACTTACTTCAATCCAGCATCTTCTAATGGTGGTCTTAACCTTTCATTAGATAGCTTGTCAATCGGATTAGGTATATTTGTATTTGTAGCTGGTATGATAGCTATTTCTGCAATGGTACTTCCAGGTATATCAGGTTCAACATTACTTTTAATATTTGGACTTTATACCGGAATAATAGGTGCTGTAAAAGAAGTTCTTACTTTTAATTTCTCTTACTTACCAATATTAATAATATTCGGTTTAGGAGTATTAACTGGTATAGCAACAACAATAAAAGTTATTAAATTCGTACTAAAGAAATACAGATCTCAAACAGTATATTTAATATTAGGACTTATGATTGGTTCTCTATATGCAATATTTATGGGACCTACAACTTTAGAAGTAGCAAAACCAGCTATGAACTTATCAAGCTTTAGCTTTATATTCTTCATTATTGGTGGAGCATTAATATTAGGATTAGAAAGATTAAAAGTAGTTTTTGAAAGTAAAGAAACTAAAAATATATCTAAAAATAGAAAAGGAGCTTAATTAAGCTCCTTTTTCTATATTCAAATTAATATAAGTTATTATATCCCTACATTTCCACTATTAATACCTTGAACTGATTCACTTAATGGAAGCCAATTTAATATTTTTAAAATATATTCATCCCAAAAATACCAGTTATGCTCTCCTGGTCCCTCTTCATAAGTTACATCAAAACCATTTTCTATTAATACTTCTCTAAACTGTCTATTCGCATCTATTAAGAAATCTTCAGTGCCACAACATAAGTATATCTTAGGAGCTGCCTCTACTCCAGATAATTTCTTAGCTAATGCTTCATAATCTTTATCGCTTCCTTTTATCTTTGATACATCACCAAATACCCCTGTGTAATATTGGCGACCACCCATCATAGCCGTTATTCCTTCTTCTGTCCCATATACAACTTCATCTAAAACAAGTCCTGATGAAAGTCCTGCTACATATCCAAATGTATTATAGAACTTAAGTCCATTAACTATGGCTCCATATCCCCCCATAGATAATCCAGCTATAAAAGTATCTTCTCTCTTATGAGATAAGTTGAACATCCTTCTTGTCATTTCAACTAGTTCTTCACCTATAAAGTCGCTAAATCTCTCACAAGTGTACTCATTATTTATATAAAACTTATTTTCTCCCGAAGGCATTACTACTGCTATATTCTTTTCTTGAGCCCATGATTGTATTCTTGTTCCACTAATCCAATCACCATTATTTCCAAATATACCATGTAGTAAGTATAAAGTTTTAAAAGGTTTAACTTCTTCCTCTTTATCAAACACCAACTTATCTACAGGTAAAATAACATTAATACTAACTGTTCTCATTAATGTTTTTGACATAAAGTCTACTTTTAATTGTGCCATAGTATTCTCCCCTTTTACATCTATCAAAAATTATTATGCTATATTTTCTTTTGCATATAAAACTGCTCCTAAAATATTTGAATCATTGCTATATAAACAACGTTCAATCTTAGTAGTACATATATCCATAAAATATACCTTCATACTACTAAATTTTTTTCTTACAAGATCAATAAACCAATCTTCTTCACTAATTCCACCACCTAAGCATATGACCTGAGGATTAAAGAATAAAACAATGTTATATAAACCTACACAAATGTTATCTACCCAATCATTAATGGCTTCTACTGCTATTTTATCACCATTTAAATACTTCTCACATACGTCTGTACCATATTTTAAGCATTCAGTAGTTTTGCTATTATAAATATCAATTAAAGCTGACATCGAAGCAATTGTAGCAAAAAACTTTCCTTTTCCATTCTTATAATCTAATAATAAAGGGGAAAATTCTCCTGCTATACCATTCATCCCCTTGATAACTCCACGGTCATCACAAATGCATCCACCAATTCCAGTTCCAATTACAAAATAAGCACTAGACTTAGTCCCTTTACCATTGCCTATTTTAAACTCACAATATCCTGCTGCTTTAGCATCATTAAGAGTGCAAACCTTCTTGCTTGTCCTTTTTGATACCTCTTCATTTACATTTGTGCCACACATAACGCATACATTGGGAGCTGCTTTAGATAATACATTAGAATTACTATCAATTACTCCAGGTGCTGATATACCTATCGCTTCATACTCATAATTCTCTAAGCCATCACATAAATAATCATAAAATTCATCTTTACTTTCTTTCATTTCAGAAGGCTTTTTCCACTTTTCTACTACATTATTATTCTCATCTATTAATGCATATTTTATAAAAGTTCCTCCAATATCAATTCCTAAATACATTCTTTTTCTCCTCATAATCTCAAGTCTTTTTATTTAATATTCATTACTTTCATTCTGAAGCTTATATCCTATCATTTACTTTTGTTTTTTCTATAAGCATTAGGTGTCATGTTATATTTCAATTTGAATTTATTTATAAATGCCATTTCATTTGGAAAGCCACACTCTAAAGATATATCTATAACTTTTTTATCTGAGTTTAAAAGTAAATGTACTGCATTCTCTAATCTTATTTCTGTTAAGTATTTATGAAATGTTTTTCCCAAGCACTTTTTAAATAATATTGAAATATTTTGTGGCGTATAATTAAATTTTTCAGCTACATAATTTAAAGTTATATTCTCTTTATAATTAAAATTTATATAGTAAATTATTTTATTTATCGTATCATTAAAATTACTAGTAACAATATTCTCTTTAGCATAATTCTCATCTTCAACAATAGTAGTTAATAATAATAATAGATTAGCCTTATATTTCATTTGAGAAATATAATTATTAACTTCTATATGTTTTATAACATTTTCATAATAAAACAAAAATTTTGATATATTACTTATCTTGAATATCTTTAATGTAAAATCATCACGATTTAAATATTTTAATAAGAAATCATACTTAATGTGTAGACATTGATGATTACCACTACTACTTATTGATTTTATGCCATGCAATGTAGTTCCACCTATAACAATTGCCTCTCCATCACCTACTAATATATTTCCATTCGCCGTAGTAACTTCAATACTGCCTTGGACCATATATATTATTTCTAGAGACTCATGCCAATGCCTCCCAATTACCCCGTTACCAGTTGAAAATTGATCACAATAAGTGCATATATTATGGGGATCATTTATCCATGGTTCACCTATCTTTTCAAAAGGTTCATACTCATTTTTATATTCAAAATATACAGTATCACCAACATTAAATACCTTTATAACTTGATCCGATTCTTGAACATCTACCATAATAACCTCTCCCCATTTCACTAATAAATTTTATTAACTACTAATCAAGTATTTCTCCATTAGATTCAATAACCTTCTTATACCACTCAAATGATTTTTTCTTACTTCTTTTTAATGTTCCATTTCCCTTATCATCCATATCAACATAAACAAATCCATACCTCTTCTTCATCTCTCCAGTACCAGCTGATACTAAATCAATACATCCCCATGGTGTATATCCCATCAAATCTACTCCATCATATTCAACAGCTTTTTTCATTTCAACTATATGTTTTCTTAAATAATCTATTCTATATTCATCATTTATTGATCCATTTTCTTCAACATTATCTATTGCCCCTAAACCATTTTCTACTATCATTAATGGTTTTTGATACTTATCGTATAATCTATTTAATACTATTCTTATACCTTGAGGATCTATAGGCCATCCCCATTGTGATTCTTCTAAATAAGGATTTTTTACTCCTCCTAATTGATTTCCTCCAGTCTTATTCTTATCTTCCTTTGTTGAAACAACACCAGAGTTATAATAACTAAATGCTATATAATCTACTGTACCTGCTTTTAGTATCTCATCATCTTCATCCTCTTTTTCTAAGGTTATATTTAATCTTTCTAATTCTTTAAGCTTATAAGATGGATAATATCCTCTAACTTGTACATCTAAATAAAAATCCTTAAATCCTCTATCTAGTTCCATAGTTTTTATTACATCATTAGGATTGCAAGTTTCAGGGTAAAATAGTATATTTGCTACCATCAATCCTATTTTAAATTCTGGATTAATCTTATGGCCTAAAATAACAACCTTTGCACTGCTTAATAATAAATTATAGATAGCTTGTTGTTGCCTCTGTAAATTTGATGCTTCAGTTATTCCTAATGTAGTATAATCTCTTAAGAAATTAACCTCATTAAATGTCATCCAATACTTAACCTTATTCTTATATCTATTAAATATAGTCTCACAATATCTTTCAAAGAAACCAATAGTCTTACGATTTAACCATCCATCATATTCAATAGCTAAATTTAATGGAATATCAAAATGATTAATTGTTACTACAGGTTCAATTCCATACTTAAGTAATTCATCAAATACATCATCATAGAATTTTAAACCTTCTTCATTTGGTATTTTATTGTCGCCATTTGGAAAAATTCTTGACCAATTTATAGACATTCTAAAGCACTTAAATCCCATCTCAGCCATTAATGCAATATCTTCCTTATAATGATTATAAAAATCTGTTGCTACATGACTTGGGTAATATATATTTTCATCTATGTATGCCTTAGCTCCTTTTGGTAAATCTTCAAATCTATTTATAGCCTTTTTTGTTCCATCTTCTAATTCAATTGTTATTTTTCGCGGTGTATGTTGATCACCATCTGTAATTACATCTGCAGTCGCTAATCCTTTACCTCCACTAATATATCCACCTTCATATTGGTTAGCAGCTGTAGCTCCTCCCCATAAAAATCCTTCAGGAAAACTCATAATAATACTCCTCTCACCATTTTAAATTTCAATATTCAATATAAAGAAAGGTTGAATTAATAAAAATTCAACTTTTCTTTATTCCTTTTATATTAATCAGCAGCAATTTCACTTGCCTTTAACATTTCTTGTTCATCTTTATAAGCATTAGCATCATCTACCATAAAGAATGGTAAGTACATTAAGAAATGAATTGTTACTGATACTCCCCATATTAATAATAGATTTAATCCACCACTCATTACTGAACTAACAAATCCAGGAGTAACCCATGGTAAAGATATAGTTGGATTTAATGTCACTGGTAGAATATTAACTAATAATATTGCTACAGCCCCAGATGCTAAAGATGTAAATACCATTGGAATAAAGTATAGTGGGTTTAACATTGTTGGGAATCCAAAAATAATTGGTTCATTAATATTAAATATATTTGCTGGTATAACTAACTTTCTCATTGATTTATACTTTTCAGATTTTGCAAACAACGTCGCAATACATAATCCTAAAGTATTACCGTTTCCTCCAACATATACTGCCGCACCTACTATAGAGAATGTTAAGTATGGTAATGCTTGTCCTGCTAAGAAAGCTTCTGTATTTGCAGTACCTGCTGCCATTAAAACTGGTATATAACAACTCAATATAGGACTTGGATGAATCCCAAAGAACCAACATAAATTCATAAAACAATACATAAAAATCAATGCCCAAGGTGATGTACCAAAATACATAACTGGCTTAGAAATTACCTCTGTTATAAATGTAAATATATCTCCATATGATGTTAAAGAAATACCCCATTTAATCATGAATACCCCAAAGAATAAGATCATTGCAACAAATGTTGGTGCTAATGAATCAGCAACCATAGGTGGTACTGAATCCGGAAGTTTTAATTTTAAGTTTTTATTCATTAATTTACAAAAAATCCAAGGTGTTAATAGACCTACGATCATAGCAACAAAAATACCATTGCTTCCCATATTACTTGTCAACAATGACGTAGCCATAACTCCATCAATTTCTGAAGTTTTAATTGGCATTAATGTAATAAATACTGCTGCTGATACTACTGCTCCTGTGATAGCATTTTTTCCTTCAATCTTTGTATAGTTATAAGAAATACTTATAACTACATAAATAGCTAATAATGATAACGTTAATGATATAAAATCTTGTGCAACTTGATATAGTCCCATACTTACTAAGAAATTTTGCCATGGAGTAATAGGTAGATTTCCTAATACTGCAATTGCTGCTGTTCCTAAAGAAATTGGCATAGTTGCCATAAACCCAGCTGTTAATGCTCTTATAAACTTATTAGTTGATACTACATTAGCAAAAGGTCCCATTACTTTTTCTATTCCGCTTTGAAATTTGTCAAAAAAACTCATTTTTTTCTCCCCCTTTTATTTGTTTACAATTTAAATTTTAATATCGTTTACATATATTGGGTATGTGATTTTTCAAAAAAAGACCTTAAAAAATTAAAACCTTTACTTAAATTATATATTATACAAATATGTTGTTTTTTCAAAAAGTGAAATTTTCATACAACTTTACTTATATTCGAATTCTTACTTATATAAAAAAAATCCACAATCCTTTTTATTAAGGTTGTGGATTTTTACTGGTACTCCCAACAGGAATCGAACCTGTATCTATCCCTTAGGAGGGGACTATTCTATCCATTGAACTATGAGAGCACACTAGCTAAATATATTTTATTACATCTATTTATATATGTCAAATTTTTCTACTTTGCCTATTTTACATATTTATCATCTTAGAATCTTTGATATTAATCACATTATCTTTAATTAAGAATATTATAATAAAATTATTATATATTGGTGTAGGAATTCCTATTTTTAGTCCTATAGCTACTTCATATTCATCTTGTAAATAATCATCTTTATTTATTTTTTTAGAATATAATAACTCTGCATCTCTCAAACAATAAGTAGCGTCTCTACCAGCAAAAATATTTACCTGAATTTTTATATATAGTGCTAACACTCTTATTAAAGCTTCTTCTATTTCATTATTTTTAGTATCTCTTACATGTAATTTTGATATACCCTTATTACATCTACTATAATCACCTAAATAATCTAAAACTATTCCCCACTCTTCAACCTTGTTGTATTTAGGTGTATCTGACTTAAAACTAACTATAACCTTAGCTTTATATAACTCCGAATTTTCTTTTAAGAATTCTTTATCTCCATAAACTATTGCCTTTAACGCTAATGGAAGCTCTTCTCTAAAAATCTTATCTCTAATAATAGTTTTAGACAAATCTGAATCTAAACTTATTTGAAGATATACTTTTAATATATATCTCCCATCACTCTCTTTCCATTCAGCTAATACTTCATCTCTTGTTTCATTTGTTTTTTCATAGTTATATTTTTTATCTATAGTTAAAAATAAATCTGCTGTTTCATCAGAATGAGTTAATGTATATTTTCTATCTTTTTTATTGTTGATATCTATGTCTTTATATTCTACAAATAATTTTTCCGGAATAAATTTAGACACTTTAAGTCTCCTCTTATAATTTTTAGTTAATTTCATTATATGTTTTTAAAATTTATTGTTCACTACAAATATTATCCTTTATTTTTGGTTTAATTTGGTCTTTAAAATTTAAAAAAGTTGCTATTTTCAAAGCTTTATAACTATACTTTCAACCAATAAAAGCATAGATTTTAAATTTTACTTATAGTATACTTTAAATAAGTTTATAAATTTAAGGGGTTGAATTGAATATGATTAGAACTATAATTTGGTTTATTTGGTTTGCTATTAGTTTAATAATAAGCATACCTTTTGTTTTTAGAGTTAACTACTTAATAAAAAAAGATAGAATTGAAGAAAGTAAGAAACTTATTCATAAATGCACAAGTCTTTGGGCTAAATCACTATTGAAAATAGCTGGTGTAAAAATAAATGTTAATGGTATTGAAAATATACCTAATGATAAAACTGTATTATTCATAGGTAATCATCAAGGTAACTTTGATATTCCAATATATCTTTCTACTATGCCTATATTAATAGGTTTTGTTGCTAAAATAGAAACTGAAAAAATTCCACTAGTTAGAACTTGGATGAGATTAATGAAGTGCGTGTTCATGGATAGAAGCAGTCTTAGAAAATCTAGCGAAGCTATCATTCATGGAATTAAAAATCTTAAAGCCGGTTATAATATGGTTATTTTCCCTGAAGGTACAAGAAGTCGTGGGGATAAAACTGGTGAATTTAAAGCTGGCAGCTTTAAATTAGCTACAAAATCAAAAGTTCCAGTTATACCTGTAACTATGAATGGTTCTTATAAAATCATGGAACATGGTAATGGACCTTGGATCAAACCTGCAAATGTAGATCTAACAATTCATGCTCCAATTGATACTTCTTCATTAACTAAAGAGGAAATTGATAATTTACCATCTAAAATTGAAGAAATAATTTGTTCAAAATTACCTAAGTAATTTAAAAATGGCTTGAATATTCAAGTCATTTTTTTATAAAAAAATAGAGTAAATGGCATTTCAAATACCATTTACTCTTAATGACACAATAACACAATAGTCTATTTGGTTATTAATAAATAGCTATCTCGCTTTATTATTTTAAATGTTTATTTTTAAATGTCAAACCTATATTCTTACCTTCAATTACTTTTTATGTAAATGACAACGTTTTCTATGGTATTTCTGATATTATTTTTTTATTTTACAATAAATACTTGATGCATAAACTTAGATTTTACTATATACTTAGTAAAGTCGATAAAAAGTAACGTAATTTAAATTGATTTAAATATATAGGTTTTTAACTCTAGAGAAATAGTAATTAACATAAATAAGAAAGAGGTATTATATGACAAATTTAACATTTAAAGATTTAGGATTAAGAGAAGGTTTATTAAGAGCTATAGATGATTTAGGCTTCACATCACCATCTCCAATCCAAGCAGAAAGTCTTCCTGTAACTTTACAAGGCTTTGACATAATAGGTCAAGCTCAAACAGGAACTGGTAAAACTGCTGCATTTGGTTGTGCGATAATAAACAACATAAAAAATAGAGATTCAATAGCTTCTATAATATTAGCACCTACAAGAGAATTAGCACTACAAGTTCATGATGAGTTAATTAAATTAACAAAGTACGAAAAACTTAACATAGTTGCTGTATACGGTGGAGCACCTATTCATCATCAAGCTAGAGACTTAAAAAGAGCTAATATTGTAGTAGGAACTCCTGGTAGAGTATTAGACCATATTAGAAGAGGAAATTTACCATTAGATAAAGTAGAAGTTTTTGTTTTAGATGAAGCTGATGAAATGTTAAACATGGGATTCATTGATGACATGGAAGAAATCATGAAGAGTATTCCTGAAGAAAGACAAACTTTATTATTCTCAGCTACAATGCCAGCACCAATAAAAAAATTAACTAAGAAATACTTAAAAGATGATGCTAAACATATAGCTATTGCTAAAACAGAAATGACTGCATCAAAAATAACTCAATACTTCTACGAAGTTCATGGAGATCAAAGATTTGAAGCTCTTTGCAGACTTATAGACTTTGATATGCCACAATCATCAATCATCTTCTGTAGAACTAAAAAAGGTGTAGATGATTTAGTAACAGCTATGCAAAGCAGAGGTTACATGGTTGAAGGTATGCACGGAGATATGTCTCAAGTTCAAAGAATGAAAACTTTAAAGAAATTCAAAGATGGAGCTTTAAAATTCTTAGTAGCTACTGATGTTGCTGCAAGAGGTATAGACGTTGAAGGTGTAACTCACGTAATTAACTATGAATTACCACAAGATATCGAATCTTATGTACATAGAATAGGTAGAACTGGTAGAGCTGGTAGAGAAGGAACTGCTTACAGCATAATCACTCCAAGAGAATTTGGATACTTAAGACAAATTCGTAATACAACTAAGAGTGATATCATAAAGAAATCTGTACCTACAGTTCAAGAAATATACAACAATAAGTTTGCTAATATGATAAATGAAGTTAGCTCAATAATTGATGCTAAAGATTATGATAAGTTTGTAGATGTTGCTAAAGAATTAAATGAAAGATATGATGCAGTTGAAGTTATTGCTTCATTAATGAAGAGTCAATTTGATACTAACCTTTCATTTGACTATTCAACAGATGCTTTAGTTGCACCTAAGAGTCAAGACGTAAGATTATTCTTCTCAGCTGGTAAGAGAGATGGATTAACAATAAAGAATTTAATAAATTACATAAAAGATAATGCTAAAGTTGGAGCTTCTCAAATAAGAAATGTTGATATAATGGAAAACTTCACATTTGTAAATGTTGATGAAGCAATCCACCAACAAGTATTAACTAAATGTTCAGGAAACAAGATTAATAAGAGAAAGATAAACGTTGAAGTAGCTACTGGTTCAAAAGGAAAAGGTGGCAAAAGTGGCGGTAAAAATAAAGGATTCAACAGAGATAGAAAAAATAAATAATAACATAAATTAAAGCTAAAGAAGTGTTTTATCACTTCTTTAGCTTTTTGTTTACACCTTCTATTAAGTAAGTTAAATGTTCCACATCTGCTTTAGCTCTTTTAAGCATCTTAGTTCTTTCTTCAGCCTTCTGAATAGCTTCTTTTGCTTCTTCAAAATCTTTTGCTTTGATTGATTTATTTGCATATTCTATTAAATAATCTATTTTTAGTACCATTTCAGCTAGGTCTTCTCTACCATCATTAACCAAATCTAATAAAAGACTATATATTTTTGGTGACGTTTTTTGTTTTGCATCTCTTAATAAATCATTATTCTTGCTAGTTATTTTTCCCATAAAAATTCCTCCAATTTATCCTTAACTATATTTTTGTCTTTTTTGATAAATTATATTTATTACAACATATTATTCAGAATAGTACAACCTATTTAAGATAATTTAAAAACTTTTATATAAGCATAAAATCATCTCCAAGAATATTATTCAGAATATTCATTATATTAAAATATATTAATATTATAATTTCATTTTTTATTTTTTCGCTTCTCTCATTTGTATTTAACCCCAAAATATTTAATTAATAATTTTTTATTATATTACTATAAAAACAACTTTTTATTTATTAAATAAATCATTTAAAACTATATTTTATATAATTTTACTATTTTTTATGATTTTATAATACATTTGATTCTATATTATTCAACCTATCTATACTTTTGTTTTAAAATTATTTTTCTGAAAATTGAAGTATTTTTTTATATTTATTTCTTTGTAAATATATGTTATGTAATTTAATGTAATTAATTCTATAACTTTCATATTTTTGCTTGCATATATTATAAAAACAGATGGAGCAAATTATATTATATTTTTACATGAAATTTATGGTTATTACATTATTATCCATAATATTTCTTATTTCGATATTTTTATAAAGTAAAAAATCATAATTTTTAAACACACTATGATTATATTTTTAATACATATAATTATAATAGATGTTTATGATTATTTTTAATAAGGTTAGATTATATTTTTCTTTTAATAAAATCATGTTTAATTAAAATATTATATAAAATCTATAAAAAAAAGACTAAGTTAATTGAATTACTTAGTTTTAAATAAACAAGATAGTTCAAATAGCTTAGTCTTATTAATTATAACTTTTTAACAAATTCAGATTTTAAGCTCATAGCTCCAAATCCATCAATTTTACAGTCTATATTGTGGTCTCCATCTACTAAACGTATATTTTTAACCTTTGTACCAGCTTTTAAAGCAGATGAGGCACCTTTTACTTTAAGGTCTTTTATTATTGTAACAGAATCACCATCTTTTAAGATATTTCCATTAGCATCTTTAACAACTAACTCATCCTCATTATTTTCACTTACAGAATGTGTATTCCACTCATGTCCGCATTCTGGACAAATAAATAGATTTCCGTCTTCATAAGTATATTCTGAATTACATTTTGGGCAATTTGGTAGATTATCCATAATTCACTTTCCTCCACTTGTAAATAAATTTATTGTTATTCCTCATTTATAAACTAATAATACTAATTTAATAAAATTAATACGAGGAACTAATTGTAGGTCTTTATGATATCATAGTCTATTAATAATGACAAACCTTAACGTTTAGTCTAGTTTTTGCATTTTTAAAATAATTTATTAACCTTATACGCCCTAAATAAATAATATAGATTATAACCTAATTTAATATTTATGGGCGGTGATTAAAATGATTGAAGTAATTACTCCTTCAAGTAATTATTATGATGATGCTAGACAAGAATGGAATAAATCTATAGATAAATATCCAACTGCAATTGCATATTGCAAGACATTTGATGATGTAAAAAAAGCAGTATTATTTGCAAGAAAAAATAGATTTAAGCTTAGAATTCGTTCTGGTGGTAATAATTATGAAGGTTTCTCTATTGATGATGGATTATTTATTATAGATATTAGTAATTTAAACAGAATTAATATTAACTATGAAAATAATACTTTTACTGCAGAAGGTGGCGCTCTATTAGGCCAATTATATAACTTTCTTGGATCGAACGGTTATCCATTCCCTGGTGGCTCCTCTCCAACAGTTGGCATAGCAGCATTAACTCTTGGTGGTGGTTGGGGATATTCAAGTAGATATTTAGGACTTTCCTGTGATAGTTTAGTAGAAGTTAAATTAGTTAATTATGAAGGTTCTTTACTAACTGCAAATAAAGATACTAATTCAGACTTATTCTGGGCCTTAAAAGGTTGTGGTGGTGGAAACTTTGGTATAGTTGTTTCATTAACATTCAATCTACCTCCAAAAGTTGATTTAGTTACTACTTTTAATATTTATTACTCAAATATCAATAAAGATAATCAAATAAAATTCTTAGATACATGGCAGCATTGGATAACTAATTCTCCAGATAAAATAAATATGAAATCTAGTATAGCAAACTCAGCTTACGATGGTTATTATATTTACTGTACTGGACTACTCTATGGAACCCCTAATGAATTAATGGATATTTTATCACCTTTTATGAATATAGAAGGTTGCAATTTAACTTATGAAAATGTCTCTTTCCTTCAATCTACTGAAATAATTGGATCTTTCTATAATCAATATGAACGGTTTACTTCATATAGTAGATTCGTATCTAGAGAATACTCTTATGATGAGATTTCAAAATTAGTTGATATAATAAACGAACAACGTCCTGAAGGCTCTCAAACCACTTTATTAAATCTATATGGCCTTGGAGGTAAAGTAAGTAAAATAGATAAATCTGATACAGCTTTTTACTATAGAAATAGCAATTATATTATTGCTATCGAGTCTGACTTTGAAGATAACGAATATAAAGCTGAAAATACTAAGTGGATAGAAGAAAAATCAAGATTTATTTATAATATAACAGATGGCTCATATATAAACTTTCCATATTATCCACTTGATAATTATCTATATGAATATTACGGAGATAACTCTATCTATCTTCAACGAATAAATAAAAAATATGATCCTTTTAATACCTTTGACTTTCAACAAGGTATAAGATAATTTAATTATCTTCTTTAATAATAGAAATAAGCTTTAGAATGAGAGTATTCTTAAGCTTATTTCTTATTATTTTCTTTATATAAAATTTTACTCTTACCTCCATTTAGAATATACGCTTACAGTTTCAATATCTTTTTAGATAATATTATTACGCGAATCAGATAATTTACTGATCAAATCTAAGAATTGTAGCTTTACTTATGATACGGTTCATTCTTCATTATTCTAAAAGCTCTATATATTTGCTCTAATAACATTACTCTAAATAATTGATGTGGGAATGTCATCTTAGAAAAACATATTTTATAATTTGCCCTCTTAATAACATCTTGTGATAACCCTAGACTGCCTCCTATAACAAAAGTTATGTTAGAGTTACCCATAACCCCTTGAGTCTCAATAAACTTTGAGAACTCTTCTGAGGTCATCTGTTTAGCATTTAAGTCCATAGCTATAACAAACATATTATCTTTAATCTTAGATAATATTAGTTGTCCTTCTTTATCTTTTATAATTAACTCCTCTTTTTCCGATGCATTATCTGGAGTTTTTTCATCCGGTAATTCTATTATATCTAGTTTGCAGTATCTCCCTAGCCTTTTTGCATATTCGTCTATTGCTAACTTTAAATATTTTTCTTTTAACTTTCCTACTGAAATTACAGTTATGTTCATCTATCTTTCCTCCTATGTTAAATACTAAATATCATTCACAAGTATAATCACTAACTTCTACTATAGGACTTATTTCTTTTAACCTATCCTTCTTTGGTATATATACTTTTAACTTTCCATCTTTAAAAACGGCCTTAATATTATATGGGTCTATATTTTCCACATAAAAATCTTTTGATATATCATTTCCACCTTGTATTACAGCTATAGCAACATTTTTACCATTAGAGAATACTTGATTTCTCTTTATATTTATAGATATATAATTATTGGTATAATCTATATCTATATCTTTTTTTGAAACCCCTGGTAAATCTGCTTCTATCAAATATTTTCTTTTATACTCTTTACAATCTATATTTAAGTTTACCATATTCTCTAGAGTATTAACCATATCATTTACAATATCACTATTTAGCACACTATCTACTATATTATCTATTAATTGACTATTGTTTATTACAGAGTCAAATACATTAGAAAATACGTATGAAAATACATCAAACATAGTATCCTCCATCATAATAATTATAACTTAATATACTTTATTTAATTTGACCATATATTGATACAAAAACATACGTATTAATTAACTTTAAATATTAATATCCTATACTATCATTTAAAAAGATTACGTGTATTCTATTTTTATCTTTTTGACTTTTTATAAGAGTATATTCTCTGCATATTTTTTCTGCACTCTTACAATCCATACAGTATCCAACCTTAGTACATGGAGTGCTTTTATTTAATCTCTTTGCATTTGCTGGTGCTGCGATTTCTCTATTCCTTTTTATAGCCTCATCTAAGTTCTTAACTATCTTATTTACCCCTGCAACTATTATAACCTTCTTTGGCCCAAATAAAAGAGCTGCAACTCTATTACCATTTCCATCTACATTATACAACTCTCCATCTTCAGTAATTGCATTCGTACTTGAAAAATACGCATCTGCAAAAAAGCTTTCTCTATATATTCTATCTATATCCATTGCTGATAAGCCTTCTTTTGCTCTATCTAAAAAGTCATATCTTCCACTTCTTAAATGATCCATAACGCCTGTCTCCACTAGTGACATAGATCCTCCACAACTCACCTTATCCCCTTCATTAGTTAGGCTTATTATCATATCTATCAACTCTTCTTTGCTGTTTACAATATACCCATTCATATTATTCTTTTCTAATGAATTAATAGTTCTTAATATTTTCTCTTCATTTACCCATTTAACATTACTATCCATAAACTCTCTCCTTTTATTTAATACAACTTATAAAAAAAGAGCCTTGATATTCAAAGCTCTTTTGTAAACTATATTATTTTCCACAACATTTCTTATATTTCTTTCCGCTTCCACATGGACATGCATCGTTTCTACCAACTTTGTTTTCATTTCTAACCATAGTTGATTCTCTGTATGCTTTTTGAATTTCTTTTCTCTTTTCTTCTGAGAATATAGCATCCCATTGTGGTAAGTTATATAAGTATTCAGCCTTAGCTTCTAACATATTGAAGTATAATTTTTCTAAATCGATATCTAAAGCTATTTCATCATTAGCAGTTAAATTTTCTAAGTCATATACAGTCTTTAAGCTTTCATTTATTCCATCAACGAATCCCATGATAAACTCTTCTGTTGTATCATATTTCTTAGCAAACTCAGCAATTGTTATTGTTTGAACTTCAGTATGTTTTGCTAATAAATCCTTATAGATTCTGCTTTCAATCTTAGTGTACTCTGCCCAGAAAGCATTTTCACCTTTTGTCTTAACGTACTCTACAACCATATCTGTCCATTGCTTATATAAACTCATTGTAATTTCTCCTCTTCTTACGATGTTATATTACATGTTATCTTATTACATAATTATACTAAATATTTACTATCTTTTTCAATACTTAAGCATCTGTTATTTTAACTAAATACTTACTTCTATTCTTACAATACTCACATTGCTTGTCTTCACATTCTTCCATAATAGGGAATGTTTCATATTCGTTAATTAAGTCATCCATAATATCATCTATATGTTCTTCACATACATACTTTATCATAATTTTCACCTACAGCTTTACTATTTCACTTGGATTATTTCTATTAGCCATGCTTAGAATAACATCTGATCCGATATTAACTCCACTATTCGTCAATACATCAACAACAGTTTGGTATGCTAAATCTGGATGATTATTAGTATTACTTAAATGTCCTAATATTATTTTCTTTCCTAATCCAGCTTTTAATATATTAACTATTGCTTTTCCACAATCTTCATTGGATAAATGGCCTATCTCACTTAAAATTCTTCTTTTTAAGTTATATGGATATGGACCATACTCAACCATACTTACATCATGATTACTTTCTAAAAGCATAACTTCTGAATCCTTAATATTATCCCAAATTTCTTTAGTAAATATTCCAAAATCAGTTGCAACACTAGCTTGTTTATTACCTAGGTTCACTGTATATCCAACTGGAGCTGCTGCATCATGAGGTATATTAAATGATTTAATATCTAAATCATTTATTGATACTACGGATCTTTTATCCATAACCTTTATATTATGCTCTTTTATCTTTCCAATGCTTTTTTCCATAGCCTGCCATGTATTTCGCGGGGCATATATAGGTATATCATATTTTCTTGATAAAATACCTACACCTTTAATATGATCGCTATGCTCATGTGTTATGAATATTCCATCAAGTTCTTCCGCCTTTTGCCCAATACTCTTTAAAGCTTCATCTATCTTTTTCCCTGGTAACCCAGCATCTATTAATATTTTAGCTTTTTCAGATCCTACAAAAATACTGTTTCCACTACTTCCACTATATAATGAGCAAAATATCATTTGTTTTCCCCCAATTATCTATCTTCTCTTCTTATGTCAGCTCCTAAAGCTCTAAATTTATTTTCAATATGAGGATATCCTCTATCTATGTGTTCTATATCTATTATTTCAGTTTCTCCATTAGCTATTAATCCTGCTATTACCATTGCAGCTCCAGCTCTTAAATCTGTAGCTCTAACTCTGCTTCCTGCTAAAGATTCAACACCATCTATTATAGCTGTTCTTCCTTCAACCTTGATTACAGCACCCATCTTCTTTAATTCATCAGTATGCTTATGTCTATTTTCCCATATACTTTCTACTACTAAGCTTCTTCCTTCAGTTATGCTTAATAGAGCTGCCATTGGCTGTTGTACATCTGTTGGGAACCCTGGATATGGAGCTGTCTTTACATTTACTCCCTTTAAAGGTTTATCAACAGTAACTCTAATACTGTCATCACCCTCTTCAACTATAGCTCCAACTTCCATAAGCTTTGCAGAAATTGATTCTAAGTGCTTTGGAATAACATTAGTTATAGTTACATCACCTTTTGTTGCTGCTGCAGCTATCATAAATGTTCCTGCTTCTATTTGGTCTGGAATTACACTATAATTACATCCATTTATAGATTTAACACCCTTAATTCTTATAACATCTGTTCCAGCACCTTTTATATCAGCACCCATTTTATTTAAGAAATTAGCTACATCTACTACATGAGGTTCTTTTGCTACATTTTCTAATATAGTTGTTCCTTCTGCCATAGTAGCTGCTATCATTACATTTATAGTAGCTCCTACTGAAACAACATCAAAGAAAATATTTGCACCATGTAATTCATCAGCTTCTACTGAAACTGCCCCATGTTCTATAGTTACTTTAGCTCCTAATGCCTCAAATCCTTTTATATGTTGATCTATTGGTCTAACCCCTATAGGACATCCACCTGGAAGTTCAACCCTAGCTTTTTTAAATCTAGCTAATAAAGAGCCTATAAAATAATAAGATGCTCTCATTCTTCTTACATCTTCTGTACATGCATTTACAGTTGTTATATCAGTAGCATCTATTTCTAAAGTATTATTATTAATTTTGTTTACAACACATCCAAGACTTTGTAATATTCTTTCTAAACAATGAACATCTTCTATGTCCGGTATATTATCAATAATACACTTTTGATTACTTGCTAAAACTGCCGCTGGTAAAATGGCAACTGCTGCATTTTTAGCACCATTAATTTCAACAGACCCTCTTAAGGCATTGCCTCCATTTATAATTAAAGTTTCCATCCTATTCACCCTTATCTATTTTTATATACATTAATCTATCCTATTTTTCATAAAATTATCCAAAATATATCTCAAGAGGTAATTTTTTAACTATTCCTCTTTTAAGTTAACCTCATTTATTATATCATAAACTAATAAGTAGTTAATAGGTTTTTTTCTGCCAAAAATCCTTTATTTTCACCGTATATATTATATTAGTGAATATATTGTTTGAAAACCTATATACTAATATGATATAATTTTTAGAAAGTATATACAAAAATTTACTTGTGAGGTTATAATATGAAATATTATCTAGTTGCATTATTCGATGATGAATCATACAAAAACTTAAGCCCTATACAAAGAAATTTATCAAAAAAATATAGAGCTAACAGAAACTCTCCAATTCCATATATTCCATTAGAAATTTTAGAAAATCCAAATATAGATAAGCTTAATACAGTTGTTGATAAAATAGTTAAGCCTTATAAAAATTTTAAAGTAGAGGTTTCTTCAAAAGTTAGCATTTGTGATTCTAGTAAAACATTAAATTTAGAAATCGAAGATGTTGGATATATTAAAAGATTAAATAGATTATTATCTGATAACCTTCAATTACATGGATTTAATGTTAAAGGAATTGAATCTGATAAAAATTTACAGCTTACTTTAGCTAATATAAGTTATAATAACAAAGACAATAAAAGAGTTATCGCTCCATTAGATTCAAGATTTAACCTTTCAACTTTAAAAGTAAATAGACTAGAATTATGGAAAATATCTAATACTAGGAGAGAAACTTTAATTCAAACATATCCTTTAAAAGATTTTTAATTTTCTATTAGATTTTTAGCATTGACTATTTTTTATAGTCAGTGCTTTTTTTATAAAAATTTATTTTTTTGTATTCGTTTACCAACCTTTTCAAGAGTAAATTCTTTCTGTAAAATATATTATATTAATCCTAATTAGGAGGTTATTTATGAATATTTCATCTATAGTTGAATCACAACTTGAAAAAAATAAGCAACTTTTAATAAACCATGAGCTTCCTGAATATAAGCTGTGGGTTAGAAAGCATCTTGAGCTTCATGTTAAATTAGGCTCAATTGCTGAAGAAACTAAATGCTATACTTACTTAGAAAATGTTTCTTCAAGCTTAAATAAAGACATTATATTTAAAAAATATGTTGATTTTCTTGCTCATATAATTAGCTTAGGATTATATAGAGAATATATATCAGATTATGAGGTACAACTTAAACCAAATGATTATTGTTTAAGTGACCAATTCTTAAATTTATATATAGATATAAATGATTTAATAGTATCAACATCTTCTGATCACTTTTTAACTTTATTGGAAGATACTTTAAGTCTTGGAGTAACTCTTGGATATTCTGAAAAAGATATAATAAATTCTTTTATTTATGGAGATTAATATTAAGAAACTCAAAAGAGTTTCTTTTTTTTATATAATTAATCCATTAATTTCACATAATATACTTGAGGTGATTATTAATGATTGGATTTATATGTGCTATTATTTCAGGCATATCAATGACTATTCAAGGCGTATTTAATACTAGGCTAAATGAAAAAATAGGTTCATGGGAAACTACTACAATAGTTCAAGCAACAGGCTTAGCATTAGCATTAATAATTTTATGCTTTTTCAGAAAAGGTGATTTTGGTGCTATAAAAGAAGTCAATAAACTCTATCTATTAGGGGGATTTATAGGCGTAGTAATTACTTATACTGTTATGGTTAGTATTGGTTCATTAGGAACTACCCTTGGAATTGGAACTATTTTAGTTGCTCAATTAGCTTCAGCTGGACTTATAGATTACTTTGGTTTATTTGGCTCAGAAAGAAGTAGTTTTGGAATAAGCCAAATAATAGGAGTAATCGTTATGATTGCAGGTATTGTAATCTTTAAATGGAAGCATTAAAAAAGTGCGAAGTGTACTTCGCACTTTTTTTCTTTTCTTAATTAACAAAAATAGCCTTAGTTTTATACTATATAATGTGGATTAATTTTAAGGAGTTTTTTATGTTCTCTTTAAATAAAAAACTAGACTCTAATCTTAAAAATTATATGGAATTTAATACATCTAGGAGTTATAGGGTTTTAATTAAATGTAGAAACTTTCAGGATTCTATTGAAAAAAGAATCTTATCATATAAAGGAACTATATTAAGAAATATTAATATTGATAATATTATATGTGCTATTTTAAACTCTCAATCTATAAATAGATTATTAGAATACCCTGAAGTTGAATATATATGCTTAGATCAATTTTTTAATCTTTGTGGTATAAGCGTACAAACTGCTAATAGAGTTAGATTATCTAATAGTATAAATGCTTCTGGTCGGGGGGTAGGTATTGGAGTAATTGATTCTGGTGTATATCCTCACCGTGATTTAACAACACCTTTTAATCGAATTGCTACCTTCACAGACTTAATTAATGGTCTCTCATTCCCATATGATGATAACGGACATGGTACATGCACTTGTGGAGTCATTGCTGGTAATGGTGAATCCTCTAATGGAATATATAAAGGAATTGCTCCTAACTCAGAGCTTCATGTGATAAAAGCTTTTGATAGATTAGGAAAAGGATATGTCTCAGATGTACTATATGCTATAAATGAGTTAATATCTATAAGTCCTAAGTATAATATAAAAATTTTATGTTTACCCTTTGAAAGCTTAAATCATGATAAATTTATATTCTCACTTTTTGATAAAATACTAAAAAAAGCTGTTGATTTAGGTATTACACCTATACTTCCTAGTGGAAGTAATAGTATTGAAGGCTCTATTATGGGAATAGCTCTAAGTAAAAATGCTATTACAGTAAGTGGTCTAGATACCACTTCAAAAACAACTCCTTATGAATACTCATCTACAGGTGCTCCAAAAAAAGATTTTAAACCTAATTTTTGTGCTGCTTGTGTAGATATTGTATCTCTTAACTGTAATACATCTTATATATCTGAAAAAAATAATACTAAAATATATGCACCTAAACTTTCATCTTCATACAAAAGCTTTAGCGGCACATCTATATCAGCTGCATATATATCTGGTATATGTGCTTTATTATATGAACTTACACCTACACTCTCCTTTGATGATATAGTATCTATGTTAACAGCTTCATCTACTAACTTAGATCTACCACTAAATACTCAGGGAGAAGGATGTATAAATTTAAATAAATTATTTAAAAAGTAAAAGTGCCATAAAGCACTTTTACTTTTTGACTATATAATTAAGAGGATTTACAGGTGTTTCATTTATCCTTAATTCAAAATGTAAATGAGGTCCAGTACTATATCCAGTACTTCCTACAGCACCTATTATTTCTCCTTTTTTCACTTCTTGATTTAGAGACACGTATATCTCACTTAAATGAGCATAATATGTTTTCATATCGTCACTATGCTGAACTATAACTAAATTTCCATACCCTCCATCATTATATCCAGCATATATTACTTTACCTTCGAAAGAAGCTATTATATCTTCTCCAAGATTTTCAGCTATATCAAGTCCTTTATGATACGAATTAACTCTATCTTCTCCATAATATGATGATATATATCCCCCATCTACTGGTCTCTCTAAAAAACTTACTCCATCATAGTATGGATTTTTACTTCCTCTATATACTACAGTAGCTATAGGCTCTACTAATACGTTCTCATTTAATATATTTTCTTCTACTTTCGTAAGTCCATCATATACGACTTCCTTATAAACTTCTTTTGTTCCATCAGATCCTTGTACAATAACTTCTTCACCCATATATATACTATTATCTTCTTCAACTATAACTGGTGATTCTATATTTTCTTCTTGAAAGGTTCTTAAACTTAACTCTAAATCCAACAAACTTTTATTTATTATAGATGCCTCATAAATATCTTTTGATATTTCACTACTATTACTCAATTGACACAACTTTAATTCAGTAGGCGTCACTTTTATATTTCCATTTATCTTCATATAAGATATATCTTCAACATTAACTCCTAATTCTCTAATATAACTTTCGCATACACTCTCAATTATTTCATCTTTTTCTTGAGCACTTAGTACATATCCAAAAATATTATTATCTACAGTTATAGCAAAGCCATTAACATTTCTATTTATATTATCTATATTTGCATTTAGATTCTTACTCTCCAAATTAACAATATCATTATAGTTATTAGAAATATCACTTGAATTTGCCAAATAAACTCCTTGTGGTATTTCATTTGAATCATTAATAACATTAATACACTGAACTGTTTTCCTATTTCCATGTATACTATAGCCATTAGTTATTTCTGATATAAGAAATAACAATATTGTTAATACTATTAAGGATAAAGTGGTTTTTCGTATGACACACTTTTCATCCTTCTTCTGCGAGTACATTTTTATCACTCCTCTTTTTTAGTTTTATTTACAACATTTTTTAATTTTCCCAAGAAGTAAAATAATATACATATCATTTCTTTAATTGTTATGTTGAGGGTTAATATCACCTTTGTTATAATTAGCTTAAACGTAATAGTTCAAGAAAGGTAGAGAATATTTATGAGCACATTTATGCTAAAAAATAAACAACTAGACTTTACTCCCGTTAGTAATATATTTATAGAGAAATATATGCCTAAAGCCCGTGGAGAATTTATAAAGGTATATCTATTAATGCTTAAATATAATACTTGTGGTGAAATGGGTGTAACATCATCAATATTAGCTACTTCATTAAATTTGCTTGAATCTGATGTACTAAATGCCTTAAATTATTGGAATGATGAAGGACTAATAAAGCTTATTCCAATTGATAAAATGGGTAATTTTAATATTGAATTTGTTGATTTAGTTAAAGAATCTAAATCTCAAAGTAAAGAAATAAACTTACTTCAAGCATTAAATAAAAATTCAACTAAGGATATGCTAAATGATATTGAAAGACTTTTAGGAAGACCTCTATCTCCTAAAGAAATGACTACTTACTTGAGTTGGCAAGATGATTTCAATTTCTCATCAGAATTAATACTGATTCTTTTTGAATATTGTGTATCTCGTGGAAAAAGTGATTATAGATATATAGAAAAGGTAGCGATGGCTTGGAAAGATATGAATATAACCACAGTCGAAGAAGCTCAAAACTATATCAAGAAAAATGAAGATAAATGGATAAAAATTAGACATATTCTAAATTATTTAGGTATTAAAAATCCTGAATTAATGAAACCACAAGAAGAAATGTTAGATAAATGGATAAATGATTTTAATTTTCCTCTAGATGTTATAGAAAAAGCTTGCAATATATGTTTCCAACGTTTAAATAGAGCAGATTTTAAATACATTGACGGAATCTTATCTAACTGGAATAAGAATAACCTAAAAACAATTGCTGCTATTGAAGAAAAAGATTCAAAACCTTCTGGCATTACTCCATCTAAGGGGAACTATACTAGCAATAATAGCAAAAGATTTATTGGTCAAAATATTAATAATAAATCATCAAAAGACTATGATGATTTGGAAAAAGAACTTTTAGGATGGTATAACAATGATTAAGGGATATCAAGAAAAATTAATGAATATTTACGAAAAAATACGTGAAGATGAAAATCGTAATTTAAAAAATAGAAAAAATGAAATTCTTCAAAAAGCTCCTGAAATAATTGAATTAGATAATACGATTCAAAAACTTTCCTTAGCTTTACCTATGGCTATATTAAAAGGTGCATCTGAATCTGATTTAGATAATATTAAAGCTGATATACAAGAGCTTAGAAAGCAAAAATACGAGTTACTAACGTCTTATGGGTATCCTACAGATTATCTGACACTTCATTATCAATGCCCAAAATGCCAAGATACTGGTTATATAGGAACTAAGAGATGTAGTTGCTTTAAAACTAAACTTGTAAATTTATATTATGAAACTTCTAAATTATCAAATAACTTAGCTACTTGCAATTTTAATAACTTTGATATAAGGTTATTTTCTTCTGAAAATAGCGGTAATTATAAAAATTCTCAACGTAAAAACATGGAGAAAATTTATGAGTTTGTAAGAGGTAATTATTTAGCTAATTTCGATACAGATAATACTAACCTTTTATTTTATGGTGAATCAGGAAATGGTAAAACATTTTTATCTTGGTGTATTGCTAAAGAGTTATTAGATAAAGGATATCTAGTTATCTATAAGACATCTAACGATTTAATAAGAGACTTAAGAGAAATAACTTTCAATAATAACTATGTACTTGAAGATTTATTAATAAATTGTGATTTACTAATAATAGACGACTTAGGAGCTGAACAAGTAACAGACTTTTCTACTAATGAATTATTTAACTTAATAAATAAAAAGTTATTAAATAATAAAAAGATGATTATATCAACAAATTTAAATCTTCCAGATATAGAAAAAAGTTATACTACTAGAGTTTATTCTCGTTTAGTTGGTAATTTCACTTTCTTTAAGTTTTACGGTAATGATGTTAGAATAAAGCTTAATCTTGCAAGAATGAGATCTCAACAACAATAAATAATAAGAAAGACGCTTTACTTAAATTAATAATAAATCTTTAAACTATTAATTTTACAAAGTAAAGTGTCTTTTTTATAAATAAATTTAATTTTTGTATTATAATATAAAAACAAAAAAACTCTAGAATTATCTAGAGTTTCATGGAGCTGGTGATCGGAGTCGAACCAACAACCTGCTGATTACAAGTCAGCTGCTCTGCCATTGAGCCACACCAGCATAAATATTATATTTTATCACCAAAATTAAATTGGCGACTCAGAAGGGGCTCGAACCCTCGACCTCCGGCGTGACAGGCCGGCACTCTAACCAACTGAGCTACTGAGCCATTATGGTGGAAACAACAGGGATCGAACCTGTGACCCTCTGCTTGTAAGGCAGATGCTCTCCCAGCTGAGCTATGCTTCCGTATTAAAATGGTGACCCCTAGGGGAATCGAACCCCTGTTACCACCGTGAAAGGGTGGTGTCTTGACCGCTTGACCAAGGGGCCATATAATGGAGCTGGTGATCGGAGTCGAACCAACAACCTGCTGATTACAAGTCAGCTGCTCTGCCATTGAGCCACACCAGCATATTATATAGTTTTTTTAAAAAAGTGGCGACTCAGAAGGGGCTCGAACCCTCGACCTCCGGCGTGACAGGCCGGCACTCTAACCAACTGAGCTACTGAGCCATTTATGGTGGAAACAACAGGGATCGAACCTGTGACCCTCTGCTTGTAAGGCAGATGCTCTCCCAGCTGAGCTATGCTTCCGTATTAAATGGTGACCCCTAGGGGAATCGAACCCCTGTTACCACCGTGAAAGGGTGGTGTCTTGACCGCTTGACCAAGGGGCCTAGGTTTCTTGCTCGTTCTCTGCCGAGCACATTAACTATAATACATAAAATTAAATATGGTGTCAACACTTTTTAAAAACTTTTTTTTATTTTTTATTTTTAGCTTATCACTATTCACCCTTAAGTCAGCATTTTTACTGGCTTTTCAGCACTTTTATTTTTTTCTACTTTTTTTAAATTTTCTATTGCCATACCATATCTACTTAATGAATCTTCTTTTAATTTTATTTCATTTCGTATTTTTTCAATTTCAAAAAGACACATTTCAAAAAATTCATCTTTATTAATTTCATCTAAAGTTATATTAAATCCTATTTTTTTAAAGTTTTGTCCTACAGCTAAAATTTTAACTGGAATACTATTATTTATAACAGCTATTATTTCTTTTTCCCAAACACCTCTTTTATTCACATTATGTTTATCTCTTAGTAAGTTTAAATTTTTAAATTCAATATTTAATTGTGATTCTATAATTTCTAAAAGAGCCTTATATAGTGCTACTGATATTCCTCTATTTAATTTTATTTTTAAAAAATCATTATATTTTATTAAAAATTCATCTACTTCACTTTCTGTGATAAATTCTATCTCATTATTATCAAATACCTTAATACCTTTACTATTAGGATAATTTACTACTACTTGATCATAATTCATCCTTCTAACCTTAAACTCTTTTTCATAATCCTCTAAAGTTTGGTCAATAATTTTAACTAACAATACTCTCACCTCTCAATATAGTATTCCATAGTTTTTTTACTAATATTACTGTGATAGAATTAAGTGAGCTTCCAAATTTCAATTTGGTTAAGCGAACTTACACCTACGAGCGTATGCGAGTAGTGTGTTTCCTTAAACTATTTAAATTTTAATTTGGTTGGTGAAACTTACTCATTCAATCGTATATGAGTATGAGTTTTCTTTAATTCTCCAAATTTTAATTTTGGTAGGCTAACTTAAACCTACAAACATATGCCAGTAGTGTATTTCATTTAGTATTGTTAAATTTTAATTTGCTTTATGAAAATTACACAATATATAGTTAAAAGATAAAAGTTACGAGTTATATATTTAGATTAAAATTAATTTTCTTAAAATATATATTTTCAATAAACTAAATAATAGTTTTATCTCAACTATTAACTTTTGATCATTAACTCTTAACTAAAAAAATATTTCAAACTTTTTATATAAAACTAATATTAAAGGAGTGTTCTTATTTTGATATATCATGATTTAATAATCGTCGGTGGTGGAGCTTCTGGAATGATAGCTGCTATAACTGCTAAAGATTTTGGGATAGATGTAGCCATTGTTGAAGGTACTGATAGAGTTGGAAAAAAAATATTAACTACAGGAAATGGTAGATGTAATATATCTAATAGATGTGTTGCTGAACCTTTTATTAATTATCATAGTAATTGTGATAATTTCTTTTCGTCTGTTTTAAGTCAATTTGGTGTAGATGATACATTAAATTATTTTTTATCTTTAGGTCTTCCAATAGTTCCTCTAAAAGGAGGAAAATTATATCCACAGTCCCTTCAAGCCTCTTCAGTTGTGGATATTTTAAAAATGTCACTAGAAGATAGAAACATACCTTTATACACAAGCTGCAAAATAAAAGATATCCACAAGGGAAAAGTTTTTAAATTATCCACAAGTAATGAAGAATATAAATTATTCACATGTGAAAACTTAATATTAGCCTGTGGAGGAAAATCTGCTCCAAAAACAGGATCAGATGGTTCTGCATATTATTTAGCAAAAAATTTAGGACATTCAATAACAAAGCTTTTACCTGGAATAGTTCAATTAAAATTAAAATATGAACATCTTAAAGCACTTTCAGGCGTTAAATTTGATGGCTATGCAAAATTATTTGTAGATGATAAAGAAGTCAAAGAAGACTTTGGTGAAATATTATTCACTGATTACGGTATTTCTGGTCCTCCGATACTTCAAATATCAGCTTTAGCATCTCAAGCTACTAGCAATAGCAAAAAAACAGAAGTTATTGTTGACCTTATGCCAAACTATACAAAAGATGAGTTAATAGATTTCTTAGAATGTCATTTTGCTCTTCTTTCTCATAGACCTATAATAAATGCTTTCATAGGCGTAATAAACAAAAAAATAATACCTGTTCTTTTAAAAGAATGCGGTATTACTGATTTACATATGCCATGTTATGAACTTTCTTGGAAAGAAAAAAATAAATTAATTCAAACGCTAAAAGGTTGGAAATTTACTTGTATCGGTACAAATGATTTCAATCAAGCTCAAGTAACTATTGGAGGAGTTGATGCTTCTGAAATTAATCCAGATACATTAGAATCTAAGATAGTTCCTAATCTATATTTTGCTGGTGAGCTTATAGATGTTCACGGAGATTGTGGTGGATTTAATCTACAATGGGCTTGGAGTTCTGGATATGTAGCTGCAAAATCAATCGCAAATAAATAATGGCAAATTAACAATGGCAAGTGGCAAATTAAGTAGTGAAACTGCTTTGCAGTCTCTTAAAATATATTTTTTAAAAGTCATAATAACTGGCTTTATTTATTAATTTGCCATTCTCCATTTGTCATTTACCATTCTATTTATCCCATTTTGATATTAATGTTGTTAATTCTTTTCCCTCTGCATTTTCTATCTTATGTAAAATAATATATTGATCATCATTTTCTTTAATTTCACATATTGATTTTATTTCATCTCCATAGGAACATTCCTTCTCGAAGACTACGCTTAATTCAACTAAGTTATTTTTATATAATATCTCTACCGGTATTGATTCTAATGCCCATTCTATATATTTAACATTATTAACGTGTGTATTAGAATCTATATCAGTATATCTTACTTTAAATTCTTTTGAGTACATTTCCTCTTTCAATTTTTCTAATTTTGAAACATTTATATTGCACTCTTCTTCTTCACTAACACCATAAAACTCATATTGCTCTACAGGTATTCTTACCGCTCTTCTCTTATTAATATCTATCAATAAAAATATTCCAACTGCTTCAACAATTTTATTACCTTCTTCATCAAATATTTCATATAATCTTGATGCATAAAATTTCTTAAATCCCAAAGCATTTGTAGCTACTCTAATCTTTTCTCCATATTTAGGATATCTATTTATCTTTACATCATACTTACAGAATACCCATGCCAAATTTCTTTCTGTCATATAATCAATTCCTACACCAAGCTTCTCTGATTGCTTCGTTCCTATGTCTGTAAAGTAATTAACTATAGATTCAATTTTGCATTGTAATTTTACATCAACATCATAATAATGAATCTCATATTCTCTTTCAAATCTTTTTCCCACTTAATACGCCCACTTTCCATTAATTTATTGCTAAACATATTTTACCACATAAATTTTATAATATTAAAATTCTAAATTAAGTTTATAATTTAATTTTTATAAAATAATAAAAAAGCCAGCAATGCTGACTTTAAAATACCATATATACTATTATCTATTTAGAGCATCTAATAACTCATTTAAATCTATACCATGAACTCTTGCAGCCTCTTCCACCGTCTCTGCTTGAGCAGATGGACACCCTACGCATCCCATTCCGAATTGCATAAGTACATCAGCTTTATTAACATTAGCCTTTATAACTTCACCAATAGTCATTTCCTTAGTAATCAATACATTCACCTATCCTTTAATAGTGTTTTTATTAATAATTAAATATATTCTATACAAGTTCTCATAATATTTCAAGGTGATTTCTAAATTAAAAAGATGCTTTCTTAATATAAGCATCTTTTTAATATTTTAATATTATTTATTCTTTATGAACTAAATCTAAATCTGCAAATTTAGAGTGTGCTCCAATCCAAGCCATTTTAACAGTTCCAACCGGGCCGTTTCTTTGCTTAGCTATAATACATTCACCAATTCCTTTGTCTTCACTTTCCTTATTATAGTATTCATCTCTATATAAGAACATAACTACGTCAGCATCCTGCTCAATTGATCCTGACTCTCTTAAGTCAGATAGCATTGGTCTGTGGTCAGCTCTTTGCTCTGGTGCACGAGATAACTGTGATAAAGCTATAACTGGGCACTCCATCTCCTTAGCTAATGCCTTAATAGATCTTGATATTTCCGATACTTCTTGTTGTCTATTATCACTACCTGAGCTACCAGACATAAGTTGTAAGTAGTCTATAAGTATCATATCAATACCATGTTCCATTTTTATCTTTCTACACTTAGATCTCATTTCCATAACGCTAAGACCTGCTGTATCATCTATATACACTTTTGCCTTAGATAATGGTCCTGTAGCTCTCGCAATTCTTTCCCAGTCATCATCATCTAAATTACCAGTTCTAAGTTTTAACATATCAACATTTGCTTGAGAGCATAATAACTTATAAGCTAATTGCTCCTTAGACATTTCCAGAGAAAATATAACTACACTCTTCCCCTCTTTTAATGCTGCATTCTCAGCTATATTAAGTGAGAAAGTTGTTTTTCCCATTGAAGGTCTGGCTGCTATAAGCACCATATCACCTTTTTGGAATCCAGATGTTTTTGCGTCTAGGTCTTTTATTCCAGATCCAACCCCTGTTATTGCTCCTCTGTTATTAAATAATCTTTCTATTTCTAAAAATCCTCTTTCAAGAACGTTTGATAATGGTTCATACTCTTTAGAGTCTTTCTTTTCAGCTATATCAAACATCTTCTTTTGAGCTATATCAATAACCTTTCCTACATCATCACCGCTATTATAACTTTCCTCTATGATTGCTGTAGATGCCTTAATTAGCTTTCTCAAAGTAGATTTTTCTTCAACTATTTTTATATATGAACTTAAGTTGGCCGTTGTTGGTACAGAAGCACTTAACTCTGATATATAAGTAACTCCACCAGCTTTATCTAAGTTATCAGTAGTCTTTAAATATTCTAATAATGTTACTAAGTCTACAGCCATATCTTGCGAAAACATATGCTGTATAGCCTTATATATTATTTTATGACCATCTCTATAAAAGTCATCTTCTTTAAGCTTTTCAAGAACTTTTGCTATAGCGCTCTTATCTATTATCATAGCACCTATAACAGACTGTTCAGCTTCAATACTCTGTGGTAAACTTCTCATCATTGGTGTTTCCATATAAGTAACCCTCCCTCCTAAGTATTCTAAATTTATTATAACAAAATCTAAAGAAATTTATATTATGTATATTAAAATTCTTTTTTTCACACAATAAAATTAAGCTTCCTACTAAGGAAGCTTAATCCACATTACTTCTCAAATACTATCTCCATAAGTTCCTCTATATTAGTTATAGATTTAACTTCTATATCACTAAGCCCTAGAGGGACTTCTTTTTCATTATCTTTAGGGACAGCAACAAGTTTAATTCCTTTTCTTCTAGCACCATATATTTTTTCAAATATACCACCAACTGGCTTCACAGTACCTCTTAATGAAATCTCACCTGTAATAGCAATGTCTTGACGTATTGGTCTATTAGTAAGAGCACTAATTATACAAACAGTTATAGCTGCTCCTGCTGAAGGCCCATCTATCTTTCCTCCACCAATTACATTAACGTGTATATCATAATCTCTTATATCTTTTTCAGTAATCTTTCTTATAACAGAAGCTGCATTAAATACAGAATCCTTTGCCATTGAACCTGCTGTATCATTAAACTTAATAGTTCCTGCACCTTTTTTTCTTGCAGGGAATACAGCTGCTTCAATCTCTATAGTAGATCCTACAAATCCACTTACTCCTAATCCATATACATGCCCTACTTCAGAACTGTCTAAATTATCTATTCTTTCATAAGGTAAATATCTACCTATAGATAATACCTCTTCTACATCGCTTATCTTTATTATTCCTTTTGTATCTTCCCCTTGAGAGTTATATAAAGAATATCCATAAGCATCTGATAATATATTTACAGCTCTTCTACCTTCAATAGTATATTGACTAATAAGCTTTGCAACACCATCTTCTAAAGTTACTTCTAACTTTTTAGCTGCATTTTCAATTATTCCTTCTATATCTGTAGCAGATAATGGCTCAAAATAAACCTCTGTACATCTTGATCTTAAAGCTGGATTAATTTCACTTGGATCTTTAGTCGTAGCCCCTATTAAAACAAAATCAGCTGGTGCTCCATTATCAAATAAATATTTTATATATTTTGGTATGTTTTCATCATCTGGATCATAGTAAGATGATGAAAACTCTACTCTTTTATCTTCTAAAACTTTTAAAAGTTTATTTTGAAGTATTTCATCTAATTCACCGATTTCATCAATGAATAAAACTCCACCATGTGCATCTGTAACTAAACCTGGTTTTGGTTCAGGTACACCTATCTCAGCTAAGTCTTTCTTACTACCTTGATATATAGGATCATGTACTGAGCCTAATAGAGGATTTGTTATTTCTCTTGGATCCCATCTTAATGTTGTTCCATCAACTTCAACAAACTTTGATTCCTCATCAAAAGGCGTAAATTTAAGTTTTTTAGCTTCTTCTAAAGCAAGTCTTGCTGCTGATGTCTTACCTACTCCTGGAGGCCCATAAAGGATTATATGCTGTGGGTATGGAGATGCCATCTTTGATATTAATGACTTAACAGCTCTCTCTTGCCCAACAATCTCTTCAAAAGTTTCTGGTCTTAAAAGATTCATTACATTTTTATTTATCTTTTTAGCATCAAGCTTCTCAAGCTTCTCAAGCTTAAGTGCTGTTTTGCTATTTTCAGAACCTTTTTGCTTTCTTATTATAGAAAGTCTAAGTTCATCCATAAACTTCTCTTGTCTCTCAACAAGACTCTTTTCAACTTCAGTTTCTATTTGTCTTTGCACATATTTTTTAGCTATATTTTCAGATATCCAATAAACTACATCCTCTAATATATCTCGTGCTGTATCATCATTTGGAACTACCTTCGCTCCTTTTCCATCTGATGCAATAACATTAAGTGCATATATTCTCTCGTTTATTTTTGGTGAATTAACATACTTATTTAACTTAAATCTAACAGTTCTAGCTCTTACAGCACCTTCATCAAGCACATTATTAAGTATCTCAAATAATACATTCACCTTTGACTCTAACGGTAAATCACTATCTAATATATTTTGTAATTCCAAATTAAATCCTCCTTATTGTTGAGGGACAATTATAACCTTTATCTTTGTTGATACTTCTGGATATAATTTAATTTCTACATCATATGTTCCCGCAATTTTTATTGTTTCCATTACTACTTTTTTCTTATCTACTGATAATTTAAATGTTGTGTTAATAACTTCAGCTATATCTTTATTTGTTATAGCTCCAAATAATCTTCCACTTTCTCCTGCTTTAGCTTTTACTGTAACTTCTTTACCTTTTAATTCAGCTGCTAACTTTTGAGCTGCTTCTAGTTCAGCAAGCTTCTTTCTTCTTTCATTTTCCTTTTTAGCATTAACAACGTGTAAAGCATTTGCTGTTGCTTCTTCTGCTAATTTCCTAGGAAATAAATAGTTTCTAGCATATCCATCTGATGCTTCTATAACATCACCTTTTTTCCCCATTTTCTTTACGTCTTGTAATAAAATAACTTTCATCTTATACACCTATCCTTTATCTTTTATTCTTGTCACATTTGTTCTACTTTAAATGCTTTTCTATAGAATTTTTTAAAGCTTCTATAGATTCTTCTATAGAAAGTTTTAATTTAGCTCCAGCCATATTCATATGACCACCGCCACCAAGTTCTTCTAATATAACTTGAACATTAACATCCCCAAGAGAACGTCCACTTATTATTACATTATTATTTATTTCAGCTAAAACAAAGCATACCTCTATTCCTGAGATAGTTAATAATTCATCAGCTGCTCTAGCTACTATAACTGTATTATCAACATTACTTGGACAAACAGCTATCGCCACCTTATTTTTTACATCTGCATTCTTAATAGTATCGGCTATAACTAAATAATCTTCTAAACTATCATTAAACATTTTTTTAACTTCCAATGTATCAGCACCTATAGATCTTAAAAATGACGCTGCATCAAATGTTCTAACTCCAGCCTTAAATTGGAATTCTTTAGTGTCCATAACAATACCAGCTAAAAGCCCTTCAGCTTCAACCTTTGATATTCTAGGCTTTTGTACCATATACTGAATTAGTTCTGTTACCATTTCTGAGGTAGATGATGCATATACCTCAATATAATTTAATAACGTGCCTTCAACTATATCAGGGCTTCTTCTATGATGATCTATAATTATCTTTCTAGACACTTTTTCAACTAAGTCAATATTACTTACATACCCTTTATTATGAACATCTACTACTATTAATAAAGATTTATCATTGATATTTTTTTCTGCCTCATCTCTAGAAATAAATGTTTTATCATACTTGCTATCACTTTTTAACCTACTCATGTAATATTCAATAGCATTTCTATCATTATCTAAAATAATATTACAATTCTTGCCAATTTGCTTTATTGTAGACCATAAACCAACCGCAGCACCTAAGCAATCCATATCTGGATTCTTGTGTCCCATAATTAATACATTACTACTCTCATAGATAAGATCCTTTAATGCATGAGCAATAACTCTTGCTCTTACTCTTGTTCTCTTTTCAAACTCTCTAGTATTTCCACCAAAGAAAATTATCTTTTCATTATTTTTTATGGCAACTTGGTCACCGCCTCTACCTAAAGCAAGCTCCTTAGCAGTAACTGCATTATTATAATTTTCTTGAGGAGTAGATCCTCCTCTTCCTATTCCAATGCTTAAAGTAAGTTCAAACTTATTACCACGTTCAATTTCAGATATTTTTTCTAATATATCAAATTTATTATTTATTTCTTCAGTAATATACTTATCTATGATCGATAATGCATATCTATTAGAACCATATTTAACAATAAGTGCCTTCAACTTTTGAGCATATAAATTAATAGTTCTTTCTACTTCTGCTACGAGTAAAGGTCTTTCACTTTCTTCTGTACTTTCAAGAACCTCAGATAAATTATCTACTTCAATTAACATTACACTTTCTTTAGTTGTATTTAAATCACTCAAATTGCTAACTTCTATAAAATACACTGCATATACATCATTAATAAGTTCATCTTCTCCAATTATTTTGCTAGCATATATACTATAAACATAGTTTTTTACCTTTATACGCTGACTTAAATCTTTATCACATTTCAAAAGCTTTTGTAAATCTATGCTTCTTGTAATACTAACAATATTTTGTACTTCATTATCTTTTAAATCTAATTCATTAGCTAATTTTTTATTTGCCCATATAATATCTCCATTTTCATTAATAAGAGCAATTGGAGCTATCATGTTTGAAATATTATCATTAATATTTAATTTAAGCTTAGATACTACTCTTTTATCCTTTTCATCTTTATAACGCTCATTCAAATTTAAGTAATAACTGTATATAATAAACGCCAATAATATAATACTTCCTACTATAAACTTATCATTATAGAAAAATATCATACTTATAAATATAAAAATAGCTGGTACTATCACTTGTTGATAATCCTTAAGTTTTTCCTTCATTGAAAGCCTCCTAAGCCTTATATTATTAACGCTGCTTTATATGATTTTGAAGCTTACTTAAATTTTTACCTTCTCTCTCATATTCATGCTCTTCTGTAATACCAATCTTTAGCTTTTTACTCATATCATCATCAACTTCATCGCAACTATATCCTAACTTTTGTGCTAAAACATAAAGAATTAAAATAGCACCAGATATACAATTTAATATAGAGTCTCTAGCTATATTAGTACCTCTAGTTAAAAGAGTATAAAGATCTCCTATAAGACACAATAAGTTCGCTTTTAATTCTTCTATCATCTTAATATTGGCCATTATATTAAATTCTTCTTTTCTCATTATTTCACCTCTATTCCAATACCCTGTAACTTATATTTTAAAGTTATTTTTATATTAATGCAACTATATAAGGGATTGTATTACAAATTATGTAAATTATTTTTATTTTTATATAACACAAAAGCCCCTGATTCTCAGGGGCTAATAATCTTATTACTATTCTGTTGTAAATGGTAATAAAGCTATGTTTCTTGATCTCTTTATAGCATCTGTTAATTGTCTTTGGTGCTTAGCGCAAGTTCCAGAAATTCTTCTTGGTAATATCTTACCTCTTTCTGTAACAAACTTTCTTAACTTAGCTAC
Source organism: Clostridium disporicum (assembly GCF_001405015.1). Lineage (GTDB taxonomy): Bacteria > Bacillota > Clostridia > Clostridiales > Clostridiaceae > Clostridium > Clostridium disporicum_B. The sequence goes on from NZ_CYZX01000016.1 coordinate 58,475, forward strand.
ATCTTTGTAATCTATTGATTCAGCTTTATCAACACAGAAAGCACATACTTTTCTCTTAGATCTTCTCATTTTTCCAGATCTTTTCATATCTCTCATGCTAGTTCCCTCCTTATAAAATTAATTAGACTTTCTAGAATGGCATATCTCCATCATCTACTGGAGTCATGTCTTCTTCGAAACTCATTCCACCAAACACATCATTGCTTGCTGGAGTAGAATATCCATTTCCGCCACCGAATGAACCTCCATTATTGCCTGCTCCATTACCTTTTGATAAGAAGCTTACACCGTTAAATGTATCAGCAACAACTTCTGTTACATATCTCTTTGTGCCGTCTTTTGCATCATATGTTCTAACTGAGATTCTACCGCTTATTGCAATTTGACTACCCTTACTCATATATTGAGCAGTGTTTTCAGCTTGCTTTCCCCATATTACTACAGGAATAAAATCGGCAGTTCTTTCGCCAGATTTGCTGTTATAATTATCAACTGCTAAAGTTAGTGTTGTTACGGCAGTCCCTGTTCCTGGAGTATACTTTAACTCAGGATCTTTAGTTAATCTACCTATTAGAATTACTTTATTCATTCTTTAACACCACCTACTAGTTTTCTTGTTTAACAATGATATGTCTTATAACACCATCAGTGATTCTGAATATTCTGTCTAACTCACTTGGTAATTCTGGGTTAGCTTCGAAATTGATTAATGTGTAGAAACCTTCGTTAACTTTCTTTATTTCGTAAGCAAGTTTTCTCTTACCCCAGAAATCTACGTTTTCGATAGTTCCTCCACCATTTTCTATAACACCTTTAAACTTTTCGATGTTAGCTTTTACAGCTTCTTCATCAAATGATGGGTGTAGTATAAATATAGTTTCGTACTTTCTCATCATTTTCACCTCCTTTGGACTTAACGGCTGCTACATACGCAGCAGGATTACAATTTAAAAGTTTATCACTTTATGTTGACTATTTCAAGCTTTTTTTATTTTATTCTTTTGTTTTCACTACCTTTTTTGCATCTTTTTGGAATTTACGACGTGGAAGCATTATTATTCTACCACATTCAGTACATTTAATTTTTACATCAGCACCAACTCTTATGATTTCAAAGTTTTTATTTCCACAAGGATGCTCTTTTTTCATTTCTACTATATCACCTAGTTCAAAAGTTTCTATCATTTATAATAGCCTCCTAAAAATAAAATTATTTATTTACAATATAAGTCTTTGGATAAGGAATTTCTATTCCTGATTTATTTAATGCTTCTTTAATTTCTTTTCTTAATTCTCTTTCCATTTCCCATTGGCTTAATGGTTTTGCTCTTCCGATAACCCTAATAGTTATTCCCGATGGATTTAATGAAGTAACTCCTAGCACTTCAATATGCCCTCTTAGCTTATCTTTATGTTTTTCTTCAAAAGCTTCATTAACAGCTTTAATTACATTTGTAGCTTGGTCTATATTTTCTTCATAAGCTATATCTACATCAACTATAAATCTTATATCACCTCTTGAATGATTAGTAACTTCTAATATAGAGCCATTTGGAATAAGGTGTAAATCACCTGTAAAATCCCTTAAAACAGTTGTCCTGATTCCCATACTTTCAACTATACCAGTAAAGTTAGAAATAGTAACGTGATCCCCTACCCCATATTGATCTTCAAATAAAAGAAAAAATCCATTAATTAAATCCTTAACTAAACTTTGAGCCCCAAGACCTATTGCAAATCCCCCAGCACTTGCTAAAGCAACCGGTATCTTTGCAAAAACATCATAAAACATAAGTGCAACCCCAACTAAATAAACAGTATATTTCAGTACACTCTTTAAGACTTCACCTATAGTTATCGCCTTTTGAGGATCTAACGAAAAACTCATTTTACTTTTTACTTGCTTATCTACAAATTTATTAATTATTTTATTACCTATTTTTATAACTAAATTTATAGCTATAAATACGATAACGATTCTCAAAATCACAGAAAGACCTGTTTCTATCCATGAATTTAAAGTATCTGGATTTACTTTTAAACCTTCCCAGCTCCACGCATACTTACCCTCATCTGTTGAAACTATCTTAGCAAGAGCTAAAATGTTATTCACCTACTAACGCCTCCCTATTATTTTATTAATTCATAACATCCGTTATCTCTTTTATATATTGCCTTAAATTCTATGACTTCTTCATTAATTATTCTATTAACGCTTTCTTCATCTTCTAATCTTATACAAATTCCACAACTTTGAGTTATTGTAGTTGGTGTTGGCATAATTCTAAAATTCATCCCTATTTCCTTTAATTTTTTTTCTCCACTCATAGCTGTATGAGTATTCTTAAAAACTATTATGTAATACTTCATCTTGTCCTCCTAAAATCTTCTTCATAATTATATTATACCTACTTTGTTCTTATAATAAATATATTACTTTAATATCTCATCTATTTCAAAATTTTGTAATACACTCTTGCTTTTTTCTCTATTTATTTTATCATATTTATAAGACTAATTTTACAAGGAGTAAGCACTATGAATGTATATTTAGATAATGCAAGTACATCATTTCCAAAGCCAAAATCAGTTTCAGATTCAATTTATAATTATTTAACTAACATTGGTGGAAATCCTGGACGTGCTAATCACTCTAACGCATTAGAATCAAATAGATATTTATTTTTAGCTAGAGAAACAATAGCTAACTTTTTTAATTTTCATAAGATTGAAAATGTAATTTTTACTAATAATATAACTTCATCGCTTAATATATTGATTAATGGAATATTAAAGCCTGGAGATCATATCATAACTTCTTCTATGGAACATAATTCCGTTATAAGACCTTTATATAATTTAAAAGAAAATATAGGTATTGATCTAGAAATAGTTTCTGCAAAATCAAACGGAATACTCGATGTAAATTCAATTTCTAAAGCAATTAAACCTAATACTAAACTAATAGTAATTACTCATGCCTCTAATATTACTGGTTCTATTCAACCTATACAAAGAATCGGAGAATTATGCAAAAAGAATAATATATTTTTCATACTAGATTCTGCTCAAAGTGCAGGGGTATTAGAAGTTGATTTTAAAAAATTTAATCTTAATGCTTTAGCATTTACTGGACATAAAAGTTTACTTGGTCCTCAAGGTATAGGTGGATTTATCATAGATGATGAGTTAAATAAAATCTGTAATCCATATATTCTTGGTGGTACAGGAAGTCTTTCTCATTCATTAACTCAGCCAGACTTTTTACCTGATAAATTTGAATCTGGTACATTAAATATTCCTGGTATAATCGGATTATATGAAGGTATAAAATTTATTGAAAAAGAAGGCCTTAATACTATTTATGAACATAACTCTTATTTAAGATCTTATTTAATTAATGAGATTTCTAATATTAATAACTTTAATATCTATGGTGATTTAGATCCATCTAATGGAACATCATGTGTATCTATTACACATAATAACTTAGATGTTAGTGAACTTTCATATATCTTAGATTCTGATTTCGGAATCAGTAATAGAAGTGGTCTTCATTGTGCTCCGTTAGCTCACCAAACAATTGGAACATATCCTAACGGAACCGTTAGACTAAGTTTAGGATACTTTAATACTTTAGATGAAATAAAATATACAGTGGACTCACTCAATAAAATAAACAAATTATATGTATAAAGTGCGAAGCACTTTTAGGAAAAGTTTTACTTAATCAAAATAGAAAATATCACAGGCATCACAAAAAAATATCGTATATGTAAATATTAGGAAGTATATACTTTTTACTTTAACTTAAGTTAACTTTTCCCTGCTATAATAGTAGTATTTTTACTTCGACAAAACCACTCTTTCACTTGCGAGCGTTAGCTCGCACTTTTTTTATTATATTTTGAATATTTTCTATAAAAACTGTCAATAATTTCTATATAAGGAGAGTGTTTTATGGATAAATATTTTTGTGAAGATTCTATGTCACCAACTACAGTTAATAAAATTAGAGATTATTTATACTCAAAACTAAAAGAACCTATTCTAGATAATAGACCTATTATTTTTTTATGTATAGGAACTGATAGATGTACTGGTGATTCTCTTGGTCCTTTAGTTGGTTATAAACTGAAATCTGAGCATAAAAATAATATATACATATATGGTTGTTTGGAAACCCCAGTTCACTCAAAAAATATAACTACTATATTAGAAAAAATAGAAAAGTATTTTATTAATCCTTATATAATAGCTATTGATTCTTCTTTAGGAAATGTTCAAAATGTTGGTAAAATATTTATAGAGGAAAAACCTCTTAACCCAGGTTTAGCACTTAATAAAGATTTACCCTCAGTTGGAGATCTTAGTATTACAGGAGTTGTCAATATATCTGGTAGCTTAGAATTTATTGTTCTTCAAAATACTAGATTATTTACTGTTATGTCATTAGCTGATTGTATTACTAACGGAATACAAAAATGTTTGAATAAAATTTCAATAGATTTTTCTTCACCTAATAAATTTTCAATTAGCAAATTAAATAAAAAAGGATAGTAATTTTACTTACTATCCTTTTGCTATCTACTTATTTATAGCCTCATTTAATACATGTAATTCTTCTTCTGATAAATCATATCTTGATATTCCTTTATCTATAGGTTTTGCATATGTAGTACTATCATGTCTAGAATAAATACCAGTTATAATTACTCCATCATTATAAGAATCTAATATAGCTATAGAAAAACTTAAATCGCTTCCTACATCTTCAAAAGCCTTATATCTCATTATAGCAACCTTGTTTACACATGATTTTAAATCTTCAGCTATTTTTTCACATCTTTCTAGAGATTCCTTAGAATTATTAAGAGCAACATCAATATTATCTAAATTAGAATTTATAACTTCTTCTAAATTTCTACTATTTGTTCCTCTCATCATTTTTCTATATTTTTTCTCTACTTTATTAACTGAAAGTAATAAAACTATTGTAGTTATTAACAATAATAATGTTATAATAGCTAATCCAATCACTATAAGTCCTGAGTACTCATTAATTATATTTAGTATATTACTCACCTTTATCCGTCCCTCCATGTTTCACATGAAACATTATAATTTAATTATTTCTAAAATTCTTTGTAAATCCTCTTCGGAATAATATTCGATTTCTATTTTACCTTTATTATTTTTATTACTTAAATTTACTTTTGTACCGAAGTAATTTTGTAATCTTTCCACTATATCCTTATAGTATGGATTCGTTAATTCAGTCTCTGACTTCTTTTTTGAAGAATTATCTACATCTTTTTTTATTCGTTTAATAATATTTTCTAATTCTCTTACAGATAATTTATCATCTATAACCTTTTGAGCTAACTCATACTGTAATTTTTTATCTGAAATGCCTAGTAAGGTTCTACCATGTCCTTCTGATATTACACCTTCTATTAAATATTGTTGAACATCCTCACCTAAATTTAATAACCTAATTGTATTAGTTATAGCAACACGTGATTTACCTATTCTCTTACTTAATTCTTCTTGTGTTAAATCAAAATCAGAAATTAATTTTTTATATGCCATCGCTTCTTCAATTGAATTTAAATCTTGTCTTTGAATATTCTCTATTAATGATATTTCTAATACTTGCTTATCTGTTAAATCCATTATTATCGAAGGAACTTCCTTAAGCCCTGCCATTTTAGCAGCTCTCCATCTACGTTCACCTGCTACTATAACATAATTATCCTCTTCTTTTCTTAAGATAATCGGCTGAACAATTCCATGATGCTTTATTGACTCTGATAATTCAATAATTTTTTCATCATCAAAAGTTTTTCTTGGTTGATCTATATTACTTCTTATTAAATTAATATCTATTAAATTTTTATCTGAAGTTTTTTTCTCTATTTTATTAATTGAAGGACCTAAATTTGTATCTTCTGGAATAAGAGCATTTAATCCCTTACCTAATCCAAATTTTTTGCTCATGATATTCACCTTCCTATTGTCTGCTTAAAAATTCTTTTGTTAAAGCCTTATATGCATCTGCACCCTTACATTTTTCATCATATAACATTACCGGAAGTCCAAAACTTGGAGCTTCAGCTAATCTAATATTTCTTGAAATAGTAGTCTTAAAGACTTTTTCATTGAAGAACTTTTTAACTTCATCATAGACTTCATTGCTTAAATTTGTTCTATAATCATACATAGTCATTATTACCCCTTCAATATCTAATGACTTATTTAAAGATTTCTTAACAAGCTGAATTGTATTTATTAATTGTCCAACACCTTCTAATGCATAAAATTCACATTGAATTGGAATAAGTACAGAATCAACTGCAGTAAGTGCATTAATAGTTAATACTCCTAATGATGGAGGACAATCTATAAAAATGAAATCAAAGTCATCTTGAACTTTTGCTATTTCATTTAAAAGTATAGTTTCTCTATCACTTCTATTAATAACTTCAACTTCAGCACCAGCTAATTCCATTGTTGCCGGAGCTATATATAAGTTTTGTATTAATTCACTTTTAAGTATTACATCACTTAAAGAAACATTAGCTGTTAATACGTCATACATTGAAAATTCTAAATTTTTCTTATCTAATCCTAATCCACTAGTAGTATTTCCTTGTGGGTCAATATCGATAGTTAAAACTTTATATCCTTCCATTGCTAAGTAAGCACATAAATTTATATTAGTAGTAGTCTTACCAACTCCACCCTTTTGGTTAAAAATACATATTTTCTTCATAAGTTTTGTCCTATTAAGGACTCCACCCCCCTCCCTTTTATTTCTATTATATCTGCTTTTTTTCCATAATTAAAGGGCGTCATAATAAAAATTTATGTCAAATAAAAAAAATGTTTCATGTGAAACATTTTTTATGCTAAATGAAATTTTTCTTCATCATACCCTATAAATATAACTAAAAATATAATCTTAATAATTGCCATTATTTTTTTCATAAAAGCCAACTCCTTTTATCAAAGCATGACTTAATTATAAATTAATAAGACTTTATCTCATATTTATCTTTCTTACATTTAGACTTCAATTATGTAATATACTAAAAATAAAATTGCTATAATTTTAAAAATATATTTACATGTTATATATAATAAATTTTATCCTTAAATCAAAACTCTTAATTATTCCTTAGAAATTAATAAGAGCAGTACTTAATCCGTACTGCTCTCTTCTATTTATTTTTAGGAATAGATACTGTAATCTCTATACTATCATCTAATTCTTTTAATTTATATTCAGCTGGTATATCAAATTTATTGAATACTTGTTTTATAGTATTAACATATAGTTTTCCTGGCATAACGCCTCTTCTTTTACTTTTTCTCTCTTCTGCTGCTTTTTCTAACAACTCAGAATTGATTAACTCCTCTGTTTTCTTAACATTAAGACCATTTTTTATTACTTTATCTAAAACTTTTAATTGCAACTCTTCGTTCGGTAAAGCTAATAATGCTCTAGCATGTCTTTCAGTTAAATTATTTTCTAAACATATTGCTCTAACTTTTGGGCTTAACTTTAACAATCTTAGCTTGTTAGCTATTGTAGATTGATTTTTCCCCATTCTCTTAGCTAATTCTTCCTGAGTGAACTTATGATCGTTAATTAAATTATAATAAGCTTCGGCAACCTCCATAAAGTTTAAGTCTTCTCTTTGTAGGTTTTCTAATAAAGCAATTTCAGCTGATTCTGTATCAGTAATTTCTATTATGTTACATGGAACATGACTTAATTCTGCAATTCTTGCAGCTCTCCATCTTCTTTCACCAGCAACTAGTTCGAATTTTTCGCCTCTTTTTCTTACCGTTATTGGTTGAATTATTCCATATTCCCTTATAGATGCAGATAATTCTTGTAAAGCCTCTTCATTAAAATATCTTCTTGGCTGATATGTATTTGGAAATATCTCATCTACATTTATATTTATTATCTGTTTACTCATTTCTCCCGCCCATCCCTTATATCTAATTACTCAACATTTTATCCCATATTTTAACATTTCTGTATTAATTAATCATTTCCTTCTTATATATGAGACTTTCGTAATACAAATTAAACTATATTAATCTATATTTCTACACAAATATACAATTTATTCTCTCTAAAGTTTAATTATGCCATAAATTTCAATAAAAATATATACTTTTATGCTATTTTATAGGTTTTTTATTAATTGTTCCTGCTTTTCTAGGATAGGTTTTTGGACATTTATTTACTTTTAATACTTCAACTATATTATGATTTAAGTCAGTCCCTTCGACCTCAACTTCTATAATATTCTTTAATTCTCCACCTAAAGTTTTAATTGCGTTAGCTCCATTTTCTAATTCTTCCTCTATAGATGGCCCTTTTAATGCAACAAAGTACCCATTTTTCTTTACAAAAGGCATACAGAACTCAGATAATACAGCCATATTAGCTACCGCTCTAGATGTAGCAACATCAAATTGCTCTCTTAATTCTGGATTTCTTGCTCCATCTTCAGCTCTTGAATGAATTGTTGTTACATTCTTTAAATCTAATTCTCTTACTACTGTATTTAAGAAATTGATTCTCTTATTAAGTGAATCTAATAAAGTAACTTTAGTCTCTGGACTTAATATTGCTATTGGAAGACCAGGGAAACCAGCCCCAGTTCCAACATCAATTAAAGTTTTTGCTTCTTTTATAGCATTTGATTTAAACGCTTTTATACAATCTATAAAATGCTTTTTTACAAATTCATTATCCTCAGTTATTGCTGTTAAATTTATTTTTTCATTCCATTCTTGAACAAGTCTCATATACTTAATGAACTTTTCATATTGTTCTTTAGTTAATTCTATTCCTACATCTTTTGCAGCTGTTGACATTAAATCAAAAAATTCCATTTTAGTCCTCCTGTTTTGCTCTTCTAGCTTGATTTTCTAAATATATTAATAATACTGATATATCTGCAGGAGAAACTCCTGAAATTCTTGATGCTTGCCCTATACTAATTGGTCTTATTGCACTTAATTTTTGAATTGCCTCTATTCTTAATCCTTTTACATCTGAATAATTTATATCTTCAGGCAATATCTTCTTTTCAAACTTTTTAAATTGATTTACTTGCTCTAACTGACTTGTTATATATCCTTCATATTTTGCAATAATATTTACTTGCTCACCAATATCATCAGTGTATTCTGGTCTTTCTGGATCTAACGGTGCTAAAACAAAATAATCAACTTCAGGTCTTTTTATAAGCTCATACATACTTATTGGCTTTTTAAGCTCAGCTGTATTAAGCGATACTAAAAATTCGTTATTTTCTCTCTTATTAGTTATTTGAAGATTTTTTAATCTTTCAACTTCACTTTCAATTTTAGCTTTTCTATCTAAGAATTTGTTATATCTTTCATCAGAAACTAATCCAACTTTTCTTCCAATCTCAGTTAATCTAAAATCTGCATTATCTTGTCTTAAAAGCAATCTATACTCTGCTCTAGAAGTCATCATTCTATAAGGCTCATTTGTACCTTTAGTAACTAAATCGTCTATTAAAACCCCAGCATATGCATCTGAACGTGTTAATATCATAGGGTCTTTTCCTTGAACCTTTAACGCTGCATTTATTCCGGCAACTAAACCTTGTGCTGCAGCCTCTTCATACCCTGAACTTCCATTTAATTGACCAGCTGAATAAAGACCTTCAATTTCTTTAAATTCTAATGTTGGCTTAAGTTCTGTTGAATCTATTGAATCATATTCTATAGCGTAAGCTGTTCTTAAAAATTCTACATTTTCTAATCCAGGTAATGTTCTATACATCTTAATTTGAACATCTTCTGGTAAAGATGATGACATCCCGCCAACATACATTTCAAGAGTATCTTCACCTTCAGGTTCAATGAATATTTGATGTCTGTTTTTATCTGGGAACTTCATAACCTTATCTTCTATAGATGGACAATATCTAGGCCCTACCCCCTCTATGCTACCATTGTACATAGGAGATCTATCTATATTTTCTTTTATTATATTGTGAGTTTCTTCATTAGTATAAGTTAACCAACAAGACATCTGATCTTTTTCAATCTTTTCATTCATAAATGAGAATGGTACTATTTTTTCATCCCCTGGTTGTTCTATCATTTTTGAAAAATCTACAGATCTTCTATTAATTCTAGCAGGAGTTCCTGTTTTAAATCTTCTAGTCTTAATACCTATTCTATTTAACGCAGCTGTTAATTCATTAGCTGCTGCTAATCCATTTGGCCCACTATTATAAGAAACATCTCCAATAATAATTCTTGCTCTTAAATATGTACCTGTTGTAAGTACAAGAGCCTTACATTTATAAAAAGCTCCATTCTTAGTTAATACCCCAACAACTTTTCCATCTTCTACTTCTATGTCTAAAACCTCTAATTGTCTTAATTCAAGGTTTTCTTGATTTTCTAAAGTTCTCTTCATTCTATCTTGATATTTTTTTCTATCAGCTTGCGCTCTAAGTGAGTGAACTGCTGGCCCTTTTGATGTGTTTAACATTCTTGATTGAATAAACGTCTCATCTATGTTAATACCCATTTCTCCACCTAAAGCGTCAACTTCTCTTACAAGGTGCCCTTTCGCAGTTCCACCTATATTAGGATTACAAGGCATTAAACCAACTGCATCTAGGTTTAAAGTACATACTAATGTTTTTAAACCCATTCTTGCTGAAGCAAGACCTGCTTCACATCCTGCATGCCCTGCTCCAACTACTATTACGTCATATTCTCCTGCACTATATCTCATCTTTACTTCCCTACTTTCCTACACAGAAATCACTAAATATCTTATTTACTAAATCTTCTTCTAACTCACTACCTGTAATCTCTCCTAAAGCTCTTAAAGCTGCTGTAACATAGATTGATATTAAATCTAAATACTCATTATTTTTAACTCTTACTAAAGCATTTTCAGCATTTTCTAAAGCTCTATATAAAGCTTGCTTATGACGTGAATTAGAAATTATTAAACTTTCCGCATCTATTTTTCCATTAAAGAATAAATCTTTTATAGTTTGCTTTAACTCATCTAATCCAATTTCTTCTTTTGCAGAAATTTTAATTACATTTTCAAAACTATCTAAGATACCCGATTCAATTTTCCACTCTAAATCAATTTTATTTAATATTAATATACATTTTTTATCTTTTACTGATTCAATTATATCCTTGTCTTCTTGATCTAATTCTCTTGAAGTATCTAATACTAATAATACTAAATCTGCTTCCTCAAGCTTCTCTTTAGATCTCTCTACTCCGATCTTTTCAACTATATCTTCTGTTTCTCTTATTCCTGCTGTATCTATTACCTTAACAGGAATACCATCTAAATTAATATATTCTTCAATAACATCTCTAGTTGTACCAGCAATATCTGTTACTATAGCTCTCTTCTCTCTTAAAAGAGCATTTAATAATGATGATTTACCAACATTAGGTTTACCTACTATAGCAAGGCTTAAACCTTCTCTTATAAGCTTTCCTTCATCAGCACCTCTTAATAATGTACTCATTTCACTTATACTCTTCTCTAAGCTTTCTGCTACTTTAAGAGGTATACTAGGATCAACCTCTTCATCATCTTCCGTAAAATCAACAGCAAACTCAACTAAAGCTAATATATTTAACATATACTCTCTTTGTTTATTAATTTGAGTTGATAAGTGTCCTGTACTTTGCATTAAAGCTGATTTCATAGCAAGATCAGTTTTAGCTTTTATAATATCCATAACAGCTTCTGCTTGAGACAAATCTATTCTACCATTTAAAAACGCTCTTTTAGTAAACTCTCCTGGTTCTGCTAATCTTGCCCCAGCCTTTATAACAGTTTCTAACACCTTATTAGTAGAAACAACTCCTCCGTGACAATTTATTTCTACTGTATCCTCTGCTGTAAAGCTTTTAGGCCCTTTCATAAAGCTAATAATAACTTCATCAATTAATTCTTTATTATCTATATCATAAATATGTCCGTATTTCATAGTGTAAGATTTCATAGTTTTAATATCTTGACCACTATGAGCTTTAAAAACTTTTGAGACAATATCTAAAGCTTTATCACCAGATACTCTTATTATTGCAATTCCGCCTTCACCTAATGCCGTTGCAATGGCACAAATTGTATCAAAATCCTTCATTTAATATCCTCCGCTTAATATAGTGACAAGTTAAAAATGACAAATTATTTATCAAGCTAACTTCATAGTTTCTAAAAATTACATTTTTTTATAAATTAAGCTATAACTTACTTTAATAATTAATTTGTCACTTGTCATTTCTTATAATTATTATACCCTAATTTCAATAATATTCATTTTACAAGACTATTTTATATAAGTCAAAGTTATAGCAGTTAAGAATTAAAAGTTTCTATTTAAGAATAATAGATGAAATTTTCACGAAGTTTGTAAAAAATAATATTAAAAACTGCATAGCAGCTTCACCTTGTACTCATAACCATTGTCTATTAACTTAAAAAAGGATGCTGCACTTTTGCAACATCCTTTTTTTCTATCTTTTAAGACTAACAACTATTCTTCTAAAAGGTTCTTCTCCCTCGCTATATGTGTTTATATCATTATAGCTTTGTAAGGCTGAGTGAATAATTCTTCTTTCATATGGATTCATTGGTTCTAACTTATAAGGTCTACCAGTCTTTTTAACTTTATATGCTGTTTTTTGTGCTACTCTTTTCAAAGTTTCTTCTCTCTTACTTCTATAATTTTCAGTATCAAGCACAACTTTCTTATAAGGAACATCGTGATTTTTATTCACTACTAAAGAAACTAGATATTGTAACGAATCTAATGTTTCTCCTCTATATCCTATTACTAATCCCATCTTAGGCCCAGATAAGTTAATGAAGATAGTATCATTTTCTTCTCTAACTTCAATATCAGCTGTAACTCCCATAGAATTTAAAACATTTGTTAAGAAGTTTTTACCTTCTAAGGCTGGATCCCTTTTTACAGTAACTTTAATTTTAGCAGGCTTAGTTCCTATTAAATTAAATAGTCCCTTACTACCTTCTTCAAGTACTTCAAACTCAACCTTATCCTCTGTTAGATTTAATTCATGTAAAGCATTTTTTAAAGCCTCATCAACAGTTTTACCTGTCATTTCAATAATTTTCATACCCTATTCACCCGCCTAATAAGATTAAACTATTTTTTCTTTTTCTTTGTTGTTATTGTAGTTTTATTTGGTTTTGATGCTAAAGCAGCTGCTTCTTTAGCCTTTTTCTTTTTCATAGCTGGTAAGTAATTTAAGAAATAAGTTTGAACTAATTGAATTACTCCCCCTGCTATCCAATACATAACTAAGATTGGTTGGAAGTTAATTGACATGAATCCCATCATACCAGCCATCATTATGTTCATTGTGCTCATATTCATTCCGCCTTCTTCTGGAGTTGGCATTGATTTACTTAATAGTAAAGATGGAATATATGTGCTTAATGCAGCTAATATTGCTAGTAGTATACCTGTCATATTAAATCCACTTGGTTGGAATACATTATTTATCCATAAGAATGATAAATCTGCACCTTGTGTTGGTGTAATACTATAAAATACACGATATAAAGCAAATAATATTGGTAATGGTAATAATGTTGGTAAACAACCGCCAAACATACTTACATTATTTTCTTTCATTAATTTAGAAGTTTCTAATTGTAACTTCTGTGGATCATTTTTATACTTAGCTTGAAGCTTTTTCATTTCTGGTTGAATCTCTTGCATTCTTGCATTCGATCTTGTTGACTTAATGTTTAACGGTAAAATTAATAATCTAATTATTACTGTAAAAATTAAAATTGCTAAAATATAAGAAAGACCTTCTCTTTCTGCTGGTACTCCTAAACTTACAATGAAGTTATGTAGTCCATTAAACATATTTACCATTGCGTTAACTATCGCATCCCACATTTTCTAATAACCTCCTCATTTAACTGGATCATATCCCCCATGTTTGTTAAAAGGATTACAACGTAAAATCCTCTTTATACTTAAATATCCACCTTTGGCCACCCCGTACTTTGTTATAGCCTCTTCTGCATACTGAGAACAGGTTGGTACAAAAATACAACAAGCTGGCCTTGTTGGAGAATAATATTTTCTATACAAATGAATTAACTTTAAAAGTAATCTCTTCATTTTAACGTAGTCCTGCCTTATTAAATAAGCTTATCATAGCATTTTCAACATCTTTAAATTTTTTATCCTTAATAGACGTTCTAGCAACAAATACAAAATCAAATCCTTGTTTTAAATTATCACAATTTAATCTATAGCTTTCGTATATTAATCTTTTGCTTCTGCTTCTAACAACACTATTCCCAACTTTCTTACTAACAGAAATCCCTACCTTATTATATAGGTCTCCATCCGATAACGAATTCTTTCTATTATTAAAAACATATAGAACTAGAAGATTGTTAGCGTAAGATTTACCTCTTCTGTAGACAAGTCTAAATTCTGCATTCTTTCTAATTTTATATATCATAGGTACAACAAAACTCCTTATTTTCCGCTATTTGCAGAAAAAAGGCCACTAAATGCGGCCCTTATGCTGTTAATTTTTTTCTTCCTTTTTGTCTTCTTCTCTTAAGAACTGTTCTACCAGAAGCAGTGCTCATTCTCTTTCTGAATCCATGTTCTTTTTTTCTTTGTCTCTTTTTTGGTTGGTAAGTCATGAACATTCAAATACACCCCCTTTGAGTGAAATTTTATATAGTAAAAACTTTTTACCACTTTAAAAATTTGAGATTTACTTAATATATTATATAGATTTCCCTTTTTACTGTCAATATGAATTAAATTCTAATAATATGTTAATAAAATTATTCACAGTTTATTTTTTGTGGATAACTTATTGATAATTTACATTTATGTGTGCTATTATAGAATTAAGTGTGAATAAGTTTGTGAATAACCCTACTTATCCACAACTGTGGATTATTTTGTGTATAACTTGTTCATTTTTTCTGAATAACTACACGATACGTATATATTATTATCACATTTATCCTAATTATTCATTGTTAATATTGTTCATATTTACATATAACATACTTGTGGATAATTTTCTTGTTATATACTTATATACATAATTATCTACATGTTAATATTTTTTATCAAGTTATTAACATAATCCCTTTAGTGTTAATAACTATGTTATTATATTGTTAATAACTTTTTTAAAATTTATTTTTGGAGGAAACAAAATGGAGACTGAGTTAAAAGGATTATGGGAAAAAACATTAAATATAATAAAAAGTGAAATGTCTGAGGTCAGCTTTAATACATGGATTAAAAGTTGCGAACCTATATCTATTTCTTCAAACACTATCAAAATCAGTGTTCCTAATTCCTTCACTCAGGATATATTAGAGAAAAGATATAAAGATCTAGTTATTAATTCAATTGAAGCTGCATGCTCAAAACTATATAAAATTGAATTTTTAATTGCATCTGAAATTCAGGATATAGAGGAAGTTCCTGAAAAGAAAAAAGCTTCAAATAATAAAGACACTATGTCAGTTACAGTAAATGATGAAATGTCTAGCACATTAAACCCAAAATATACTTTCGCTTCTTTTGTCATTGGCAATAGTAATAGATTTGCTCATGCTGCATCATTAGCAGTTGCTGAATCTCCAGCTCAAGCATACAATCCTTTATTTATTTATGGAGGAGTTGGTCTTGGAAAAACTCACTTAATGCACGCAATAGGGCATTATATACTTCAAAATAACCCAAATGCAAAAGTTGTTTATGTATCATCAGAAAAATTTACAAATGAACTTATCAATGCAATTAAGGATGATAAAAATGAAGAATTCAGAAATAAATACAGAAATGTAGATGTACTTTTAATAGATGATATTCAATTTATTGCTGGTAAGGAAAGAACTCAAGAGGAATTCTTCCATACATTCAATACATTACATGAAGCGAATAAACAAATAATCCTATCATCTGATAGACCACCAAAAGAAATTCCTACATTAGAAGACAGATTAAGATCTAGATTCGAATGGGGACTAATAGCAGATATCCAAGCGCCAGATTTTGAAACGCGTATGGCTATCTTAAAGAAAAAAGCAGATGTAGAAAAGCTAGATGTTCCTAATGAAGTTATGGTATATATAGCTACAAAAATTAAATCTAATATTAGAGAATTAGAAGGAGCATTAATAAGAATAGTTGCTTATTCTTCATTAACTAATAGAGATATTACTGTAGATTTAGCAAGTGAAGCCTTAAAAGATATTATCTCTAATAAACAAAATAAGAATATAACTATAGACATAATACAAGATGTAGTCGCTGCTTATTTTAATCTTAGAGTAGAGGATTTAAAATCTCAAAGAAGAACAAGAAACGTTGCATATCCAAGACAAATTGCAATGTATTTAAGTAGAAAATTAACTGATATGTCTTTACCTAAAATAGGTGAAGAATTCGGAGGACGTGACCATACTACAGTTATTCATGCTTATGAGAAAATTTCTGAAAGCTTGAATAATGATGAAAGCCTACAACACACTATAAATGATATAACGAAGAAGCTAACTCAAAAATAACTAACAACTGTACATAATAAATAGTGAATAGGCTGTGGATAAAATCTTAGTACACTTTTGTATGTTAACAATGTGGATAACGTAGTGAAATTTTTAATTACTTATCCACAGTATTTTTTTATAAAATTTATTGAAAAATCAGGGGTTGAAGTACTTATCCACATATCAACAGCCCCTACTACTATTATTATTATATAAATTTTATATTTATCTATATATTTATTTATAAATGCTTGTGAATAACTAAGGAGGTATATTATGAACATCATCTGTTCTAAACAAAAATTACAGGAAGGTATTTCTATAGTAACTAAAGCTATAACAGGAAAAACTACTATGCCTGTATTAGAAGGTATTTACATAGAAGCTACTAAAACTGGTTTAACACTTATTGGATCTGATATGGATGTAAGTATAGAAACTAAAGTTGAAGCTGATGTTTTACAAGAAGGAAAAATAGTAATAGATGCTAAGATTTTTTCTGAAATTATAAGAAAATTACCTAATTCAGATGTAAAAATAGAGGTAGTTGAAAATGATAGAATACAAATAGCATGTGAAAAATCTTTATTTAATGTTGTATTTATGAACCAAGCTGATTATCCAGCATTACCAACAATCAATGAAGATATAACAGTTGAAGTTCCTCAAAATATATTAAAAAATATGATTAAAGGAACATCATTTGCTATTGCTCAAGATGAAGCTAGACCAATATTACAAGGTATACTTTTCGAAGTTAAAGATAAACATCTTAATTTAGTAGCCTTAGATGGTTACAGATTAGCAGTAAGAACTGAATTATTAAATATTGATGATAGTATCGAAGTAGTTATTCCAGGTAAAACATTTAACGAAGTTGCTAAAATACTTGAAGATAACAATGATATAGTACAAATAACATTTACTAATAATCATATATTATTTAACTTAAATAATACTAAGATAATTTCAAGATTATTAGATGGTAAATTTGTTAATTATGCATCTTTATTACCACCTGAATATAAACTACTTGTTAATGTTAATAAACAAGAATTCCAAAATGGGTTAGAAAGAGCATCTTTAATGGCTAAGGATGGAAATAGTAATTTAATAAAATTAGATATTCAAGATGAGAGTGTTATAATTAGTTCTAATTCTCAATTGGGAAAAGTTAGGGAAGAAGTTGCAATAAATCTGCAAGGTGAAGGAATAGAAATTGCATTTAATTCAAGATATATCCTAGATGTATTAAAGACTATGGAAGATGAAAATGTAATTTTAGAAATGTCATCAGCAGTTAGTCCATGTGTTATTAGAGGAAGTGAAACTAATAATGCTAAATATTTAGTCTTACCAGTTAGACTAGTTAGATAGGAGGAACCTGTATAAACTATGCATATTAATACAGGGAAATGGAAATGGTAGAAGTTAAAATTAATACAGAATTTATAAAATTAGATTCGTTTTTAAAGTTTTGTGGGGCAGCATCATTAGGATCAGAGGCTAAAATGTATATTTTAGACGAATTAGTTTCTGTTAATGGAGAAATATGCACGCAAAGAGGAAAAAAATTATATGTAGGTGACGTAGTAGAGTTTAATGGAGAAGCCTATAAAGTGGTCTAATTATCAATAAATTCCCATTTTATCACTTTTATAGCTCTAATATGTTATAATTATGGGTGTTTAAAAATGTTTATAAAAAAATTACAAATGCTTAATTATAGAAATTATGAAGCTTTAAATATAGATTTAGGACCAAACGTGAATGTTTTTATGGGAGATAACGCTCAAGGCAAAACTAATATCCTCGAGGGGATTTATTATTGCGCTTTTGCAAAATCTCATAGAACATCTAGAGATAAAGAATTAATCAATTGGAAGTCTGAAAATGCTTTTTTAAGCGTAACTGTAGGCAGAGAGAGATTAGATAAAAGAATAGATATAAGTATCCTTAAAGATGGGAAAAAGGCTATAAGGATAAATAAAATAAAGATAAACAAAATTGGAGAACTATTTGGTAACTTTAATGTTGTTATGTTCTCGCCGGAGGATTTAAAGATAATTAAAGATTCGCCAGGAGTTAGAAGAAAATTTATAGATATGGAGTTATGTCAACTAGATTCTAAATATTATTATAATTTAGTTCAGTATAACAAAGTTCTTAATGAGAGAAACACTGTATTAAAAAATAGATCTATAAACAAAGATATTTTAGATATATATGATATGCAATTGGTTGAATTTGGATATAATATAGTTATGAAGAGAATTAATTATATAAATAAATTAAACCAATATTCAAAACAGATACACAATGATATAACATCTGGTAAAGAAAATATAGAATTTAAATATGTAAGTACTATTAGAAATCTAGAAAATATCAAAGAAAGTTTTTATTCTCAGCTTGAGAAAAATAGAAGTAAGGATATCGATAAAGGGCTTACATCAGTTGGACCTCATAGAGATGATTTTATGGTTTTCATAAATGAGATTGATACTAAAAGCTATGGTTCACAGGGACAGCAAAGAACTGCTGTATTAACTATAAAATTTTCATCTTTAAAAATAATTAAAGAATTAACAGGTGAATATCCGGTTTTATTACTTGATGATGTACTATCTGAGCTAGATTTTAGTAGAAAGAGATATATTTTAAGTACCATTGGGGAAATTCAAACCATAATTACTTGCACGGGGATAGAAGACTTGTATGAATACTTAGATGATAAATCTAAAGTTTTTAAAGTAAAGGATGGTGCAATCCTAAACTAGGAGGAGGAACTATTATGTTTTTACATTTAGGAGAAAACGTAGTTGTACCAATAAAAGATGTGATTGGTATTTTTGATATTGAGACATCTATGTATAGTTCAGATACAATATCTTTTTTAAGAATGGCTGAAGAAGATGGATTTGTTGAAAGAATCACAAAGGAAGCGCCAAAGTCGTTTGTGATTGCAGAAGTTAATAAAATGAGTAAGGTATATTTATCACCTATATCATCTTCTACTTTAACAAAGAGAACAAATATTGATTATAATACTTAAGTCCAATATTTAGCCTTCACACGTAATAAAAATTAGTATTTTAGGAGGAATTTATGTTGGAAGAAAATAAACAAAGCTATGATGAAAGTCAGATACAGGTCTTAGAAGGTTTAGAAGCCGTTAGAAAAAGACCTGGTATGTACATAGGAAGTACTAGTTCTAGAGGTCTTCATCATTTAGTATACGAAATAGTAGATAACAGTATTGATGAAGCTCTAGCAGGTTTTTGTAAGAATATCGAAGTAATTATAAACGAAGATAATTCAATAACTGTAATTGATGATGGTAGAGGTATGCCAGTTGGAATACATCCAAAGATGGGTAAATCTACAGTAGAAGTTATTATGACAGTACTACATGCCGGCGGTAAGTTCGGAGGCGGAGGATACAAGGTGTCTGGTGGTCTTCACGGTGTTGGTGCTTCTGTAGTTAATGCATTATCTGAGTATTGTGAAGTTACTGTTACAAGAGAAGGTAAGGTATGGCAACAAAAATATTCTAGAGGTAATGTTTTATGTGAAGTAACAGAAATTGCTGAAGCAGATGAATCTTTACATGGAACAAAGGTTACTTTTAAGCCAGACCATGAAATCTTTGAAGAAACAGAATATGACTTTGATATATTAGCACATAGATTAAGAGAGTTAGCATTCTTAAATAAAGGAATAGCTATAACATTAATAGATAAAAGAGAAAACGGGCAAGAGGAATCATATCACTATGAAGGTGGTATTAAAGAATTTGTTTCTTACCTAAACAGAAATAAAGAAGTATTACATCCAGAACCTATTTATGTTGAGGGTGAAAAAGATGGTATTATTGCAGAAATATCACTTCAATACAATGATGGATATAATGAAAATCTTTATTCTTTTGCCAATAACATAGATACAATTGAAGGTGGAACTCACCTTTCAGGATTTAAGACTGCGTTAACTAGAGCGATAAATGATTACGCAAAAAGATTTGGACATATAAAAGAAAATGATAAGAACCTTTCTGGTGATGATGCTAGAGAAGGACTTACAGCTGTTATTTCTGTAAAAATATCTGAACCTCAATTTGAAGGACAGACAAAGACGAAACTTGGTAACTCTGAAGTTAGAGGAGTAGTTGATTCTATAGTTGGAGAAGGTGTAAGTACATTCTTAGAAGAAAATCCAGCAGTAGGTAAAATTATAATAGATAAAGCTTTAATGGCTGCAAGAGCAAGAGATGCAGCAAGAAAGGCTAGAGAACTTACTAGAAAATCAGTGCTTGAAAGATCTACGCTTCCAGGTAAACTAGCAGATTGTTCATCTAAAGATCCTGCAGAGTGTGAAATCTATATAGTCGAAGGGGATTCAGCGGGAGGATCTGCAAAACAAGGTAGAAATAGAAAGTTCCAAGCTATATTACCTTTAAGAGGTAAAATACTAAACGTTGAAAAACAAAGATTAGATAGAATTCTTAATTCAGATACTATAAGAGCTATGATTACTGCTTTTGGTGCTGGAATAGGAAAAGACTTCGATGAAGAAAAACTAAGATATAATAGAATAATAATCATGACCGATGCCGATGTTGATGGTGCTCATATAAGAACTCTATTATTAACATTCTTCTTTAGATATATGAGACCTCTTATAGACGGTGGACACGTATATATTGCTCAACCACCACTTTATAAAGTTAGTAAGGGTAAGAGAGAAGAATATGCTTATTCCGATGAAGAACTAGATAAAATACTAGAAGAGTTTGGTGGAAAAGATAGTTCTATTAATATCCAAAGATACAAAGGTCTTGGAGAAATGAACGCTTCTCAATTATGGGATACAACTATGGACCCAGAACATAGAATACTTTTAAAGGCTACTATTGAGGATGCAATTGCAGCTGATGAAATATTTACTATCTTAATGGGAGACAAAGTTGAGCCAAGAAGAGATTTCATACAAAAGAATGCGAAGAAAGTAAGCAATTTAGATATTTAGTACTTGTTTTTTAGTACTATTATGAGGTGAGTACATGAACTTAAACGAGGGAAAATTTATACATGTAGATATAAATAAAGAAATGAAAAAGTGCTACATCGATTATGCAATGAGCGTAATCGTTGGTCGTGCACTTCCAGATGTAAGAGATGGACTTAAGCCAGTGCATAGAAGAATTCTTTATGCAATGCAAGAACTAGGATTAGAACCAAACAAAGGTTACAGAAAATGTGCCAGAATAGTTGGGGAAGTTTTAGGTAAGTACCATCCACATGGTGATTCATCTGTATATGATGCATTAGTAAGAATGGCTCAAGATTTCTCAATGAGATACATGCTTGTAGACGGACACGGAAACTTTGGTTCTGTAGATGGAGATAGTGCAGCGGCAATGAGATATACAGAAGCAAAGATGAATAAAATCGCAGTAGAAATGCTTAGAGATATTAATAAGAATACTGTAGATTTTATGCCAAACTTTGATGGTGAAGAACAAGAACCAGTAGTATTACCTTCAAGATATCCAAACCTTTTAGTTAATGGATCATCAGGTATAGCTGTTGGTATGGCAACAAATATTCCTCCTCATAATTTAGGAGAAATAATTGATGGAACAGTAATGCTAATAGATAATCCAGAATCTACAGGATTAGAACTTATGACTTGTATCAAAGGACCTGACTTCCCAACTGGTGGAATAATAATGGGTAAAGCAGGTATAAGAGCAGCTTATGAAACTGGTAAAGGTAAAATAGTTGTAAGAGCTAAGACTGACATTGAAGAGGAAAATGGAAGACACAGAATAGTAGTTACTGAAATTCCTTATCAAGTTAATAAAGCAAAGCTAATAGAAAATATTGCTGATTTAGTTAAGGATAAAAAGATAGTTGGAATATCTGACTTAAGAGATGAATCTGATAGAGAAGGTATGAGAATAGTTATAGAATTAAAGAGAGATGCAAATCCAAGTGTAGTTCTAAACCTATTATTCAAACATACTAAAATGCAAGATACTTTTGGGGTAATAATGTTAGCATTAGTTAATAATGAACCTCAAGTATTAAATTTAAAGCAAATATTAAGCAATTATATAGAATTCCAAAAAGAAGTTGTAACAAGAAGAACTGTATTTGAACTTGAGAAAGCACAAGCGAGAGCACACATTCTTGAAGGTTTAAGAATTGCTTTAGATAATATTGATGAAGTTATAAGCATAATTAGAGGTTCAAAAACTGGTGAAATAGCTAAAAATACTTTAATCGAAAGATTTGGATTATCAGAAAAGCAAGCTTTAGCAATCTTAGAAATGAGATTAAGAAGATTAACTGGTTTAGAAAGAGATAAAATAGAAGAAGAGTATGCTGAGCTAATGAAGCTTATAGATTATTTAAATTCAATCCTTGCTAGTGAAGAAAAATTATTAGGTGTAATTAAGGATGAATTATTAGAAATTAAGGCTAGATATAGTGATGAAAGAAGAACTCAAATAGAAAAAGTAGTTAATGATATTGATATCGAAGACTTAATTCAAGAAGAGGAAACAGTTATTACTTTAACTCACTCTGGATATATTAAGAGAATATCAGCTGATACTTATTCAGCTCAAAGAAGAGGGGGAAGAGGAATACAAGCAATGTCTACTAAAGAAGATGACTTTGTAGAGCATGTACTTGTTACATCAACTCACTCAGATGTATTATTCTTTACTAATAGAGGTAGAGTGTATAAGAAGAGAGCATATGAGATACCTGATGCTGGAAGAACAGCTAAGGGTATAAACATAATAAATCTTATACAAATTGAGCAAGATGAAAGAATTGAAACTGTATTAACTGTAAGGGATAATATAGTGGATGGATATCTATTCATGGCTACTAAGAAAGGTCTTGTTAAGAAGACTCCATTATCTGAATTTAAGAATTTAAGAAAAAGTGGACTTATAGCTATTAACTTAAGAGAAGGAGATGAACTTCTTAAGGTTAAGGTAACAAGAGGAGATGCAGATATAATAATAGTTTCTCAAGATGGTAATGCAATTAAGTTTAATGAAACAGATGTAAGACCAATGGGAAGAACTGCATCAGGTGTTAAGTCTATGAATTTAAGAGATGAAGATGTGGCAGTTTGTATGGATATAGCTTCTGATGAAGAAGAATTACTAGTAATAAGTGAAAATGGGTATGGTAAGAGAACTCCATTAACAGAATATAAGAGACAAAATAGAGGTGGAGTTGGACTTATAACTTATAAGATAAGCGATAAAACTGGTAAAGTAGTTGGAGCAACTGTATGTAAAGAAGAAGATGAATTAATGCTTATAAATACAAGTGGTGTTGCTATAAGAATTAATGTATCAGATATATCAATAACAAGTAGAGCTACAATGGGTGTTAGATTAATGAGAACTGGTGAAGAAGAATCAATAGTTGCTATTGCTAAAATTTCTAATACTGGTGAAGAAGAAAAAGATGAGCAACTTACTATAGATAATATAGCAGGTAATGAAGTTGCTGTAGAAGTAAAAGATAATAGTTTAGATAGATTATTAGAAGAAGCTGAAAAAGAAGAATAAAATATAGATTAAAATGGAATCCTATAAAATATGGGGTTCCATTTTTATTAAAAAACAAAAATCCTATAAATGATTTAAGATAAAAAGACGAATATATATAACTAAATAGGCGAATTTCTTAGGAAATAAGGTAGATATAAGGGCAGAATTATAATAATAATGATAAAAAAGATAATACTCTTATCCTGGTGTATCAATAATAGATAAATAGAGAGAAGCTAAGAAAATAGAAGTAATATTATAATAATTTCATAAAATGAACATAAATAAACAAAATAAAGAGTATATCAGATGGTAAGATAAATCTCGTCGCTGATGCCGAAGAAACAAAAACACAAAAACAAAGTGTTGACAGTAAATCGGATAAGTGATAAGATAAATCTCGTCGCTGAGGTAACGATGTGAAAAAAACTTTGAAAAAAGTTGTTGACATAAAGTTAAGTAAGTGATAAGATAAGAAAGTCGCTTGAAGCGATAACAAATATGGTCTTTGAAAATTGAACAGAATATAGTTAAAATAAATCCAGCAATTCTTTTGAGAGTTTTTAAATTATTAAAGACTCAAAGTAATTTGAGCAACAGATTAAACTTTTTATTGAGAGTTTGATCCTGGCTCAGGACGAACGCTGGCGGCATGCCTAACACATGCAAGTCGAGCGAG
>NZ_CYZX01000017.1 GCF_001405015.1 Clostridium disporicum
TTTTTAAATATATTGAAGGTTGGTATAACAGAAAAAGGCTACACTCTTCTATTAATTACATGACTCCAGATCAATGTGAATTATTAGCTAGAAGTGCAGCATAAAAAAGTTTGACTTTTTGTGTCCAAAATATTGACATAAGACCATTATGTATAATAAGAGTATAAAGTTTTGAACAATCGTATTATAAGACGAATTAAAAAGTCGGCACTTTTGCCGACTTTTTCTTTTCTATCTTACTGTGAACTCTTTTACAAAAGTGTTTGTGGTTTTCAATGTGAAAATCCTTTTTGCACCCAAAAGCGAACCCGTTGTTTTAATACTCTAGTATATTTTGTTTTTGAATTTTAACTTACATAAAAATTATTGATTTTACACTAAATTTAGACTCTAAAGCTGACATTATCATATCTTCATATCGTTTTTTAATTATATTTATATGAAATGCATTAGGACAGATGATTTTGAAATCCCCATTGTTGTTTTCAATTTCTAATGGTTTTATCCAAGTGTCAATCTTTATACTATCTAAATTATCACTTAATTTTTCAACTAAGAATTGTGTTAGGTTTATTGAGTTTAACTTATCACATATATTTATGACTTTCATATATTCTCCTTATACTAGTTGTTTGTTATAATTGTATACCTCAAGCTTGAGAATTTCAAATTGATAATATTTCTATTATATATTCTAATAATTGGGTGACGATTAAGAGGTGTAATTTAAAAGAAGCTCAAATAGTTTGAGCTTCTAATGAATCTTATATTTGCTTTACTAATAACTTAATTTTTATCTTCACTTTCAAAATCCATATCTTCCAATTGCATCACATTATCGTATATTCTCCCACATTCCACACAAGCAAAATCTCCATCATCACAATTATAAAAATTTTCATTATAACAATTAGGAGAAACCTTACAAATTTTATACTCTTATACAACCCTCCTTTGTTCGCAATATTAATATATTGCGATTTAAAATAAAAGTGGACAAGATTACTATTTGTTCACTTTTATACTATTTATTATCAACCTTAATTTAAAACAGAGCCAAATTATAAAAAAATATTTAAAATAGTATAATACCTTATTAAGGAAAAGGAGAGAAGATAAACTTCTCAAGTTTATAATGAAAAGTTTATTTATAAATAAGGAGAAATTAGCGATATTATATAAAAAGTTAATGTATAAAATTCTAATAAGAGTTTATCTATTATTTCTAGATTTTATATAGATACTCTTCAACTATAGAGATATAGTTGTAGCATACATATATGTTTGAATAGCCTGAAATATTTAAAAATCTAGAATTTAATAATGAATGATGTAAGGGTTTAAGTAAAATTAAGCCTTTTTAGCTTATAATTTAATATTTATGTCTATTGATAATATCACATATGTGTGTGGTATAATGCTTATTTAAAAGATTATATAGTATAAAATTTGAAATTAATATTTTTTACGATTAAATCACAAAAAAATTATATACTTTAGAAAAGTTATTATAGCTTCATTATAAGGTAATTAAAATTTAACAAATAACAAAAGTTATATATTTACATAATTGTATTTTTGTGATAGAATATATATAAAATTATTTTTTAATGTTGTTATAATAAACCAAATAACGTTAAAAATGTTAAGCTTATTGATAAAGTATTTTAAATTCACAAGATAAAAATTTATCTATGGATAGATGAATTTAAAAGAAAAAATAATTTAGTAATAGATTATTTTTGGCATGGAAGCCTCTAAAATTTATATAAAAATTTGGAGGTGAAATTATGAACGAGATAAATGTAGAAGATGCTGTTATTAAATCAGTTAGAATGTATAACGATGATTATGAACTATTTAAGTTACTAGCTAAAGAAAATGGAATTACGCAGGCAGAATTTATGCATAATCTTATTGATGGTTTTCAAAAAAATAATTTGCAGTATAAAAATGAAAAATACCAAGAAGAAAAATGTTGTGAAGGTAGACTTCTAGATGAGATTATACTAGAAAAAGATGAAGAAATAAAAATACGTGATGAAAAAATATCTTTGTTATATAAGGAATGTAAGAGGTATTTCGATAATGATATTAAATATAGACTTGAAAAGTTAGAATTAGAATTTAAATTGAAAAAAAGATAAAACGGAATTTATCTTGAATGGTTATGGATGACCTAATAAATTAATTTGTTAGGAGACCATAAAATGATTAAAAAAATTAAGTTTGAAGTTTACGAAAATGATGAAAAGGAAATAGAACTTGGAAATACACAATATGAATTAATAGCAGAAGAATTATTAGAAAAGTATTTAACAAGATTATTAAAGCAAGATAATGATTATATTCTAATGGATGGTAGACTACTATGATTAAATTAGAATATGATTCAGCTACAATAGATCTACTTATTCTTATATATGTAAGAAAGAGTAAGAAGTTAGATAAAGGGATAACGTTTGAAACACAAGTTGACAGATGTAAGAGAGAAGCTAAGAAAAAGTTCGGAGAGAATGTAAAAATAAAAATATTTATAGAAGAAAATAAGTCTGGTGATGATGTTAGTAGAGAAAAATATAATGAAATGAAAGAGCTCATTAAGTTGCATAATAATTGTATTGTATTTTCGTATGCTGTTAATAGACTTGTTAGAGATGTTGCTGAAGGTGAAAATTTAGCTAAGTTTTTAACAAAGGAAAACTGCCAGTTATACATTTATGATATTGGTAGAATGCATATAGAAACACCAGAAGGTAGAAGCTTCTTTTTATCCCAGTGTAATAATGCTGAAACAGAATTAAATAGAGTAAAAAAGAATCAAGCAGAAAATGCTTTTAAAAAAGGAAGTATGTCGATTAAGACAGGTTGCCAAGCGGCATATGGATATGAACATAAAAGTGAAGAAATTTTTGAAGGAGAAAAAATATTTAATAAATCATCTTATACTATTAAAGAATCTGAAATAGTTATTGTTATGCGTATATATGATTTATATCTAAAGTATAAATCAATTTCAAAAGTTACAAAAATTTTAAGGGAAGATGATGTTAGAGGGAAAAATGGAGAATTAATATCTAAAGCAACAATTGCAAGTGTATTAAAAAATCCTGTTAATGTTAAAACGAACCAACAGGTCGTAGATTACTTTTTAAATAAAGGCTTTGTTATTGGCAAAATTGAGTTTGGAAAAGGTGGAAATAGGTACGGAGTAAATTCCAAAGCAGAGTTTATAGATGAGGAAAATAGAAAAAAATATTTCTTTACATTAGACCACAATGGTGTAATTGATCCTGAAATATGGTTAAAAACCCAACATATTCTTGATGAAAAGTCAATCAATAAGATAACTAAAAAAGGAAAATCTAAGAAGAGTTCTTTAGATAATTTATTGAAATGCAAGTGTGGTGCTGACATGAAAATAGCTTCAATTAAGGGTGAAACTGTATATTATTGCTGTACAAATAAATGCGGTAGGAAGAATGTAAATGGAAATAAGTTAGAGAAAATGATATTCGAGGATGTAGTAAATATTAATAAAGATGCTTTAGTGAATCAAATGAATAAAAATTATAAAAAAGTAGTTAAAAAATTAGATGTTAGACTTAGCGAACTAGTTAAAAGAAGAAGCTATTTAATGAAATCCTATAATAAATTAAGAGAAAAAATAATATTTCTTGAAATGAAAAAAGAAGCTAGGATTCAATATTTAAATAAGGATGCTGAAGATAAATATAAAAGTATTCAAGAATTAAATGAGAAAATATATTCAATAGAAAGTAATATGTCAAATATTTATGATAGTGTTAAAGGTTATATAGAGTTATTTAAGTCGAAAGAAATAGATGATATATTATTTGAAGAAGCGGATATAGAAATAAGAAAAAATATATTAAAAATGATGTTTAAAGAGATAATTTGGGATGCAGATACCGAAATGGTTTATATAAATAAGAATAAATAGATTTAAAGAGATTTCTGATAATAAATATGTCAGAAATCTCTTTGTATTTTAATGAAAATTATTTAAG
Source organism: Clostridium disporicum (assembly GCF_001405015.1). Classification (GTDB taxonomy): domain Bacteria; phylum Bacillota; class Clostridia; order Clostridiales; family Clostridiaceae; genus Clostridium; species Clostridium disporicum_B. The sequence goes on from NZ_CYZX01000017.1 coordinate 4,032, forward strand.
GTTAGGTTTAGTAACAAAATCATTATTAATTTCATAAGATAATTATAAGTATTAATTAATAAGGTGAATTTGTTTTGAAAGACAATATTAAAGTTGTTGTAAATGAAGTAGGGGGAGAGTGTATTACATCAGTAGGATATAAAACAATTGCAAGAGGTGTATTAAAGGCTTTAGGAAAGGATATATGTAAGCTATTGGTTAATGAGTTTAATAATAAAGATAATAAGAAATAGTAGGTGTTATTATTCCAATATTTAAAACTTGTAAAATATTAAGGTGAAAGGTAAGCTAGAAATTGTAATACACAAATACCTTACTAAATAATTAAAAATAATTATTAGAAAAGGTGAAATTAATATGAAAATAGCTATATATTCGAGAAAATCTAAATTCACAGGAAAAGGAGACTCTATAGGAAATCAAATTGATAGATGCAGAGATTACATTAATTTTATTTATTCTGAACAAAATGATATAGAGATTGTTATATTTGAGGATGAGGGATTTAGTGGTAAGAATACTGATAGACCAGCATTTAAGAAAATGATGCATATGATTAAAATGAAGGAATTAGATGCAGTTATAGTGTATCAACTTAATAGACTTGGAAGAAAGGTTAAAGATATCCTAGAAACTATAGATATTTTTAAAGAACATAAATGTGCTTTGCATAGTGTTACAGAAAAAATAGATACATCTAGTCCCATGGGAACTATGTTTTTAACAATACTAGCAAGTATTTCACAGTTTGAACGAGATGATATGATACAGCGTATTACAGATAATATGTATTTATTGGCTAGGGATGGACGTTGGCTTGGTGGACAAGCACCTTTAGGATTTAATCATATAAGAGAGTGTTTTATAGATGGACATGGTAAGACTAGGTATTACAGCTCATTAGTTATGAATGAGGAAGAAATATCTAAAGTAATACAGATGTATGAACTCTATTTAGAGTTTGAAAGTGTAAGTAGAGTTCATAAATACTTGCTTAGAAATAAGGTTACAGGTAAAAAAGGTGGATATATAAATAAGAGCTCTATACTAAGTGTTTTAGTAAATCCATGCTATGTTATTTGTAATGATGATATAGTTGAATTTTTAGAGGAGCATGGTTATATTGTTACAAAACATGAAAATGGAAAAGGTATTTTAACTTATTGTAAAAAAACTAATGATAAAACAAGAAATAATCCAAAACTTGCAGCTACAGCAAAACATGATGGTGTAATACAGGCTGATAAGTGGATCAAAGTTCAGGAGTTAATAGCTAAAAATAAACTTAACAAGCCTAATAGGGGGAATTCTAGTATTGCTCTTTTAAGTGGGATATTACGATGTAAATGTGGAGCTGTAATGAATGTAGTTAAAGGAAGAGTATTGAGGGATGGGACAAGACCTTATTATTATGCATGTAGTATGAAAATAGATAGTGGTAATACAATTTGTAATATGAAAAATCTAAATGGAGCAATTGTAGATAAAAGGATCATTGAAGAGGTAGTTGGGTACGATTCTTCTAAAGTAATACAAGAGTTAGATGAGATATTAAAAAATGAGTATTGTATAAATAATAATACTGAGTTAGATGAGATTAATAATAGTATCCAACAGCTAAAAAATAAAAAGGGAAATATGTTCTTACAGTTACAAACTTTAGACTCTGAAGTTGATAAGGAAATAATTTTAGAATATCAACAAATAATTAGAGATATTAATTTTCAAATTAAAGAGCTAGAAGAGTCTTTGGATGATGTAATACAAAAAACTTCTACTATTATTAATGAAGAAATTGATATAAAAGATATTAGAGATAAAATAAGTAATTTTAAATCAACTTTTGATTTATTAGATCATGAAGACAAAAAGAAGGTTTTAAGGAAAATATTCCAAGAAATTGTATGGGATAGTGAAGGTAATACAATTAGTATTACATATAGCAGTAAAAACCTAAAAATGTTAGAAGAGTTATGAAATGTAATAAAATGTGCAGACTGGAGCAAAAATTTCGCAGTTTGGTCATCATGCAGAAGCAATATGTACGGGATCACTAGCAGGTCATAATGCTGTAAGACTTATGTTAGGAATGCCACTATTAATATTACCAGCATCAATAGCAATAGGAGACTTAATTGGATATGCAAATGAAAAAGCAGCGACAAGAGAAGGAAGAATGAATAGATATACTTTTGCAGGAGCAGGATATTTAAAGAGGATGGAAGAGTTAGGTCTTTATACTACTGATATAAATGAAATTAATAATAGGATTAAGAAAGTTAATTTAGATAATATATTTGAGCAAAAACTTGTATAGATTTCAATTTAAGGAGCTGTTACATTAGTGTAACGGCTTTTAAGCTTAATTTTAAAATATAACTAATATATTTTATCTAATTAAAATGAGATTTAAAGATACAGAAGTTAAGGTAATGAATAAGTAATAAAAAGCAGATTTTATGGGGGAATAAAAGATATTGAAGAAAATAATTTGTACTTATATCTAGCAATAGGGAAGTACAAAGTTCTATTTTTATGAACCCTTATTAAATAATCAAATAATTAGATGAAAAAACAATGCGTATGCTTTTAGCTATGGTAGTTAATGTGGTGCTGGGGAATGAAAACAACCAGAAAAGAAACCAACAGAATGCAGTTCAGCATGTGGTTAATGTGATAAATAATTAAAGCTTATCATTTTGATAATTAGATATTATTGAGGGGATATATGAAGAAATAATAATATTTATATAAATGAAGCTTAATTTAAAATCTATTTAGGAATAGAGTGTTTAGATTAAATGGACAAAAATTTATAAGAATAAAAATTGTATGTCTAAGAAAAAGATTAGAAGATTGGCTTAATAGATTAAAGATAGCAATTGCTAAATATATTAAAAGTAAACTATAATTAAATGTAATAGTAAGTAAAGAATTAAAGATGTATATAAGATGAGTTTTAATTAATGCAGGAAGGAGAAGCTCTATAAATTATACAATAAAACAAGTGGCATAGAAGTTAGGAGTAAGTGTATCAAAATTAAGATATTACTATAAAGAAGGACTTATGCCATTTGTTGATAAAAGAGAAAACGAAACAAGAGTTTTTAAGGATGAGGATTTTGGAGGAATACAAATGATTTCATATATGAAAAGCTCTCGTATGCCAATTAAGGAAATTAAGAGGTTTATGGATATGTGTTTAGTAGGTGACGATACTTTAGAAGAGAGATTACAGGTCTTTTACTATCGTAAGAAAGCTGTAAATCAGTAAATAGATGAATTTAATAAGGTTAGAGCTGATATTTTAGGAGGAAAATGTAATGTCAATTATAGAAAGATTAAAATCTCAAGATGATTTAACTCCTGTTGAGTGTGAGCTAGTTAGATATATATTAGAAAATCAAGATAAAATAATAAATCTTAATATATCAGATTTAGCAGCAATAACTTTTACTTCTAATGCAACGATAGTACGACTTTGTCGTAAAATTGGATTAAGTGGATACAGACAATTTAAAGTTCAGTTTATTAAAGAAGTGGAAAAAAGGCGAAAAGAAAAGAGCGATGTTGATATAAATCATCCTTTTGGTGAAAAAGAAAGTGAAGAGGAGATAATTAAGAGAATAGCTGATTTATCTAAAGAGGCTATTGATACATGTTATGAATCAATAGATTCTTTAGCAATTTCAAAAGTAGCTAAATATATAATAAATGCTAATAGCACATATATATATGCAAATGGTGATTCTCTTATAAGTTCAATAGGTTTTGCAAATAGATTGAGTAAATTAAAAATAAATACTGTTATAGCAAATCAATATGGTGAGATTTCTACTAATACTTATAATGTTACAAGAGATGATGTAGCTTTGTTTGTATCATATTCAGGGAAAAATCTAATTCAAGATAGATATATGAGGGTTTTAAAGAGAAGTGGATGTAAAATATTAATTATAACTGCCGATAAGAATATATCTGGATATGATGGAACTATAATATTTCCTAATAGAGAAGCAGTTGAAGGAAAAATAGCTACATATTATTCTCAAATAGCAATTAATTATATTTTAAATTGTATTTATGCTATTATTTTTGCCAGCGATTTTAGAAAAAATTATAATAAAAAATATAAAATAGAAAAGTTAGAACAAAAATAAAGTTCAGGTTTGTATTCTCTTAGAGTGCAAATTCTGAACTTTTTTTTCAGAATTCTAGGATTTATAGATATAGATATTTTAGTATGATAACATGAAGTTGAAAGGGGAGAAGTATACATGGATTATAAAGAATTACTTAAAGAGGATAGTGAGATTATATTAGATTCTTTTATGAATAAGGATGCATTTATTTTAGGAAAATACATAAGTGAAATTGCAATATCTAAAAATTATGATGTTGCAATTAGAATAATTAAAAATAATAATATAGTTTTTGAGTATTTAAATGATAATGCATCGTTTAATAATTTTTATTGGATAGAAAAGAAAATTAATGTTGTGAAAAGATTTGATAAAAGTTCAGCACTAATTGCGTATAAACTTAAATCTGAAAATTTAACTTTTGATGAAAAATATGGTGATGCTAGAGAATATGCAGTAACTCCAGGTGCAGTACCTATAAGGGTTAAAAGTGTAGGAACGGTTGGAATAATATCAGTTTCAGGATTATCTTCAGAAGAGGATCATGGACTTATTATTAAAGGATTAAAATACTTATTATCAAGAGGAGATGAATAATATGAAATTAGGCATTGTAGGTGCAGGAACTATAGTACCAGATTTCTTAAATGCAGCAAAAGAAATTCAAGATATAGAAGTAGTTAGTATATCAGGACAAGAATCAGATTTAAAAATAATGAAAAAGTTAGCAGAAGAAAATACTATAAATAATATTTACACAAACTATAGTGATATGCTTAAAGATGATATTGAAATAGTATATGTAGCTGTACCAAATAGCCTTCACTACAAATTTGCAATGGAAGCATTAGAAGCGGGAAAAAATGTAATACTTGAAAAGCCATTTGTATCTTCATATAAAGAAGCTAAAGAATTAATAGGTTTTGCAAATGAGAAGAAACTATTTATTTTTGAGGCGATTTCAAATCAGTATTTACCAAATTATCTTAATATAAAAGATACATTAAAGGTTCTTGGTGATATAAAAATAGTGCAATTAAATTATTCTCAATATTCAAGAAGGTATGATTTGTTCAAAGAAGGTAAAGTATTACCAGTATTTGATCCTAAGAAATCTGGAGGAGCTTTAATGGATCTTAATGTATATAATATTCATTTCATTTTAGGTCTTTTTGGAAAGCCAGATAAAATACAGTATATTGCAAATGTTGAAAGAAATATTGATACATCAGGAATACTTACATTAGAATATCCAACATTTAAATGTGTATCAATAGGTGCCAAGGATTGTAAAGCGCCTGTCACTATAAATATTCAAGGGGATAAAGGATTTATTCATAGTGATGAGCCAGCTAATGTATTTAATAATTTTATTAAAGGCAGTAATTTAGGTGAAATTAAACATTATAATCTTAATAGCAATAAAAATAGATTATTTTATGAAATTAAAGAGTTTGCAAGAGTTATTAAAGAAAAAGATTATGAAGTAGTTGCGGAATATAATAATCATACATTAAATGTTATTGAAATATTAGACGAAGCTAGAAAGCAAGTTGGAATAGAGATAATTTAGGAGGTAATTATGTTAACAATAGGTTATATAGGTAATGGAAAAAGTACAAATAGATATCATCTCCCATTTGTATTACAAAGGGATAGTATCAAGGTGAAAACAATTTATCAAAGAAATCCTAAAAATGAATCATGGGATAGAATTGAAGGGGTAAAGTATACTTCTAATTTGAATGAAGTATTAAATGATGAAGAAATTCAATTAATAGTTGTATGTACTAGACATGATAGTCATTATGAATATGCAAAATTAGCTTTAGAACATAATAAACATTGTTTGGTTGAAAAACCTTTTATGGAAACATCAGAAGAAGCTAAAGAAATATTTAAACTAGCAAAGGAAAAAGGATTAATAGTACAAGCTTATCAAAATAGAAGATTTGACAGTGATTTTTTGACAGTACAAAAAGTTATTGAGAGTGGTAAGCTGGGAGATTTATTAGAAGTAGAAATGCATTATGACTACTATAGACCATATATACCAGAATCAGTTGATAACTTCATACCATCATCTTCATATTTATATGGACATGGGTGTCATACTTTAGATCAAGTTATAAGCTATTTTGGTAAACCTGATAATATTCATTATGATGTACGTCAGTTATTAGGTAAAGGTAGAATGAATGATTATTTTGACTTGGATTTATATTATGAAACATTAAAGGTATCGGTAAAATCAAGTTATTTTAGAGTGAAAGAAAGACCAAGTTTTGTTGTGTATGGCAAAAAAGGATGCTTTGTAAAACAGACTAAGGATAGACAAGAAGAACATTTAAAATTATTCTATATGCCTCATAATGAGGACTTTGGTATTGATTTACCAGAGCATTATGGTACTTTAACTTATTATGATAATGAAGGAAATTACCATGAAGAAAAGGTAAAATCGGAAAAAGGTGATTATGGGAGAGTCTACGATGATTTATATAATGCAATAATAAACGGTAAAGAAAAAACAATAACAGATGAACAAACTTTATTACAAATGGAGATGCTAGAGCAAGGTATAAAAGATTTAAAATAGGAATATATACTTACGTTTATGTAGCTACTTTACTAAAAGTTAATAGGAAAATCTGTAAGTTTATTATAAGCGCCGGTGTATTAATATCTAAAGCATCGGTGATTTTTTTATATTTTAATTATTGATTTACAGACAGATTTATTAAGTGTTTATCAATAGGCCAGGTTAAAAAATAATCTTATACAAAATATAAATAGAGAGAAAGTTATGAAGAAATAAAAGGGTTTAATTTATCAATAATTATAGAATAACAGAAAAGTACATTGAGTATGAAGATGGTTGCTTTAATGTACAATTATTACATACTTACAATATACAATGCTTTTTAAGCATATATAGGTATTTAACATAAGTATTAGACCATGGAATTTGTTTATGTTATTATATAATTAACAAATAAAATTATGGAAAAGAATCTAAATTTTTTTCAATAGCAAAAAGTATTTATAGAAGGGTAAAAAGTATTTTAAATAAGATTATAAAACTAAGGAGAGAAAATTTATGAATAAAACAATAAAACAAGCAGTAGCACCAAAAACAAAAGCTTTTGGTAAAGAAGCGTTTAACAAAAGTGAAGATACAGTTATCCGTTGGCTAGGTAACGCTGGTGTTATGATTAATAGTAGAGGAACTTGTATAATGATAGATCCTCTTTTAAAAGGATTCGATATGCCATTATTAATTGATATGCCTATAAGTGTTGAGGAGATATCTCATTTAGATGGAATATTAATAACACATTGTGATAATGATCATTTTAGTAGAGTAACCTGTAGAGAATTATCAGAGGTTTGTAATTCATATCATGGACCTCATTATGTTGCAGAGCTTATGAGAGAAGAAGGACTTAAAGGGATAGGACATAATATAGAAGAAACATTTAAAATTGGAGATATGGATATAACATTAACACCGGCAGATCACGCATGGCAAAATGAAAGTAGTAAATATAGCAAAATAAGAAAGTTTAACTTTGAAGATTATTGTGGATTTTGGATTGAAACAAAGGATGGAACTATATGGGCACCAGGAGATTCACGTCTTTTAGAAGAGCATCTTAATATGAAAAATCCAGATGTTATTATCTTTGATTTTTCTAATAACTCATGGCACATCGGTTTAGAGGATGCAATTAAACTTGCAAATGCCTATCCAGATGCAAAGCTTATACTTTCACACTGGGGAAGTGTAGATGCACCTGAAATGGATGCATTTAATGCAGACCCAGCAGCTTTAATTGGAAAAGTTATTAATGAAGATAGAATTTATATAATGGCACCAGGAGAAGCTTTTAAATTGTAAATTAGACTATGTTTTTAATCTATAGGTTAATATAAAAGAGCTAATAGAAAAAGTATATAGGGGTATGAGTTTTAGGAGAGGTAATATGAATAATAAAAATAGAAGTATAAAACATTTAATCGTATTAATAGTATGCTGTGGATTAGCAGCTAGTTCAATAGGAGTTTGTGTCAATTCAGCTGGAGTTTTTTATACGCCTGTATCTGAAAGTTTAGGTATAATGAGAGGAACTTTTTCGATGCATGGAACTATATCATTATTAGCAACAGCAGTTATATCATTATTTGTACCAGCAATTATGAAAAAGTATTCTTATAAAGTAATTCTAATATTTAGTGTATTAGTAGCAGGTGGTTCAACAATTTTAATGGCATTTTCTAAAGGGGTACTAGCCTTCTATATTTTAGGTGCTATTAGAGGAGTTAGTTCAGGCTTGTTTGCTATAGTTCCTATTACAATGATTATTAATAAGTGGTTTTATAAAAATCATGGTTTAGCTACAAGTATTGTATTAAGCTTTAGTGGAATAGCGGGGGCAGTGTGTTCACCTATATTTACTAAGTGTATACAGAGTTTTGGATGGGAAATAGCTTATATAATAATGGGAATAAGTATAATTGTATTATGTATTCCAGCAGTAATATATCCATTTTCTATTGATCCTGAAGAGATAGGGTTGTTAGCATATGGATATAATGCAAAGGAAAAGCAAATTATAGATGAAGTTACGAAAAGTGAGAATAATTTTAATTTCTTTAATGTAAGCTTTGTGTGTTTCTTTGTATTTGCTATATTACACACAGCGATATCAGGTATAACGCAACATTTACCAGGGTTTGCAGAAACTCTAAATTATAGTGCAACTATTGGAGCAATGATGTTATCAGCAGGTATGGTTGGAAATATTTTATCAAAGCTTGTAATTGGATTTATAAGTGATAAACTAGGTCCAGTTAAGGCAACTATTATTATGATAGCTATAAATATTATATCAATTGTTATATTATTGCTTGCACCATCATCAACAGTACTATTAATTGGATCATTTTTATTTGGCTCGGTTTATTCAGTTGGCGCAGTTGGTTTTGCTTTATTAACAAAGCATTTCTTTGGGGTGGAGAATTACTCAACTGTTTATCCAATTATTTCATTTGCTACAAATTTTGGAGGAGCATTTGCATTGTCTTTAGTAGGATATATTTATGATTTTACTGGGTCTTATGTGTATGCATTTATTATTGCTTTAACTATTAATGTCGCTAATTTAATTTTATTATATATAGTAGTAAAAAGTTATTTAGTTGCAAAAAAATTAAAGCTTGAAAATGCTGTAGTTAATTTATAGAAAAAATATTAGATAAAAAATGAAAAATTATAAAAATATATTGCAGGTAAAGTTAACTTTAGGGATATAATGACATTGGAATTAATGTATTGCTTATGAGGAATTTAGGAGGAAATATGAGTAAGGACTTATTAAAAAGATTAGAGACTATGGAGTTTATATCACATAAAGATGCAATATTTACTGAAATTAACGCAATTTTAGAAGAAACATTAAAATTAACAAATGAATTAAACTTAGGGTATAAAGCTCCAGAGGAAGTAAGAGAGATTTTAGCAAAGATAACAGATAGTGAAATTGATAATTCTGTACAAGTTTTAACACCTTTTAATACTGACTTTGGAAGAAATATAAAGATTGGTAAGGATGTATTTATTAATAAATCTTGTATGTTTGTTGATTTAGGTGGTATCACCTTAGAGGATAATGTATTAGTTGGACCAGAGGTAAAAATATTATCAGTTAACCATCCTATAGAACCACAAAATAGACGTGGTGTAATTATAAAAAGTGTAAAAATTAAGCGTAATGCTTGGATTGGAGCTGGAGCAATAATTTGTCCAGGGGTAACAGTTGGAGAAAATTCTGTTATTGGAGCAGGTTCAGTTGTCACTAAAGATGTACCAGATAACTGTGTATATGCAGGAGTACCAGCAAAATTTATTAAAAATATAGAAGTAGAGTCGGAAATTTAAATATCATATAGTCTTGACATAAAGTTAACTTTATCCTGTATGATATATACAAATGAAACGAAATACCTTCTCCTTAACGTCAAATGTGCAACTTTTAAGTTTTAAATGTAAAATTTACAATTACAAGTTAAGTAGAGAAAGGTATAATTATCACTGAAAAAGGAGTTTTTTATATGACATATACCATAAAAGAAGTGGCAGAAAAAATGGGAGTATCAGTTCCGATATTAAGATATTACGATAAAGAAGGACTTATGCCTTTTATTGAAAAAAAAGAAAATGGAACTAGAGTATTTAAAGATGAAGATTTTAAAGGGTTAGAAATAATATCATGTATGAAAAGGTCTGGTATGCCAATAAAAGATATAAAGAGATATATGGATATGTGTATGGAAGGTGATAGTACTTTACAAGCAAGGTTAGAAGTTTTTCATGAACGAGAAAAAATTGTAAAGCAACAAATAGAAGAGTTAAATAATATTATGGAACTTATTAAGCATAAAATTTGGTACTACGAAACAGCAATTGAGGCTGGAAGTGAATCAATTCATAAGGATAATAAAGATTTAAGCAGTAAATAACTATTTGATAAATTATATATGAATACAGAAGTATTTAATAAATATTATTGATAGATATTTATTGAAAAAATGAAAACACTAGGATAATTCCTGGTGTTTTTCCTTAGTAAATAATATATAAAAATATTTAAAAAAAATATCTTGAGCTAAAGTTAACTTTAAGCCTTATAATAACAAGGTATTTGAGCACAGATATAATTAGTAAGAGTTTCTTTTGAGATATAGCTAAGATATTAAAAAGAAGTGTTGTAAAAGAGAGGATTGAGAGTTATGAAATTAATTAATGAAGAGCTATTAACAGGTGAACGAGCACTTTTTAAAAGTAGAAATTTAGATATAGTAAATTCAAATTTTTTTGATGGAGAATCGCCTTTAAAAGAGAGTAGCGATATTAATATTAAAAGTTGTGTTTTTGAATGGAAATATCCTTTATGGTATTGCCAAAATATTAATGTTGAAAATACTACATTTTTAGAAACGGCAAGATCAGGGATTTGGTATACAGATAATATTAATATTAAAGATAGTACAATTGATGCACCTAAAACATTTAGAAAATCTAGAAATATTACATTAGAAAATGTAACTATGCCTAATGCTTTAGAGACATTGTGGAATTGTAATAATATTGAGATTAATAAAGTAAGTGCAAAAGGTGATTACTTTGGAATAAATAGTAAAAATATAGACATTAGAGATTTAAATTTATCAGGTAATTATGCTTTTGATGGAGGTAAAAATATAAAAGTTTACGACTCTAAAATAATTTCAAAGGATGCATTTTGGAACTGTGAAAATGTTACAGTTTATAATTCTACAATAATTGGAGAATATTTAGGGTGGAATTCAAAAAACTTAACTTTTATTAATTGCTTTATTAAAAGTGAACAAGGGTTATGCTATGTTGAAAATCTAGTAATTAAAAATTCGAAATTTATAAAGACGGATCTTGCTTTCGAATATTCAACTATTGATGTTGAAAGTTCAACTTCAATTGAAAGTGTAAAGAATCCTATAAAGGGTAAAATCAAAGCAAAATCAATTGATGAAGTAATTATGGATGATATTGATATAGATGAATTAAATACAAAGATTTTTATTGAAGAGGGGTATGGAGTAGATGGAGTATAATTTTTCTAAATTAACAAATAGATTTAATACTAATTCATTAAAATGGGATGTTAAAGAAAATGAATTGCCAATGTGGGTGGCAGATATGGATTTTGAAACAGCTCCTGAGATAATTGAAGCTATTTCTAATAAGGTTAAGTTAGGTATATTCGGCTATACAGCCATTCCAGAAGAGTATTATTTATCAATAAGCAACTGGTGGGAGAAGAGGCATAACTTTAAAATAGAGAAGGAATGGATATTATTCTGTACAGGAGTTGTTCCAGCTATATCTTCAATAGTAAGAAAAATAACATCTGTAGGAGATAATGTAGTTGTACAAGCACCTGTATATAATATTTTTTATAATTCAATAGTTAATAATGATAGAAAGATACTTTCTAGTGACTTATGTTATGATGGTAGCAATTATTATATTGATTTTGATGATTTAGAAAGAAAGCTTTCAGATAATAAAACAACATTAATGATTCTTTGTAATCCTCATAATCCTATAGGAAAGGTTTGGGATAGAGAAACTCTTGAAAGAATAGGTAATTTAGCATTAAAGCATAATGTAACTGTACTTTCAGATGAAATTCATTGTGATTTAACTTATGGCAATAAAGAGTATATTCCATTTGCATCAGTTTCTAAAGAAATTGCTCAAAATAGCATAACATGTATAGCTCCTACAAAGACCTTTAATATAGCAGGGTTACAAACAGCAAGTATTGTAATTCCAAATGAAGAGCTAAGAAAGAAAGTGAATAGAGGAATAAATACAGATGAAGTTGCAGAACCTAATGCCTTTGCAATGGAGGCTACAATAGCAGCATTTACAAAAGGAGAGCCTTGGCTAAATGGACTAATTGAATATTTATCAGAAAACAAGAGTGTAGTACTTGAGTTTATTAATGAAAAACTACCAGAGCTTAAGGTTGTTAAATCTGATGCAACATATTTATTATGGATTGATTGTAGCAAAGTAACAGAAGATAGTGCAGAATTGTGCAAATATATAAGAAGCAATACAGGATTATATGTATCTAATGGAGCTGTTTATGGAGGTAATGGTAAAACATTTATGCGTATGAATATAGCATGCCCAAGAATCAGATTAGAAGACGGATTATCAAGACTTGAAGCTGGAATTAAGAGTTATATTGAAAATAAAAGATAAGTAATTTTATGTAAGAAAAACCAATATAACCAAGTTTAATTTTAAGAAGTTAGATATAAGATAAATAATCTAATAGAAATATAATAAATGCATGACTTAATTTATTTAGTCATGCATTTATTCATGTAATATGTAGCTTATTTTGGATAAATATATTTGTTTCTATACTCTACAGGAGTCATATTATATTGTTTTTTAAATACACGATAAAAATGACTAGTATTAGAATAACCAACAATATCGATTATATTATTTATAGATATATCGGCGTTTCTAAGTAGTTCACAGGCTTTTTGAGTTTTTATATCTTGAATTATATTTATAAAGCTTTTCCCTATATAATCCTTTAAAATACGAGACATTTGACGTTCGCTATAGTTGAAATATACTGATAAATCTTTAAGTGTTATTGATTTATAATTACTTGAAATATAATTCATTATATTAACAATATTTGTATCAAGTGTATTACCTAGAGGATTAGGAACAATTACTGTTTCTTCATAGCTTCTAAGTAAAGTTATAAATAACTTAGTTGTTAGTGTGTTTAACATACGTTCAGAATAACTTAAAGATAAGTTAAATTCGGAGTGCATCTCTAATATTAAAGATTGAATAATTATATCATTTCCAGTTGGAAATAATAAGTATGATTCAGAAGTGGGTGAATATAGTGCTCTAGAGAAGAAGGATGATAGGATATCCTTATTTCTAAGTGTACCAAAAAATGCACTTTCAAAGGTACTTGCTTTAATTAGTAAATTAAATACTATAGAGTCATCATTAAAAACGCTTATAGCATGAGAAGTACCAGGAGCTAAAATACAAAGATCACCTTTTTTCATATTGATTGATTGGTCAGAAATCTCATTTATACAACTGCCGTTTGCAACATAGATAACTTCAAAAAAGCTATGTGTATGAATAAAACAAGGACTGTAACGAAGATGTTTGCTAACCAATACATCATAAGGAGCAGGTATAATATTTTCTTCCATAAACTCTCTTGATGGATCATAAGAAGAATCAGAGCCACCTTTTTTACAATTACATAAACTATCTAATAAAGAAGATACATGTTTTACTGTTTTAGCTTTATCTAATGTAAATTCTGGATTGTTAATAAATATGTTTTTATACATCATTTCAGATGATGATAGAGATAGATATGTATCTAAATTTAAAAAGTTCATTTTAAGTTTCCCCCAAATAAAATAACTTTACATAATAATATTATATAACGATTACAATACATAAGCTATATGAAAGTATAAAATGTCAGAAATGGACTATAAGTAATGGCATTTATAAGCATAGTAGAGAGTGAGAAACTATAATATCATAAGAATATAGCTATGATAAATGATTAAACATCGATGTGTAAACAATTACTGAATATTAAGACTAGGAGGAAGTAGATGTCGACAGAGAGAATCAACTTGGAGGGACAGTGGATTTCTAAGTTTCCTAAAGAGTATAACTATGATGCATCAGATTATTATGATGACAATCCAAATACTTTAATAAGAAAAGAATTCAACATAAAAAAAACAAATAGTAACTATTACTTAAATGTAGGTTGTCTTGGATATTATATAGCTTATATCAATGGTAAGAGAGTTGGAGATTATGAACTTAACTCTGATTGGACTCAATATGATAAAACTATATATTACGACACCTATGAAGTAAGTGAATTATTAACTGATGGCAAAAATGTAATTTCATTTGAACTAGGAAATGGTATGTATAATCCAGCACCTTTAAGATTGTTTGGAAAATATAATTTAAGAGAACGATTAAGATTAATAGGTGAGCCTTGTTTAATTGCAAGTATTCATGAGAATGAGATATGTATATTAAAAACAGATAAGTCATGGAAAGTAAGTGATGGCCCTCTACTATTTAATAATTTATATATTGGTGAGAGATTTGATGCTAGACAAGCTCAAGATCATTGGAAGCTAATAGGATTTGATGATCTTAATTGGAAAGAAGCAATTATAGATAATAATAAAAAAGGTAAATTAGTTAAAAGTAAAATTCCTAAGGTAAAGAGGAAAAAAATCCTTGAACCAATATCTATAAATATTAATAGTAAAGGAAATTTAATTATTGATTTTGGAGAGACATTATCAGCTGTAATTAATATTTCATTTTTAGGAGTTAAAGATAAAAAAGTTAAGCTAGTTTATGCTGAAAATATTAATGAAGATAATACTGTTAATTGTGATTCTTCTTTAGCAGGAAATGTTGGAGTAGTACTTGAAGGAGTAAATATTAGGTTTGACGGAGGACCTGGAGCTCCAGAACATGCAATGCAAGTAGATGAAATTATATCTAAGGATGGAGAAAATCATTATACAAACAAGTTTACTTACCATTCATTTAGATATGTTGAAGTTTCAGGATTAAAGAAAGATGATTTAAAGAGTATAACAGCAACTTACGTTTATACAGATGTAGATGTAGTTGGTAAATTAGAAACAGACAATAGTTGGATTAATAAATTATACGATTTAGCTTTAAAGACTAAGTTAAATAATATTCATTCAGTTTTTGAAGATTGTGCAAGAGAACGTTTAGGTTATGGTGGAGATATAGTTGCATTAGCTACATCAAATCTTTTTATGTTTGATTTAGATAAAATGTATGAAAAAACAGTTATAGATTTTAGACAAGATCAAACTAAAAAAGGGGGAGTACCTGAAACAGCTCCGTATATGGGGATTCAAACTAACGGTACAGGTGAAGGTGAGGGGCCTATATTATGGCAATTAGCTTATCCGTATCTAGTATATAAACATTATCAATATTACGGAGATAAAGAGTTAATATTAGATGAATATGAATATTTAAGAAAACAAATGTTGTATTTGAAGTCAATAGGAATTGAAGAATTACAAGATAAGTGCTTAGGAGACCATGGTAGTAGTGATACTAAGGTTAGCTTCAAAGTTGGAACTCCAGATAAGAAATTCTTAGCATGTTGTGCATATTACTTATTCCTACAGTATAATAGATATTTTGCTATGTTAGCAGAGGATATGATTTATAAAGAATATGAAGAAGAGTTAGTAAAGGTAAAAGCATTTATTGATAATAACTTTAAAAATGATGATGGAACATACGGCAATAAATCTCAAAGTAGCTTTGCATTTGCAATTTTTACCCATATTTCTGACGAACCAGAAAAGCTATGCAAAATGTATGTAGATAAAATAAAAGAAGATAATGGATATTTACGTTCAGGTATTTTTGGAATGATGATGACTTTTGAAGTATTAAATAAATATGGATATGATGAGGTTATTGAAGAATGGTTGTTTAAAGATGAATATCCCAGTATAGGAAATATGATTAAAGAGGGAAAAACAGCTCTATCAGAACAATTTGATATGAAGGGTTGCTCTCATAATCATGCAATGTTTTCAAGTTATGCTCAATGGTTTTATCAAGGATTAGCTGGAATAAGAGTTAATGATGAAGCTATAAAAGCTAATAAAATTACTTTAAAACCATATTTCTCAAAAAAAGTAAATCAAGTTGAATGTACCTTTAAAACATTATCAGGAGAGATAAGTAGTAATTGGAAAATAGAAAATGGACAAGTAATATGGAAGTTTAATATTCCAGGAGATATTGAGAAGTTTGATGTTATACTTTCAAGTGATTATTCAGTTATAGAAACAAACTATAACGGGAAAAGAAGAGAAAATGGTCAGTATTATATGATAATAAAGCTTTAATTTAAACTTAATTAAAAAAATGTAGATATTAAAGAGAGAAAGTTTTGATAAAAGTATTGAAGTCAAAAGTATGAGAGGAGAATTTAATATGAAAGAAAAAGTTGGGGGATTCGGAAATTTTATAGAGAGTAAGTTACTTCCAGTAGCTGATAAGTTTAGTAGACAAAGACATTTAACTGCATTAAGAGATGGTATGTTAGCATATCTTCCATTTACAATTATTTCATCAATATTCTTGATAATAGCATTTTTACCTATTCCGGGGTATTCAGAATTTATGACTAATTTATTTAATGATGGAGGAGCTTGGGTAGGAAAGCTTGTATATGTAACAAATTCCACTAATGATGTTGCAGGTTTCTTCGTGTTATTTGCCACTGCGTATAGCTTAGCTAAGTCATATAATGTTGACAAGCTACAAGCATCATTAACAGCATTAGCAGCATTTTTAGTAGTTACACCTTATATTTCAGGTGATGCTGGAACTGCAATTCCTATGGTTAAAGTAGGAGCACAAGCTATGTTCGTTGCATTTATAGTTGCAATGGTTTCTGTAGAGATATATAGAAGAATGGAACAAAAGGGAATAGTTATAAAGATGCCAGATGCGGTACCACCTGCAGTTGCAAAGCCATTTGCTTCTTTAGTACCAGCATTTGTTACAATCTTAGTTTTCTGGATTGTAAGAGTTATTTTTGATGTAGCACTTAATTCAGATTTATTTACTACTATTAATTTAATTATTGGAAAACCTTTATTATTATTAGGTGGAAGTTTAGGTGGATTTGTTTTTGCATTATTATTCGAGCAATTCTTATGGTTCTTTGGTATTCATGGTGGATCAATAGTTTCATCTGGAGCTATGAATCCTATATGGACTATGTTAGAAGATGCAAATAGAGTAGCGTCTATTGCAGGTGAAGCACCAGTAAATATTATCGGTTCAAGTTTTAGAACAGCTTTTGCAAGTATAGGTGTTGTTGGATGTGTAATTGCAATGGTTATAGTAGCAAAAAGTAAGCAATACAAAGAAGTTGGAAAAGTTGGTCTTGTACCATACTGCTTTAATATAGGTGAACCAGTTTTATTTGGGGTACCACTAATGTTAAACCCAATATACTTTATACCACTAGTAATAACACCAGCAGTATCATCACTAATAGCATATGCAGCACTAGCATTTAAATTAGTACCTATTCCAACAGGATTAGCACAATTACCTTGGACAACTCCACCAATAATAAGTGGATATCTAGTTACTGGAAGTATTTCAGGTTCTATTCTGCAAATTGTATTATTAGTTGTAGCAACACTTATTTGGTTACCTTTCGTAAAGATTGCAGATAAACAAATTTATGTAGAAGAACAAAAAAGAGAAATGGAAATGAGTAAATAGATAATAATTATATGGTAAAAAGTTTAGGGTAGGAGAATAATATGAAAAGAAATTTTATTAGATATATATCAACGTTAGTTACAGTATTTTATATCTTTTCTATAACAGGATGTGCTAGCTCAAATAAAGAAAGTACAAGTGATAATGTTACCAATACTGTTACAGATGAAGTTAGTGAAGAACCAGTAGAAAATATATTAACTTTAACCAATAGTGAAGTTACAGAAGGTTATTCTTATTACATGTATAATGCACTTGTAGATGGATATACATCAATAAGAAGCGATGTATTAACTCCCAAATATTATATATTTGCTGGTAATAAGTCTGAAGAAGATGCTAATAAGTTAATTGCTGATTTAGGGTTACTTGAAAATGTTAGAGAATGGGCTGGAGAAGTATATGTTATTAGTCCTTTAAGTGGTGAAGCATATGATGATAAGGATAAAGAAGCATTTATTGATTTAGTCGGAGGAGCAATTAATAATGTAAAAGTAATTGGGATAGATGATGGAGCTACATTTGTAAATAACTATATTTCACAATCATGCTATTTTATCGCTGGAATGATGATTTATGGCGGTGAAATGAATGATGGATTAGAAAAAAATGATGTAGTGCCTGTTTATGCAAGTAATACAAGTGATGTTGCAGTAGAGTTTTATCAAAATATAAATGATGCTACAAAGAAGAGTGAAAAAGATAATTATGTTTTATATGAAAATGAAGATAAGCCACTACAAAAGGTAGTTGTTGCTTCTAAGGAAGAAACATTAAAAGAAGCATTTAATAATGCATGGGAAAGTGTATTATCAAGAAATTATAGACAACATAATGATATTGCAGAATTTTATATGCTTAGTGCAAGATCTGCTACAGAAAATTATGATTTAATAGAAGTTCCTATATTTGAAGAGTTAGGAATAACTTATAATCAAGAGATTGATCAAAATGTAACAGGTATGGATGGAAAGTATACATGGTTTGAATACGTACCTAATACAGTTGCATCAAGTAAAGAAAATAGTGTACCTTTAGTTGTATCTTTACATGGAAACCAAAATGATCCAAGATTACAAGGAGATTCAACAGGCTGGCCAGAATTAGCTGCAAAGGAAAACTTTATTGTTGTATCACCAGAATGGCAAGAAAAAGAAGTTAACTTTTTCAAATGTGATGGTTTAGGTGGAGATGGAGTTATGAATTTAGTAGAGGATTTAAAAGTAAAATATCCTCAAATAGACCCATCTAGAATTTATGTAACAGGACTTTCAATTGGAGGAGCAGAATCATTCTTATTAGGAGTACAATACAGCAATATATTTGCAGGAGTAGGTGTTGTTTCTGGAGTTAATGTATTTGCTAATGAAGTAACAGAAATAGCTAACAACTATACTGCTGGAGAAATTCCATTACTTTATTTATGTGGAGATCACGATTTCTTCCAAATGATACCTGTAGATGGAAGCAGTGAGTACGGAACAGCGTTCTTATTTGGAAATCAGGTATGGGATGAAGATGAAAATGTTCATATATTTAGCTCACTTCAAGCATATCAAAAGGTAAATGGATTAGAAGTAAGCGAAATGGATATGAGTGCTAATGAATATTATGGCATTGCATTAGATGACCAAAAGTGGACAACACTAGGCGATAAAGAAATGTATACAGGTACATTATCTAATGAAAATGGTGTAGTTATGGAATTAGCAGCTATTAAAGATTTAGCACACTGGAACTACAAACCAGAGGCAGAGTACATGTGGAACTTCTTTAAAAGATATAGTAGAGACGTTGAAACAGGGGAGTTAATATTTAACAATTAGATATTGAAATTAAATTATAAATTATTTAGAGCTGGTACAGTAATGTATCAGCTCTAATATCATTTAAGTGAGATTATAATAAGTAAATTACATTGATAACAGGTAAGTATTTTAATATAATAATTATAATTAAATAAAGAAAATTTAAGGATATAGAATTTTATGAGAGAAGATATATTAAAGAAGTTATTTGAATTGACAGAAGAGGAAAAACAGATATTAGAAGGAGAGGCTGATGTTGATAAGAGCATCTATACAGATGAGAGCCAGTTTATTATTGATAGCAATAAGATATTAGCAAAGGATCAACTTATAAATATTAGGAAACATACTAGATTTGTAGAATTTCCAGAACATAAACATAATTACATTGAGTTTAATTACGTATATAAAGGAAAACTAACAGAAGTTATTCATAATAAAGAGATAAATCTAAAAGAAGGAGAAATAATATTTTTAAATAAAGATATAACACATAAAATTAAGGAAAGTTCAAAAGATGATATAATAATTAATTTTATTATTAAGCCTGAATTTTTTGATTTTTTACTATCTTTATCTAATGAGGAAAATACTATTTTTAGCTTTTTATTAAAGTCAATATATATGAATAACAATAAAGGTGAATATCTCTATTTTAAAGTTAACGATGAAAGATATATTCAAGAAATATTAGAGAAAATAATTATAGAGATATATGAACCTAGTATGATAAGTAGTACAAGCATTAAACTATTGGTAGGCTTATTAATAGTTGAATTAATAAAGACACCAGATAAAATTGAAATGTATTCAGAAGATAATTATGATAGCCTTATGGTTATTGATGTATTTAAGTATATAGATAATAATTATGCTAAAGCCACTTTAACAGAAGTTTCTGAAAGGTTAAATCAGCCTAATTATAAAATAAGTAAGCTTATAAAAAAACATACAGATATGACATTTAAGGAATTGCTTCAAGAAAAAAGGCTTGATATAGCTAAGAAACTATTAAGTGATACAGAGTTACCAATAGTAGAAGTCATTACTTCAGTAGGTTATGAAAATCTTACATATTTCTATAAGATATTTAAAGAAAAATATGGATGCACACCAAATGAATTTAAAAGTTATGATATTTAAAAATGCAAATAAGGTTAATAAATTAGGCAACTTTGGTTATTAAGACCAAGGTTGTTTTTTTATATACTTAAGATAATAAATAGCATATGAGAGGTAAAGGGATGAAGATACTTAGAGTTCTTATAAGAGCTATGAAAGAGTTGTTACATGAAACTATAGAAAGAAATGGATTATTGAGCTTAGAAACTATAAGTTTAAGTCAAAGGTTAGATAAGCTTATATACATAAAACAGAAGAGTATAGCTGAGAGCTATATTAACTGTTAAACAAATAGGATTAATTAAAGGGGGAGAGTTATGAGTTATCATTTAGCTATTGATATAGGGGCTTCTAGTGGGAGACATATACTTGGAAGTTTAAAAGATGGCAAGCTTCAATTAGAAGAGATATATAGATTCGATAATGGTATTCATAAAATTGATGATGAATATTGTTGGAATCTTAAAGCATTATTTAAAGAAATAAAAAATGGTATAAAAAAGTGTAAAGAAGTTGGGAAGATACCTAAAACAATAGGGATAGATACATGGGCAGTAGATTTTGTTTTGTTAGATCAAAATGATGAAGTTTTAGGAAATACAGTATCTTACAGGGATGATAGAACAGAAGTGGTTATGGAAAAAGCTTTTGAAGTTATTCCAAAAGATATGTTGTATTTACACACAGGGATACAATTTCAAAGGTTTAATACATTATATCAATTACTTGCAATTAAAGATAAAAAGCCAGATATTCTTGATAATGCAAAAGCATTTTTGATGATACCAGATTATTTTAATTTATTGTTAACTGGGCAGAAGGTAAACGAGTACACAAATGCAACTTCAACTCAGCTAGTAAACTCTTTTGATAGAGTATGGGATGAAAATATCTTAAAAGAGTATGGAATAAATAAAGAAATCTTTGGAGAGATAAAAATGCCTAAAACAAGCTTAGGTAATTTAAGAGATGAATTAGTAGAAGAGTTCGGCTTTGACATGGAAGTTATACTTCCAGCTACTCATGATACAGGATCAGCCTTTATTTCTTCAGTTTGTAATGATTCAGATAGTATATATGTAAGTTCTGGTACGTGGTCATTAATTGGTGTGGAAAATAGGTTCCCAATATGTGTACCTCAAGCTATGGATTATAACTTTACAAACGAAGGGGGAATTGATTATAGATTTAGATTTTTAAAAAATATAATGGGTCTTTGGGTTATACAAGAGGTAAAAAGAAATTTATATCATAAATACTCTTTTAGTGAGTTAGTCCAAGAAGCAAATAAGCATAAAGATTTTCCTTCTATTATAGATGTAGATCATGATAGATTTTTAAATCCAAATAATATGATAGATGAAATAAAGCTTTACTGTATGGAAACAGGGCAAAGAGTACCAGAATTAGTTGGGGAAATTGCTTATTGTGTATTTAACAGCTTAGCTTATAGTTATAAAAAAGCAGTAGGAAACTTAGAAGAAATATTTGAAAAGAGCTTTGAAAGAATAAATATATTTGGTGGTGGCTGCCAAAATAATTTATTAAATCAATTAGTTGCAAATGCTACTGGCAAAGAAGTGTTAGCAGGACCAATAGAAGCAACAGCAATAGGAAATCTTGCAGCTCAATTAATAAGTGCTGGAATTCTAGAAGATTTAGGACAAGCTAGAAATGTAATTAAAGAATCATTTGAGATAAATATATTTAAACCAAATAAAGGAGAGATTTAATATGAATGTTAAGGAAAAATATGAATTAGCAAAAGAGCAATATGAAAAATGGGGAATAGATGTAGACAAGGTTTTAGAAGAGCTTAATAAAGTAAAGGTATCGATACATTGTTGGCAAGGTGATGATGTAAAGGGATTTGAAGTAGTTCAAAATGCATTATCAGGAGGAATTCAATGTAATGGTAATTATCCAGGAGCTGCAAGAAATGCTGAAGAGTTAAGAGCAGATTTAGATAAAGCATTAAGCTTAATTCCTGGTAATCATAAGGTAAATCTTCACGCTATTTACTTAGAAAGCAATGGAGAAGTTGTTGAAAGAGACCAAATAAAGCCAGAACACTTTGCAAATTGGGTAAACTGGGCAAAAGAAAGAGGATTAGGATTAGATTTTAATCCAACAATATTCTCTCATCCTAAAGCTTCAGATGGATTAACATTATCTCACCCAGATAAAGAAATAAGAGATTTCTGGATAAGACATTCTATTGCATCAAGAAAAATTGGAGAATACTTTGGTAAAGAATTAGGACAAACTTGCTTAACAAATCTTTGGATTCCAGATGGATATAAGGATATTCCTGCAGATAGATTAGGGCCAAGAGCAAGACTTAAGGATTCTTTAGAACAAATATATGCAGTTGAAACTGATAAAAACTATAACTTAGACTGTGTAGAATCAAAGGTATTTGGAATTGGTGCAGAAAGCTATACTGTAGGTTCTAATGAATTTTATTTAAAATTTGCAGCTGAAAATGGAATTCTTTCATTAATGGATACAGGACATTATCATCCAACAGAAGTAGTTTCAGATAAATTATCAGCAATGTTATTATTTGATGAAAAGGTTGCATTACATGTAAGTAGACCAGTTAGATGGGACAGTGATCATGTTGTAATTTATGATGATGAATTAAAAGAAATCGCAAAAGAAATAGTAAGAAATGATGCTTTAGATAGAGTTATTATTGGATTAGATTTTTTTGATGCAAGCATTAACAGAATAGCAGCATGGACTATTGGAACAAGAAACATGATTAAAGCATTATTAAATGCAATGTTAACACCAAATGAAGTATTAAGAAAGCTTCAAAATGAAGGAAACTTCACAGAAAGATTAGCTTTAATGGAAGAATTTAAAACTTATCCAATAGGAGATGTTTGGAATTATTACTGTGAAAAGAATAATGTACCAGTAGGTGAAACTTGGTTAAAAGAAGTTAAAGAATATGAAGAGAAAGTTTTATCAAAGAGAAACTAGTATATAAATAATTTAAGGTATAAATATAGCTCAAAATTGATGTGAAAACGTAGAAAGTAGGAGTAACTATGAGATTAAATAACGTGAATTTTATTAAAAACTTTATGAAGATAACTGAGGATGCTTGGGAAAAAGGATGGCATGAAAGAAATGGTGGAAATATTACTTATAGATTAACACCAGAAGATATTAAGGAAATCTCCCTATCAATTAAATACAATAATGGATGGAATAGAATAGGTGTAAAAGTACCTAACTTAGCTAATGAGTATTTTTTAGTAACTGGAAGTGGAAAGTTTATAAGAAATATATCAGTGGATTTAGAATCAAATATCGGAATAATTAAAATAGATGAAACAGGTGAAAAATATAAGATAGTTTGGGGCTTAATAAATGGAGCTAAGCCAACAAGTGAATTACCATCACATCTTATGAGTCATTCAATTAAATTTGATGTAACAGGTGGAAAGCATAGAGTAATAATGCATTCACATGCAACTAACTTAATAGCGTTAACATTTGTACTACCATTAGATGGAGCAGTATTTACAAGAGAGCTATGGGAAATGGCAACAGAGTGTCCAGTTGTATTTCCCACAGGAGTAGGCGTTGTTCCTTGGATGGTTCCAGGAGGAGCAGAAATAGCAGAAGCAACAAGTAAATTAATGAAGAAACATGACATAGTTCTTTGGGCTCATCATGGGGTATTCTGTTCAGGAGAAGATTTAGATTTAACTTTTGGTCTTATGGATACAGTAGAAAAATCAGCTGAAATACTTGTAAAAGTATTATCTATGGGTGGAAAGAGACAAACTATAAATTCAAATAATTTTAGAGAATTAGCTAAAGACTTTAATGTAACTATCTCTGAAGAGTATTTAAAATAAATATAAAGTTGAAGAAATCAAGTAGAAGAGTGTATAGACTTTTTTGAGAATGTCAATATTACAATTTGCTTGGTTTCTTTTTTATTTATTAGTGATTTTAATAAAATAGTAAATATTTAAAATGATTAAACAAGAATTTAATTATTCATTTTAAGGAAATAATTGAAATTTATATTGACTTAAAGTTAACTTTAAGTAGTAACATAGGAGAGAGAAAATTTTCAGTTGAAAAAATAATTATAAAGGGGAAAAATAATGGAAAATAAAATGGGAACAGAAGAGATTAGAAAGCTACTTATAAAAATGAGTTTGCCATTAATGATTAGTTTATTAATAAGCAATCTTTATAATCTAATAGACAGTATGTATGTATCAAGTTTAGGAGAAAGTGCCTTAAGTGCAGTTTCATTATCTGCACCTATAATGATGATGATGGCTGCATTTGGAAGTGGTAATGCAATAGGGTTAAATGCAGTATTATCAAAGGCTCTAGGTGAGAAGAATAATGATAAAGTGAAAAAGGCAATAAGAACAGCTTTATTTTTAGCATTAGCATCATATATAGTTATTGTTACATCAAGGCTTATAATAGTAGAACCGTATTTTAATTCACAGACTAATGATGCAGAAATTATAAGACAAGGAACAGAGTATTTAAATACAGTAATGTTTTTAGCCTTTGGAGTAATGTTTCAGTGGGTTCTTGAAAGACTTTTAATTTCAACAGGGAAGACAAAATTATTTATGATTACTTTATCATCAGGAGCAATTATAAATATAATTTTAGATCCAGTGTTCATATTTGGACTACCTGCCTTAGGAATTCCAGCATTAGGAGTTAGAGGTGCAGCAGTTGCAACAGTATTTGGACAAACATTTTCAGCATCTTTAGCTTTATACTTTAACTACAAATTCAATAAAGACCTAGATATGAAGTTTAGTATAATACCAGATTGGCATACCTTTATTGAAATGTTGAAAACAGGGATACCAACAGCCTTTATGCAAGGTTTTGTATCAGTGGTGACAATGGGTGTAAATATGATTTTGATATCATTTAGTACTACAGCAGTTGCAATATATGGAGTTGTATTAAAAGTATTGAATATGATACTAATTATGCCTCATGGGATGGGACTTGGAGTTATACCAGTAGTTGCCTATAATTATGGTGCTAAAAAAAGAAGTAGAGTAAAAGAAGCAATAAAGTTTAGTGTGATATTTAGTATAGTAGTTGGAACTATAGGAATGATAATACTAAATATTATCCCAGCATTAATACTCAATATGTTTAATCCAACAGAAGAAATGCAATCAATTGGAATAACTGCTATTAGAATATTAAGCGTAACAATTCCACTTGGAGGAATAAGTATAGTCTTATCATCATTCTTCCAAGGGTTAGGTTTAGCAAGGTATAGTATGTATTTATCTTTAGCAAGGCAAATTATATTATTGATGCCAATAGTATTTTTATTATCATTAACAGAAGTGCTACCATTAGTATGGTTAGGCTTTCCAATAGCTGAAGGATTAGCTATAATAATAGGATATATGTTGTATAAACGTTCAAATAGAGAGGTAATAAGTAAAATTGAAGAAGAACTTGAAGAGAAGTGTATTTAGTATTATTAATTAAAATATAAAATTATAAATTGAGTAATAAAAAACAGCTTTTAATATTAAAAAATGGAGAGAAGAATATGATAAAAGAATTTAATATAAATCAATTAGATGAAGTGATGAAAATTTGGCTTGAAGTTAATGAAGATGCCCATAGTTTTATATCAAAAGAGTATTGGAATAATAATTATGAATTAGTTAAGAGTTTATTACCAGATGCAAATATTTATGTGTTTGAAGAAGATAATATTATAAAAGGATTTATAGGTATTATTGAGGATGGATATATTGCTGGAATTTTTATAAAGAATGAATATCAAAGAGAAGGAATAGGGCATAAATTGATAGAGTATAGCAAATCCAAATATAAAGAACTTTCATTGAATGTTTATGCTAAAAATGAAAATGCATTAAATTTTTATTATAAAAATAACTTCAAAGTATTAGGTAGTAAGATTAATGAAGAAACAAATGAACTTGAATATACTATGGTTTATAAGAATAATTAATCTTAGACATAAAATACTTTAACACTTTACAAACAAGAGAATTTAAGTATATATAAATGAAAACACTGTATTATTCAAAAAGGGAATAAGCGGTGTTTTTTATTAGCAATTCTAAAATAGTATGAGAGTTATATGTACATATGAACTAAGGGGTTGACAGTTATAGTTACGGCATTAAATAGTTTAGTTATTAAAGAGTTACAAGTATAATTGAACAATATTACTTTTAAATAAAATACTCGTAAATGATGATAAAATAAAAAACATAAACCAAACAGAGTATTAATAAAAGTTGTATAAATACTACAATCACAAAGGAGATAAATTATGAAATTAAAGAAAATGGTTGTTGAAATATCAGACGAAGATATAATCAATTTTATGAAACTACAAAATAAAGTAATAGTATATGTATTTAAATGGATTTAAAGGTAATGAAAAAGAGTGGATTATTACTTTTGTAGAGTATATGCGTAAAAATTATCTAAGTTTTTTTCTTATGGTATAATATTTATATGATTTTATTAAATGGAGGTAGGACTTATGGTGAAATGTAATAATTTATATGATAATAAAAATATAGATGTTATAGCATCAAAGGGTGGCGTTAAAGTACTTGAATATAAAAAAGATTTAAGTGTTAACACTGCAAATGCTATGGCTGCATATTATGCATCAGAGATGAACGTAAGAAGAAGACAAGTATTAATTGAATTAAATGGCAATGCATATACAATTAGTGCTGGGGCAATGCAATGGACTTCTGGGAATGTGAAAATGGCAGCGGATGTTAAAGGGATTGGAGACTTTTTTGGAAAAGCAATTTCTTCAAAGGTTACAAAGGAATCAGCCATTAAACCTAAATATGAAGGAACTGGATTACTAATGTTAGAGCCTACATATAAACATATTCTTCTTGAAGATGTTTCTGAGTGGAATGGATTAGTTCTAGATGATGGACTTTTTCTTGCTTGTGAATCAAGAATAAAACAGAAGGTAGTTGCAAGAACTAATTTATCTTCAGCAATGTTAGGAAATGAAGGTTTATTTAATTTATGTCTTGAAGGAGACGGTATTGCAATTCTTGAAAGTCCAGTGCCAAGAGATGAACTTATAGAATTTATATTAGAAAATGATGAAGTAAGAATTGATGGTAACTTTGCTATTGCATGGTCAAAATCTTTAGATTTTAGAGTAGAAAAGTCAAGTAAAAGCTTAGTAGGATCAGCAGTTTCAGGCGAAGGTTTTGTAAATGTGTATCGAGGAACAGGTAAAATCCTCATGGCACCTATAATTTAATAGAAAAATTAATTATAAGAAAAAGGATATTTATACATATCCTCTTAGCACAAATGATTCATAATAATTTAAATAATCTAAGACCAGAGAGGAAACTTTTATTATATAGAGGATGGGTTATTAGGGTTTTATCGTAGTTCAAAATTTGATTAAATATTAAATTAATATAAATGCCGTATTATTCAGAAGTGAATATACGGTATTTTTTAGCTTACAACTTAAAAGTGAGAAGTATACTTAGTAGGAGAATTGAGTTTGTAGGAATTAAAATGCTAATGGGTAGTAATTAAAAATTACTAAGATAAACTAAGTATAGTACATTGAATCAAAATTAGGATGTAAAATTTTTGTAAAATGTATATAATTAACTTGGAGACAAGTTCGGATTAGAAGTAGGAGCTTATATGATTCTTCTTTATAAAATAATTGTAAGAAAGGTGGTTAAATAATTTGAGTAAGGTAAGCTATGAAAAGGTGAATATTACACAAGACCTAAATGCTATCATCGAGTATATAGATAAAGTGAATATTAAAGAAAAAGATTTTGAAATTAAACAAAGCTATATTCCTCCTCATTGGCACAGAAGTATTGAATTTTCACTTGTTTGTAAGGGGGAAGTCGATTTATGGATTAATAACCATAAAAATACCCTTAAAGAAGGAGATTTTATTTTTGTAAATAGTGGACAAGTCCATAAATTAGATAGTCCAAATTATGAAGAATGTGAAGTTTTATTAGTTATACTTTCTTATGATTTTTTAAAACGTGTATTACCGGATATAGATAATCTATATTTTGATATAAAAAAAGAGTCGCCAAAGAAAAAGCGAGTTTATGAAATTTATGAATTTTTTAAACGTTTTACTAAGAAACCTAAATTGAATGATGAATTAATGGTAAATGCATATATTTATGAACTACTTTATATACTAATCAATGAATTCCAAGTAGATTTATCTAAAGATGAAAAGAAGTATGTTATCTCAAAAAAACGGCAACATAAAATACTTGATTATATAGAAGAAAATCATAAAGAGGATTTGAATCTGACTCTATTGGCTGAGATATGTCATATGAGCGAAGAGCATTTTAGTAGAATATTCCGCGAATATTTTGGAACTAATTTTAAGACGTATTTAACAAATTATCGACTTTATTCCTGTTATCATGATGTTGTTGATTCGGCAAAAAGTATGCAAGATATTGCATTTGATTATGGTTTTTCAAATGTAAAATCATTTATTAGTGCATTCAAGAATAGTTATTCAATGACTCCGTATCAATATAGAAAACTATATCAAGCATCAAAAAATGATAATAATCATAACAAAAATAATAATACAACTTATTTAAATGTTAGAACAAATATATGAAAACTATCTTATTTTGTAAACTACCTGGAGTAAATAATATCATTTAGACTAAGTAAAACTGGGAAAATAGAAAAACTTATATTTCTATTTTTGCAGTTTTTTTATTTAATGATGATTCTCAAAGAAATCAAAAAATAGGAATTTTTCAATCAAATAATGACAACAACATAAAAAACTTTTAAGGTATAATATCTATGTAAACGATAACTAAAAAGGGGTTGAATGAGTAAACAGTAAGTAAGAAGATTTATTAAATTAAAGTGGTTTAGGTTAGGAGACTGATACTATGAAAAAATTAGCTATTGATATTGGAGGAACAGCTATTAAATACGCCATCATGGATATGGATGCTACTATTTATGAAAGAGGGGAATTGGATACCCCTACAGATACACTAGAACATCTTTTAGATGTTATTTCAAATTTATATTATAAGTTCAAAGATAAAGTGGATGGAATTGCTTTAAGTATGCCTGGTAATATTGATTCTGATACAGGAGAAATTTATACACCTGGTGCGCTTACATACAATGCGAATGTAAATATAGTTAAGGCGATTCAAGAAAGAGTTAATGTGAATATTGCTGTTGAAAATGATGGGAAAAGTGCTGCTTTAGCTGAATTATGGAAAGGAAATCTTTCGAGTTGTAAAGATGGAATTGTATTAATTATTGGGACTGGAATTGGTGGAGGTATTATCCATCAAAGAAAATTAATTAAAGGAAAACACTTTTTTGCTGGGGAAGTATCTTATTTGATGACTGATTTCAATTCGCAATATATGGAAAATGTATTTGCTTTAAAGGGGAGTACAACAGCCTTGATTCTTCAAGTTGCAGCTTTGAAAGGAATAGAACCAAGTGCTCTTGATGGAAAGAAAATTTTTGAATGGATACATGAAGGAGACAATGATTCCATGGTTGCTTTAGAAAATATAGCAAATAATATTGCTGTGCAAATATATAATTTACAATGCTTATTTGATCCAGAAAAAGTATGCATTGGTGGTGGAATTTCCAAGCAGAAACTATTGATTGAAAAAATCCAAGAGAAATTAGATATCATATATGAAAAAATCCCTTTTCAAATACCTCATGCAATAGTTGAAAATTGTGCTTATTATAATGATTCGAATTTAATTGGTGCTCTATATAATTATAAAATACATTATGAATGTTAAAAGTAATGACAAGAAAAGTATAGTAAGTAAGTTTATCATTTTTAGATTAAGGGTATAAAAAGAAAATTATAAATAAAAATTAGTATAAATGAGGAGGGCTTATAAATGGGCTTAAAATTTGAATATGATAATATTCCAGCAGTGAAAACAACAGCAGGATTTGTGAAAGGTTATCGATATGATGATATATATACTTTTAAAGGTATCCCTTATGCTTATGCAGATCGATTTCAAATGCCAACAGATCCTAGATCATGGGAAGGTGTATTAGATACAACGTCTTATGGACGAGTTGCTCCATTAATGGTTCCAGATAATCCAAAAGGAGAAATGCTTGTACCACATATGTATTGGCCTGAAGATGAACATTGTCAATATATTAATGTGTGGACAAATAATTTAGATTCTAATGCAAAAAAACCAGTTCTTGTTTGGATTCATGGTGGAGGATATTTTGCAGGTTCTTCAATTGAACAACTTGCTTATGATGGAGCAAATATGAGTAAACATGGTGATGTTGTGGTTGTTTCATTAAATCACCGTTTAAATATCTTAGGATTTATGGATTTATCTCCATTTGGTGAAAAATATAAAAATTCTGCTAATGCTGGACTTGCTGATATAGTTGCTGCTTTAAAATGGATTAATGAAAACATTGTTCAATTTGGTGGAGATCCAGAAAATGTGACTTTATTTGGCCAATCAGGTGGTGGAATGAAAATTGGAGCATTAATGCAAATACCAAGTGCGAAAGGTCTATTCCATAAAGGAATTATTATGAGTGGTGTTGCTGGGGACTTTATGAAACCTTGTGAAGATGGAGATGGACGTGCCATTGTAACTGCAATGTTGGAAGAATTACAGATTCCAGTAAGTGAAGTTGAAAAAATAGAAACAGTTCCTTATCAAATGCTAGTAGGTGCTTATTTAAAAGTTGTTCAAGATGTAGCTAAAACAGGTGCTTATGTTGGAAATAATCCAATGATTAATGATTACTTCCTTGGAGAAGCACAAATGACTGGATTCAGTGAACAAGCAAAAAATACACCTTTAATGGTTGGAACAGTATTTGGTGAATTCAACAGTTTTGCTCCTAGTCAAATAAACAAATATGAACTAAGTGAAGAACAAATGATTGAAATGATAAAAGAGCGTTTCCAAGATAAAACATCTGAGATTGTCGAAGCATTTAAACAAGCATATCCTGATAAAAAAATTATTGATGTGTTAAGTTTAGATATGGTGTTCCGTCCATTAAGCAAGAATTTGGTACATGCAAAATCTAAGTATAGTGAAGCACCTACATATACGTATGTATTTTCATTGGACTTCCCTTGCTATCATGGTAAATCAGCATGGCATTGTGCAGATATTCCATTTGTGTTCCATAACATTGATAAAGTACCAGTAGCAAACATAGAAGGTGTTAGTGAAGAATTACAAGACAACATGTTTAAAGCAATTATAGAGTTTGCGAAAACTGGAAATCCAAATCATGAAGGTATTCCTCAATGGAATCCATGTACACCTACAGATGAATCAACAATGATTTTTGATAAAACATGTGAAGTTCGCCATAATTTTGATGATGAAATTTTAAGAGTGTTAAAAGAAGCACTTCCAGAGATAACCTTAGAAACTATATTAGCAACTATGGGAGATGAAGTTCAGCATTAGCAAAAAAACAAAGGTATAAAAGGATAGGGAGGTATATTATGAAAACAGTAGAGTCTGTTTATACAGAAAAAATAGGGGTTGGAGAAAAACTAGCATATGGTTGTGGAGATTTAGCAAGTAACTTAGTTATGGTTCTTACAGGGACATACATTTCATTTTTCTATACAGATGCACTTGGACTTAATGTAGGTATTGTTGGAACTTTAATATTAATATCACGTTTTTTTGATGGTTTTACAGATATAATTATGGGATTTATTATGGATAAAACTAAGTCAAAGCATGGTAAAGCACGTGCATGGATGCTTTGGCTTGCAATTCCTTTTGGGGTATGTACGGCGCTTTTAACTATGGTTCCTAACTTGGGTAATGTTGGGAAGTATATATATGTATTTATATCTTATAACGTTGTTACTACATTTTTATATACGGCAATTAATATTCCTTATGGTGCATTAAATTCACTTATGACTAGAGATCAGACTCAACGTGAAACTATTAATGTATTCCGTATGACTATGGCTCAAATTGGCGGATTAATTATAAATGCACTAACACTTCCATTTGTAAATGCAGTTGGAGGATCAACAAATCAATCTGCATGGATGATAGTTTCTAGTGTTTACGGTATTCTTGCTACTTTATTATTTTTACTTTGCTTTGTTAAGACAAAAGAGCGTGTAAATGTAGTTTCAGATGAAGATCGTAAAATTGGATTTATTAAAACTCTAAAATTAATGATAAAAAATGATGCTTGGCTTCTTATATGTGCTATATGGGTTGTAAATATTCTTGGTATGGCTATAGGAATGGGAGTTGGTGTTTATTATGCAAAATATATTCTTCATAGTGAAGCATACTTCGGATTTTTAGCTGTTATTCAGCAAGGAGTTTCAATTGTATTAATGGCAATGATGATGCCATTTGTTAAAAAATTTGGAAAGCGTAATGTAGCTCTTGTTGGAACTATAATTTCTCTTATTTCACAACTTCTTATAATAGTAAATCCAACATCATTTTCATGGTTAGTAGTTTGTAACATAGTAAAAGGTATTGGGGCAGCACCATTAATGGCAACATTGTTTGCAATGATGGCAGATTCTATTGAGTATGGTCATTGGAAGACTGGAGTACGTATTGAAGGTACATTATACAGTGCGACAACATTTGGAGCAAAAGTCGGAGGAGGAGTTGGAATGGTAGTTGCAACAACTGTTCTTGGAATGGCAGGATATAATGGTGCACTTGCAGTTCAAAGTGAGTCTGCCATTACAGCAATTTCTAATTTATATATTTATGCTCCTATAATCTTCCTTGTAATTCTTCCTATACTTTATTGCTTCTACAAGCTTGATAAGCAATATCCACAAGTTATGAAAGAGTTAGCTGAACGTGAAGATAAAAATAAGTAAAATTTAAAGTGTAAAAAACTAGCTAATCACTATGATTAGTTGGTTTTTTTGTATTTACAAGCATCTATTTTTTTATAAGAGGATTATCTATTCATAGGAATGACTTCAAGAAAGTAAATTAAAGAATATTACTTTTAAATAAAATACTCGTAAATGATGATTAAATATAAAAAAACAAACCAAACTGATCATTTTATACAATAACAAGCAAAACAAAATTTAGGAATGAAATAGATAAATATGATGAAAGATAAATATAGGGTAAATTAAGTAAGGAAATAATTTGATGGTAAAAAATGTTTATATATAGTTTTTAATTATGTATAATTTATTTATAAAAACAATTATATTTAATATTTAGTATAGTATCTATAAATTATATAAAGTTAAATTAGGAGAGGAATATAGATATGAAGCAAGAAAAGGAAAAGAGAAAGAAACAAATTAAAGCGTTAAATGAACCTCCAAAGCTTACGATTTTAGAAGAGGTTGGTAATGCAGTTGTCCATGGTATAGGAGCAGGGCTTGCAATAGCGGGATTTATTCTACTTCTATTAAAATCAGATACAGGTCTTAAGGTGATGGCATCTTGTTTTTATGGGATAAGTTTATTTCTATTAATGATTATGAGTACCTTATATCATGCTTTTAAAAGTGGGTCTAAGGTAAAACGCTTATGGAGAAGGTTTGATTATTGTTCTATTTATCTTTTAATTGGAGGAACATTCGCACCGTTGTACCTAGTGTATTGGGGGAATACCCTTGGAATAATTATTTTCTCTATACAATGGGCCTTAATTGTTTTAGGGATAGTGATGATTAGCGTTTTTGGACCAGGAAGATTTAAATGGTTACATTTTTCTTTATATTTTATAATTGGATGGAGTGGATTAGTGTTCTTGCCAGACTGGTTTCATAATAACAGACCACTTATGTGGATGATTTTAATTGGTGGGGTTGTATATACTGTTGGAATGATTCCATTTACAAAAGATAAAAAGTATTCACATTTTATATGGCACTTTTTTGTGATGATAGGTGCAATTCTGCATTGGATTGGTATTTATTATTACATTTATTAAAATATAAAAAAGATAAGGAGCTTCGTGTTATATGATGCTCCTTTTAATATAAAGTATAAAGTTTAATGATTTTATTAATAAAAATACTTATTATATTAATTTTATTAAAATAGTTACTATTCCAAGAATTCCAAGACATGTACCTACAATTCTATTTAATTTTTTAATCTCACACTTATTTGCAAACTTTGCACTAACATATGCACCAATAAGACAAAAGATTGTAACTAATAACATAGGAATAGGTTGTAGTATAGCTCCCATAGAGATATGACTTATTGCACCGGTTAAAGCAATAAGAGTCATAATCATAGTGCTTGTCCCTACAGCAACTTTTAAATTATAACCAAGAAGTAATGTAAATACTGTAAGCATTAAAATTCCTCCGCCACTTCCAGTAAATCCACAAATCCAACCGATAGCACATCCCAAAAACATTGCTTGTAGGATCTTTTTCTTACTTATTTGATTTATTCCAGATTTTGCATCATGACCTTTTTCAATAGGTTTTACTAAAAACTTTATCCCAAGAAAAATTGTAGTTGCCATAGAAATATAGCCTAGGCCATCGGGTTGTGACTGTGAGAAAAGATATCCGCTATAGCTACCAATGATAGATCCTATAAAAGCTGTTATTGTAACAAGCATTCCATTCTTTAAATCAATATTTCTATTTTTATAATAAGTGTACGCTGTCAATAGACTAGCAAGCACATCTGCTGAAAGTGCTACTGTTACAGCATCATAACTCTGCCATCCACATACACTAACAAGCAAAGGGGTAATAACTACTGCTGCAGAAAGACCAGCAAGTCCTGTTACAACACCTGCCACAATTCCTGCTAAAATATAAACAAGATATAACATGACATACTCTCCTTTTAATACTAATATTGTTTCAGTTTACATCTTAACATTTTACATTATATAACAATCGTTCGCAATTTAATTAATAATATATTAACAATTAATTTAGATTATAGTCTATAAACTCTTTTGCTAATGGTATTTTTAACTCAACTACCATTGGGTATTAATTATTGTAATAGGGAATCGGTTGAGGAAGATACAAAAGCTTTTTTACTTTAAATATATTTTGATATAATTTAATTAAAGATAGATATATATGAGGAGAATAATATGAGAAAAACAAGATTTTTATATCAGCATGGTAAAAGTAAAGCTTTAACAATAAGCTATGATGATGGTGTTCAATTTGATGAGAAATTAGTAGAAATACTTAATAGATATAAATTAAAGGCCACATTTAATGTTAATTCAGGTATTAAGCCAGGAACTACTTGGATAAATAAAGGTATAGATGTAACAAGAATAAATTTAGTGGAAAATAAAGATCTTTATAAAGAACATGAGATAGCAATTCATACTTTAACACATCCACATTTAGAGAAATTAAATGAAAATGAGATTCTTAAAGAAGTTTTAGAAGATAAAATTAACTTAGAAAGAATTTATGGAGGAGTAATTAGAGGAATGTCTTATCCTTTTGGAACATATAACTCAAAGGTTAAAGATATTATTAGAACATGCGGAGTTGACTATTCAAGAACTGTTGTTGAAAATGAGGATTTTACATTGCCAAATGATTTTCTAGAATGGCATTCAACTTGTAGACATGCTAATCCAAGATTAATGGAAATAACAAAGAGATTCTTAGAAAAAGAAGATGGTGAGTTAGATTTATTTTATATTTGGGGACATAGTTATGAATTTGAAGTTGATAATAATTGGGAGCTTATTGAAGAGTTTGCTGAGAAGGTCAGTAATAAAGAAGATATTTGGTACGCAACAAATATAGAAGTTTATGATTATATAACTGCTGTTAGGTCGCTTAAGTTTTCTGGAAATAAGTCAAGAGTTTACAATCCAAGTGCTTTAGACGTATGGATTAGTGTTGATGGAAAAACTGTAAAAATAGACTCAAGAGAAACAATTGAATTATTATAAAAGTAGAATCTTGATTTATTCTAGTAAGATTCTACTAAATTTTAAATATCAGTTGCTGTTAGCAAACAAAAACAAGTTTTTATAGGATGTTTTATAAATAATAAAAAATAACCTAATAAAATAAACAAAAGGTTCTAAATGCTTATATTTAGAACCTTTTGTTTATTTTATTGATTTTCTTCTTCATGATTTTTAAGTATCAAATTAGATCTTCTATTATCTAGCGGATTATGATTCTTAAATTCTATATATTGATTTTCTTGAGGTTTCATAATAACCTTCCAAAGAGGAAGTCTACCTTCAGGAGTATTTGCAACAACTGAAACATTACCATGAGTTTTATGAAGAACCCAACTATAAGTATCGTTTATTACTAAAGCTAAGTCTTCTTTAGATATTAATGCATAGCCTTCTTTTTTATCAAGTTTATCCTTTAATATTATAGAAATAGTATTTTCGTCTTTTTCTTCGTATTCATTACCACTATTCTTTTTAGCTATATCTAAATTACATCTTCTATTATCTAAAGTGTCACCATTTAAATATTTTATAGGTGCCTTTGGACTAACCTTTAACAGTACGCTTGCTATGCTTTGCTTTAAAGGCTTATTTTTGCTATTTTTCTTGGTTTTACTTATATTTTGAGCTATATAATTGTTATAATCTTTATTCCATTCTGCAAACCAAGTTCCCATATCATTTATTAAAGCTAAATCATCCTCATCTATTTTTGTAATAAGTTCTGTTCCGTCTTTTTTTAGAATTGTAATGTAAACAACATTATCTTTTACTTCATAAGAGTTTCCTATATTTTTATATATCGGTTTCATTTTTACACCTCATAATATCTATATTTTATTAATTTTTTATTTGTCCACAAAATAATACTTTTAACTACTTACTTTATTATAGACTAAAATCTAATTATGTAAACTATATTATATAATATGTATTCAAATATTTTCCATAGAGTAATAACTGGTTAAAAAGTATGAAATTATAAAAAAAGTATTAATTTATTAGTAATTTCTTCATACAAAATTTTATTTAATGTATAATTGAAAATATATCATATAGCTTATGATAAAATTTAATATACAAAAGGGGAGATTTATTATGAAAAAGCTTATAAAGGTGATGTCATTAGTTTTATGTTTAAGCTTATTAATAAGTTGTGGTACCGAGAAGCTTAGTGATAAGTATAATGAGGAAGAAATAAAGGTAGTATCAGAACAAATAATAAATAATTTGAATCATAATAATTATGAGGCAGTTTATGATATGAGTACAGATGCTTTAAAAGAAACCATTTCTGAAGGAACATTAGAAAGTATATGGACAGGCATTAGCGAACATGTAGGAGCTTTTAAAAAAATATTAAATTATGAAGTAAGAGAAAAAGATGGAAATCCAGTAACTGCTGTTAAGACGGAATATCTTGAGAAAAATGTAAGATTTATTTTTGTATTTACAGAAGATTTAAAGCTAGATGCAATGGATATAAATTAGTAGAAAGATATTACTAAAAGATCATACAAATTATTGTGTGATAAATTTTGCTAAAAATGATAATGAAGAAGCTTTGGAAAAGTTAAATAATGCATTAGATAAGAGTAAGTGATATAATGTATTGACTAAAGAAAAAAAGGAGTAATTTTATAATGGAATTAAGCATAAATGAAATTAATGAGCTAAGTGCAGTAGAACTTTTAGAAAGAGCTTATGGTAAAAAGTTAGAAAGTAAGAAAACTGTATTGGAATATATAGAAATAGTAAAATTTTTAAGAGATCCTGAAGTTAATCCAGAAAAGGTTCAAGAAACATACAATCTTATATACAACAGTATAGATAA
This sequence comes from Clostridium disporicum, assembly GCF_001405015.1. Lineage (GTDB taxonomy): Bacteria > Bacillota > Clostridia > Clostridiales > Clostridiaceae > Clostridium > Clostridium disporicum_B. Next base: position 42,918 of record NZ_CYZX01000017.1, read on the forward strand.
AATGAATGATTCAGTAAAACCAAATACTATAATGTTCTTAATGAATGCTTTAAAGGCTCAGTTGGGTAAATTTGTAAGTGATAAAGATCCTAAAAAAGAACATGGATTTATCAAATACTTTAAGCTAGCATATCCAGCGAAGATGAGAGGTAAGGGATTTACAAGAGTTCTTATGAATATAAATAATATAACAGATGAGCAGATATGGACTACTATTACGTATATTAATAGAGGCTATATAAAGAGGGAAATATATCTTACTGGTGATGACAAAATAGCTATAAAAGAGATGGTAGGAAAGTTAGTTGCAAAGAATAATATTAAATATGTTAATCAAGTAAAGAGTATGGAAAAATTACTAAGTGCTTTAGGTATTAAAGTAATAAATGTAGATGGTAAGTTTAAAATAAAATAAATGTTAAATTACCCCAAAGGTTTGTAAAAATATAAGCCTTTGGGGCATTTTTATTTTCAAATTGTATTTTGGATTAGAGAAATAAAAGCTTTTAATCATAACATTAATATTACGTATTAATTAAAATAATTAGTTAAATTATGAATATAATACAGTAACGGCATTAATTTGTTAAATTAAATATAAGGAGGATAATGTATGACAGAAAGCAAATGTCCAGTGACAGGAAGGAGTAGTAAAGATATGTCTGGTGAAGGATATACAACAAAAGATTGGTGGCCAGACCAATTAAATCTTCAAATTCTTCATCAAAATTCAGATTTAAGTAATCCAATGTCTAAATGTTTTGACTATGCTGAAGAATTCAAAAAACTAGACCTTAAAGAGATAAAAAATGATTTGTATAAGTTAATGACAGATTCTCAAGACTGGTGGCCTGCTGATTACGGTCACTATGGCCCATTATTTATTCGTATGGCATGGCATAGTGCAGGAACATATAGGATTGGAGATGGTAGAGGTGGTGCTGGTAAAGGAACACAACGTTTTGCACCTCTTAATAGCTGGCCAGATAACGTTAATCTAGATAAAGCACGTCGTTTACTTTGGCCTATTAAAAAGAAATATGGAAATAAAATATCTTGGGCGGATCTTATGATATTGGCAGGTAACTGTGCATTTGAATCTATGGGAATAAAACTGATAGGTTTTGGTGGTGGACGTGAAGATGTATGGGAGCCACAAGAAGAGATTTATTGGGGAAGTGCAAAAAAATGGCTTGGAGATAATAAAATGTCAAGTGATGGAGAATTAGAAAATCCACTTGCGGCTGTCCAAATGGGATTAATTTATGTAAATCCGGAAGGGCCAAATGGAAAACCAGATCCAATGGCATCAGCTAAAGATGTTAGAGAAACTTTCTCACGTATGGCTATGAATGACGAGGAAACTGTTGCACTTATAGCAGGGGGACATACCTTTGGTAAGTGTCATGGTGCAGGTCCTGCTACATATGTTGGTCCTGCACCAGAGGCTGCACCTATTGAGGAACAAGGACTAGGATGGAAGAATAGTTATGGAAGTGGTAATGGTGAATATACTATAGGTAGTGGAATAGAAGGTGCATGGAAAGCAAATCCTACACAGTGGAATATGGGTTATCTAAAAACATTATTTAAATATAAATGGGAGTTAGTTAAAAGTCCTGCAGGAGCATATCAATGGTTAGCGATTAATGTTGATGAAGAGGATATGGTAGTTGATGCACACGATCCTTTAAAGAAACATAGACCTATGATGACTACAGCAGATTTATCACTTATTACTGATCCTAAATATAAAGCAATAGCATTAGATTATTTAGAAAATCCAGAGAAATTTGCTGATGCTTTCGCACGTGCATGGTTTAAATTAACTCATAGAGATATGGGGCCAATATCAAGATATCTTGGACCAGATGTTCCAACTGAAAGGTTTATTTGGCAAGATCCTGTGCCAGTAGTTAATCATAAATTGATTAATAAAAAGGATATCATACATCTTAAGAAAAAGATTCTATCATCTGGATTATCTATATGTGAGCTTGTTAAAGTAGCTTGGGAATCTGCATCAACATTCCGTGGTTCAGATAAACGTGGTGGTGCAAACGGTGCAAGAATACGTCTTGAACCACAAAAAAATTGGGAAGTAAATGAGCCAGAAGAGCTTAATAATGTTCTAAATGTATTAGAAGAAATCCAGGTAAAGTTTAATAAATCACAATCTGGAAATAAGAAGGTTTCTCTAGCAGATATTATTGTACTTGCTGGATGTGCTGGTATTGAACAAGCTGCAAAAAATGCAGGATATGATATTATTGTTCCTTTTACTCCAGGCCGTACTGATGCAACTCAAGATCAAACAGATATAAATTCATTCAGCGTACTTGAACCTAAAGCAGACGGATTTAGAAACTATATAAAAAGTGAAATTTCAGCAAAACCAGAAGAAATGTTAATTGACCGTGCACAACTATTAACACTAACTGCTCCTGAAATGACAGTATTAATTGGTGGGATGCGTGTGTTAAATATAAATTATAAGCAGTCTAAAGATGGTGTATTTACAAATAAAACTGAATGTCTTACAAATGATTTCTTCCAAAATCTCCTTGATATGAATACAGTATGGAAACCAATAGATGAAGATAAGCAAAGATTTGAAGGTTGTGATAGAGAGACAGGAAAGGTAAAATGGACAGCAACAAGAGTTGATCTTATTTTTGGTTCTAATTCGCAACTTCGTGCAATAGCTGAAGTATATGCATGTGATGATAATAAAGAAAAGTTTTTGCAAGATTTCGTAAATGCTTGGAATAAAGTTATGAATGCAGACCGTTTTGATATAAAAAGATAAAAACTAGACCTTGAAGGTCCAGTAAATTTCCAGTGGCAAGCAGTTGCTTGTCACTTTTGTAGGAACTAATATACATTATTGACTTATACTGTGTCAAATTATATAATTATTTCCAATTAGTAAAATAAATAGAAATATAAGTAATTTGGGGATGGTATAAAAATGACAAACGAAAAGATAAGTTTGACAGAAGGAAATGCAAAGGTTGGGATGTTAAAGTTCGCTTTTCCAATATTTTTAGGACAAGTATGCCAACAGCTATATAATGTTGTAGATGCCATAGTTGTAGGGAATTATGTTGGGCAAAATGCTTTAGCAGCAGTTACTAGTACTGGAGCGCTAATATTTTTACTTGTAGGTTTTTTTGGAGGAATGTTTTCAGGAGCAGGTGTAATTATTTCTAGATACTTTGGAGCAAAGGATGAGAAAAAGATTAAAAAAGCCGTTGGAACTGCAGTATCATTTGGATTGATTAGCGGTACAATCCTTACTATAATAGGCACTTTATTAACACCGACTATTCTAAGACTTATGGGAACTCCTGATAATGTATTTCAAGATTCATCAATATATATAAGAACATATTTTACAGGTATTATTTTTGTTGTTATGTATAATACAGCTTGTGGTATTTTTCAAGCTGTAGGAGATAGCAAACGTCCTTTATACTATCTTGTTATATCCGCTATAATTAATGTCATTTTGGATATAGTATTTGTAGGATTTTTTAATATGGGAGTTATAGGAGCTGCAATAGCTACAGTAATATCACAAGGTACAAGTGCATTTTTAGCTTTTTTTAGATTAGCTCGTATTGATAGCACATACAAAGTAACCATAAAAGGTATTTGTATAGAAAAAAGTATTCTTAAAAGTATGATAAATATAGGATTACCTTCAGGTATACAAAATTCAGTGATTGCTTTTGCTAATGTAGTTGTTCAATCGAGTGTCAATTCATTTGGGGCAGTTGTTATGGCTGGAAATGGTGCATATATAAAATTAGAAGGCTTTGCTTTTATACCAGTTACTGCATTTTCAATGGCAATTACTACATTTGTAAGTCAAAATATTGGTGCTAAAAATTTTGATAGAGTAAAAGAAGGGGCAAGATTTGGAATTTTATTTTCTTGTATTTGCGCTGAAGTAATTGGGCTAGTTATATTTGTCTTAGCTCCATATCTTATTAGTATATTTGGAAATAATCCAGATGTTATAGCTGTAGGGGCACAAAGAGCACATCTAAATGCATTATTTTACTTCTTATTATCATTTTCACATTGTGTATCTGGTGTTTTAAGAGGGGCTGGTAGGTCAAAGATACCTATGTTAACAATGCTGATTTGTTGGTGCGTAATACGTGTTTCATATATACAAATTGCAACACATTTAATAAATGATATAGCAGTAGTATTCTGGGCATATCCTATTACGTGGTTCTTAAGTACAACTGTATTTTTAATATATTATAAAAAATCAAATTGGCTTGAAGAGTGTAAAAAGAAAGCATTAAGTATAGAGATTAAAAGTATTTAAATAAATATAGCAAGAGTGTTTTTGCATTATAAAATATTAGTATAATTTTAGTGGTAGGCTTTAGCTTTCCACTTTTTTTGTATATGAAAGTTCAAAATTTAATGCATGTAGGGTTTTTAGAAGTTTTGACTTCTCACTTAAGGAGTGTAATGAGATACTTCAATGGAATTCAATCTCTGAAGTGAAAACTAAATTTGAAGAAAATATCAAGCTTCAAAATTATAAGTTAGAGTTTAAAAAGATAAAGAGATAGAAGTTATTGATGAAGAAGGAAATGTTATAGATGGTTTATATGCTGCTGGAGAAGTTACAGGTGGAATTCATGGCGGTAATAGAGTAGGTGGAAGCTCATTATCAGATATATTTACATTTGGTAGAATTGCAGGTAAGAGTGCTGCTAATAATAAGTAATATGAAATAGTAATAGATTATATTGAAAGTCCAGTAGATTTTCAGGTGGAAAGCTCTATGTTTAAATACACAGAGCTTTTTTATCTTTCTTATACAATAATAAGTATATTCTTAGGCAATGATTAAGTTCTTGTCGTAGATATAATTATTATCCATGAAATCATAAATTTTGATTTTCATAGGATTTTATCTATATTTATAAATAACAAACTAAATTTATTACAATGATTATTAGCATTTCTCTAAGACAACTTTTGAATCTACATTGTCTTTCATAAGTTTCTGGGAAGTAATAACATATAAAATAATAGCTAGGCAAATAGAGAGAATATCTGCTACTGGTTGAGCCCATACAAGTCCATTTATTCCAAGTATAGCTTTTAGAATAAATAGTGCAGGGATATATATAATTCCTTGACGACTAATATTTATTATTAGTGAAGAAACTGCAGCCCCTGTAGCTTGTAATGCATTAATTAAAACATAAAATACGCCAAATAGTGCACTTGTTGAAAGAAGGATTCTAGAAAACTCAACTCCATAGTCAAAGGCACTAACTTCAGTTAAAAATGTACTTACAATTTGATTAGTAAATAAATAGCATATAGCTGTTAATGATACACCAAGAATTAGAGCAAACCAAAGGGAGAATTTTAATATTTTTTTATATCTATCCCAATTCTTTGATCCTACACAAAAACCAAGTAGTGGTTGAATTCCTTGCCCAAGACCTATACAAACCATACCGGTAATCATAGTTACCTTCATAGCAACACCGATTCCAGCTAAAGCCATATCACCATAAGAAGCCATTTGACTATTCATTATAATTTGAGAAACACTCATAAGAATAGAACCTAGAGAAGCGGGTATACCAATGGCTAGTACGCTACTACATACCTTATCTTTTATAGTGAAATCTTTAATATTTATGCTAAGCATAGATTTTCCCTTCATAAAGTATGCAATATAGTAAAGAGCTCCAATTATATTACCAATAACTGTAGCAATAGCAGCTCCAGTAATGTTCCAACCAAAACCAAGAATCATTATTGGGTCAAGAATGATGTTTAAAAGATTACCTATTAACATACCCATCATAGCCTTATTAGATTGACCTTCAGCTCTTAAAACATTTGAGTAACAGTTTGAAATTAGAACAAAAGGACCAGAACAAATAACTATAATAAGATAGCTACGTGTTAATTCAATAGTATCTGAGCTTGCACCAATAAATACAAGAATTTGATCCATAAATATAAAGAAAAGTAGTGATATAATAATCCCAACTATAACACAAGACCACATACAGAATGAACATACTTTTTTGCATAATCTTTTCGTCCTTCTCCCATGGCACGAGATATAACTGAAGTTCCTCCTATACCGAAAATAGTACCTATAGCCATAAAGATTAAAAAAACTGGAGTAGCTAGAGATACAGCAGCTACTTGAAACGGATCGTGGGTCTGTCCAATAAAGAAAGTATCTGCTAGGTTATAAATTAGAACCATTATCATAGCAGCGATTGCAGGAACCGAATTTTTTAATATAGCCTTTGAGACAGGCATTGAGTTAAATACATCTAGAGATTTTTTGTTTTCCATAGTTATTTCTCCTTTAAAATATTCGTTAGCACAATATTAATAGTATGCTATTAATTTGATTTTATTAAAAGCTCGAAATAGTATCGAGCATTTATTTCATGTTATTATTTACTTTTTCTAATAGGTCATTGAAGATTAATTTTTCTTCTTCACTTAATCCAGATAAAAGTCTTTTTTCAGCATCATCCATACTTTTCTCAGCATCTAAGCAACATTCTTCGCCTCGATGAGTAAGCTTAACCATTTTTATACGTTTATCTGATGGATCACTAAAACCTTCTACAAACCCTTTTTGCTCTAATCTTGAAATGACCCCAGCAGCAGTAGATTGAGCTACTTGAAGAACTTTTTCCAGTTCCTTTAAAGAATACTTTTTATCAGGAGCATCATTTAAAAGAAGTAGAACAGTAACTTGAGTCATAGTTAAATCTTTGCTACGTAATTCATTATTAGATTGCTTTTCTAAAGAATCATGAATTTGTTTAATTAATAGTCCACATGGATTATGTTTCATTACTTAAAGGCCTCCTTAGTTACTTCTTAATAAGAGTAACATATTTACTTTTTAAAAACAATAGCATGCTTTTAAAAATCAGAAGTTTTTATTAAAAAATCATTTTAGAGTATTGACTTCGAGTTAACTCTAAGGAGTAAGTTTATTTTATAGAGAATAATTTAATAAAATTAGAGGAGCAATATAAATGAATAAAGATAGTCTAAAAAATATTAATACTATATTTCCTATAGGAGATGAACTTCCAGAACAAATTTCAAAATATTTTATTGGCACTGCATATCTAAATATGCTTACTACAAGTGGTGTTGGAATTGGAAATGTTACATTTGAACCAGGCTGTCGTAATAATTGGCATATCCATCATAAGGGTGGTCAAATTCTTCTTGTTATATCTGGCCGTGGCTGGTATCAGGCAGAAGGTGAAGAACCAAAAGAGTTATATCCAGGAGATATAGTTAATATACCTGCTGAAGTAAAGCATTGGCATGGTGCAGCAAAAGATAGTGCTTTTTCACATCTTGCTATTGAAGTCCCAGCTGATGGTGCATCAAATGAGTGGTGTGAGCCTGTTTTTGATGAAGAGTATTTAAAATTGAAATAGTAAAATAAATTAAGAGTAAGGGGTTATATTAATGAGTAAAAAAGTATTGATTTTATCTTCAAGTCCACGAAAAGGTGGAAATTCTGATTTACTTTGTGATGAATTTATGAAAGGGGCACAAGAAAGTGGTAATTATGTAGAAAAGATTTTTATAGCTCAGAAAAATATAAATTACTGTAGAGGTTGTGGAGTTTGTAATTCAATTCATAAATGTGTTCAAAATGATGATATGGCAGAAATTCTTGATAAGATGGTATCTGCTGATGTAATTGTATTAGCAACACCTGTATATTTCTATTCAATGGATGGACAACTAAAAACTCTTATTGATAGAACTGTACCAAGATATACAGAGATATCTAATAAAGATTTCTATTATATAATGACTGCTGCAGATACAGATAAAAATATGCTTGAGCGAACTATAGAAGGATTACGTGGATTTACAGAAGATTGTCTTAGTGGAGCAAAAGAAAAAGGAATTATTTATGGAACTGGAGCCTGGGAAAAGGGAGAGATTAAAAATACCCCAGCATTTTTACAAGCTTATGAAATGGGAAAAGGTATAAAATAAAACTTTAGGGGAAGATAAAATGAAGAAAAGAATTTTAGGTAGAGATTTAGAAGTATCAGCTATTGGACTTGGATGTATGGGGATGGACCATGCATATGGAGCTCCTGCTGATCGTAATGAAATGATAAAGCTTATAAGAAAAGCTGTAGATTTAGGCTGCAATTTCTTTGATACTGCAGTTGTATATGGTGAAAGCAATGAGGAGTTATTAGGAAATGCTTTAGAAATATACAATAGAGAAGAGGTAGTAATAGCAACAAAATTTGGAATTATAGGCCAATCAGTAATAGATGGTAAACCACTAAATATATTGGATAGTAAGCCAGAATCTATAAGAAACCAGTTAGAAGGATCTTTAAAAAGATTAAAGGTTGATTATATAGACCTTTATTATCAACATCGTATTGATCCAGAAGTTGAGCCTGAAGATGTAGCAAAGGTTATGAAAGAATTAATAGAAGAAGGAAAGATAAAATACTGGGGAGTGTCTAATGCACCAATTGATTATATAAGACGTGCTCATGCTATATGTCCAATTACTTGTGTTGAAAATCAATATTCTATGGTATTTAGAGAAGCAGAAAATGAACTATTTAATGTTTTAGAAGAGTTAAATATAGGTTTTGTAGCTTACTCTCCATTAGGAAATGGATTTTTAAGTGGTAAATATAATAAGGATACAAAATATCAAGAAGGCGATTTTAGAAATAATATGAAAAGATTTAGTCTAGAAGTAATGGAGCGTAATCAAGTATTATTAGATCTTCTTAAAGAAATTGCAGAAAGAAAAAATGCCACAAGTGCTCAAATTGTTTTAGCATGGGAATTAGCTCAAAAAGAATATATAGTGCCAATTCCAGGAACAACGAAATTACATCGTTTAGAGGAAAACCTTGGAGGAGTAGCAATTAATCTAACTCGTGAAGAAGTGCAGGAAATTAATGAGGCTTTAGATAGCATAGAAATTGATGAAAGTCATTTCTAATAGAAGTTAATACAAATCAAATAATGAAATAATATGAAAACAAAGAATAAACTTAATAGTCAACAAAAAAGATAGCATTACAGCTTTTTAAAGCGGTAAAATGTAGCTTAAAAGATTATGAGGGGTTAAAAGGTAGTTGAAGTAGTATTACAAAGTGGTTAGCATATAACTATTATAATATAGTATAATGTAGGTCTATTAAATAAGAGATTAGCAAATATAAAATAGAAGTACGTAAGGATAGTTGAAAAATATTTATCAACTATTTCTTACGTACTTTTTTAGTCTAAGTTTTTACTTTGTACATCTTGCCAATTATCTACGTTTTGGAATATTTCAGGTGAAGCTCCAGAAAAAACTCCAAGTGCTTCATTGTCATTCATCAATGTATATCTAAACCAAGCAGTCATATAACCATCAGCATATATTAACATATCTCCGTGGTCAATATTTTTTCGTCTTGCCATAATTGCTTTTATATTATCATTTAATGCTTCAAAGTTTCTAATCAAAGAATCAAGTGGTGCAATAGTTTCAGCATCAGCTTTACCTGTGCCAGCCACCATAAAATAAGGAATATTAACTTTAGTTATATCATAGTTCCACTCTAGTGCATTTGCAAGCTCTAGAGAAGTGGTGCTTGCAGTATAAATTGATTTAAACATACTGCTGTTATTAAAGTTTGTTATAGTATTGATTGCACCGACTCCCCCTTGTGAATGTCCTGATATACCGATATTTTCTATATCTAGCTTATTGTAAAATATGCTTTTTTCATTATTATTTAACGATAGAATATAGCTTAATGTAATTGAAGAAGATTCGCCAGATGCAGTATTTTCATCATCATTTCCTATAACAACAAATCCCCATGAAGCTAAATGATCAAATGTTGCTCCGTATTTTGAATAAGGTACACCAGTTCCATTTACAAATAATACGATTGGATATTTTTTGTTACTATTGTGGACTAGTTCAGTTGGATACCATATCTTATATTTACTAAATAACTCTTCGTTACTGTCAATCTCTAAAGAAGTAACATCATATTCTCCATAAGCTATATATTTTTCTTCAAGAACTCCACCAGCGACAACATTATTGAAATATTCACTATTAATAGGTTTTGATGCAAAGTATTTCAATAGTATTAAAAAAGCAATTATTAAGAAAAGAATAATTACAAATACAATTAAAATGGTTTTTATAAATTTTTTTACCATTAATATCTCCCCCTTTACAATATGATGAGACAGCTGTATCATAAGTTCGAGACAAGTGTATCATACACTTTATTGCAAAAACAATAGTTTATAAAAAATGAGACAAGTTGAGAGGTTTTGTATCATATGAAAAAAGAAGAAAATAATACGTATGTAAAGAAGCAGATTACACAGGCACTTTTGAAGTTAATGGAGACTCATGTGTTCGAAGAAATTAAAATAACTAATATAGTTAAAGAAGCAATGGTTGGAAGAGCTTCGTTTTATAGAAATTTTACGAATAAAGAGGATGTAATAAAACAATATCTTATACAACTGATTAAAGAATGGGAAGAGAAACTTAAACTAGAACAAAGAGAAGAGTCAGATTGGATAGAAAACTTATTTGGTCTTTATAAAAATTATAGTGAAGTTTACAAATTGTTATATCGCTCTAATTTATCATATTTAGTATTAGAGAATATTAAAGAAGTCTGTGGACCTAAAGAGGAACAAGATGATTTACAAGCATATTTTAATTCGTGGGTAGCTCATGGATTATTTGGTTGGATTAATGAATGGATTGTAAGAGGAATGAAGGAATCTCCTAAAGAAATGGCACAATTAATTAAGGCAGCGGAACAGCGATCTTAAAATTATTAGTTATAGAATAATAAAGTTATTAAATAATACTATATGTAGATATGTAATTAAATTTAAAAGGAGTAAATAAATGAATAAAACAATAGAAAGAATAAGAAAATTTAGAGAAGATAGAGATTGGTCACAATTTCATACACCAGAAAATTTAGCAAAGGCTATAAATATAGAAGCTGGTGAGTTATTAGAACATTTTTTATGGGACAATAATTTTAATAAAGAAGAAGTATGTGAAGAACTAGCTGATGTTATGGTTTATTGCTTACATATGGCAGATTCATTAGGTGTTGATATTGAAGATATTATAAATAAGAAGATGGATAAGAATGAAAAAAATATCCAGTAGAAAAAGCTAAAGGAAATAGTAAGAAATATACTGAATTATAGTATAGAAAAGTATATAGAAAGTGGAGCATCTGCACTAGCCTTTAACTATGGCGATTTAGTAAAGATTAAAGAGTTAAATGCTAAGAATCAAAATGTAGGAATAGCATGTAGAATTAAATTTATAATAATATAAAATATGGTATAATATATGGTATTATGTCTAAAATTGTTTGATATACATAAGAGTATGTAAGAGGGAATTTGGTGGATTAAAAGATGAGTGATAATTATGTTAAATTTAAGAGAGATTATACAAATGTAAAAAAGTTTAATGTAGAATTCTCAGATATTTATAATTAATTTTAAATTGTTAATTTATATATTTCAGAAAATATATAATCTCTAATTAAATGATAATTGCTAGATAGTAAAAATTTAAGAAAGAGGGAGTAAAAAATGCCTGTATATAGATTAAGTAAAGAAATAATATTTCCAAATCCAGACTTAGCTGAAGAGGATGGATTGCTAGCTGTAGGAGGAGATTTAAAGTTTGAAAGACTTATATTGGCTTATTGTAATGGTATTTTCCCGTGGTATAGTGATGGAGAACCAATACTTTGGTGGTGTCCAAAGCCAAGATTTATTATAAAACCTAATGAAGTTAATGTATCAAAGTCTATGAAAAGAGTTTTTAATAAAGGTAAGTTTACTGTTACTTTTGATAAAGATTTTAAAGCGGTAATACAAAACTGCAAAGAGCTTAGAGAAAATAAAGAAGGCACTTGGATAACTGATGAAATGATGGATGCGTATATAAACTTACATAAAAGAGGTTTTGCATCAAGTGTCGAAGTGTATAATAATGAAAGGCTCGTAGGTGGTCTTTATGGAGTTAAGATAGGAAAGTGCTTTTTTGGAGAAAGTATGTTTTCAATAGAATCAAATGCATCTAAAGTAGCATTGATTAGTATGTGTAAAAAGCTTGAAGAAGAAGGCTTTATATTTTTAGATTGTCAAATGCATACTAACCACTTAGAAAGTATGGGTGGGAGGTTTATAGATTGGGAAGAGTTTAAATTAATGCTAAAAGAAGGCATCGAATTTGTAAACTAGATAGGAGTAGTATGGGAAAGATTTATGTATCACAGCTTTTTTCAGATGTAGAAGTATTTGAATTGCTTAAAGATAAAGATATAGGTATTGAAATTATCGAGTTCGGTATTGGAAGCGTACTTGATAAAGAGGATAACGGATTAAGTGATTATTTAAGTAGGATGGGCGATAGTATAAAGAATAGAAACTTATCTTTACATGGACCATTCCTTGATTTAAACCCAGCTAGCTTTGATAGCTTAGTAAGAAGTGCAACTATGCAGAGATTTAATCAAGTATATTCTGTTGCAAAGAAACTTAATGCTGATAGAATAATTTTTCACTCATGTTTTTATGAAGATATTTATTTCAAAGAAGCCTATGTTACCAACTCTATAGAATTCTGGAAAGAATTTTTAGCTGATAAGGATGAGTCTATTAAAATACATATAGAGAATGTGTTGGAAAAGTCTATGGACCATTTAGTAGAAGTTGTAGAAGGAGTAAATAATGACAACTTAACGATATGCTTAGATATTGGACATGCAAATTGCTATTCAGATGTACCAGTAGAAGAGTGGATTAAATCTTTAGGAAATAAGATAGGTCATATTCATCTCCATAATAATTATGGAATTAAAGATACACATGAAGGCTTAAATAAAGGCAATATGGATATTTGTTATTTGCTTCATAAAATTAATGAATACTGTTGCAATCCATCAATGACTATTGAAATTAATGATTACTATGAAATAAATAGCTCTATAGAAGTGTTAAATAAGTTTTTGTAGATATTTTCAGTAGAGGGTTTAGTTTAGGCTAAACTCTCTACTGAGTTATTCTTCTTTCTATTAAGTTTTATTGATTTTTAATAAATTCTTTTGGTAGATTTTTTTATGTTTAAAGGCTTCTGTCTAAAGAAAACATTATTTGTAATTATATTTACTATCTCCTTTTTTGTTGTAATTAATAACATAAAACAGTAAAATTATACTGTAATAAGGTGTTTTATCTAGAATAAGCATAGTAAAAAAATATAGATTAAGGGGATGGATTTATGTATAAGTATAGATATGAAAAATCATCAGGGGGAACGTTTTTTACAGAACCGGATCATAGAGAGGTCATAGATAAATTAGCTAGAGAGGGATGGAGATTTGTAGCTGCAATACCTACTTATCAAACTGGAGAAGGTAAAGTTAAGGAGTTTGATTTAGTATTTGAAAAAAAGGTCGATTAATAATAGTTTAATGGGAAGTAGTATAAAATTTATATTTAGTTATTTATTAAAGCTATAGAGTAATCTATAGCTTTTTATAATATCTTCTGTTAAAAAATGATATTATTTATCACAAAAATAATAATATAATTTACTAAATTATACAATTTATGGTAAAATATTTTTGTGAACATTTGGGGGTGGGTGAATGGAACTAAAACATATTTCAATAAAAGTAAAATTAATAATATTTGTATATATGTTATTATCAATAACAAAAATGCAAAAAATAGATAAGTCATTAATAATTTTAATGCTTTTATATTTAATATCAATATTTTCAAATGGAATAGTAAAAGAGAAATATAGAATTATACTAAGTGCTTTTGAAGGTTTATGTGCTTTGTTTATAGGAATAAAGTTTATTCCTATAGCTATGGTTTTATTAATAATTACAATGCTGGAGCTTGCTCTAGGAAAGATAAAAGATAAAGGTATTTTATTTGCTTTAATTGCTTTACCTTTATTGTTAATAAGAGACTATTTATTAAATAGTGAAATTATAGTATTGGTTTTAGTTATAGCATTGTTCTTTTCTTATTATTTTAAAGAACAACATAACTTATTTAAAATGGAGAGAGAAAATGAACAAAGAAGAAAAGAAATATATAAACTTCAAAGCAGATTAAAAGAAGAACAGAATTTTAAAGAGCAATTTCTGTATACAATGCAATTAGAAGAAAGAAATAAGCTTTCTGGAAAGCTTCACGATAGAATAGGTCACACAATATCGGGAACGTTGCTTCAGTTAGAAGCTATTAAACTAACTATTGATAATAACAAGGAGCAAGGAAAAAAACTATTAGATATGTCTATTGATAACTTAAGAAAAGGTATGAATGATATTAGAATGATTTTAAGAGAAATTAGACCACAGCAAGAAGAATTAGGAATTAATAGAATCAAATTAATATTAGAAGAAAAGACTAAAAATACAAGATTTAAATATAGTATAAGACATTCAGGTGATTTAGAAAAAATATCAGCATCTAATTGGATTATTTTTGTACAAGCTGTAAAGGAATTAAGTACAAATTCAATTAAATATTCTAAGGGTACAGAAATAGATGTAAATATAACAATCTTAAATAAAATTATCAAGTTAGAAGTTAGAGATAATGGTATAGGCTCAATGGAAGTTAAAAAGGGCATTGGTTTATCTAATTTAGAAGAGAAGATTGCAGAAATCAATGGACAGCTAATAGTTGATGGTACAGATGGATTTTCTGTAATTTTAATAATTCCATTTTAAAGGAGGCTATATGGAAAAGATTAAAATCTTAATAGTAGATGATGATTCCTTAATAAGGGAGAGTTTAAAAATAATATTAAGCTCTGATGACAAAATAGAAGTTTTATCTACAGCTAGTAATGGACAAGAAGCAGTGGATTATTGTATTAAAAACTCAGTTGATATTGCTTTAGTAGATATAAGAATGCCTTTAGTTAATGGAGTAAAAGCTACAAAAGAAATAACTAAGAGAACTAACACTAAGGTAATTATTTTAACTACTTTTGATGAAGATGAATATATAAAAGAAGCATTGAACTATGGAGCTAAGGGATACTTATTAAAAAATACATCACCTAGAAAGATAATAGAAACTATAAAAGTAGTGAGCAGTGGAAATTGCGTCATTCAAGAAGAGGTATTAAATAAGATAACAGATAAGCTACTTAAAGTTAATAATAAATCAGAAAAGAAAATAGATACAAGTTTATTTACAGAAAGAGAATTAAACATTATGGAAGCGATAGCAGATGGATTAACTAATAAAGAAATATCAAAAAAACTATTTATATCAGAAGGAACTGTAAAAAACTATATTACATCTATTTTAGATAAGACAGATTTAGAACATAGAACACAAATAGCAATTTACTATATAAAAGGTAAGTAAACCCAAAGAATTAAATATATAGTGGTAACTAAGAGACAGGGGGAGATTTTAATTGAAGTTTGATCTTTGGAGATCGGTAGAAGTTTTTGTAATTGGATTAATAGTATGCTTTACTACAACTATGCTTCTTGGGGATGAGGCATTTACTGGTATAGCAATAATTTATTTAGCTGCAGTTATTGCAGGAAAAGTCAGCAATAAATAAGTTAGGTTATTAAATTAAAGGGGTGATTGAAATGAAGGCATATGAGAAATTATCTAAATTTTACAAAAAGGATTGGGGTAATGATAGTATTAGATATATTGATTTAATTACAAATGTAATTAATACATTAGATTTAAAGATAACTTCTATCTTAGATGTTGGGTGTGGTACAGGGATACTTGCAAATGAGTTGAAGAAAATGAACTTTGAAGTTAGCGGAATGGATATTTCAGAGGACATGATTAATGTAGCTAAAGAAACTACAACAGAAATTGAATTTATAGTAGCAGACATGAGAAATTTTGATATGAAGAAGAAATTTGATATGATTACATGTGCTTTTGATGCTATTAATTATATAACTACTGATGAGGATATGGAAAATGCTATGAGTAGTATTTATAATAACTTAAATGAAAATGGATTTTTTATATTTGATGTTAACACACCTTATTTATATGAGGATAAGCATTTTGGTGTAATCAATAGGGTATTTGATAATATACATTTTAAGCAAATATTAGAATATGATAAAACAACTCAAATAGCTACTACACTTTTTGATTTTGGAAATAATGAGTTAGAAAATCATATTCTAAGGGCATATTCAGTTGAAAAAATGGATGAATATCTTTTGAAATCTGGATTTGAAATAGTTGGTAGATATAAAAACTTTAGAATGTTTCCTATAGAAGATAGAACATACAAGGTTTTTTATGTAGCAAAAAAGAGGTAAGCTAGAAATAATATAGCTTTACAAAAGGGAGGTTAAGGAGATTTAGAGTCTCAGTTAAATTCCAAGTTAGAGGTGAATTCAGATGAATTTAAGATTAGCTAATATGTATGACTTACCCAAAATCAAAGTTGTATACGGAAAAATAATTGATAACATGAATAAAAATAACATACAGATTTGGAATGAGATTTATCCATGTGAGGTTTTCTATGATGATATTGTAAATAATCGTCTTTATGTTTTAACGGAAAACGATGAGATAGTTTCAGCTTTTGCTTTAAGCAATTCAAATTTAGGAGAAGAGTATATGAAATGGGGAAATAAAAATGCTAAAGCATTATATATTGATAGGTTTGGAGTTAATGTCAATTATTTAAGAAAAGGAATTGGCAGCGTAATGATTAATAAAGCAATTGCCATTGCAAGAGATAGCAGTGCTAAATATATACGGCTTTTTGTTGTGGATATAAATAAACCTGCAATAAATTTTTATTTAAAGAATGGCTTTAAGCAAGTTGATGGAATCTATGAAGAAAGAATTGATGATTTTGTGTTAAGTGAATATGGCTTTGAGATAAAAGTATAAATGAACATGTATAATTTTATTATTAAATTAAGAGATATTGAATAGGTGCCAGTAGGTGTTTTGTTTTTGCACAAATATACCTACTGGCACTAGTTTATTTATTTCTTTTTAAATATCTCATTATTATAATACCCTCTTCAACAACATAATATCGAAGAGTTTTGATTTCGTATTTAGAGTCAAATCACCATCTCAAATTATCTAGTCGAATCCATCATTTTCATCTGCTATATAGCAATCTAAGCCTATTGTTAAATTTAATATTATTTTCCCATCCATATTAGTAATACTCCAGGTAACCTTTTTTATAGTATTTATAAAAATTTATCCCCTTAATATAAAGGCGAAGCAATTAAATATGACTTTTGTCATATGCACTTTATGACTTTGTATAGTAGGTTGATTTTTATATATTTCCTATAATGATGGTATAAGATAAAACTTGGGGGTATTTAAATGAAGGTTATTGAAATAAGGGATTTAGTAAAGAAGTATGGTAATAACATTGCTGTTGATAATATTAACTTATCTATAGATGAAGGTGAAATATATGGTCTACTTGGGCCAAATGGGGCTGGTAAAAGTACAATTATAAACATGCTTTGCTCTTTATTAAAGCCAAACTCTGGTTCTTTAAAGATATTTGGGGTAGATGTGCAAGAGCATAACATGGATGTTAAGAAAAAGATTGGGCTAGTTCCTCAAAATGTTGCTGTATACAAAGACTTTACTGCTTATGAAAATGTTAAATTTTTTGGAGAGTTATATGGTTTAAGAGGAAATAAGCTTAAGGAAAGTGTTAATAAAGCACTAGAATTTGTTGGATTACTAGATGTAGCTAAAGACCAAGCAAAAAGTTTTTCAGGTGGAATGGTCAGAAGATTAAATATAGCTTGTGCGATAGTTCATGAACCAAAATTGATTATAATGGATGAACCTACTGTAGGAATCGATCCTCAATCAAGAAATCATATTTTAAATGCTGTAAAGACTTTAAATAAAAATGGGACTACTATAATTTATACTACTCACTATATGGAAGAAGCAGAGAATCTTTGTAGCAAGATAGGAATTATAGATAAAGGAAAGATAATAGTTGAAGGAAGTACTGATGAGTTAAAGTCTATGGTAAGTGATAAGAAAACTTTACAGATACGTGTTGATGATGTTTATAAGCTTGAAATAGAAAATATTAAAAAGATAAAAGGTGTATCAGAAATTATCATTGACCAAAACTGTTTAACAATAAATACTCAAAAGGAAATAAACAACCTAGATATATTAATAAAAAGTATAACTGATTCAAATGTAAAAATATTAGATTTAGGCTTTAAGGAAATAACACTTGAAACTGTATTTTTAACTTTAACAGGTAGAAGTTTAAGAGATTAGGAGGAGTTATGATATCAATAATTAAAGGGATAATATTAAATCAAATAAGAAAGAAAAATAGTACACTCTTTAAGATAGTTTTTCCAGTATTCTTAATTCTTGTTCTAGGTTTTACTCTTTCAAATGATTTTGAAACAGGTAGAGATACATCTTTAGATAAATTAGATGTCTTATATATTGATAATGGAGACGATTATTCAAAAGAAGTATTAAAGGCTTTTAAGAAAATAGATTCGGGGTTAGAAATAGAATTTAAAGAAGCAACTTCAATAGAAGAAGCTAAACAAAGAGTTAGAATTGAAAAAGCAGTGTTTCTCTATTTAAATAAAGGAATAATAGAGATATATTCTAACGATAAGTATATTACTAATTCATCTATAGTATATGGAATGTTGAAGGGGATAAGCAATGGTTTAAATGCCACTTTAGAGATGTATAATGTTAATCCACAAAGAGATTTTACAATAACTCCTATAGAAAAAAATGGAATTTTAGATGTAGAAACTATAGCAAGTACTAAGTCACCATCATCAATGGATTATTATGGTGTGGCAGAGATTGGGCTTATGATATTTTATTACTTTTCAATGCCAATTTATTATATGAAGGAAGAAAGAAAAAGAAATATAAAGGACAGGATTTTACTTTCTGGAATTTCAAATAGAAAATATTATTTTGCATCTTTTATAGGTTATTCTGTATTTGCATTTTCAACTACTACGCTAGCATATCTAATATCTAAATTTATCTTAGGCATTAACTATGGAAATAATATTTTAATCCTTCCTATTGCAGCATTACCTTTTATTACGTTAGTGATATCTTTAGGTATGTTTTTATCAATAGTACTAAAGGATGAAGATAGAGGTGAAATAATAGGATCTTCAGTAGTAATTCCAATTTTATGTTTCTTAGGGGGAGGATATATAGCTTTAGGTGATGATGTAAATGTTCTATTCAATATTGTTACAAAGATATCACCATTAAGATGGTTTAATAATGGACTATTTAGATATATCTATAACGGTGACAGCTCTATGTTAATTACATGGGTTATTATAGGTTCTTTAGCAACAATAATATTATTAGCATTAATATACTATATACTTGGAAAGGAAGATTTTATTGATGGCAAATGTATGGATTCTATTTAAGAATAATTTATATATTTCAGTAGTAAAGAAAAAGGTTAATTTTATTTTAACCTTAGTAGCTCCTATTCTAATTTTATTGCTTATGGGTAAAATACTTAGCTTTGGTGGTGGAAATTCTTTGAATATTGGGATAGTAGATAATGATAATACAAAGACTACAGAAGCTTTAGTAGAATTTTTACAAGACACAAATTTTATTAATGTTATAAATATGGATGAAAATGATATAAATAATAAGTTAGCAGAAAGAACTATATTCGGTGTTATATCTTTTAAAGAAGGATATGAAGAAGCATTATTTACTGGAAATGAAGATAAGATTTTAATAACAACTACTGAGAATGATGTTGATATTAAAGATATTATTAGTGACATGCTGTACCCTGAAGTTGTAAATATTAGAAATTTAGCTAATGTATGTGAAAGTAAACAAGAGTATATAGAGGTTTTAGATAGTTATAAAAATGACGGAGAAGTTAAAATTGAGAGAAAACCACTTTCAGATTTGAGAGAAGATTACTTAAAATCAAGTATATTTGTTGGTTTTATTATATTCTTTATGTTACTTAGAGGAAGTAGTGGATCATTACATTATTATGAAGAAAAAGATGAAAATGTATTTAATAGACTTTTTATGGCACCAGTGGAATCATATCAGTACTATTTAGCTGACCTTTTAAGCAACTATTTAGTAGTTTTTATACAAGCTATTATAGGAATACTAGGAATGAAGATTTTAGGTACTAACATTGGTGTTAGTAGTGGAATGCTATTGCTAATAATGGGTGTTGTTGGGCTAGTGTCAGTATCACTAGCTATATGTATTAGAGCTTTTTGTAATACCTATAGTGAGTTTAATATGATTTTTAATTTTTTAAATATTATTCTAATAATTGTTGGAGGATGTTTCGTACCATTAGATATAATGCCAAAGTTGGTAAATAATATTTCATATTTGACACCAACTAGATGGGCAATGGAAGCAATAAGTGATTTACAATTAGGATTAGGATTTAAGGATATAGTACCACATATATTCATTATTATATTATTTGCAGTAGTTTTCTTTGTTATTGGTTCATACAAAACAACAAAATCAGAAAAAGAGTTTTCTATAATTTAAATATTAAATACTTTATGTTTAACAAATTTAAATGAATATATGTATATAAATCTAAATCCATCTAAAGATCCTAATAGGAATTTTTTTATTAAAAGTCACAGGGGAATCTGTGACTTTTTTGTTGGATAAAAATACCGATACTAGGTTTTAATTAGATAAAAATATAATTTTTGAAAAAATAAATGAAAAAATCTTTACAACAGAACATATGTTCTTTATAATTAAAAGTAGCATTTATTTATTAAGGGAGTGGTATAAATGGATTCTTGTCCAGAGAGAATAATATTTCATATTGATGTTAATTCTGCATACTTATCTTGGACTGCAGTTAAACAATTGCAGTATGGCGAAAATGATATAGATATTAGAACTATACCTTCTATTATTGGTGGAGATGGAGAAAATAGGCATGGAATAGTGTTGGCAAAATCAATACCAGCTAAAA
Source organism: Clostridium disporicum (assembly GCF_001405015.1). GTDB lineage: Bacteria > Bacillota > Clostridia > Clostridiales > Clostridiaceae > Clostridium > Clostridium disporicum_B. The sequence goes on from NZ_CYZX01000017.1 coordinate 64,063, forward strand.
AGTATAATATTCAAACAGGAGAATCAATAGCAGAATCTTTAAAAAAATGTCCTAACTTAAAGATATATCCCCCAGATTATAATTTGTATATGAGGTGTAGCAATGCTATGGTTGAGCTGTTAAAGGAATATACCCCAGTAATACAAAGATATTCAGTAGATGAAGTATTTATGGATGTGAGTCATTTTAAAGATAAGTATATGGAAAAAGCTTATGAAATAAAACTTAGGATAAAGGAAGAGTTAGGATTTGCAGTAAATATAGGTATTAGCCATAATAAATTACTTGCTAAAATGGCTAGTGACTTTAAAGAAAAGGACTCTGTTCACACCCTTTTTAAAAATGAGATTAAGGATAAAATGTGGCCACTAAATATACGGGATTTGTTTATGGTTGGAAAAGTTACAGAAGCCAAGTTACTTAAGTTGAATATTAATACAATAGGAGAGCTTGCTCAATATAATCTAGAGTTTCTTAAACCTATTTTTAAAAGCTATGCAAGTGTAATTCATAATTATGCCAATGGCATTGAAAATTCAGAGGTTAGAGCTAGTAATTATATGGAAGTTAAGGGGATAGGTAATTCAACTACTACTAGTAAAGATATATATACAAGAGAAGAAGCATTGAAAATATTATTATCATTAACAGAAACAGCATCTATGAGATTAAGAAAAAATAATAGTATGTGTAGTTTAATTGCAGTATCAATAAAAACTAATGGATTTTTTAAGTTTTCACATCAAAGAACTTTGAATAATATTACAGATTCAACAGAAGAAATATTTCATCAAGTTACTAGTGTTTTTGATGAAATGTGGAATAATCAACCTATTAGGCAATTAGGGGTACGCTTTAGTAATTTATGTAGCAATGAATTTTATCAAAGAACATTTTTTGATGATAAAAATATAGATAAGAAAAGATCTTTAGATAGGGCTATAGATAACATAAGAGAGCGATTTGGAGATAAAGCAGTATTTAGGTCTGTATTTATTAGTTCGGATATAAAACCTTTAAGTGGAGGTAATGGAGAAGACGATTACCCTATGATGGGAAGTATATTATAGGAGATGATTATGGTGAAAGGATTAGCAAAAACTATACAGATGATAGCTTGGTTTGACGAAAACGGTAAGATAAATCCTATAAAGTTTAAATACGAAGAAGAGAATGAAGGGACTAAGGTAATCTGTATAAATAATGTTTTGAATAGAAGTTTTGAAAAATTAGCAGGAAATCTTATGTGGAAATTTACTTGTACCAGTATTGTTGATGATACAGAATATATCTATAATATAAAATATGATTTAATAAATTGTAGATGGCTATTACTAAGTTAATTAAAGGAGGTTATGAAAAAATGAGATATTTTATAGTAGAGGGAACAATAATAAATGCGGATTTAATGAATGATAATATTATGAAAAAACATATGGAGTATTCACAAAAAGCAATGAATGAAGGATTAATATTAATGTCCGGTCTTAAAGAAGATATGAGTGGTGGATTATTTATTATGAAATCAGAGTCTATTGAAAAAGTAGATAACTATTTATGTAATGAACCATTAAAAGTTAATGGAATACAGGAGTACAAGATAGTAGAGTTTTCGCCACATTATTTTAATCAATCTCCTAATGACTGGTTTAATAAATAATTAAAAAACTATAAACATATATATTAATTAGAAATAAGAAGTTTCAAAATTATTAATGTATATAATTGACAGGTAATATTTAAAGTTATATAATTATGACAAATAAAGGCTATGAAGAGAAGAGTAGTTATGAAGTAATATACAGAGAGTTTCCGTTTGGTGGAAGGAAATTATGAAATCATAATGAAACAAGGCTTGGAGCTGCATATGGGATCTTATAAAATTGTTTATAAGTGATAATATGACGTTTGTTCACGTTACAGAACTAGAGTATGATTTGACCTTTTAGGAAGATGGTGTACTTGATGAGATTAAAATGGTGACATTTTAAGAATAAAGGGTGGTACCGCGAAATTGAACTTTCGCCCCTGTGGAATTTACGTTCTACAGGGGCTTTTTTGACGTTAAAAATACTATACTCGAATAACTTATAAAATTTAGAAATCTTAAAGGAGAGATTATTATGATAAGTAAAAGATTAGATAGAAATGAAAGACCAATATTTCCTAAAAAAGCTGTTATTACTGCTGGAATGCCATATGGAAATAAAAATCTTCATTTTGGTCATGTAGGAGGAATGTTTGTCCATGCAGACATATTTGCAAGATTTTTAAGAGATAGAATAGGAAAAGAAAATGTAATCTTTATATCAGGTACAGATTGCTATGGTTCTCCAATTCTTGAAAGCTATAGAAAATTAAAAGAAGAAGGCTACGAAAATACTATAGAAGATTATGTTAGAGGAAATCATTTAAGTCAAAAGAAAACCTTAGAAGACTACAATATTAGTCTAAATATTTTTGGTGCTTCGGCTCTTGGAAGAACAGGAGAAATTCATGAGGAAGTATCAGAATATATCTTTAACACTTTATTTGAGAATGGATATATAAAAAAGATGTCAGCATTGCAATTTTATGATGAAGAAAAGAAAACTTTTCTTAATGGAAGACAAGTAGTTGGTAAATGTCCAATTGCTGGGTGTAACTCTGATAAAGCCTATGCGGAAGAATGTTCATTAGGACATCAATATATGGCATCGGAATTAATTAATCCAATTAGCACGTTGTCAGGTAAAAAACCAGTACTAAAAAGTGTAGATAATTGGTATTTTACTTTAGATGATTCAATGGATGTTATGCAAGAGCTTAATGAGTTTTTAAAGAAAAATACTAATAGAAGAAAATATGAAATAAAAGCTATAGAAGAATTTTTAAAGAAACCAGTGATTTATGTTCCTAGAAAATATATTGACAATTTAGCCGAACTGGAAGCTAAATTCCCAAATCATGAAACTATTGATGAAGAGAAAAAGTCATCAATAACTTTTGTTTTTGAACATTTAGAAGATAGAGATAGAGCTAAGGAAGTATTGGAAAGTTTAAGTATTAACTACACTAGTGGTAAGACTTTAGTACCTTTTAGATTATCAGGGAATATTTCATGGGGAGTAAAGGTTCCAGATAGAGATGATTTAAAGAATTTAACATTCTGGGTGTGGCCTGAATCTTTATGGGCGCCAATATCATTTTTAAAAACTTACTTAGAATCAAAAGGTAAGGATGCAGAAGAATGGCGTAATTGGTGGGAATCAGATGATTCAATGGTTTATCAATTTATAGGTGAAGATAATATTTATTTTTACTCTATTGCAGAAATGGCAATGTTTATAGGTTTAAAAATAGCCAAAGGAGAAAGTGTGGATGTTACTAAAGTAAATCTACCACATATAGTTGCTAATAAGCATATTTTATTTATGGATAAAAAAGCAAGTAGTAGTTCGGAAATAAAGCCTCCAATGGCAGATGAATTATTAAAATATTATACTAAAGATCAATTACGTATGCACTTTATGAGTTTAGGCTTATCATCAAAGAGTGTTGGATTTAAACCACAAGTTTATATGAAGGAAGAGGAAAAAGTAGGAACGGATCCAGTATTAAAAGAAGGAAACCTTTTAACAAACGTATTTAATAGACTTATTCGTTCATGCTTCTATACATTGCAAAGCTTAAATGAAGATATACCTACTGAAGAAGTAAGTATAAAAATAAAAGAAATAACAGAGAAGGCAGTTTTTGAATACGAAAGACATATGTACAATCAAGATTTTCATAGAATAGCATATGTTTTAGACGAATATATAAGAGAAATAAATAAGTATTGGACTAACAATATAAAAAATGATGAATTAAAAAGACAAGTAGTTTCAGATTGCTTCTATGCTTGTAAAGTTATAGCTATGCTAATACATCCAATAGCTCCAGAAGGATGTGAAATGTTTAAGGATTATCTAAATATTGGTGATGAAATATGGAATTGGGATAATATATTTGAACCTATTAATTTCTATTTTAAAGATAGTGAAAATCACAAATTTAAATTCCTAGAACCAAAAGTAGATTTCTTTAAGAAAATGGATTATCAATATTAAAAATTATGTTTTAGAATGTTAATATATTTTTCTGTTAATTTCCATTAGAGTAAAGTGTTGATATGTTATACTTACACAGATAAATATTAAGTATAATATATCAACAGTATCTAATAAAGAAAGTTATTTATAATTAGCTTGATAGTTTTTTCCCCAAGCTTCCATTACATTAATAACAGGTCTTAATGAGTTTCCAAGAGCACTTAAACTATATTCAACTCTAGGGGGTACTTCAGGATATGCAGTTCTGATTACAATACCATCTTCAACCATAGACTTTAAAGATTGAGTTAATACTTTTTGGCTAATTTCTGGTATACTTTTTTGAAAATCACTATATCGTCTAGTATCAGCTAAAAGATCTCTTAATATTAATAGCTTCCATTTACTATCTATAAGTCTAACAGTTGTTGCAACTGGACAAAGGGGTAGTTCTTTTTTTGTCTTCATAAAATTTTTCCTCCAAAGTAAGTAAAATATCAATTCATACCAAAAGGTGCGTAGCGAACATAAAAGTGCCTACTTTCCAAGCTTTTACACCTAATGATATTATAATGACAGTTAAGAATGCATGCAACTATTAATGAATTTATGATTTAAATATAGGGAGAAGATAAAAGTGAATGAAGTAATTAAATGTATAAAGGAAAGACGTTCAATTCGTAAATATTTAAAGAAGCAAATAGAAGAAGATAGACTAGACGAAATTTTAGAAGCTGGTATTTATGCTCCTAATGCAGGTGGGAGACAATCGGCATTAGTTGTAGTATCACAAAATGAAGAAGTTAATGAAAGACTTGGAAAGATTAATCGTGGAGCTTTTTATGAAAGTGTTCCGAAGAATGCAAAATTAGGAGTATCTAAAGACCAACCTAGTATTGCAGATGATAGAAATATAAAAAGTGCTTTTTATGGAGCACCAACAGTTATAACATTATTCGCACCTAATAACTATCTATACACATATGCTGACTGTGCTGTTGTAGCACAAAATATTATGATATCAGCACATTCATTAGGAATTGGATCTTGTATGGTTGGACGAGCTGATAAAACTTTTGAGGGTGAGTATGGGAATGATATTCTGAAAGAGTGGGGAGTAGAAGAGGGATATATTCCAACATATCATATTGCTCTTGGATATTATGAGTGTGAATTACCACAGGGGAAGGAGAGAAAAGAAGGGAGAATAAAGAAAATCTTAAATAAATAAGAAAATTTAAAAAGAGAGTAACAAAGTTATATTTTAGTTACTCTCCTTTAATTATAATAAACGAAGTTATTACTAACACAAGCTGTCTATTATTTTTAAAAATAGGCTATAATTTTCAGTTATTAGATAATAACTATTCTAAAGTTCTTCTAGGAATTCTAAGCTTAATTTCATTTTCAATTTGTGAAAGCATTTTAGAATCCTTAGGATCTACAAATAGACATGTATAACCTTCATTTCCAGCTCTTCCGGTCCTACCAATACGATGAATATAAGTTTCAACAGATTCAGGAATATCATAATTATAAATATGACTAGCCCCACTAATATCTAATCCACGAGAGGCTACATCAGTTGCAATTAAATATTGTATATCAGCATTTTTAAAAGATTTCATTATTCTTTCTCTTTTAGATTGTTGGATATCGCTATGAATTACCTTGCAGTTATATCCACGTCTATGCATAACAATTTCAAGCTCATCAGCTCTTCTTTTTGTTCTGCAGAATATTATGGCCATAAAAGGATTATCTTGATCTAAAACTTTGCATAAAGTTTCTCTTTTTTCTCTATCAATTGTTTCAACAACTTCTTGTTTAATATTAGTTAAAGTTACTTCCTCCTTTTTTACAGTTACAAGTACAGGGTCTTGCATATATCTATAAGCAAGTTTTTTTACAGAAGCATTCATAGTAGCAGAGAAGCATAAAGTTTGCTTCTTTTTAGGAGTTTCTTTCATTATAGTATCAATTTCATTTCTAAATCCCATTAAAAGTATTTGGTCAGCTTCATCTAATACTATAGTTTTTAAAGTACTTAAATTTACAGTTTTTCTTTTAAGATGATCTAAAAGTCTTCCAGGAGTTGCAATTATAAGCCTTATATTTCCTTTTAACTTTTTCATTTGGGACCCAATATCTTTACCACCATACATAGATAAAACACCTATATCCTTAGCAAGACTTAATTTATTTGCCTCTTCAGTTATTTGAATTGCAAGTTCTCTTGTAGGAGAGATTATTAAAGCTTGAATGCCATTAGAAGTTAATGATATATTTTCAAATATAGGTAATAAAAAGGCTAAGGTCTTTCCAGTACCTGTTTGAGCTTCAGCTATAACATCTTTTTTATTTAAAATATGTATTATACTATCCTGTTGAATTGGTGTTGGAGTTTTAATTCCAGATTTCTTTAATATATTTTCTATATCGTTACTAATTCCTAAATCTTTAAAGTTCATATTATTATACCTTCCGTTTTTCTTAAGTTTCATATCATTATAACATATTAACGTAAAATATATGTAAAGATAGATTATTTATTAATCCGCAATAAAAAAATTTATTTATGACATTATTCACTAGTTACTGAAAAAATTAAAGAAAGAAACTAATATGTTTAGCTTCTTTCTTTAATTTAATAATAACCTTATAATTTAATATAATTAGTTATCTTGTACATTTAGCACAATTTGAAACTTTTAAAGTGTTAAGTGCTTCATCGATTGGGGTAGCTTGAAAATATAAACCATTAGTTGTTGATGGGTATGCGGCATTTACTTGTGCATTTCTTTGTAATGCACAATAAAGATTTGCTAGATTTACTCTTGAATTCCTTGTTGAAGTTACCTTGAAAATTGCGTCGTCTAGATAGCTAATATCAAGGGTTGATAATATAGATTTAGCAACTTGAATATCTGTAAGTTTTTGACAATTATCAGAACCAACAACAAATCTAAATACTGAACAGTGATCACATATTGCTTGAATTTCAAAACCATCAATTTTAATTTTTTGATTACAAAGTTCTTGTAAAACATTACAAATAGTTTGTGGTGATTCTTTTATGATTAGTTCAGTTCTTAAATCAACATCAAAATTAGAATTGTTAGTACAATCGCTAGCAAAGTTAGTATTTAATATATCTTCACACCTGTTACACTCATCGTCAAAGTTGTCATAAGATGAAAAGTCAGAGAAATCTGAACAACCACAACAATCATCATCTAAAATATTACTATAATCAACCATATTAATTTCCTCCTAAGTTAAAATATAAAAAATAATTTATCTGTTAAAGATATTTATAATTCATTCTATGAAAGAATGTCGAAAATGTGTAAAGAAAAGTATTTTTTTGATAAATTCAAGGTAATATATTATTAATTGATTTGAGTTTTTTCTAAAATAAATAAAGTTTTAATATATATTTAGATGCGATAAATAATCAGATAAAGGGGTAAAGGTGGTATGTGTAGAATATAAATAGATATATGAATTTACAGTAAATAATTGTTTTTAAGGAGTAGTTAAATGGTACATGATATTGATTATAAAATTCACGGTAATGAGATGCAGTTTGTAGAAATAGTTTTAGATCCAAGAGAAACAGTAGTAGCTGAAGCAGGGGCTATGATGATGATGGATAATAGTATTACTATGGAGACTATATTTGGAGATGGTAGTGAAAAGAGTAAAAATGGTGGACTTTTTGGTAAGCTAGGAGGAGCTGCAAAAAGAGTAATAACTGGAGAAAGTTTATTTATGACAGCATTTACAAACCAGGGATATGAAAGAGAAAGTGTTGCTTTTGCTGCACCTTATCCTGGAAAGATATTACCAATGGACTTAAAAGCTTTAGGCGGAGCATTAATTTGTCAGAAAGATGCATTTTTATGTTGTGCAAAGGGAATTAGTTTAGGAATTGCCTTCACTAAAAGATTAGGAGCAGGATTCTTTGGAGGCGAAGGTTTTATACTTCAAAAACTTGAGGGGGATGGATTAGCTTTTATACATGGTGGAGGAACTATAGTTAGAAAAACGTTGATACCAGGACAGATATTAAAAATAGATACTGGATGTTTAGTTGCTATGACTAAAAATGTAAGTTATGATATTCAATTTGTAGGAGGACTTAAGAATACTGTTTTTGGCGGGGAGGGATTATTCTTTGCTACATTAACAGGGCCAGGGGATGTATGGATTCAAAGTTTACCATTTAGCAAACTTGCAGATAGAGTTATATCAGCAGCTCCACAATTAGCTGGTAGATCAAAAGATGAAGGAAGTATTCTTGGAGGAATAAGCAATTTATTTGAGAATTAGAGGAAGCTATAAATATATAAAAGAACAAAGAAATTAACAAAAAGTAAAAGAATTCATAGTGACATAAAGTTCATTAAATGTTTAAGTACATTTTGAACTTGATAAATCCTTATATTATTAAATTAAATATACCATCATTACTAGCAGTAGATGAAATATATAGTAATGATGGTTCCAATCTTTTAGATGAGCTAAGAGTATACTATTTATTGTATAGACTATAAACTAGAAATAATTCAGTGCTGATTATAAAACACCAAAGGTTTTAGGATGAAATGATATTAGAGAAATTTCAGTAGGAAAAGTAACTGATTTATTTATAATAGATATAAATAGGATAGATATTGTTGGAATTAGTCATTTTATGTTATATCAATGTATAAAAAATACTTGACATTACAAATGAGTGTAATATAATAGAAAATTACATGGATATTTGTTTAATAAAAAGAAAAATAAGTAAATTGAGTCTAGGGTAGTATTTGGAAAAGTAGGGTGTATGAAGAGTGATCTTAAAACAAAGTTTAAAAAATAAGTATTTAGAAGAGAGAGAAACTAAGTTCTTTATCTATATAGCTGTAATTATGATATTAATATTAAGTTCTTTAATTGGTAATATTTTTATTAATAGAAATAATGATTATACATATTTAGAATCAACATTGGTGTTTATTAAAACTTTTAATATTATATTATCTGCTTTGGCATTTATAAGTTGTTTAATATCATATAATAGAGTGAAAAAAGATAACATATTTATTATATCGTTAATGTACTTAGGACTAGCTATAGGTATAGCATTAGGACATATAGATTATCTTACTTTTTATCATGAAGAAATAAATATATCAAATTATATTGTTGTATCAACTTCTTTATTAAGGATACTTTTACTTATTATTACGATTTCTCCTAAATCTAAACTAAGGAGTTTAATAGTTAATAATAAAAAGAAATCAATGATATTTGTAGTACTGTACACAATAGTATTTGGTTTTTTAGAATATAATTATAATAGCGTTAGTATATACTATAGCAATTATTTTTTCATATTATATAATATGTTTTTAATGGTAGTATATATTGTAGTATCAGTAAGGTTATTTATAGTAGGACTAAAAGAAAAAGAATATTTATACATAGTTTTAAGTTCAAGTATTTTTGTGCTTGCATTAAAGGCTCTATACGCAATATATGGAATAAGAGTTGCATCATTTTATGTAAAATTAATGTCTGTTTCAATAACATATATATGTTTCTGTATAGTTATTGTAGGTAGCTTTATAGAATTGTATTTGTACATAAGTAGAACTAAAATATTAAATGACAATCTAAGTGTATTTTATAAGTTAGCAGATAATAATAAGCATAGTTTTATGTTTATATGTACTGAAGATGGTAAAGTAATATATGCAAATAGAAAGCTTAAGGAATTTTATTTTGGAACAAACGATATACAAAATAATTGTCTTGATGATTTATTAAAAGCTAAAATGAAAGCAACAGGTAAAAGGAATGAAATATTAAATTCTTTAAATGAAACTGGGCTTTGGAGAGGAATTATAAATAATAAAGAAGAAAATAAAACAATTGATTGTACAGTCCAATTAATTAGCACGTATAGAAATAATAAAGAAATAGCAGTATCATATATGGATATTTCTGATGAAATAAAGAGAGAGTTAGAATTAGAAAAACTTAAGATTTATGATAAAGAAAAAAGTGATTTTATCTCTAATATATCTCATGAACTAAAAACACCTTTAAATATTTTTTACTCAACTGTACAATTATTAGATAGTGCAGCAGATAAAGAGTGTATAAGTTTTAAATCAACTTATAAAAAATATAATAAGAGTTTACATATTAATTGCAAAAGAATGTTACGATTAATAAACAATATAATGGATATATCAATGATAGATATGGGGATTTTAAAAGCTGATTTTAGAAATTATGATATAGTGTTTTTGATTGAAGAAGTAACTTTATCTGTTGTTAATTATGCGTTATCTAAGTCAATTGTGCTGCAGTTTGATACTAATGTGGAAGAACATATAATTAAATGTGATGCTTCTATGATTGAAAGAGCAATACTTAATTTATTGTCAAATGCAATTAAATTTTCTAAGGAAAATAAAAGTATATATGTTAATGTATTAGTAGAAGAAAAATTTGTTAGAATAGACATTAAGGATGAAGGAATAGGAATCTCTGATGAGAGTAAAGAATTTATATTTGATAGATTTGTTCAAGTTGATAAGTCATTTAATCGTATGAATGAGGGCTGTGGGATTGGGCTTAGTATAGTAAAAGCACTAGTAAATCTTCATGGTGGACAAGTATTTGTAGACAGTACAGTAAATAAAGGTAGTACTTTTACAGTATTGTTACCGAATGAACTTTTAAATAATACAGAGATGAATTTATATGATAATGATATAAACAATACTGAATTAGAATTATCAGATATCTACGAATTGTTAAATAAATAAAAGTAATATTAATAGTTAAATCCTCAAGAAATTTAAAAAATACCTCTTGAGGGTTTTTATTTTTATAAGTGTTGGATATAGCTTTATTGAAGCAATAGGTTTTATGTTTGATATTAATAATTTAAATAAAGATACGTTAATATTTTTAACTAATCAATAGTACTTTATGTTAATTAAGTAATAAGATATAATTATATATTATTACTTAGTATAAATATAAGGAAAAGGTGTTATTATTATGGATTATCAAGAAGTATTAAAAAATGCAAGAGATTGTATAGGTGAGTATTGTAAAGCTTGTAATGAATGTAATGGGAAAGTGTGTAAGAACCAAATACCAGGGCCAGGGGCTAAAGGTGTTGGTGATACAGCTATAAGAAATTATGATAAATGGAAAGAAATTCGTGTTAATATGGATACTTTAACTGAAAATAAAAAAGTTGATATGAGTATAGAGTTGTTTGGACAAACTTTTAAATATCCTTTCTTTGCTGGACCTGTAGGAGCAGTTGGTCTTATGTCAATATTTTGGACACAAAAAGTCAAACTTTTTTATGCTGCACTTCTAGCTAATAATTCACATTGATCTGGAGTCATGTAATTAATAGAAGAGTGTAGCCTTTTTCTGTTATACCAACCTTCAATATATTTAAAAA
>NZ_CYZX01000018.1:0-27847 GCF_001405015.1 Clostridium disporicum
GGTAATGTGGCTCGATAGCTCAGTCGGTAGAGCAGAGGACTGAAAATCCTCGTGTCCCTGGTTCGATTCCTGGTCGAGCCACCAGGTATGGCGCCATAGCCAAGTGGTAAGGCAGAGGTCTGCAAAACCTTTATTCATCAGTTCAAATCTGATTGGCGCCTCCAAAAAACCTACAAGCAATGCTTGTAGGTTTTTATTTTTTCATTTAAAGTAAATTTATATTAATTAAAAATATACACAAAAAAACAATATATCCACAGGTGAAATTATTTTGCCTGTGGATATATTTTATATTAGTGGATAAATATAAAATTAACTAAACATATCTTTCTTATATAAAAGTATTGCAACAAATCCTGTTAATAAGAGTGTAAATATCATTATTATATTAAATGCATTAGGATCATCAGGGCTAAATGGAAGTAAAACATTCATTCCAAATATACCACCAATAATAGTTGGAATAGCCATTAATATTGTAACTGATGCTAACACCTTCATAACAATATTAAGATTGTTTGAAATTACTGAAGCAAAGAAGTCCATTGTACTAGCAAGTATATTACTATATATATCAGTCATTTCAATAGCTTGTTTATTCTCAATAATAACATCTTCTAATACATCTTGATCTTCAGGATATTTTTGCATTATTTCTAGTTTAAGCATTTTTTCCAAAGTAATTTCATTTGCCTTAAGAGATGTAGAAAAATAAACAAGGGATTTTTCTAATGAATGAAGTTGTATAAGCTCTCTGTTTTTCATAGACTTATGCAATCTTTTTTCAATCATTAAACTTTTTTTATCAATCTGTCTTAAATATATTAAATAATATGTAGAAACTCTACTTAATATTTGAAGAATAAATCTAGATTTTTTGAATGAGAAGAAAGATTTAACTTTATTGTTTATAAAATCAGTTAATATTCTACTATTTTTTAAGCAGACAGTTACTATTTGTTTTTCAGAATGAATAATTGCTAATGGATATGTATCATATGTAAGAGAATTATCTTCCATTTCCGTAAAAGGAATATCTACTATTACTAGGAGATAATCATCTTCAAAATCAATACGAGAAGTTTCTTCATCATCTAAAGGTGCTCTCAAAAAATTTAAAGGAACTCCTGTCTTTTTTGAAACTAATATAATCTCTTCTTCTGTAGGTGCTACCATGTTAATCCAACAACCAGGTTCAATATTATTTAAAGCTTTTAAATGAGGATTTGTTTCGCTTAAGCTTTTGTATATTTTAATCATAGATACCTCCAATTAAGTGAGTAATATTATTATATTTATCAGTATATCACAATAAAATTAGTAATAGATTTAAAACCTTAGATTAATGAAGATTTATTAAAGATTTATTAATTATTTTCATATAATCTATGAATAAGGCGAAATTTCCGAATGGAATTATACTATAATAATTAGTATAATCATAGCATTGTCAAAATTATTATATTTTATGGGGGATATATATTGTCATGCATAGAGAAGTTGTACACGGAAGGAAAATTCCTGCTATAATGATTTCATTATTAGCTATAACTATTGCTTTATATGCCGTTGAAATTGCTGAAATAGTGATAGGAAAAACTTTTCAAGTTTATAGAGTAATAGAGGTTCTGCTATTAATAATGATAGTATTTGTATTATTTAAGGAATTTAGACGCTGTAGTTTATCTTATAAATACTCAATAATTGCAGATAAGTTAATAATAAATAAATTAAATTGTAAAGGTGATAACATTTTAGAAAGCATAAGAATGCAGGATATTGTTTTCATAGGGAAAAAGGTTGAGATACCTAAAAAGCTATCAAAAATTAAATCTCATGGAAACTATTTGAGCAGCATAACTACTTCTAGAAAATGTTACTGTGTGTACAAGAGAAATGGACAACTTTTAAAGTTTTCATTTGAGCCAAGTGAAAGATTATTAAAAAGAGTATATGATAAAGTTAATATATTACAAGGTGAAGCTAATTAAATAGCTTCACCTTTTATTTTTTTTTAAAAAATTCATCTTTGATTTCATTAAGCAAAGTATTATTTGTTATTAAGTCTACAGCAGTAGCTGCTAATGATAAGGATGCTTTCATAGATTGCTCAAAGGCAAATGGTGATATTGTAGTTTCTGCAAATTCTTTGGTACCATATCTAATACTATTATCTTCAATTACCTTTATATAAGGATGTATACAAGGAACAGTTTTACTAACTATACCAATGCTTAATCCAGAGCGTACATCCCTTGGCGGACCTATATCAATTATTCCGTTTTCTTTAAGGTTATGGCTGAATAATCTATTTAAAGTTCTATTAGTGATTAACTCTTCATTAGGACATTCATATAGTGAAAAAGAGTATTGAACTCGAATAAGCTTTGAAACATAAATAGCTATTTCTCTTAATTTATTTTCTGCTATTCTAGCCATATCCATCTCTTTTGCTCTTATATAAAATTGGGCTTCACTTTCTATTGGAAGTAATAATGGAGTAAAACCACCTTGAGATAATATAGAGTTAACTTCAACATCTTTAGGAAATCCTTTTAATATAGAATTTAAAATATTGAAGGTCAATAATATGCCATCTAATGAAGTATAGGTATCATTATTTAAAAAGCTTAAACCACTATTACCTAAGAATTTAATCTTTAGAGGGACTATAGCAGCAGAAGTACCACTTTCATTAGTTGTTACATCGGGATAAGCTGCTAATACAATATCTATATCATCAAAAACACCTTGCTTTACCATAATAGATTTTGTACCACCACGATACTCTCCAGGACAACCAATTACTACAGCAGTTCCACCTATTTTATCAATTACTTTTGAAAGTGCTAGAGAAGCACCTAAAGAAGTTGTGGTTAATAAGTTATGACCAGTTAAATGACCTTCTCCAGGAACAGCATCATATTCGCATAAAAAGCAAATTTTGGGGTATGTATTTCCTTTAGAGGCATAAAAAGATGTCTCTAAATCGAGAAAATTCCTTTTTACATCAAAGCCATGAGATTCTAATAGATTGCATATAGAGTCACAAGCAAAAAATTCTTTATAACTATCTTCGGGATTAGCATATAAGTCTCTATTTAGTGTACGTAATTCATCATAACATGTAGATAAATAGGAAATCATTTCTTGATTCATTTAGTGATTCCTCCAGTTTAAAGTTTTAATATTATTTTTTCCATAAAGTATTTATTTTATAGCTTTTTATATTAAAGTATAAAAATATTAATTCTTGTCCAAAATTTTAAATATGAGACAAGGAGGGATTATAATGATTAATAATAAGGAAATAATCTTAAAAAAGAAAAGACATTGTAAAATTTGTGGGAAGGCTCGTTATGATGGTATAATGATTATAAAAAGTTTCATATGTGAAGATTGCGTAAATAGTATTACTAATGAGGAATTTGATGATAAGCAATATGAGGATATGAAAAATAGAATAAAAGATATATTATTTTAAAAGTTAAGGAAAATACCTTACATACTTGAAAGGCGGGCTTATTTATGAGTAAAGGTAAATTAATTATTATAGAGTCAGGTTCAGATGCTAGTGGAAAAGCAACTCAATCTAAAAAATTATATGAAAGACTTATTAATGAAGGATATAATTGTATGAAAATAACTTTCCCAGATTACGATAGCGAGTCTTCAGCATTAGTAAAGATGTATTTAAGAGGTGAGTTTGGAAGCAATCCTAATGATGTTAGTCCATACGTTGCATCAACTTTTTATGCTGCTGATAGATACGCATCATTTAAAACTAAATGGGAAAAGTTCTATAATGAAGGTGGGATAATTATATCCGATAGATATACTACATCAAATATGGTACATCAAGCAGCAAAAATGGATGAAGAAGAAAAAGAGAAATTCTTGAATTGGTTAAGTGACTTAGAGTTTAACTTATATGCAATACCGAAGCCAGACCAAGTTATTTTCTTAGATGTAGATCCTATGGTAAGTCAAGAATTAATGAAAAATAGATTAAATAAGATAACTGGTGAGGAAGAAAAGGATATTCATGAAAGCAATGAGGAATATTTAATAAAATCATATAATAACTCACTTAAAATTGCTGAAAAATATAATTGGAATAAAGTTAAATGCACTGAAGGTAAGTTATTAAGAACTATTGATGATATTCATGAAGAGATATATAAAAAGGTTATAGAAGTAATTTAAAAGGATATAAAACATTTATTAATTGAACTATTGTAAAATTATAGATATATTTTATGTAAAACTAACATAAAAAATATTAAAACATTTAAATAGTATGATAAAATAATATAAAAGGGAAATTTATTGAGTGGAGGTAATTTTATGAAGTTAGTAATCGCAATAGTACAAGATGATGATGCTTTAGATCTAATTGAAGAACTTAATGATAAAGGTTTTAGAGTTACAAAGTTAGCAACTACAGGCGGATTTTTAAAGTCTGGGAACACAACATTAATGATTGGAGTAGAAAAGGATAAGGTTAATGATGTAGTTAAAGTTGTTGAAGATGTTTGTAAAATGAGAAAAGAAATAATACCAACACCAACTACTATGTCTAACGGAACTGGTATGTATATGCCATATCCTATGGAAGTTGAAGTAGGAGGAGCTACGATCTTTGTATTAGATGTAGATCAATTTATTAAAGTATAGAATATAGATGAAAAAGAGGCGTGAGTATGAGAAAGTTTATTGGGTATAGAGACTTAGTTATGAATTTCAACAAGCGATGTTCAAATGGAACTCTTTCTCATGCCCACCTTATTTGTGGTGAGGATGGAATTGGAAAGAGCGTTCTAGCGCTAAATTTAGCTAAATTAATACTTAAAGGTGATTTAGATAGGGAATATGTAGATATTATAAATTATAAGACTGAAAAGGCTTCCTTCGGAGTAGATGATGTAAGAGCTATTATAGAAGAAGTTCAAAAGAAACCTTTTGAGGGAGATAAGAAAGTAGTTATTATTCATGAAGGTAATAAGCTTACTGTTCAAGCTCAAAATGCATTATTAAAAACAATAGAGGAACCACCTTTAGGAGTGTACATAATAATACTATGTGAGAGTTTAGAGTTAGTTTTAGATACTATTAAATCTAGATGTGAAATATTTAAATTGACACCATTATCAAAAGAAGAGTTATATGAGTATGCTGAAATAAAAGGTTATGATAAAAATGAACCTGAAACAAAGGCAGCAATAGCATTTAGTTCTGGAATTCCAGGAAGAATAGATAGATATATTAATGATGATAAGCTTAAAGAATTAAGATGTAAAATTGTAGAATTATTAATTAAAATAACAAAGAATGATCCTGAAGCTCTATTAGAAGAAGAAGAAGTTTTAAATTCTTATAAGGGAGATAAAGAAGAAGTTCTAAGTATAATGGGTGATTTTATAAGAGACATAATGATTCATAAGGAAATCGAAAATGAAAGCTTAATTATAAATAGTGATAAAATTGATCAGATTAAAGAGCTTACTAGGGAAATGTCTTTTAGGAAGTTAAATAACTTAATGAGTAGTATTGAAGAAGCTAGAAGAAACATTAAAAATAATGTTAATTGGGCAGTAACTATAAGAGTTATGCTTATTAGCTTTTTGGAGGTTTAAAAATATGATAAAAGTTGTAGGAGTGAGATTTAAAAAGGCTGGAAAGATATATTATTTTGATCCAACTGATTTAAAAATAGAAAAAGGTAATTATGTAGTAGTAGAAACTGCTAGAGGAATAGAATTTGGTGAATGTGTAATTGGAATAAAAGAAGTAAGAGAGGAGGATATAGTAGCACCTCTTAAAAGTGTTATAAGAATAGCATCACAAGAAGATATAGATAAGCATTTTGATAACAAAGCTAAAGAAGAAGCCGCATTTAATATATGCTTTAACAAAATTCAAGAACATAAATTAACAATGAAGCTTATTGATGTTGAATATACATTTGATAATAATAAAGTAATATTTTACTTTACAGCAGATGGTAGAGTAGACTTTAGAGAATTAGTAAAAGATTTAGCTACTATATTCAAAACACGTATTGAGTTAAGACAAATCGGAGTTAGAGACGAAGCTAAGATGTTAGGTGGATTAGGTCCATGTGGAAGACCTATGTGTTGTTCTTCGTTTTTAGGAGATTTTGCATCCGTTTCTATAAAAATGGCAAAAGAACAAAACTTATCACTTAATCCAACTAAGATATCAGGTATATGTGGACGTCTTATGTGCTGCTTAAATTATGAGCAAAGTACGTATGAAGATATTAGAAAGAGAATGCCTCAGGTTGGATCAATAGTTAAAACTGAGGAAGGTACAGGAGAAGTTATAAGTAATAATACTGTTAAGGAAACAGTAAGAGTAAAATACAAAAAAGCTGGCGAAGAAATAGTAAATGACTTTAATATAGACAATATCGAATTAATTGAAGGAAACTATGAAGACTCAATAGATGATTCAGATATTAGATTAGAGATAGATTCAGAAGAGGATAAAAAGTTTATTAAGGCGTTAATTAAAGATAACTAAGGAGGATATTATGAAAATTTCAATAAAGATTAATAATTTAAATAAATCTACTGATGTAACTACTATTAGGAATATACTTACAAATGAAGAAGGTATAGTTGCATGTGAGATAAGCAAGGCTAAAAAAGAAGTTCAAATAGTATATGATAATTTAACTATATCATCAGAGGATATTATAAATCTTATTGAAATGGCAGGGTACATGATAGAATCTTAGAAGTGAACTTTATATCACATAATAAAAACACTTTGAAAAAAATATTGACTATGATACAATATATATGAAATTTAATAAGTGAGGGGGTTTTTTTTAATGGCATACGTAATAGAAGATTCATGCGTAAACTGTGGAGCTTGTGCTGCTGAATGTCCAGTTAACGCTATCAGCCAAGGAGATACTCAATTTGTTATAGATGCAGATACTTGTATCGATTGCGGAAACTGTGCAAATGTTTGTCCAGTTGGAGCACCAGTAGCTGAATAGTTACTATAAAGAGTCACCTAAGTAGGTGGCTCTTTTTTAATGCTTTAAAAGTACTGTTAATGGAGTATTGTTAGGTAAATCATTAATATTAATTTCAGAGGAGTTTACATTATAAATATTTTTAGATTTAGATATAAAATCTAAAGGACCATCAAAATAAAAGTCATACTTATTACATTTATAGCACATAGGGATAATATATTTAGGAGTAAGTAGTTCAGATAGCTTATAACTTTCATTACCATTTAAACAAAGATTCCAACCAATAGGCAAGAATAAAATATCTACATTTTTTAGTATATTTATAATTTCTTCATTAAGAAAATGTCCTAAATATCCAAGATGGCATATTCTTAATTTATCTACTTCATAAAGATATATATAGTTTTTACCACGTTTTAATCCTGATACATTATCACTGTAGGATAAATATCCTTTAATTTTAATGCTATTTTCACAATATACTTCATCTCTAGTGATTATTTTAGCACCATACTTACTCAAATCAAAATTACTTATTTTATGAAAATCTTTGCTAAAGGTTATTATATCAAAAGTAGTATCAAAATCTAAAAGTTCTAATGGAGTAAATGGATCTATGAGAATTTTTTTGGATAAAGATGTTTTTATTAAAAATGAACTATTTCCTAACCATTTAATCTGCATTTATTATCACATCCTAGAATCTTGTTAAATATCTATATTTTAAGAGTATTGACTAAATAAAATCTAAATATTACAGAATTTAAATGAATTTTTTATATAAGGGAAAACTTTAAACATAGACACTAAAAAAATATTTGTATATAATTAAAGTCAAAGAAAGTCAAAGATGTTTAGGAAGGTGTTTTTATGGCAAGAATATCAGATGGTATAGCCGAATTTTTAAATAATATGATTGAGGAAAAAACCAGTAAGGAAATAATAATCCAGAGAAATGATTTAGCAGATAAATTTAATTGTGCTCCATCACAGATTAACTATGTATTGACTACTAGATTTAGTCACGAAAAAGGATATATTATCGAAAGCAGAAGAGGTGGTGGAGGCTATATAGTAATCAAGAAAATATCAAATGATAATAATGAAAAGATTGCTATGATGCTTAATGAAGCTATTGGTAAAAGTATAACTTACCAAGGTGCATTATCTTTAATTAATTATTTATTAGAGTTGAATCTAGTAACTGAAAGAGAATGTGATCTTATTAAAATGTCTGTAAATGATAGAATTTTAACATCTGTAGAAGATAAAAATAAGGTTAGAGCAGATATTTTAAGGGGTATGATAGCAGTTATTTTATCATAATAATTAATATAAATTTAAAATTAATGGTTAATTAATTTTATATAAATTATAACCTAGGGTATGGAGGTGTAAGAAAATGATATTTGGGAGGTTTACAGAAAGGGCACAAATAGTTTTAATAGAAGCACAACAAGAATCTCAAAAGTTTAAGCATGGATATATAGGAACTGAACATGTACTTTTAGGGATATTAAAAGAAAATGGATACGCTAGTCAATTATTAACTACTAAAGGATTGACTATAGATAAAGTTAGAGGGCTTACAGAAGAGTATTTAGGATTTGGAGATGAAGAGATATTATCAGGAGATATATTATTAACGCCTAGAACAAAGAGATTATTTGATGATAGTTTAGAAGTGGCAAGAAAATACGGACAAAATTTTATTACACCAGAACATATTCTATTATCATTGATTAACGATGGAGAAGGTGTAGCTTATGCTATTCTTACAAGTTGTAAGGCTGATATCAATTCAATGAAAGATGATTTAGAAAAATACATTATGGGAAGCGAATTAAAAGAAGTAAAAAAGCCAGCTTCAAAAGAAAAGAAAAACAATAAAACTCCTATGTTAGATCAATTTAGTAGAGATTTAACTCAATTAGCAAAAGATCAAAAATTAGATCCTGTAGTAGGAAGAGATGCTGAAACACAAAGAGTGTTAGAGATTCTATGTAGGAGAGTTAAAAATAATCCATGTTTAATTGGTGAACCAGGAGTTGGAAAAACAGCTGTAATAGAAGGATTAGCTCAAAGAATTGTACTAGGAGATATTCCAGAAAGTCTAAAAGATAAAAGAATTTTAACGTTAGATATTACT
The DNA here is from genome assembly GCF_001405015.1 of Clostridium disporicum. Classification (GTDB taxonomy): domain Bacteria; phylum Bacillota; class Clostridia; order Clostridiales; family Clostridiaceae; genus Clostridium; species Clostridium disporicum_B. The sequence continues at coordinate 9,162 of NZ_CYZX01000018.1, forward strand.
GCTATGGTTGCTGGTGCAAAATATAGAGGTGAATTTGAAGATAGATTAAAGAAAATTATGGCCGAGTTACGACAAGAAGAGGACATTATTGTATTTATAGATGAGATACACACTATAGTAGGAGCTGGAGGAGCAGAAGGAGCTATAGATGCGTCTAATATTTTAAAGCCTGCATTAGCAAGAGGAGAAATAAAATGTATTGGTGCAACTACAATAGATGAATATAGAAAGCATATAGAAAAAGATGCAGCTTTAGAAAGAAGATTTCAACCAGTAAATATTGAGGAACCATCACCAGAGGATACATTAAAGATATTATTTGGACTTAGGGATAAATATGAGTCACATCATAAAGTTAAAATAACTGATGAAGCTTTAAAAATGGCAGTTAGCTTAGGTGAAAGATATATAAATGATAGATATATGCCAGATAAGGCTATAGATTTGATTGATGAAGCTGCAGCAAAGGTAAGAATATCTAAACTAACGTTACCACCTGAAATAAAAGAAAAAGAGGTGGCTATAGAAAAGGCTATAAATGAAAAAGAAGATGCTATAAAAAATCAAGATTTTGAAAAGGCAGCTAATTTAAGAGATAAAGAAAAACGATTGAGAGATGAGTTCTATGAGATTCAGAATAGATGGAATACAAAGAATTGTTCAGAAGTTTATCTTGTAGATGAAGAAGATATTGCTAAGGTTGTATCAACCTGGACTAAGGTTCCTATATCAAGACTTACAGAAAAAGAATCAGATAGACTTTTGCATTTAGAGGATATATTAAAAAGTAAAGTTATTGGTCAAGATGAAGCTATAAGTGCTATATCTAGAGCTGTAAAAAGAGCTAGAATAGGGCTTAAAGATCCTAATAGACCTATAGGAACATTTATATTCTGTGGGCCAACAGGTGTTGGAAAAACTGAGTTATCAAAAGCATTAGCTGAAGCTATGTTTGGTAATATGAATAATCTTATAAGATTAGATATGTCTGAATACATGGAAAAGCATTCAGTTTCACGACTTATAGGATCTCCTCCAGGATATATAGGGTATGACGAAGGCGGGCAATTATCAGAAGCTGTTAGAAGAAAACCATATTCTGTAGTGTTATTAGATGAAATAGAAAAGGCTCATCCAGATATATTTAATATTTTACTTCAAATTATGGAAGATGGAAGATTAACAGATAGTAAAGGTAAGATGATTAGCTTCAAGAATACTATAATTATAATGACATCTAATGTAGGAGCTGAAAATATTAAAAAGCAAAAACAGGTCGGTTTTGCTTCAAATAAAGATACTGGTAAAGCAGAATATGAAAAGATGAAAGAAGTAATAGAAGGTGCATTGAAAAAAGCCTTTAGACCAGAATTTTTAAATAGATTAGATGAAATAATAATATTTAATCAATTAAATGAAGATAGTATATTAAAAATTGTAGATATAATGATAAACGAGACAATGGGAAGGTTAAAAGAAAAGAACATATTTATTGATTATGATAAAGATTTAAGTAAATTTATTGCTGAAAAAAATAAGGAAAAAGATTTTGGTGCACGACCTTTAAGAAGAATAATTACTCGAGAAATTGAAGATAAATTGAGTGATGAAATAATTAAAGGTGATATAGTTGATGGAGATAAACTTCTTATTCAATGTAATGAGCAAGGTATAGAGTTTGCACATAAATAAATACTAATCTATATAGTATTTTTATGAGTAGTTATAACTAAATATAAATTATTAAATATTTTTTAGGTTTAATAATTAATTTGAAGAAGCTTAGATTATAAATTTAAGCTTCTTTTTTATTTTAATAATTTATATCTAAATTTAATTATGGATAAGTTTATCTTATGTTAAATAATAAAAGTGAAATAGGTGGGAGAAAATAAATAATAAATTAATAGGGAGGAGAATAATCATATGTTTAGTAATTTAATCGGACAAGAGAGAAAGTTTAGAAATTTAATTAATGGGAAATGGTGTGATAGCAAAAGTGGCAGCTTTATAGAGATTAAATCGCCAACAGACGGCAAAGTAGTTGGAAAGATACCAGCAATGACAAAGGAAGAGGTAAATGATGTAGTTATGATAGCACAAAAAGCACATAACAAGTGGAAAGATGTACCTATAAATGAAAAATCAAAAATTCTTTATAAAGTTGCAGACATATTACAAGAGAGAATAGATGAGTTATCTGATATTATTATAAGAGAGATTGCTAAAGATAGAAAAAGCGCTGAGTCCGAAATTAACAGAACTGCTGATTACATAAGATTTACTGCTGATACAGCTAAAAATATGTTTGGAGAAACTATAGTAAGTGATAGCTTTCCTGGATTTGATAAAAATAAAATATCTGTTGTTACTAGAGAGTCAATGGGAGTAGTTCTTGCAATTTCTCCGTTTAATTATCCTATAAATTTATCAGCTTCTAAAATAGCACCAGCATTAATAGCTGGGAATACCGTAGTATTAAAACCTGCTACACAAGGTAGTCTTTGTGGATTATATTTAGCAAAAGTTTTTGATGAAGCTGGAGTTCCAGCTGGTGTTCTAAATACTGTAACAGGAAGAGGAAGTGAAATAGGAGATTATATAGTAACTCATCCAGAGATAGATTTTATTAACTTTACAGGAAGTACTGAAGTTGGAATGAGAATAGCAAGTATAACAAGTATGGTTCCATTGTTAATGGAATTAGGTGGGAAAGATGCAGCAATTGTATTAGATGATGCAGACCTTGATTTAGCAGCAGCTAATATAGTAGCTGGAGCATATTCTTATTCAGGACAACGTTGTACTGCTGTTAAGAGAATATTAGTAGTTGATAAAGTTGCAGATGAATTGGCAGATAAGATTAAAAGAAAGGTATTAGAGCTTAAGGTAGGAAATCCGACAGATGAAGGAGTAACTATAACTCCATTAATTGATGATAAAGCAGCTGATTTTGTGTGGGAACTTATAGAGGATGCTAGAGAAAAAGGAGCACATTTGTTAGCTGGTGGAAAGAGAGAAAATAATATTATATATCCAACTTTATTCGATTATGTTACTGAGGACATGAGATTAGCATGGGAAGAGCCATTTGGACCAGTTTTGCCGATTATTAGAGTAAAAGATAAAGAGGAAGCCATATTAATAGCCAATAAATCTGAATATGGGTTGCAGGCATCAGTATTTACTAAAAATATAGATGAAGCTTTTTATATAGCAGATAAGTTAGAAGTAGGAACTGTTCAAATTAATAATAAACCAGAAAGAGGCCCAGATCATTTTCCGTTTTCAGGTGTAAAAGCATCAGGAATAGGTACTCAAGGAATTAGATATTCTATAGAAGCAATGTCAAGAAGAAAGGGAGTTATAATTAATTTAAATAATCGTAATTAATGAAAGTTAAAATAAATAAATAAATAAATAAATAAAGCCAGCTTATGCTGGCTTTAAAACTTATAGTTTTTATGTTTTAAACTTGTAATTGTCAATTGAAATTAAGCATTAAGTGCAGTATCAATTGCAGGCTTATCAAAACCTATTATGATAGTTCCATTTACATCTAAAACAGGAACTCCCATTTGTTTAGATTTTTTTATCATTTCTTCTCTAGCAACCATATCCTCTTGAACATTTAATTCTTCAAACTCGATTCCTTTTGATTTTAAATAGCTCTTAGCTTTATCACACCAAGGACAAGTATTAGTTGAATAAACTTTAACCATAAAGTACCTCCTAAAATAGTAATCTTAATACTAATATATCATATAATATATATTATAAATAGTTATTTAATCATATTACTATTATCTAAGTTAGAATTTATAACCATATTTTCTAAAGAGGAATCTGTAAAATTATCAAGATAATCATTACTCATATCTTTTGGTCTATAATCAGTTAGTATATTTTTACCGTTTATATTATCATAATAAGATTTTGAAAACATAATAACATCTCCTAAACTTTTTATAATTAGTATTAGTAAGTTTAATAAAAATATACAAAGATTTTTTATAACTGGTATAGACATCTATAATTCTGAACGTTATAATATGATTAGGAGGCGATACTATGATTGATAAGAATAGTCCTATACCGGTATACTTCCAATTAAAAAATGACTTAGTTAAAAAAATTGCACAAGGTCTTTGGAAACCTGGTGAATGTATAGCCAGCGAAAGAGAATTATGTGAAATCTATGGCGTAAGCAGAATGACTATAAGACAAGCTATAGGGGAATTAGTTCAAGAAGGAGTTTTAACTAGATTAAAAGGTAAAGGTACTTTTGTATGTGAGCAAACTGTAAAACAACAAGATATGATGAGTTTTACAGAGATGATAAAGCAAACTGGTAGAGAGTTGAGAACAGAAGTTATTAACTTCGATATTATAGATACACCAGATGATATGCAAGATACTTTTATGCTAGATAAGGTTTATAAGATTGAACGAAGAAGAATAGTTGATAATGAATGTATAGCAGTAGAGACTGTATTTATACCTGTAGATTATTGTGGTCATATTAATAATGAGATGTTAAAAGGATCATTATATAAAATTTTAGAGCATTTTGGATATTCAATAAGTAATTCTACTTCATCTATAGTAGCTGTTGATATAACAGATGAAATAAAAGAAAAGTTTGATACTAAAGAGAATTTTCCAGTGCTTAAGATAATAGGAAAAACTTTTGTTAATAAAAATAAAGTATTATTTATTGAAGAGGCATTATATAGATCAGATAAGTTTACATTACAAGTGAATATTTCACGTAGAGAGGGAGAGATTATATGAAATTAATAGTTACTAAAAATTATGAAGAATTAAGTAAAGTTGCAGCAGACGAGTTTGCTAAAGTTATAATAGAGAAACCAGAAGCAGTTTTAGGACTAGCTACTGGAGGATCACCAGTGGGAATGTATAAAGAGTTAATAGCTAAGTGTAAAAATAATGAATTAGATTTTTCTAAATGTACTTCAATAAACTTAGACGAATATATTGGATTAAATCCAGAGCATGAGCAAAGCTACAGAAATTTCATGAATACTAATTTATTCAATCACATAAATATTGATAAAGCTAAGACTTTTGTACCAAATGGATTAGCAGAAAATTTAGAAGAAGAATGTAAGAATTATGATAAGAAAATTGAGGAACTTGGCGGAATAGATGTTCAATTATTAGGTATTGGAAACAATGGACATATTGCATTTAACGAACCAGGAGAAGAATTATCAGCAGGAACTCATATAATTTCATTAACAGAAAGCACTATAGAAGCAAATGCTAGATTCTTTGATTCAATTGATGAAGTTCCAAGAAAAGCATTAACTATGGGACTAGGCGGAATTATGAAAGCTAAAAAAATAATCTTAATAGCGTCAGGTGAAGGAAAAGCAGAAGCTATTAAAGGATTATTCTCAGGAAAGATTACAACTGATAATCCAGCTACAATGCTACAAATGCATAGAGATGTAGTTGTTATAATTGATGAAGCGGCAGCAAAATTAATAAAATAATTATCATTTATAAAAAATCATCGTTAATATTTTTAACGATGATTTTTTGTATTTTGTATATTTTTTTATTTTAATTATGATATATTAGAAAGAGTGAAATAAGTTAAGAATACTAATATATAAGTACAACAGAAGTGGTGAATCGGTATGGCGAAAATAAAAACAGTTTATATCTGTAGGGATTGTGGGTATGAAACACCAAAATGGTTAGGAAAATGTCCAGATTGCAATAATTGGAATACTTTTGAGGAAGAGGTAGTTCAGGCTAAAAGTACGAGTAAAACAGTAACAGCAACAAGAACTCCTAAAAAGGTAGCCAAGAAACTTACAGAGGTAACTTCTAGCAAAAGTGATAGAATAGTTACAGGAATTAATGAATTTGATAGAGTTATGGGTGGTGGAATAGTAAAAGATTCTATTACCATAATTACGGCTAGACCTGGTGCTGGAAAGTCAACGTTACTTTTACAAGTGGCAGATTGTATAGCTAAGAAAGGGCATAAAGTTATATATGCATCAGGAGAAGAAAGTGATAGCCAAATAAAAAATAGAGCAGATAGAATATTAGAGAAAATTAATGATAATATATGGGTTCTTCAAGAAACTAATTTAGATAATGTTGTTGATTCTATAGAAGAGATAGATCCAGACTTAATTATTATAGATAGTATACAGACCTTTACTATGGAAGGCTATCTACCTGCAAGAGCAGGTTCTCCGACTCAGACTATGGAGTGTGCTAATGAATTATTAAGGGTTGCTAAAAATGATAAAAGACAGAGAGCGGTTATAATTGTTGGACAAATGACAAAAGCAGATGAACTTGCTGGTCTTAGAGCTTTAGAACATTTAGTAGATACTGTATTAATAATAGAAGCTGATAGTGATGAAGAACTAAGAGGACTAGTAAGTTCCAAAAATAGATTTGGAAGTACGGGAGAAACAGGATTTTTCCAAATGACTGAAAAAGGTATGATGTCTATAGATAATCCATCAGAATTTTTTATGACTAAAAGAGATGAAGGAGAATTAGTATCAGGAAGTACGTTAACGGTTATAAAGGAAGGATCAAGAGCTATAATAACAGAAATAGAAAGCTTAGTATCTAAGACTTTTACTCCTTATCCAACTAGAATAGGGGAGACTTTAGGTAAAGATAAGTTAAATACTTTAATTTCTATTCTTGAGCAAAGAGGTGGAATAAATCTTTACGATAAAAATGTAATAATTAAGACCACAGGAGGTATGAGAATTAGAGAGCAGGGTATTAATTTAGCCGTAATAATGAGTATTGTATCTTCGGTTAAGCAAAAAGGGATAGAGGGAAATATTGCTTTTATCGCAGATGTAGGATTAACTGGAGAACTTAAAAAAGTACCTTCTTTAGAAGGTAGAGTGAAAGAGCTTGCAAGAATGGGATTTAAGAGGGTATATGTAGCAAAAGATTCTTTTGCTAAGGGTACTGTATTTAAAGGTATAGAAGTTATAGCATTAAAAACTTTAAATGATGTAATATTCCATGTCTATAGATAATAAATAATAGAGATTCGCAATAATAATAGAATTAATAATTAGGTGATTATAATGAGAATAAAGGAAGATAATGAAATAAAAAATATACTTAAATTAGTCAGTCCAGGAACAAGTTTAAGAGAGGGATTAGATAACATACTAAGAGCTAAAACTGGTGGATTAATAATAATTGGTGACGGTGAAAATGTAATGAAGCTAGTAGATGGTGGATTTAATATTAATTCAGAATATACACCAGCATATGTATACGAACTAGCAAAGATGGATGGAGCTATTGTTATAAGTGGAGATTTAAAAAAGATAGTTTCTGCTAACGCTCAACTTATACCAGATTCAACAATAGCTACTTTCGAAACAGGAACTAGACATAGAACAGCTCAAAGAATAGCAAGACAAACTGGAACCCTTGTCATAGCAATCTCACAAAGAAGAAACATAATTACAATATATAAAGGTGACCTAAAATACATACTTAAGGATAGTAGTGTTATTTTAGCAAATGCTAACCAAGCAATACAGACTTTAGAAAAGTATGTTAATGTATTAGAGAAAGTTATTAATAACTTAAATATTCTTGAATTTCAAGATTTAACTACAGTATTTGATGTAACTACAGCTATACAAAGAACTGAAATGGTAATGAGAATAGTTGAGGAAATTAAAAAGCATATAGTTGAATTAGGTAATGAAGGTAGACTAATTTCTATGCAGCTTAATGAATTAATAAAAAATATTGAAAGAGATGGAATACTTTTAATTAAAGATTATTGTAATGATGAAGCTGACGCTGATGAAATTTATAAGGAAATTCAAAAGTTAAATTCTGAAGAGCTATTAGACTTAGATAATCTGTCTAAATTATTGGGATATGCTGGAGTGTCGTTAGTGGATACTTTAATATCTCCAAAGGGATATAGAATTCTTTCTAAGATTCCTAGAATACCAACGAGTATTATTGAAAATCTTATTAAGCATTTTGATAGCCTTAAAAATGTTATTAAAGCATCAAAAGAAGATCTTGATATGGTTGAGGGGATAGGAGAAGCTAGAGCTACTGCAATAAGAAATGGATTGAAAAGAATTAAAGAACAAATATATTTAAAAAAAGAATTATAAAAAAATATGGCAGTAAATTTACTGCCATATTTTTTTATCTAAAATTAAATTTTCCTAAAGTATTAATTTTATTATCTTCTTTTATAAGTACATCATATAAACTTATATTTAGTGCATTACACAAGGAAGTAAGATAAAACATATTATTACCCATTTCACGCTCAATTACATCACGACAAGTTTCACAAAGTTCGCCATCTAAATGATTATTTAAAGAATTATAAAAATCTTCAAGGCTATCTTGGTCTTGAGGAGAAGATTGTTTATCTGCATTTATTTTAATACAACCACAATTTGTAACAGCCTTAGCAACAGCTCTATTTACTCTAGCACTAGATTCAGAATATTTTGTTAAAATATCTAAAATGCTTTTATGTCTTAGTAATGAATCATCCACATCATTTTGGAAATTATCGAATATAACGTCCTTCATCTCGCCTCAACTCCTTAGAATAATAATGCTTGTAAATTAATTATAGTTTTTTTCTGTTAATTCTGTCAATATATCCATCAGCTGAAGGATTAATATTATAATAATAAATGTAAATGTTTTTTAATAGGGGGTAAAGAAAAATATATTTGATATGTAATTAGATAATTATTCCTAAAATTGATAAATACTATGTTATAATTAATATTGGTTATATATGTATCTATAAGATAAATATAAGGGTATAATAGAAAGTGTAACATTTATGACAAAGGAGGTTAAAAGGTGTTAAAGAAGTTATTTAGAATAATAATTACTACTATAGGATTTATACTAGGGTATGTAGTAGGAGATGGATTATTAAACGTATTTAGTGATTTAGAGGTGAAATTATTACAAAGTCCAATAAGTAAGATAGTATTTTTATTTTTTGTTATTTTAGTGTTCGGTATTATATTATATTTTATATCACCTATTATCTACAAAGGACTTAATAAAATAATAGACACAGTAGAAAGAAGTGTACAAAAGGTGAGTGCAAGTGAATTGGTATACGGAACTGTTGGAACTATAGTAGCCTTACTTATAGCTTCGTTAATTGGGATTCCTGTGGTAGGTATACATCCAGTAGCTGGACCAATATTACTTGTTTTGATTGAACTAGTAGCGGTAATAATTGGTGTAAAAATATTTGTTGAGAAAAAAGATGATATAAATAGTATGATTGGAAACATGAAGAAAAGTTCTTCAAAAGAGAAAAAACATAAAAATAATGCTAAGAATATATCTAATGTATTAGATACATCTGTAATTATTGATGGTAGAATCTTTGATATATGTAAGACTGGATTTATTTCAGGAACTTTAATTATACCAAGCTTTGTATTAGATGAATTAAGACATATTTCAGATTCCTCAGATTCATTAAAGAGAAATAGAGGTAGAAGAGGTTTAGATATACTAAATAAAATTCAAAAGGAACTTGAAATTGAAACAGAAATATGGGAAGGGGATTTCCCAGAAATAGCTGAAGTAGACTCAAAGCTATTAAAATTAGCTCAAACATTAAATGGAAAAGTAATTACTAATGATTATAATTTAAATAAAGTTGCTGAAGTCCAAGGTGTTCCTGTGTTAAATATTAATGAATTAGCTAATGCAGTTAAACCAGTAGTTCTTCCAGGAGAAGAAATGAAGGTTGTTGTGAATAAAGAGGGAAAAGAATCATCACAAGGAGTAGCTTACTTAGATGATGGAACTATGATAGTAGTTGAAGGTGGAAAGAAATTTATTGGAGAGCAATTAGATGTAATAGTAACTTCTGTATTACAAACAGCAGCAGGAAGAATGATTTTTGCAAAACAAAAGGAGAATTAAAATTAACTTATGACTAGTGTTATTATATTAGCAGGTGGAAAAGGGAAAAGAATGGGAAGTAAAGTTAGTAAGCAGTTTATCGAAATAAAAGGTAAACCAATTTTATACTATACTTTAAAAAAGTTTATAGATAATAAAAATATAGATCAAATAGTGCTAGTTTTACCTAAAGATGAAATAGAATATTGTAAAAAAGAAGTTTTAGAGAAATATTCATTGAAGGTTGATAAAATAGTTGAAGGTGGAGCTGAAAGACAGGATTCTGTGTATAATGCTCTTAAAAGTATGAATGATACAGATATAGTTCTTATTCATGATGGAGCAAGACCGATAATTTCTGATAATTTAATAGATGAGGGAATTAGATGTGCTAAGAAATATGGAGCAGCAGCACCAGGAGTTATGCCGAAAGATACGATAAAAGTAAAGAATAAAGAAAACTTTTCTATAGATACTCCTGATAGAAGTACTTTAGTAGCTATTCAAACACCACAAGTATTTAACTACGATAATATATTAAAGTGCCATGAAAAAGTTAAGGAAAATGGAGATGTAGTTACAGATGATACTATGGTATCCGAAAAATACGGATATAAGGTGTATTTATATGACGGAGAGTATACGAATATAAAAATAACTACTCCAGATGATATAATTTTAGCTGAAAGGCTTGTATAAGCTAATAATAGCTAATATTGACATAAGTTTTTTGGAACTATATAATAAATTATAAATATTAAATTTAAAGCAGTGAAGAAGAATAGTAGAAATCGCCTTTTTCAGAGAGAGAATCCGTGGCTGTAAGATTCTCAACTAGATTTTGAACCAGCTTCGGAGTTATAGGTAAAAACTATCGGTCTAATACCGTTATCATTATTAAGAGCACAAATTTAGGTGGTACCGCGATACAAGTCGCCCTAATTATATAATTAGGGACGGCTTTTTTTAATTGTAGAACAATATGCTAATTTTATAGTTATTTTAAATTATGAATAGCGATGATAAATATAAACAAATTGGAGGAACTAATTATGAAAATGTCAAATATGTTAGTATCAACATTAAGAGAAGTGCCAGCAGAAGCAGAAATTGATAGCCATAAGCTAATGCTTAGAGCTGGAATGATTAGAAAAATGGCTGCTGGTGTATATAACTATATGCCAATTGGTTTAAAGGTATTAAAGAATGTAGAAGATATAGTAAGAGAAGAAATGAATGCTGCAGGAGCTCAAGAATTTTTAGCATCAGCTCTTTTACCTGCTGAATTATGGCAAGAATCAGGAAGATGGGGAGTTTATGGAGCTGAATTATTCAGATTAAAAGATAGAGGAAATAGAGAGTTTTGTTTAGGACCTACTCACGAAGAAGTATTTACTGATATAGCTAGAAATGAAATAAAATCTTATAAGCAATTACCAGTTAATCTTTATCAAATTCAAACTAAATATAGAGATGAGAGAAGACCAAGATTCGGAGTTATGAGATCAAGAGAATTCATAATGAAAGATGCTTATAGCTTTGATAAAGACCAAGCAGGATTAGATGCTTCATATGATAAGATGCACGATGCTTACGTAAAAATATTCAATAGATGTGGAATAAATGCTAAGTGCGTTGCTGCTGATTCAGGAGCTATCGGTGGATCAAATTCAGCAGAATTTATGGTTAAATCAGAAGTTGGTGAAGATGATGTAGTATTCTGTACTTGTTGTGATTATGCAGCTAATATAGAAAAGGCTCCATCAACACCAGAGGTTGCAGAAGCTGAAGAATTAAAAGAAATGATTAAGACTGAAACTCCAAACATTAGAACAATAGAAGAGTTAGTTAAATTCTTTAATACTACTGAAAAGAAATTTGCTAAAACTTTAATCTTTAATGCTGATGGCAAGATAGTTGCAGTTATGGTTAGAGGAGATAGAGAAGTTAATGAAGTTAAAGTATCAAATGCTTTAGGTGGAATTGTAGATTTAAATATGGCTACAGCAGAAGAAGTTTTTGCAGCTACTAATGCTGGAGTAGGATTTGCAGGACCAGTAGGTATAAAGGTAGATACTTTATTAGTTGACGAGGAAGTTTCAAAGATGTTTAACTTTGTAGTTGGAGCAAATGAAACAGGATATCACTTAGAAAATGTTAACTATGGAAGAGACTTTGAAGGAACAGTTGGTGATTTCAGAAATATAACTATAGGAGAAAAGTGTCCAGAGTGTGGAGGAGAAGTTACTATTGCAAGAGGGACAGAAGTAGGTCATATCTTCAAGTTAGGAACTAAGTACTCTGAAGCAATGAATGCAACATTTATAGATGAAAATGGTAAAAATGTACCATTTGTAATGGGATGCTATGGAATAGGTGTTACTAGAACAATGGCTTCTATAATAGAACAACATCATGATGAAAATGGTATTATATGGCCACTTTCAGTTGCACCATATCATGTATCAGTAATTCCTGTAAATATTAAAGATGAAGCTCAAATGGAAATAGCAAATAAGTTATATAATGAATTAAGAGCTATGGGTGTAGATGCTATATTAGACGATAGAAATGAAAGACCTGGAGTTAAGTTTAAAGATTCAGAACTTATAGGAATTCCAATGAGAGTTACTGTTGGTAAAAAGATATCTGATGGAGAAGTTGAATTCAAATTAAGAGATGGGGAAATGGAAGTAATAAAAATTGATTCTGTTTTAGATGTTGTTAAATCTCAATTTGATAAACAAGGAGTAAGATTATAAGATAATAAAGCTTGATTCACTTAGTGGTGAATAAGTAAGTTTATAAAAAATTCAATTAAGGAGGTTTGAAGAGAATGAAAGTTTTTAATAGCTTAACTAGAAAAAAAGAAGAGTTTGTACCGTTAGAGCCAGGAAAGGTTAAGATGTATGTTTGTGGTCCTACAGTATATAACTTCTTTCATATAGGGAATGGTAGAACATTTATCGTTTTTGATACTATAAGAAGATATTTTGAGTATAGAGGATACGAAGTTAATTATGTTCAAAATTTCACTGATATAGATGATAAAATGATAAATAGAGCAAATGAAGAAGGAACTACAGTAAAAGAAATCGGAGATAAGTATATCTGTGAATATTATAAAGATGCAGATGGACTAAATATTAAGAGAGCTACTGTAAATCCAAGAGCTACTGAATATATAACAGATATTGTTGAATTTGTTAAGGGATTAGTTGATAAAGGATATGCTTATGCTGTTGATGGAGATGTATATTTTAGAACTAAGAAATTTGAAGCTTACGGACAATTAATAGGTCAAAACTTAGATGATTTACAAGCTGGTGCAAGAATAAATGTAGATGAGAGAAAAGAAGATCCAATGGATTTTGCTATTTGGAAGGCACGAAAACCAGGTGAGCCTGCATGGGAAAGTCCATGGGGACTTGGAAGACCAGGATGGCATATTGAATGTTCTTGTATGGCAAAGAAATTATTAGGCGATACTATAGATATACATGCAGGTGGTATGGATTTAACGTTCCCACACCATGAAAATGAAATAGCACAAAGCGAAGCCTTAACAGGAAAGAAATTTGCAAACTATTGGTTACATGCAGCATTCTTAAATGTTAATAATCAAAAAATGTCTAAATCATTAAATAACTTCTTAACAGCAAGAGATGCTTTAAAAGAATATGATGCAGATGTTATAAGATTTTTAATGCTTTCAGGTCACTACAGAATTCAATTAAACTTTAGCACTGAATTATTAGATTCAGCTAAAGCTTCAGTTGAAAGATTATATAATGCTATAGGAAACTTAGAAAGCTTAATTGATGAAGTTAAGTTAGAATCTATGACTGATGAAGAAAAGAAATATCTTGATAGCTTAGATTCTTATAGACAAAGATATATCGAAAAAATGGATGATGACTTTAACACAGCCGATGCAATTTCAGTTCTATTTGATTTAGCACGAGATGTAAATACAAATGTAACTATTAATTCGTCAAAAGAACTTTGTGAAAAAGCTTTAGAATTAATAAGAGAATTAGGTATGCCTTTAGGAATATTACAAAAAACAACTAAAGTAAGCTTAGAAGAAGAAGTTGAAGCTTTAATTCAAGCAAGACAGGATGCAAGAAAAAATAGAGATTTTGCATTAGCTGATAAGATAAGAGATGATCTTAAAGCTAGAGGAATAATTTTAGAAGATACTCCTCAAGGAGTTAGATGGAAAAAGGCTGACTAAGATTTAATTAATAATGGTAGAGTAATTAGAGTTAAGAGTTAATAATGAAGAGTTAAGAGTAAAAGAAAAGTAAGTTTTAGCCTTAACTTTTAACTCTTAACTTTTAAATTTTAATAGAAAATTACCATTGTTATAGATAGAGGTGAAAAATGTTACAAGATTATAGAGAAAAAGAATTTACACCTAAAGATGCTAGATTATTAAATCCACTTCAACTAGCTTTAATAGGAGATGCTGTTTATGAACTTTTTATTAGAAATTATATATTAGCTAATAACGTAGAATTAACAGCACATAAAATTCATGTAAAAGCTATTGGATATGTTAAAGCAAAAAGTCAATCTACTATTATGCACTTATTAGAAGAAGAATTGACTGAAGAAGAGAGTTATATCTTTAAAAGAGGAAGAAACACAAAATCTGCAACAGTTCCGAAAAATGCAGATGTAAGAGATTATAGAATGGCAACTGGTTTTGAAGCACTTATTGGCTATTTACATTTAATAGGTAATTATGAAAGATTAAATTACATAATGAATAAAGCCGTGACTACAGAACTTAATAAGAAATAAAGGAGAGTCTATTATGGCTAAAAGAGAAAACCCAAGAAGAAGAGAAAGAGAATTTAATAAATTTCAAGAGAAGCAAGCTAGAGCAGAAAGAAGAAGAGATTATTCAGATAACTACTCAAAGAGAAATAATGAAGCAATGCATGAAGAAATAAGAGAAGACTTAGTTTTAGGAAGAAATGCAGTTATAGAAGCCTTAAAAAGTGATACAACAATAGAATATTTATGTGTAAGCAAAGGTGACTTAGAAGGGTCAATAAAAGTAGTACTTAGTTTAGCAAAAGATAAAAATGTTGTAATTAAAGAAGTAGATAGAAGAAAATTAAATGAAATGTGTGGAGGAGCAAATCACCAAGGTGTTATAGCTAAGGTTACTCCATTTAAATATTCTGAAGTGACAGATATTATTAATCGTGCTAAGAGAAAAGGTGAAGATCCTTTCATAGTAATATTAGATGAAATAGAAGATCCTCATAATTTAGGATCAATAATAAGAACAGCAGAATTATGTGGGGTACATGGAATAATTATTCCAAAAAGAAGAAATGTTGGAGTAACTCCTACAGTGTATAAGTGTTCAGCAGGTGCTATTGAGCATATGAGAATAGCTAAAGTTACCAATATAAATGCGACGATTGACCAATTAAAGGAAGAAGGCATATGGATATATGGAGCAGATATAGATGGTAAAGATTTTAGCTATAATACAAACTTTTCTGGGGCATGTGCATTAGTTATAGGTAGTGAAGGTAGAGGAATTTCTAAACTTACACTAAAGAAATGTGATGTATTAGTTAAAATCCCTATGATTGGAAAAATTAACTCTTTAAATGCTTCAGTAGCAGGTGGTATAATGATGTATGAAGTATTAAAAGGAAGATTAACAAAATAATTGTTATATAAAGGTGTTCAATGTGAAAATTATATTTGTTGATGGTTACAATGTAATAAATAGTTGGAGTAATTTAAAGAGAGAAAAAGAAATTAGTTTAGATAGTGCAAGACAAAAACTAGTTGATATATTGCATAATTATGGAGCTATTAATAGATGTAAGATTGTTATAGTTTATGATGGACATAGAGTAACTGGTAATATTGAAAACAAATACGAACACAATAAAAACTTATTAGTTGTATTTACTAAGGATAGAGAAACTGCTGATGCATATATTGAAAGAGAGGTACATAATTTAGGGAGAAGATTTGAAGTTTATGTTGTAACTTCTGACTCCTTAGAGCAACAAACAATCTTTCAAAGAGGAGCTGTAAGAATATCAAGTATAGAGTTCTATAACTTAGTACGAGTTGATATTGAGAATGTAAAAAAAAATAGTAAAAAAGTTCATGTATCAGCTAAAAATACTTTAGAAGATAATTTAGATGAAGATGTTTTGAAAAAACTAGAAGCTATTAGGAGAAGTTAATAAATGGTATTGGGGGGTGGAGGAAGTTTATGAATGAAGAAAGAGATTTTAATTCTGTAGAATATTTCTATAAATGTGAATCAGAAGAACAAATAGTTGAAGAAGCTAAAAAAGGAAACAAAAGAGCTCAAGAGTTTATTATTTCTAAGTATGAGAATTTTGTTAAGGTTAAAGCTAAATCCTATTTTTTAATAGGTGCAGATAAAGAGGATATATATCAAGAGGGTATGATAGGCTTATATAAAGCAATAAGAGATTTTAATGGAGAAAAATCTACTTCATTTAGAGCTTTTGCAGAGTTATGTATTACGCGTCAAATAATAACTGCAATAAAAACAGCTACAAGACAAAAGCATATTCCTCTAAATACATATATATCTTTGAACAAACCTGTATCAGAAGAAGAATCAGATAGGACTTTATTAGACATAATATCTAGTATAAGAACAACTGATCCTGAAGAGCTTATTATAAGTCAAGAGCAAAAAGAGTTCATTGAAGAGGAAATTAATAAGGTATTATCAGACTTAGAAATTCAAGTATTACAATCTTATTTAGAGGGTAAGTCATATCAGGAGATAGCTTGTGATTTAGATAGGCATTCAAAGTCTATAGATAACGCTCTACAGCGTGTCAAGAAGAAGCTTGAAAAATGCCTTGTAAATAATAAATAATGTACTAATCTATATTGACAAAAAAAACAAATGCTAGTAAACTTTATAATTGGTATATTAAAGTGTAATACACTTTAATGCTCACGTAGCTCAGTCGGCAGAGCGTCGCCTTGGTAAGGCGGAGGTCGTCGGTTCAATCCCGATCGTGAGCTCCAATTATATACATTTAGAAATGCAAACGCTAGGCAAGGTGTATCTAAAGAAGTAAGGAGGAATTTCAAATGGCAAAGCAAAAATTCGAAAGAAGCAAACCACACGTTAACATTGGAACAATCGGTCACGTAGACCACGGTAAGACTACATTAACAGCAGCTATTACAACAGTATTAGCAAACAGAGGATTCGCTGAAGCATTCAACTATGCAGATATCGATAAGGCTCCAGAAGAAAAAGAAAGAGGAATCACAATCAATACAGCTCACGTTGAATACGAAACAGAACATAGACACTACGCTCACGTAGACTGTCCAGGACACGCTGACTATGTTAAGAACATGATCACTGGTGCTGCACAAATGGACGGAGCAATCTTAGTTTGTTCAGCTGCAGACGGTCCAATGCCTCAAACAAGAGAGCACATACTACTAGCTTCAAGANTTCAAAGTCTATAGATAACGCTCTACAGCGTGTCAAGAAGAAGCTTGAAAAATGCCTTGTAAATAATAAATAATGTACTAATCTATATTGACAAAAAAAACAAATGCTAGTAAACTTTATAATTGGTATATTAAAGTGTAATACACTTTAATGCTCACGTAGCTCAGTCGGCAGAGCGTCGCCTTGGTAAGGCGGAGGTCGTCGGTTCAATCCCGATCGTGAGCTCCAATTATATACATTTAGAAATGCAAACGCTAGGCAAGGTGTATCTAAAGAAGTAAGGAGGAATTTCAAATGGCAAAGCAAAAATTCGAAAGAAGCAAACCACACGTTAACATTGGAACAATCGGTCACGTAGACCACGGTAAGACTACATTAACAGCAGCTATTACAACAGTATTAGCAAACAGAGGATTCGCTGAAGCATTCAACTATGCAGATATCGATAAGGCTCCAGAAGAAAAAGAAAGAGGAATCACAATCAATACAGCTCACGTTGAATACGAAACAGAACATAGACACTACGCTCACGTAGACTGTCCAGGACACGCTGACTATGTTAAGAACATGATCACTGGTGCTGCACAAATGGACGGAGCAATCTTAGTTTGTTCAGCTGCAGACGGTCCAATGCCTCAAACAAGAGAGCACATACTACTAGCTTCAAGAGTTGGTGTTGACTACATCGTTGTATTCTTAAACAAAGCAGATATGGTTGACGACGAAGAATTATTAGAATTAGTTGAAATGGAAGTTAGAGAATTACTTTCTGAATACAACTTCCCAGGAGATGACATTCCAGTAATCAAGGGTTCAGCTTTAAGAGCATTAGAAAACCCAACAGATCCAGAAGCAACAGCTTGCATCATGGAATTAATGGATGCTGTAGACAGCTACATCCCAACACCAGAAAGAGCTACTGATAAGCCATTCTTAATGCCAGTAGAAGACGTATTTACAATCACTGGTAGAGGAACAGTTGCAACAGGAAGAGTTGAAAGAGGAGTTCTTCATGTATCAGACGAAGTTGAAATCGTAGGATTAATGGAAGAAAAGAGAAAAGTAGTAGTAACAGGAATAGAAATGTTCAGAAAGTTACTAGATGAAGCTCAAGCTGGAGACAACATCGGAGCATTATTAAGAGGTGTTCAAAGAACTGACATCGAAAGAGGTCAAGTATTAGCAAAAGTTGGATCAGTAAATCCACACAGCAAGTTCGTAGGTCAAGTAT
>NZ_CYZX01000018.1:27885-72804 GCF_001405015.1 Clostridium disporicum
GTACTTAAGAAAGAAGAAGGTGGAAGACATACTCCATTCTTCGATGGATACAGACCACAATTCTACTTCAGAACAACAGACGTTACAGGATCAATCAAATTACCAGATGGTATGGAAATGGTTATGCCTGGAGACCACATCGATATGAACGTTGAATTAATAACTCAAGTTGCTATGGACGAAGGTTTAAGATTCGCTATCAGAGAAGGTGGAAGAACTGTAGGTTCAGGAGTTGTTACATCTATAATCGAATAATTTCAATTATAAATGTATAACTTTTAAAATTAAAAGATTAATTTCTTACAAATATATAAGCGCTAAAAAAGTCATGACAATTGAAAAGAATAAGGGGACGCCCTTATTCTTTTTTTTATTTAAAAAAAAAATTTTTATGGATGATAATGTTTAACATGTGAAGTTTAGGGGAAGATTAAAAAAGATAATCTAAAAAAGGCTAAAATTACATCTAAATAACTATTGATTAAAATTAAAAATCATTATAGAATATTAATTGCAAATTGAGAAAAAACACAGAAATTATTTACTTTAAAATCCAATAATGACGATGAAAAAACAATAAAAAAAGTCTTGATAAAGATATGTAAACATAGTATAATAAAGAAGTTGTGTAATATGACGCGATGAATCAAGAGGTTGTCGGACTTCCGGGTTATTCTTGAGGAGCAAGTTAGGATCTAGAATCCAACGACAGTGATTAGTTTTACGTTTCATATATATGAAACACCAGGAACAGTTTACAGAACTATCGCTGTTGTGCGTTAGAAGTAAAGCGTACATGAAAAGGAGGGAAACCAGAATGTCAAAACAAAAAATAAGAATCAGATTAAAGGCTTTTGATCACACAATATTAGATCAATCAGCTGAAAAAATCGTTGAAACAGCAAAGACTACAGGTGCAAAGGTTGTAGGTCCAGTACCACTACCAACTGAGAAAGATGTAATAACAATCTTAAGAGCTGTTCACAAGTACAAAGATTCAAGAGAACAATTCGAAATCAGAACACACAAGAGATTAATCGACATCGTTAATCCATCACCAAAGACTGTTGATGCTTTAATGAGATTAAACTTACCAGCTGGTGTGGATATCGAAATAAAGCTATAATTAATATTTAAACGAAAAGTTGAACGGTTATGATTGCTAAGCAATCCGCTAATACGTTTAGGAGGTGTAAATACATGAAAAAAGCTATAATCGGTAAGAAAATAGGTATGACTCAAATATTCGACGAGAATGGAAAAGTTGTTCCTGTAACTGTAGTAGAAGCTGGCCCATGTGTTGTTGTTCAAAAGAAGACTATCGAAAAGGATGGTTATGAAGCAATACAAGTAGGTTTCGGTGAAATAAGAGAAAAGTTAGTGAATAAACCAGTTAAAGGTCATTTCGCTAAAGCAGGAGTTTCTTTAAGAAGAACTTTAAAAGAATTTAGATTAGATAACGCTAACGAATACGAAGTTGGTCAAGAAATAAAGGCTGACATATTCACTGCTGGTGAAAAAGTTGACGTTTCTGGAGTTTCTAAAGGTAAGGGATTCCAAGGTGTTATCAAGAGATGGAATGCTAACAGAGGACCAATGTCACACGGTTCTAAGTTCCACAGAGCAGTAGGTTCAATGGGAGCTTCATCAGATCCATCAAAAACATTCAAGAACAAGCAAATGCCAGGACATATGGGTGCTGTTAACACTACAGTAATGAACTTAGAAGTAGTTAGAGTTATCCCAGAAAAGAACTTAATACTAGTTAAGGGTGGTATCCCTGGTGCAAATAAGAGCACAGTAGTAATAAGAAACGCAGTTAAAGCTTAATTCTGTAGAAAGGAGGAAATAGGATGCCTACAGTAGGATTATTTAACAAAGAAGCAAAGCAAGTTGGAGATATCCAATTAAATGATAAAGTATTCGCAGTAGAAGTGAATGAAGCTGCAATGCATCAAGTAGTTGTTGCATTATTAGCTAACAAGAGACAAGGAACTCAATCAGCTAAAACTAGAGCTGAGGTTAGAGGAGGCGGAATCAAGCCTTGGAGACAAAAGGGAACTGGTAGAGCAAGACAAGGTTCAATCAGAGCACCACAATGGATCAAAGGTGGAGTTGTATTCGCACCAAAGCCAAGAGATTACAGAATGTCAATACCAAAGAGCATGAAAAGAGTTGCTATGGTATCAGCATTAACTAGCAAGGTTCAAAACAACGAAATGGTAGTTTTAGAAAGCTTAGATTTCGAAGCACCAAAGACAAAGCAAGTTGTTGAAATGTTAAAAGCTTTCGAAGCTAAGAAGACATTAATCATCACTGCTGAATCTAACGAAAATGTTTATAAATCTGCTAGAAATATTGAGGGGGTAGCAGTATTACCTGTTAACAACATCAATGTTTATGATTTATTAAAGTATCCAACAGTAATGGTAACTAAGGATGCCGTAACAAAGATTGAGGAGGTGTACGCATAATGAAGTTAACAAGCCACGATATAATAAGAAAGCCTGTTATAACTGAAAAATCTATGACTGCTATGGCAGAAAAGAAGTACACTTTCATAGTTCACATGAATGCTAACAAAGTTCAAATAAAAAGAGCTTGTGAAGAAATTTTCGGCGTTAAAGTTGAAAAAGTTCAAACAATCAGAACTATGGGAAAAACTAAGAGAATGGGCGTACATGTTGGTAAGAGAGCTGACCAAAAGAAAGCTATCGTTACTTTAGCTCAAGACAGCAAAGCTATTGAATTCTTTGAAGGAATGCAATAATTTTAAAAAAGCGTAGTATTGGCGACAAAGCCAGAGAAGCTTAAAGAAGGAGGGAATTAGCATGGCAGTTAAAAAGTTTAGACCTACTACACCATCAAGAAGAGAAATGACTATGGCTACTTTTGAAGAAATAACTACAAATAGCCCAGAGAAATCACTTCTTGTTTCTTTAAAGAAAACTGGTGGTAGAAATGCTCAAGGTAAAATAACTGTAAGACACCACGGTGGTGGAGCTAAGAGAAAATACAGAATAATAGATTTCAAGAGAAACAAGGATGGTATTCCAGCAAGAGTTGCTACTATAGAATACGATCCAAACAGAACAGCTTACATTGCGTTAGTTGTATATGCTGATGGAGAAAAGAGATACATACTTGCTCCAGTAGGATTAAAGGTTGGAGATACAGTAGTATCTGGACCAGAAGCAGATATCAAACCAGGTAACTGTTTACAATTAAAGCACATGCCAGTTGGTACAGTAATTCACAACATCGAATTACAGGCTGGTAAAGGTGGTCAAATGGTAAGATCAGCTGGTACTTCAGCTCAATTAATGGCTAAGGAAGGCGATTACGCTACATTAAGATTACCATCAGGTGAAATGAGATATGTAAGAATCGAATGTAGAGCTACAATCGGAACAGTTTCTAACACTACTAACGATATCATCAACATTGGTAAAGCAGGTAGAAAGAGACACATGGGATGGAGACCTACAGTTAGAGGTTCTGTAATGAACCCTTGCGATCACCCTCATGGTGGTGGTGAAGGTAGATCACCAATCGGTAGACCAAGTCCAGTTACTCCTTGGGGTAAACCAGCTCTTGGATACAAGACTAGAAAGAATAAGAAGTATTCTGATAGATTTATAATTAAGAGAAGAAATAGCAAATAATTGAAGAGAATTTTAATTCTCTTCGAGGTTTGCTAAGCCTAGAGATTATGAAGGGAGGCAAAAATAGTGAGTAGATCAATTAAAAAAGGGCCTTTCGTACACGAAGGACTTTTAAAGAAAATAGAAGAAATGAACGCTAATGGTGAGAAAAAAGTTGTTAAGACTTGGTCAAGAAGTTCAACAATTTTCCCACAAATGATCGGTCATACAATCGCTGTTCACGATGGAAGAAAGCACGTTCCAGTTTATGTTTCAGAGGATATGGTTGGACATAAGTTAGGAGAATTCGTTCTTACTAGAACTTATAAAGGACACGATTACGACGAGAAAGCATCAAGAAAGAGAAAGTAATCTCAGAAAGGAGGAACATAAATGGAAGCTAGAGCTATAGCTAAATACGTTAGAATATCTCCAATGAAAGTAGGAGTTGTTCTTGATTTAATAAGAGGAAAGAGTGTTAACGAAGCTTTCGCTATATTACAATATACTCCAAAGGATGCTGCAGTTGTTATAAACAAAGTTTTAAAATCAGCTGTTGCAAACGCAGAGAACAATCATGACTTAAACGTTGAAAACTTATATGTTGCAGAAACATTCGTAGGTGCTGGTCCAACATTAAAGAGATTCAGACCAATGGATCACGGTAAAGCATTCAGAATCAACAAGAGAACAAGTCATATTACAGTAGTAGTTAAAGAAAGAGCTTAATAAAGAAGGAGGGAAACAATAGTGGGTCAAAAAGTACATCCTCACGGACTTAGAGTAGGAGTTATCAAGGGTTGGGATGCAAAATGGTACGCTGACAAGAAGACTTTTGCAGACAACTTAATCGAAGATAACAAAATAAGAGAATTCGTAAAGAAGGAACTTTTCTCAGCTGGTATCTCTAAGATAGAAATCGAAAGAGCTGCTAAGAGAGTTAAGTTAAATATATATACTGCTAAACCAGGTGTTGTTATCGGTAAAGGTGGAGCAGGAATCGAAGCTTTAAAAGCTAAGGTTGCAAAATTAGTAAACGGAAAGAACATCTTAATCAACATCGTTGAAGTTAAGAATGCAGAAGCTAATGCTCAATTAGTAGCTGAAAATATAGCTGCTCAATTAGAAAAGAGAGTATCTTTCAGAAGAGCTATGAAGCAAAGCATCCAAAGAGCTATGAAATTAGGAGCTAAGGGTGTTAAAACTGCTTGTTCAGGAAGATTAGGCGGAGCTGAAATCGCTAGAACTGAACAATATCATGAAGGAACAATTCCACTACAAACATTAAGAGCTGATATCGATTATGGATTTGCTGAAGCAGATACAACATACGGAAAAATCGGAGTTAAAGTTTGGGTTTATAATGGAGAAGTTCTTCCAACTAAAAAAGTTGAAAAGAAGGAAGAAGTTAACGCATAAGAAAGGAGGAATAAGTCATGTTAATGCCTAAAAGAGTAAAGCATCGTAAGGTACAACGTGGTAGAATGAAAGGTAAGGCAACTAGAGGTAATTTCCTTGCATACGGAGATTTCGGTATACAAGCGCAAACTTGTGGTTGGATTACAAGCAATCAAATTGAATCTGCCAGAATTGCTATAAATAGATACATTAGAAGAGGTGGAAAACTTTGGATAAAAGTATTCCCAGATAAGCCAGTTACTGAAAAACCAGCTGAAACAAGAATGGGTTCTGGTAAAGGTTCACCAGAATACTGGGTAGCTGTAGTTAAACCTGGTAGAGTATTATTTGAATTATCAGGAGTTAACGAAGAAGTTGCAAGAGAAGCAATGAGACTTGCATCACACAAACTTCCTGTAAAGTGTAAGTTCGTTACAAGAAGAGATTTTGAGGAAATGGGTGGTGAAGAATAATGAAGGCTAGAGAGTTAAAAGAATTAAGAGCAAATAATCCTCAAGATTTAAAGGTTAAATTAAACGACCTTAAAGCTGAATTATTCAATTTAAGATTCCAATTAGCTACAGGTCAATTAGAAAATCCTATGAGAATAAAAGAAGTGAAAAAATCTATAGCCCAAATCAAAACCATCATAAGAGAAGAAGAGATCAGGGCATTTGAACAGTAAATCTGGAAGGAGGTAGCCCCTAATGGAAAGAGGATTAAGAAAAAAGAGAATCGGTAGAGTTGTTTCTGATAAAATGGAAAAAACTATCGTTGTTGCTGTTGAAACTAAAGTAAGACATCCACTTTACGGGAAAACAGTAAACAGAACTACTAAATTTAAAGCTCATGATGAAAATAATGAAGCAAAAATTAATGATAGAGTATTAATAATGGAAACTAGACCATTATCTAAAGATAAGAGATGGAGACTTGTTGAAATAGTTGAAAGAGCTAAATAAGCTTTAAAGACTGAAAGGAGGGTAAAATTCAATGATACAACAACAAACCTTACTAAAGGTAGCAGATAACTCAGGTGCAAAAGAAATCATGTGTATCAGAGTTTTAGGCGGATCAAAAAGAAAGTTCGGTAACATTGGAGATATAATAGTTGCTAGCGTTAAAAGTGCAACACCAGGCGGAGTTGTTAAAAAAGGTGACGTTGTAAAAGCTGTTATAGTTAGATCAGTAAGAGGATTAAGAAGAGCTGACGGTTCATACATCAAATTTGATGAAAACGCAGCAGTTATAATAAAAGACGACAAGCAACCAAGAGGAACTCGTATATTCGGGCCTGTTGCTAGGGAGCTAAGAGATAAAGAATTCAATAAAATATTATCATTAGCACCAGAAGTTCTATAATAAGGAGGTGGCTAATTTGAAGTTACACGTTAGAAAGAACGACACAGTAGTAGTTATTTCTGGTAAAGATGCTGGAAAGACTGGTGAAGTTTTAAAAGTATATCCAAAGACAGGAAAGGTTCTTGTTCAAGGAGTTAACATAGTAAAGAAACACCAAAAGCCAACAAGAGCAAACGCTCAAGGTGGTATAATAGAAAAAGAGGGAGCTATATTCAGCTCAAAAGTTATGTTATACTGCACAAAATGCAAAAATGCTACAAGAATTAGCAACAAAATCTTAGAAGATGGTACTAAGGTTAGAACTTGTAAGAAGTGCGGAGAAACATTCTAGAATTTGAAAGGAGGTACTTATAATGACACCAAGACTTCAAGAAAAGTACAAAAATGAAGTAGTTCAAGCGATGATTGAAAAGTTCGGATATAAAAATATTATGGAAGTTCCAAAGCTTGAAAAAATAGTTATAAACATGGGAGTTGGAGAGGCTAAAGATAACCAAAAGGTTTTAGAATCAGCTGTTGCAGATTTAACTTTAATCACTGGTCAAAAGCCAATCTTAACTAGAGCGAAGAAATCAGTTGCAAACTTTAAGATAAGAGAAAACATGGCATTAGGATGCAAAGTAACATTAAGAGGAACTAAAATGTTTGAATTTGCTGACAAACTAGTGTCAATAGCCCTTCCAAGAGTTAGAGACTTCAGAGGAGTTTCAGATAAGGCTTTCGATGGAAGAGGAAACTATTCATTAGGAATTAAAGAGCAATTAATATTCCCAGAAATAGAATACGATAAAATCGATAAAGTTAGAGGAATGGATATAATCTTCGTTACTAGTGCAAAAACTGACGAAGAAGCAAGAGAATTATTAAGATTCCTTGGAATGCCATTCGCTCAAAAATAAGGAGGGAAAACTGTGGCACGTAAAGCTATTATTGAAAAGTGGAGCAAAACACCTAAATACACTACAAGAGCTTATACAAGATGCAGAATATGTGGAAGACCACATGCAGTACTAAGAAAATTTGGTATTTGTCGTATATGCTTTAGAGAACTTGCTTACAAGGGTGAAATCCCAGGATGTAGAAAAGCAAGTTGGTAGACTTGAACCAGTGAAAGGAGGCAAATTAAATGGTTATGACAGATCCTATCGCAGATTTACTAACTCGTATTAGAAATGCAAATTCTGTGAGACACGAAGTTGTAGAAGTACCTTCTTCAAATGTAAAGAAGGCTGTTGCAAATATATTATTACAAGAGGGATACATCAAAAATATTGAAGAATATAATGATGGTGTAGTTCCAATGATGAGAATAGCTCTTAAATATGGCTCAAACAAAGAAAGAGTTATAACTGGTATAAAGAGAATATCTAAACCAGGTTTAAGAGTTTACTGTAAGAAAGACGAAGTTCCAAGAGTTCTTAACGGACTAGGAGTTGCTGTTATATCAACTTCAAAAGGAATAGTAGTTGATAGAGAAGCTAGAAAAATGGGATTAGGCGGAGAAGTTCTTTGCTACGTTTGGTAGTTTCTAAACTAAAAAGAGAAATTAACTAGATTAACATATATATCTAACAAGTAAAATAGGAGGTGCGATTATGTCAAGAGTAGGTAGATTACCAATAGCTATCCCTACTGGTGTAACTGTAACTGTTGCTGAAGGTAACGTAGTTACTGTTAAAGGACCAAAAGGTGAATTAGTTAAAACTATGGCTAAAGACATTAATATTGCAGTTGAAGACAACCAAGTTGTTGTAACTAGACCTAGCGATGTAAAAGAGCACAGAGCTCTTCATGGATTAACTAGAGCATTAATCAACAACATGATTATAGGAGTTGAAAAGGGATTCCAAAAAACTCTAGAATTAGTTGGTGTTGGTTACAGAGCTCAATTACAAGGTAAAAACTTAGTAATGAACTTAGGATTCTCACATCCAGTTGAAATAAAAGCAGTTGAAGGGATAACTTTCGAAACTCCATCAGCTACTAAAGTTGTTATATCAGGTATAGATAAGCAAGTAGTTGGAGCTGTTGCAGCTGATATAAGAAAATGGAGAAAACCAGAACCATATAAGGGTAAAGGTATTAAGTTTGAAGGTGAAGTTATCAGACGTAAAGAAGGTAAGACTGGTAAGAAATAATAGAAAGGAGTGGACCGTATGTTTAAAAAGGTAGACAAAAATTCAAATAGAGTAAAGCGTCACCTTAGAGTACGTAAGAAAGTTTCTGGTACTCCTGAAAGACCAAGACTTTCAGTATATAGAAGTGAAAAGAATATATACGCTCAAATAATAGATGATGTAAATGCTGTTACTTTAGTATCTGCTTCAACTTTAGATAAGGATTTAAACTTAAAAGTTGGTGGAAACAAAGAAGCTGCAAAGCTTGTTGGTGAATTAATCGCTAAGAGAGCTGTAGATAAGGGTATAACTGAAGTTGTATTTGACAGAGGTGGATACGTATATCACGGAAGAGTTCAAGTATTAGCAGATAGCGCTAGAGAAGCAGGCTTAAAATTCTAATAAAACAAGGAGGGAAATCAATGAGAATCGATCCTAGCACACTAGACCTTAAGGAAAAGGTTGTTTTTATAAACAGAGTTACTAAGGTTGTTAAGGGTGGTAGAAACTTCAGATTCAGCGCTTTAGTTGTTGTTGGTGACGAAAACGGACACGTAGGCGTAGGAATGGGTAAGTCAATCGAAATCCCAGAAGCAATTAAAAAAGGTATCGAAGACGCTAAGAAAAACATGGTTAGCGTTGCTATAGTTGGAACAACAGTTCCTCATGAAATATATGGTAAATTTGGAACTGGTAAAGTTCTAATAATGCCAGCTAAAGAAGGTACAGGAGTTATCGCTGGAGGTCCAGCAAGAGCTGTCCTTGAATTAGCAGGATTAAAGGACGTTAGAGCTAAGTCTTTAGGTTCAAACAATCCAAGAAACATGGTAAATGCTACAATCAATGGTTTAGCAAGCTTAAGAACAGCTGAAGATATAGCTAAGTTAAGAGGCAAAACTGTTGAGGAAATTTTAGGTTAGGAGGTATAAGCAATGGCAAAGATAAAGGTTACTTTAGTTAAGAGCTTAATCGGAAGAAAGAAAGACCATATCGCTACTGCAAATGCCCTTGGTCTAAGAAAAATCAACAAGACTGTAGAGCATGAGGATACTCCTCAAATCAGAGGTATGATCAACAAAGTTGACTACTTATTAAAAGTAGAAGAAGTATAAGAACGAGGAGGTGCACTAAGATATGAAACTTCATGAATTAAAACCAGCAGCTGGAAGCAGAAAAGCTCCTAAAAGAGTTGGTAGAGGTACTGGTTCAGGTTTAGGAAGAAACGCTGGTAAAGGTGAAAAAGGACAAAACGCTAGATCAGGTGGTGGAGTAAGACCTGGTTTTGAAGGTGGTCAAATGCCTTTATACAGAAGACTTCCTAAGAGAGGATTCACAAATATCTTCGCTAAAAAGTACGTTTCTATCAACGTTGATAGATTAAACATATTTGAAAATGGTACAGAAGTAACTCCTGAATTATTATTAGAAACTAGAGTAATATCTAAGGTTCTAGACGGAGTTAAGATATTAGGTAACGGAACTATAGAAAAAAGCTTAACTGTTAAGGGATGCAAATTCTCTAAACAAGCGGCAGAGAAAATCGAAGCAGCCGGAGGAAAAGTTGAGGTGATTTAATATGCTATCAACCCTACGTAATGCCTGGAAGGTTCCCGAATTAAGAAAGAAATTTTTATGGACGATATTTTTAGTAGCAATTTTCAGGATAGGGATACATATTCCTGTTCCTGGGATTGACACATCATATTTGACACAAGTAACTGAATCTGGAGGATTATTAAGTTTTTATAACTTAATATCAGGAGGAGCTTTAAAAAACTTTAGCATATTTGCTTTAGCAGTTTCTCCATATATTAATGCTTCAATCATAGTGCAATTACTAACAATTGCAATTCCTTCATTAGAACAACTTTCTAAAGAAGGTGAAGAAGGTAGAAAGAAGATACAAAGTATTACAAGATACTTATCAATAGGAATAGGATTCGTTTTAGCAATGGGAATATTCACTATGATATCTTCTCAAGGAGCTGCTACAGGATTAAATACAGCTGAAAAAGCAGTAGTATTAATTTCTTTAGTAGTTGGTTCTACATTCTGTATGTGGCTTGGAGACCAAATAACTCAAAGAGGATTCGGTAACGGGGTATCAATATTAATATTTGTCAATATCGTATCTCAATTACCAATGACTTTAATGTCATTATTTACATTAAAGGAAGCTGGTCAAGTAGGAATAGTAGAAATTACCATATTCTTAGTAGCTGTAGTTGCACTACTAGCAATAAGTATTTTCTTCTCATTAGCAGAGAGAAGAGTGCCTGTTCAATATGCTGGTAAAGCTGTTGGAAGCAAGGTTATGAAAGGTCAATCTACACATATTCCACTAAGTATAATAGGATCAGCGGTTATTGCTATAATCTTTGCAATGTCAGTAATGATGTTCCCTGAGACAATAGCTAATTTCTTCCCTGGTAAGAGTTGGTCAACATGGATTTTACATAGTCCATATAGTATATTCAATAAAGAAACATGGATGTACCCAGTATTCTATGCTGCGTTCACTATATTCTTTACTTGGTTCTATACTCAAATCACTTTTAAACCAGATGAAATGGCTGAAAATCTTCATAAATCTGCAGGATTTATTCCAGGTGTTAGACCAGGAGCTCCAACAGAGAAGTATTTTGAAAAGTTACTTACTAAAGTATCTTTAATCGGAGGAGTATTTGCAGCGGTTTTAGCAGTATTACCAACAATAGTTAATAATTATACAGCATTCAAAGGAATTCAATTCGGTGGAACATCTGTATTAATTTTAATCGGAGTTGGATTAGATTTTTCTAGACAACTTGATTCACAATTAGTAATGAGACACTATCAAGGATTCTTAAAATAGATTAATAATGGAGATGATGCCCGTGAAGATAGTATTATTAGGTCCTCCTGGGGCTGGAAAAGGAACACAGGCAAAATCAATTAGTAATAGATATTCTATACCACATATTTCTACTGGGGATATCTTTAGAAAGAATATTTCTGAAGGAACCCCTCTAGGAATAGAAGCAAAGAGTTACATGGATAAAGGTCAGTTAGTTCCAGATGAAGTAACTATTAATATGGTTAAGGATAGACTTACTTGGGAAGACTGTAAAAATGGATATCTATTAGATGGTTTTCCAAGAACTGTTGCTCAAGCTGAAGCCCTAGAAGGATTTTTAGCAGATAGAAATGAAAAGTTAGATACAGCTCTTTCAATAGAAGTACCTAGCAGTTTCATTCTTGAAAGAATGACAGGAAGAAGAGTATGTCCATCATGTGGAGCTAGTTATCATGTAAAATTCAATCCACCTACTAAAGATGGTGTGTGCGACGTTTGCGGAAGTGATATAGTACAAAGAAAAGATGATACTGAAGAGACAGTTAGTGAAAGACTAGAGGTCTACGAAAGACAAACACAACCACTGATTGATTTTTATAATAATAAAAACTTATTATCAACAGTAGATGGAACTAAAGCTATAAACGAAGTTTTTGAAAGTATCTGTAGCATATTAGGAAGTGTTAATTAATGATAATTATTAAGACTGAAAAAGAAATTGACCTAATGAGACAGGCAGGAAAAATCGTTGCTGAAACTTTATTACTTGTTGAAAAAGAGGTTAAACCAGGAGTAACTACTGCTGAACTGGATAGAATAGCAGAAGAATTTATAACTAAGCATGGGGCAAAACCTTCATTTAAAGGGCTCTATGGATTTCCTGCTTCACTATGTATATCAGTTAATGAGCAAGTAGTTCATGGAATACCAGGAGGTTATGTATTAAAAGAAGGAGATATTATCAGCGTTGACTGTGGAGCAGAAATAAATGGCTTCCATGGTGATGCAGCAAGAACTTTTGCTGTTGGTGAAATTTCTGAAGAAGCAAGAAGGCTTATAACTGTAACTGAAGAATCATTCTTCAAGGGAGTTGAAGCTGCTATCGTTGGAAACAGACTATCTGATATTTCTCATAATATACAGAATCATATAGAGGCTAATGGTTTTTCAGTTGTAAGAGATTTCGTAGGTCATGGAATAGGAAAGACAGTTCATGAAGATCCTGAAGTTCCTAACTTTGGTAGACCTGGCCGTGGTCCCAAGTTAGTTGCTGGTATGGCACTAGCTATAGAGCCTATGGTTAACATGGGAACATATAGAGTGAAAACCGCAGGTGATGACTGGACAGTTGTTACTGCAGATAAGAGCTTATCAGCTCACTACGAAAACACTGTTGTAATTTTACCAGATGGGCCGGAAATATTGACACTAATTAAATAAGTGTTGCTTAGTTATAAATTCGCATGATACCAAAAGGTGGCTTGTAGATTTATGACTAAGGTAATCATCGAGGTGAAAAATTTGCAAAACAATGACTTAATTGGAAAAGTTGTTCTTTCAACATGTGGAAGAGATAAGGATCATTATTATGTTATTGTTAAAAAATTAAATGATGATTATTACCTTCTTAGTAACGGAAGGACTAAAACTATTCAGATGCCGAAGAAGAAAAAACTAAAACATTTTATTGTTTTAGAAGATGTAAATGATGAGATTAAAGCATCAATTATATCTCAACATAGAGGTGCTGATTTAAAGATTAAAAAATTTCTAAAAGAAAAAGGCATTGTTAAGGAGGGTTGATTACCTTATGTCAAAAGATGATGTAATAGAAATGCAAGGTGTAGTTTTAGAAGCTTTACCTAATGCAATGTTCCAAGTTGAGTTAGAGAGTGGTCATAAGATTCTAGCTCATATCTCAGGAAAGTTAAGAATGAACTTCATAAGAATTCTACCTGGAGATAAGGTTACTATAGAACTTTCTCCATATGACCTAACAAGAGGAAGAATTACTTGGAGAGCTAAATAAATTAAACCAATTAATTGGTTTACCATAAATAACAAGGAGGGTTAGCGATGAAAGTAAGACCATCAGTTAAGCCTATTTGCGAAAAGTGCAAGATTATAAGAAGAAAAGGAAAAGTAATGGTTATCTGTGAAAATCCAAAGCACAAGCAAAAACAAGGCTAATATAATTAAGTATTAGACATATGTATTTACAAATATTAATATATTGACTTTTTACTGAAATTTCAATATTATTATATAGGCGTTAAATTAGATGAAAATAGTTTTTAGGTACGGCTGACAATAGGAATTTTCCTATTGACCTAAAAATTTATTATAAATAAAACAAGCAAATATAAATGCATTTCAATTATCAGGAGGTGTAAATTAATGGCAAGAATAGCAGGTGTTGACCTACCAAGAGAAAAAAGAGTTGAGATAGGTCTAACATATATATATGGAATAGGTTTATCAACTTCACAAAAGATTTTAGCTACTACTGGAATCAATCCAGACACTAGAGTTAAGGATCTTACTGAAGATGAAGTAAATGAAATCAGAAACTACATTAAAGACTTATTAGTTGAAGGTGACTTAAGAAGAGATGTTGCTTTAAACATTAAGAGATTAGTAGAAATCGGTTGTTATAGAGGGATTAGACATAGAAAAGGTCTTCCAGTTAGAGGACAAAAAACTAAGACTAATGCTAGAACTAGAAAAGGTCCTAAGAAGACTATCGCAAACAAGAAGAAGTAATAAGGAGGGAAACACATGGCAGCTAAACAAGTCAAGAAGACTAGAAGAAGAAAAGAAAGAAAGAATGTTGAGCACGGTGCTGCACACATTCAATCTACTTTCAATAACTCAATAGTTACTTTAACTGATGCAGCTGGAAATGCTTTATCATGGTCAAGTGCTGGTGCATTAGGATTCAGAGGATCAAGAAAGAGCACTCCTTTCGCAGCACAAATGGCAGCAGAAACTGCAGCTAAAGCAGCTATGGAACACGGTTTAAAGAGTATAGAAGTATACGTAAAGGGACCAGGTTCAGGTAGAGAAGCAGCTATAAGATCATTACAAGCTGCTGGATTAGAAGTAACTTTAATTAAAGATGTTACTCCAATTCCACACAACGGATGTAGACCACCAAAAAGAAGAAGAGTCTAGTTATTATATAAATTCAACAGGAGGTGTAACGAATGGCAAGATATACTGGAGCTACATGTAGATTATGTAGAAGAGAAGGTCAAAAGCTATTCCTTAAGGGAGATAGATGTTATACAGATAAATGTGCTTTCGTAAGAAGAAGCTATGCACCAGGACAACATGGCGCAGCTAAGAAGAAGATGTCAAACTACGGAGTACAATTAAGAGAAAAGCAAAAAGCTAGAAGAATATACGGAGTTTTAGAAAGCCAATTCAGAACATATTATGAAAAGGCTGATCACATGAAAGGTATCACAGGTGAAAACTTACTTAAGTTACTAGAAATGAGATTAGATAACGTTGTTTACAGATTAGGATATGGTGCTTCAAGAAACGAAGCTAGACAATTAGTTACTCATGGACATTTCTTAGTAAATGGTAAGAAGGTAGATATCCCTTCATACAGAGTTTCAGTAAATGACGTAATTGCTGTTTGCGAAAAGAGCAGAGGAACTGAAAAGTTCAAGACATTTGTTGAAAATCCAAAGACATTACCAAAATGGTTAGAAGCTAACGTTGAAAACTATGAAGGTAAAGTAGTTGCTGAACCAGCTAGAGAAGACATTGACGTACCAGTTAACGAAACTCTAATCGTTGAGTTATACAGCAAATAATAAATTAATATTTGTTTTAAAACGAATATATCTTAGATTTAAGTATGGAATCAGTTGCCCTCGTAATAAGGTTGCCATTTTAAATATAAGGAGGGTTTGTACATGTTAGAAATAGAAAAGCCAATAATCGAGTGTATAGAATCGAATGAAGATGGTACTTACGGTAAGTATGTAGTAGAACCACTTGAAAGAGGTTACGGTATAACACTTGGAAATGCTATGAGAAGAATACTTTTATCATCACTTCCAGGTGTGGCTACTACATCAGTTAAAATTGACGGAGTATTACATGAATTCTCAACTGTACAAGGTGTTAAAGAAGATGTTACTGAGTTAATCTTAAACATTAAATCTTTAGCATTAACAATGGAAGGTGAAGGTCCAAAGACTATCTACATAGATGCTCAAGGACCTGGAGTAGTAACAGGTGCAGATATAAAAACAGATGGAGACGTTGAGGTTGTAAACAAAGACCTACATATTGCAACTTTAGACGATAACGGAAAGTTATATATGGAGTTAACTGTTAACAGAGGTAGAGGATACGTTACTCAAAATAAAAATAAGAGTGATGAACTTCCTTTATCAGCAATAGCTGTTGATTCTATATACACTCCAGTAAAAAGAGTTAACTTCACTGTAGAAAATACAAGAGTTGGTCAAATTACTGACTACGATAAGTTAACTTTAGAAATCTGGACTAATGGAACTATTAAGATTGATGAAGCTATAAGTTTATCAGCTAAGATTTTAATTGAGCACTTTAAGTTATTCATGTCTTTAGGAGTAGCTACTAACGACGTTGAAATTATGATAGAAAAAGAAGAAGACAAAAAGGAAAAAGTCCTAGAAATGACAGTTGAAGAACTAGATCTTTCAGTTAGATCATATAACTGTTTAAAGAGAGCTGGTATCAACACTGTTCAAGAATTAGCTAACAAATCAATGGACGACATGATGAAAGTTAGAAATCTAGGAAAGAAATCCTTAGAAGAAGTTGAAAGAAAGCTTAAGGAATTAGGCTTAAGCTTAAAACTAAGCGACGAGTAGTAAGTAAGGAGGTAAATTCCATGGCAGGTTATCGTAAGTTAGGTCTTTCTACAGACCAAAGAAGAGCTATGTTAAGAAGTCTTGTTACAAGCTTTTTAAAGCATGGTAAAATAGAGACTACTGAAACAAGAGCTAAAGAAGCTAGAAGTATAGCTGAAAAAATGATCACTCTTGCTAAGAGAGGAGATCTTCACGCTAGAAGACAAGTTTTATCTTACGTTTTAGAAGAAGAAGTAGTTAAAACTTTATTTGAAGAAATCGCTCCAAAGTATGCTGACAGAAATGGTGGATATACTAGAATGATTAAAAAAGGCCCTAGAAGAGGGGACGGAGCTGAAGTTGTTATACTTGAATTAGTATAATATATTAGGGGATTAAGTTAATACTTAATCCCCATTTTGTATATAATTAGATATTATATAAAAATTTTAACTTTTTACTTAAAGTATATACACTTGTAAATAATTTAACATGATATATAATTAATTTATGGAAAAAATATAAAGTTTTTATATGATATTTATTATTACTTTCTAAGGGAGGGATTGAATTGACAAAAATGATTGAGTGTAAGAACTTAGTTTTTAAATATGATAATTTTGAAGATAAAGCTCCAAAATATGCTATCAATGGTGTAAATCTTGAAGTAGAAAAAGGGGAATTTCTAGTTATATTAGGACATAATGGATCAGGAAAATCAACGATAGCAAAGCATATGAATGCTTTATTATTACCAAGTGAAGGAACTGTAGTTGTAAATGGATTAAATACTTCAGAGGATAATAATTTATGGGAAATAAGAGCAGCAGCAGGCATGGTTTTTCAAAATCCAGATAATCAATTAGTCGCTACTATAGTTGAAGAAGATGTAGCTTTTGGACCAGAGAATTTAGGAGTACCTCCTGAGGAAATTAGACAAAGAGTTGATGAAGCTCTAGAAAAAGTAGGTATGCTTGAATATAAGAAACATGCTCCACATTTATTATCAGGTGGACAAAAGCAAAGAATTGCTATTGCAGGTATTTTAGCAATGAAGCCTAAATGTATAATATTTGATGAGCCTACGGCTATGTTAGACCCATCAGGACGCAAAGAGGTTTTACGTAATATAAAAGAGGTAAACAAGAAATATGGAATAACTGTTGTATTAATAACTCACTATATGGATGAAGCTGCAGAAGCTGATAGAGTTATAGTTATGGATGGTGGTAAAGTTATTTTAGAAGGAATACCTAGAGATGTCTTTTCACAAGTTAAGAAAATGAAAGATATAGGATTAGATGTACCACAGGTTACAGAGTTATGCTATGAGCTACAAAAAGCTGGTATAGATATAGATACTAAAATTTTAAATGTGAATGAGATGGTGAGTGCGTTATGTCAATTAAAATAGAGAATTTAACACATATCTATATGCCAAAAACTCCTTTTGAAAAAAAAGCATTAGATGATGTTAATTTATATATAGAAGATGGAGAATTTATAGCATTAATAGGACATACTGGTTCTGGAAAATCAACATTGATTCAACATCTAAATGGATTATTAGAACCAAGTTCAGGGAAGATAATAATTGATGATATCGATATAACTGAAAAAGGTGTTAAATTATCAGATATAAGAAAAAAAGTAGGATTGGTATTTCAATATCCAGAGTATCAATTATTTGAGGAAACTATTGAAAAGGATATAGCTTTTGGACCTACTAACTTAGGATTAGAGCAAGATGAGATATTAATTAGAGTTAAAAGAGCTATGGAAATGGTTGGCCTTGATTATGAAAAATATAAAGATGTATCTCCATTTGAGTTAAGTGGAGGACAAAAAAGAAGAGTTGCTATTGCAGGTGTTATAGCAATGGAACCAAAAGTTTTAATTTTAGATGAACCTACAGCAGGATTAGACCCAAAAGGTAGAGAAGATATTTTATCTCAGATTAAAAAGCTTCATGAAGAGTATAAAATGACTATTATTTTAGTTAGTCATAGTATGGAGGATGTAGGTAAGCTTGCTAAAAGAATAATAGTTATGAATCATGGAAAAGTAGCGTTACAAGGAGAACCTAAAGATGTATTTAAGGAAATTGATACATTAGAGGAGATTGGATTAGGAGCACCGCAGGTTACTTATTTAATGAGAGAATTAAGAAGAAGAGGATTTAATGTTTCTGATGAGATATTTACAGTTGAACAGTGTAAAAAGGAATTATTAAGAGTTCTTCTGAATGATAAAAAAATTAATATGGGAGAAAAGTAATTATGATTAAGGATATAACTATAGGACAATATTTGCCTGGCGATTCATTTGTTCATAATCTAGACCCTAGAACTAAGATATTATTATCAATATTATTTATAGTTTGCTTATTTGTAATTGATAAATTTGTAGGGTATGCGTTTGTTGTTGCTTTTTTAGCATTGGTGGTATACATTTCACAAATACCCCCTAGATATTTATATAAAGGTTTAAAACCAGTATTTTTCTTAATAATTTTAACTGCAGTATTAAACATATTTATGTTAAGAGGCGGAGCTTTATTATTTGAATTTGGTTTTATTAAGATATATGAAGAGGGAATAAGAACAGCTGTATTCATGGCTGTAAGGTTAGTATTATTAATAATGGGTACTTCAGTATTAACACTAACTACATCACCTATAGAGCTTACAGATGGTATAGAAAGACTATTAAGACCTATAGGTAAAGAAATAGCACATGAATTAGCTATGATGATGACAATAGCTTTAAGATTTATACCTACATTAATAGATGAGACTGATAAGATTATGAAAGCTCAAAAGGCAAGAGGAGCAGATTTTGAAACAGGTGGTATAATTCAAAAGGCGAAGAGTTTAATTCCATTACTTGTACCACTATTTATTAGCTCATTTAGAAGAGCTGATGAGTTAGCAATGGCAATGGAGGCAAGATGCTATAGAGGGGGAGCGGGAAGAACTAGAATGAAGGTATTAAAGTTCTCATCAAGAGACTTTATAGCCTTTGGTGTTTTCTCACTTTTAGTTATAGCAAGTTTTGCAATAAGATTTGCTATGTAATATTAAATCAATAAGGTGATAATGTGAATAATATAAAGCTAACAATAGAATATGATGGAACAAATTATTATGGATGGCAAAGACAAAAAGATAAAATAAGTATACAAG
Organism: Clostridium disporicum; assembly: GCF_001405015.1. Taxonomy (GTDB): domain Bacteria; phylum Bacillota; class Clostridia; order Clostridiales; family Clostridiaceae; genus Clostridium; species Clostridium disporicum_B. The sequence continues at coordinate 47,284 of NZ_CYZX01000018.1, forward strand.
AAGCAATAGAACAGGCTATTGCTTCTATTACTAAGGAGAATAGTGAAGTTATAGGATCATCTAGAACAGACGCAGGAGTTCATGCAAAAGGTTTTGTAGCTAACTTTAAGACTAATAGTTCTGTGCCTCCAAACAGGTTTAGAGAAGCGTTAAATACTAAACTACCTGATGATATAGTTATAATTAAATCAGAAGCTGTAAATGACGAATTTCATGCGAGATATAACGCAAAAGGAAAGACTTATGAATATAATCTTTTAAATACTGAGGCTCCTTCAGCCCTACTTAGAAACTATTCATATCATCCTAAGTATGATTTAAACGTAGAGGCTATGAAAGAAGCTGCAAAATACTTTATAGGAACTCATGACTTCATTGCGTTTAGAAGTCAAGGAAGCTCAGTAAAAGGAACTGTAAGAACTATTTTCGATTTAAAAGTAGAAGAAAAAGATGAAATAATAAAAATTTCTGTTACAGGTGATGGTTTTTTATATAATATGGTTAGAATAATAGTTGGAACACTTATTGAAGTAGGCCGTGGAAAAACTAAATCGGAAGATATCAAAGAAATTATATTAAAAAAAGATAGGAAATTAGCAGGATTCTGTGTACCTGCAAAAGGATTATTTCTTAAAGAAGTTTATTATTAAAAAAATTTAAAAATTTGTTGACACACCCGAAACCGTGTATTATAATAAGTTTTGTTTGTTAGAATATTTATGTAGGTAAGATCCGCTAGCCCAGGATCTTAACATAAATCGGTAATTATAAAAAATTACTTTAAATGTAAGTTCAGGGAGGGAAAAACATGAAATCATACATTGCAAAACCACAAGAAGTTGAAAGAAAATGGTATGTTGTTGACGCTGCTGGAAAGCCACTAGGAAGAGTTGCTTCTCAAGTTGCTTCTATCTTAAGAGGAAAGAACAAGCCAACATTCACACCAAACGTTGACTGCGGAGATCACGTAATAGTAATCAATGCTGAGCAAGTTGTTTTAACTGGTAAGAAGTTAGATCAAAAAATGATGAGAAAATACAGCGGATACGTTGGTGGATTAAAGGAAACTCCATACAGAGAAGTTTTAGCTAAGAAGCCAGAATTTGCTATGGAAGAAGCTGTTAGAAGAATGCTTCCATCAGGAGTATTAGGAAGAAAAATGCTTGGAAAATTAAAAGTATATAGAGGTGCTGAGCACAATCACGAAGCTCAAAAACCAGAAGTACTTGAATTAAAGTACTAATACAATCTCGGGAGGAGGAATAAAAAATGGCAAAAGTTCAATACATGGGTACTGGAAGAAGAAAGAAATCAGTTGCAAGAGTAAGACTTGTACCAGGAAATGGTAATGTAGTTATCAATAAAAGAGATATCGAAACATACTTCGGTTTAGAAACTTTAAGAATGATCGTTAACCAACCATTAGTTTTAACAGGAACTAAGGAAAAGTTCGACGTTTTAGTTAATGTTCACGGTGGTGGATTCACAGGTCAAGCTGGAGCTATCAGACACGGAATAACTAGAGCTTTAATAAAATCAGATGAAAACTTAAAATCTGAATTAAAGAAAGCTGGTTTCGTAACAAGAGACCCAAGAATGAAGGAAAGAAAGAAATACGGTCTTAAAAAGGCTAGAAGAGCTCCACAATTCTCTAAGAGATAGTTTGGTGTTCCAAGAGAGGTTTTTACCTCTCTTTTTTTTATGTCAATATATTCATTAATTTGTTCCAGGTAATTATTTATTTTTAGCTAAGATAAATTTAGTTATATTAAATCTATGTTAAAAAACAGATACAACGCTTAACAATTGTTAAGAAGTATTGTAAACTTACTCTGTAATATAAATTTGTAATAAGTGAGAATCAAAATTTTATATTTTGTAAGTGAAACTTGCACATGTTCTTATGGGGGAAGGAGTTTCATTTATATGGAGAAAAGGAGATTATTATTTTGGATACTTTAATGGTTATAATCAAATTATTAGGCGGTTTAGGACTATTTATCTATGGTATGAAGTTAATGGGAGATGGTCTTGAAAATGCTGCAGGAGAAGGCTTAAAAAAGATACTTGAAAAAGTAACTAAGAATCCAATTATAGCGGTTACAGTTGGTGCAATAGTAACTGCAGTCATTCAAAGTAGTAGTGCTACCACAGTAATGGTAGTAGGATTTGTTAATGCAGGTCTTATGAATCTTGCACAAGCAGCAGGAATCATAATGGGAGCTAATATTGGTACAACAATAACGGCTCAACTTGTAGCTTTTAAATTAAGCACAATAGCTCCAATATTTGTTTTTATTGGTGCTATGATAGTTATGTTTGTAAAGGTAAAGAGAAAAAGAGAAATTGGTAATATTATTTTAGGATTTGGTATTTTATTCACTGGAATGGGATCAATGAGCTCAGCAATGAAGCCTTTAACAGACTCAATAGTATTCCAACAAATATTATCAACAGTTGGAGGAAACTTATTCTTAGGAGTTCTTGCAGGGGCAGTAATAACTGCAATATTACAAAGTTCTTCAGCAACTACAGGTATTTTAGTTGCATTAGCAACAGCTGGAGCATTAGATATAAATCAAGCATTACCAATTATAATGGGATGTAATATAGGTACTTGTGTAACAGCAATGATAGCTACAGTTGGAACTAATAAAACTGCACATAGAGCAGCCTTATTACATTTAATATTTAATATAGTTGGTACAGTAATATTCTTACCATTTATAGCAAGTCATTTATTAGGAAACTTTGTTGCAGGATTTACTTCAGATGTAAGTAGACAAATAGCAAACTCACATACTATATTTAATATAGTTAATACAGTAATAATGGTACCATTGATACCTGTCTTAATTAAGATAGTTACTAGATTAATACCTGGTGATGATGATGACGAAAAGGCTGGAGTTAAGTATATTGATGATAGATTATTAGAAACACCAGTAATTGCAGCGGGACAAGTTATTAAGGAAACTATTAGAATGGCTAATAAATCTAAAAAGAGTTTAGAGTTAGCTATGAGTGCATTCAATAATAACGATGAAAAATTAGCTCAAAAAGTTTATGAAAATGAAAATGTAATAAATATTCTTGAAGAATGTATCACTACTTATTTAGTTAAGTTGTCTAAGTGTGAATTATCAGATAAAGAAAAGAATATAGTTGCAGCTACATTCCATATAGTTAATGATATAGAGAGAATTGGAGATCATGCAGAAAACCTTGCAGATTTAACAATTCAAAAGATAAATAAAAAATTAGAGTATAGTGCTGAAGCTTTAGAAGAGTTAAAGTCTATTTATGAATCGACGTTACAGGCTGTAGATATATCTATTGAAAGTTATGAAAATAGAGATGTTGAAAAAGCTAAAACTGTTATGGAAGTAGAAGCTCAAATAGATAAAAAGCAAAGAAAATTCAGAGATTTACACATAAAGAGATTATATGATGGAACTTGTAACGCTTATGCAGGTGCAGTTTACCTGGATTTATTAAGTAACCTTGAAAGAATAGGGGACCATTCAACTAATATAGCCGAAAGTGTTATAGAAAATAATTAATAATTTAAAAAAAAGATGTTGTAGGATTAAAGCTTATAACATCTTTTTTTTATTCAGGTACTTTAAAAATTTTAATAAATGTAGAATGGTATAAAGAGTGATACATTAAAGAATACTAATATCAGATATGTATATTGGAGGAATAATATGAAGAAGATTATTATATTTGTATTTAGTATTTTTATTTTATTATCAATTTGTACAGTGTCTGCAAAAGCAAATGTAGAAAGTGATGATTCTAAAGTTATATTAATAGATCCTGGTCATGGAGGAATTGATGGAGGAGCTCAATCTAAAAATGGAACTATAGAAAAGGATATTAATCTCCAAATAGCTACAAAGCTTAAAGAAAAACTAGTTAGTAAGGGATATACAGTATATATGACTAGAGATGAAGATGAAGGATTATACCAAAAAGGTAGTACTATTAGAGAGAAGAAGCGTGATGATTTAAAAAGAAGAACAGAGATGAAGATAGAAACTAATTGTGATATATTTGTCTCTATACATCAAAATATGTTTGCGCAAAGCAAGTGTTATGGAGCACAGGTTTGGTATGCGTCTAATGATAAGAGCTCAACATTAGCTAATATAGTTCAAGATTCATTAAAAGAAACAATTAAAGATAATAATAAAAGAGTAGCTAAGCCTGCTGGTGAGGCATATTTGATTTTAAGAGATAAGTTTGATGGAGCATCAATATTAGTTGAATGTGGCTTTTTATCTAATCCTGAAGAGGAAGTAAAGTTAAAGAGTGAAGAGCATCAAAATTTAATAGTTGATGGAATTTCTTTAGGAATAGATAGATATTTTAATGAAAATAGTAATAATACTAATGATAATAGCAATTAATAAACATTGCCGGGGAAATAACACGAAAGGGTAATAGAGAAGAGTTAAAAGTTAAAGAATAAAATTATAATAACTTTATTGTATTAGAAACTATATTAGTAGTTCCATCTTTAACTTTTAACTCTTAATTTTTAACTATATGTTTATGAATCCTTTACCTTTAACTTCTGAAGCATCAATTATTGTAATAAATGCTTTAGGATCAATACGAAGAATTTTATTTTTTAAACTAATAAATTGTGAAGAAGTAATAGCTACATATAACATCTTCTTCTTACTATGAGTATATTCACCTTCAGCCATAATTGATGTAATACCACGGTGCAAGTCATTTATAACGTAATTTATAATTTCATTTTCTTTTTCTGTAAGGATTAACAATAATTTCTTGCTTGTAAATCCATTTAATACTTTATCTAAAATAGTTCCTTGTATGAACATAGAGATAAGTGTATAAAGCGCTTGTGGTAAACCGAAAATAAGTGCAGCAATAGCAACTATAATTAAGTTGAATACAAAATTAAGTTTACCAATTTCAAAATTAGAATATTTTTTTCTAATTACCATAGTTATAATATCTATTCCACCAGTAGAACCATTTCTATAAAATACAAGCCCCATACCAATACCACATAAGACTCCACCGTATATACAGTATAATAGTATGTCGTTAACTTGAATTAATGCTGATAATGGTTTAGTAATTATTAATGATAATGAAATAGAAAGCATACCTATAGCGGTATATAGAGTAAATCTTTTACTAAGAAATTTATAACTTATAAAAAATAAAGGAATATTTAATAGGAATACAGTAATACCTGATGGAATATCAGATACATATTGTAAAATAAGAGCTATTCCTGTAACCCCTCCACTTACAAGTTTTGCATTAGTTAAGAAAAGATTAACTCCTAGTGAGTAGATAAAACACCCTAAAATTATAACTACTACATCAATATAAAAGTTTTTTGATTTAAGTAAATCTTTCATTAGTGCACCTCATGTTACAATTATTATTTTTCATAAGTTTGATTATATATTAGTTTCTAAGAGATGTTAATATTATTTTAATAAAATTAGCAATAAAATATTGACAATTACGATAATATATATTAAATAGTAATAGTTATTAATTATTAAAAATAATAGATAATTTAAGCAAGTGAGAGGAAAATATGTTATTTTCTCTTTTTTTATTTATTTTTTAATTTTACAAGTATATATAGCAAAGTTATAATTAACAATATATTGTGTCAGAGTGTTGAAAAAAAGAGTAAAGTATACTATATATGGTGGAGGAAACTATGGGATATTTACAAAGAATATGTAACTATGCAGTTGAAGGATTAGAAGGGGAAAATGAAATCTATACAAGTAAGAAGCTAATAGAGAGTTGTGAAAATATAATAAGACCGTCAATGAGTAATGATGAGATTAGAAAGTCAGTAATTCAAATTTCACTTGAGTTAACAACAGATAGTGAACCAAAGTGGCAATATGTAGCTTCAAAATTATATATAGATAAACTGTATGATGACATAAGAAAAAACAGAGAATTAGAAGAAGATTCTAATGTATATAATGATTTTTATAGCTTCATAAATAATATGACAGAAAAAAAATTATATGGAGAGTATATATTAAACAGTTATTCTAAAGATGATATATATGAATTAGAGAAATTTATAAAACCAGAAAGAGATTTAATTTTTACATATAGCGGAATAGATTTATTAGCAAAGAGGTATCTAATTCAAGACTTTAGTAGGGCTGTTTTAGAAGCACCTCAACAGATGTTTATGGGTATAGCTATGCATTTAGCAATTCCAGAAAAAAAAGAGGAAAGATTGTATTGGGTAAAAAGATTCTATGATGTTTTAAGTTCGCTTAAAGCAACTATGGCAACACCAACTATGTCAAATGCAAGAAAACCATTCTATCAATTGAGTTCGTGTTTTATAGATACAGTAGATGATAGCTTGAAGGGAATATATAAATCATTAGACAATTTTGCTGAGGTTTCTAAATTCGGTGGAGGAATGGGAATATATCTTGGTAAAGTAAGAGCTATGGGTTCTACTATTAGAGGATTTAAAGGAGCTGCAGGCGGAGTAATACCATGGATAAAATTATTTAATGATACAGCTATTGCAGTAGACCAATTAGGAGTTAGAAATGGATCAGTTGCAATATGGTTAGATGCTTGGCATAAAGATTTACCAGAATTTTTACAGTTAAGAACAAATAATGGTGATGATAGAAAGAAAGCTCACGATATATTCCCAGGGCTTTGTTATCCTAATCTTTTCTGGAAGCTAGCTGAGTCTAATATAGATGCAGATTGGTATATGATGTGTCCACACGAAATAAGAACTGTGAAAGGATATAATCTTGAAGATTTCTATGGAGAAGAATGGGAAGAAAAATACTATGAATGTGTTAATGATGAAAGAATAGAAAAAAGAGTAATGTCTGTTAAAGATATAGTTAGATTAATTATAAAGAGTGCTGCAGAAACAGGAACTCCATTTGCTTTTTATAGAGATACAGCAAATAAAATGAATCCTAATAAGCATAAAGGTATGATATATTCTTCAAATCTTTGTACAGAGATAATGCAAAATACAAGTGCTATGGACATACAACAAACAGAAATAATTGATGAAGATGGAGACAAAATAATAGTAGAAAAAACTAAAGCTGGAGATTTTGTAGTATGTAATCTTTCATCAGTAGTTTTAGGAAATATAGATGTAAATTCAGATAAAGAAATTGAGTATGTAGTAGAAACTCAAATAAGAGCTATGGATAATGTAATTGATCTAAATTATTATGCGGTACCATTTGCAGAAGTTACTAATAAGAAATACAGAGCTATAGGTCTTGGAACAAGTGGTTATCATCATATGCTAGCTAATAATAAAATTCATTGGACAGAAGATAAGCATCTAGAGTTTGCTGATAAAGTGTATGAAAAGATTAATTTCTATGCAATAAAAGCTAGTGTTAATATAGCAAAAGAAAAAGGTTCGTATACATATTTTGAAGGATCTGATTGGCAGACAGGTGATTATTTTGATTTAAGACAATATAACTCACCAATGTGGAATGAATTAAGAGAAAATGTTAAAGAATTTGGAATGAGAAATGGATACCTATTTGCGGTTGCTCCAAATGGATCTACTGCTACTATAGCTGGAACATCTGAAGGTGTTGACCCTGTTATGGCAAGATTCTGGTTAGAGGAGAAAAAGGGAAGTATAATACCAAAAACAGCTCCAAATTTAAGTTGGGAAAACTTCTGGTATTATAATTCAGCGTATAACATAGAACAAAAATTATGCATACAAGTAAATGGAATAAGACAAAGACATATAGATCAAGGACAATCATTTAATTTATATATAACTACAGATTATACAATGAGACAAATAATGAACCTATATATAGAAGCATGTAAATGTGGTGTTAAATCAATTTATTATGTAAGATCTAAATCATTAACTGTTTCAGATTGTGAAAGCTGTTCAGCTTAAAACAGTGACAACTTAAAGTGAGTTAAAACTTAAGGAATAAAATCACCTGAGGTTATTTTAGAAAATTTTATTTAAAGAAAGTTGCTTAGAAATTTTATTAGTAACTTGTAATTTTAAATTTGTCACTAAAAAAGAAGTGAGGAGAAATGAGAGATGAATGTTAATAGAAAGCCATTATTTAATGAAAATGGTGATATAGATATAAGTAAGAAGAGGATGATTAATGGAAATACAACTAACTTAAATGATTTTAATAATATGAAGTATAGTTGGGTTGCTGATTGGTACAGACAAGGAATGAATAATTTCTGGATACCAGAAGAAATTAATCTTTCTCAAGATTTGAAGGATTATAATAAATTAACAACAGAAGAAAGAACAGCTTATGATAAAATACTATCTTTTTTAATATTTTTAGACTCAATACAAACTGCTAATTTGAGTAATATAAATAATTACATCACAGCTAGTGAAGTAAATTTGTGTTTAACAATTCAAGCTTTCCAAGAAGCTGTTCACTCTCAAAGCTATAGTTATATGTTAGATACTATATGTTCACCAGAAAAGAGAAATGAGATACTTTATCAATGGAAAGATGATGAAATTTTATTAACTAGAAATAAATTTATAGGAGATTTATATAATAATTTTATAGAATCACCTACAAAAGAGAATTTGATTAAGACTATAATGGCAAACTATATATTAGAAGGTATATATTTTTATTCAGGATTTATGTTTTTTTATAATTTGGAGAGAAATGGTAAAATGCCAGGTTCAGCTCAAGAAATAAGATATATAAATAGAGATGAGAATACACACCTTTGGTTATTTAGAAACATAATGAGAGAACTTCAACGAGAAGAGGAAACCTTATTTACGGATGAACTTAAAGAGGAATTAAGGGAAATGATGAGATGTGGAGTGGAAAATGAAATAAATTGGGGGCATTATGTTATCGGAGATAATATCCAAGGAATAAATAAAAATATGATAGAGTCGTATATAAAATATTTAGGTAATAAAAGATTAAAAGAGATAGGTTTAACGCCTTTATATGAAGGATATGATAAAAATCCTGCTAATTGGGTAGACACTTTATCAGATGCAAATTCAGTAAAAACAGATTTTTTTGAAGCTAAGTCAACAGCATATGCAAAAGCAAGCACATTAATAGATGATTTATAGGAAAATAATATAGAATTTTTTTCAGATTGGAAAAAATGTAAACAATTTTTATTAACAATAATAAAAAATATGTTATAATGAAAATTAGTGATAATTATTTGATAAAAATTTTAATTAATTTTTAACTTAAGAACAACAAGATTTATGCTTAAGTATAGGGAGGAATTCAATAATGAAAAAAGGTATTGCTGCATCAAAGGGTTATGCAATAGGTAAAGTATTCATACAAGAACATGAAGAAATAGTTATAACTGATGCTAAAGTTTCAGACGTAGCTGCTGAAAAAGAAAGCTTAAAGAAAGCTTTAGACGCTTCTAAAGAACAATTAACAGCTATAAAAGAAAAAACCCTTGCAGAAATAGGAGAGCACGAAGCACAAGTTTTTGAAGCTCATTTAACTTTATTAGATGACCCAGAATTCACAGGTCAAATGGAAATGACTATTGAAGGTGATAGCTTAAATGCTATGAAAGCAGTTCAAAGCGTTACAGATACATTTGTTATGATTTTCGAATCAATGGAAGATGACTATATGAGAGAAAGAGCTGCTGATATTAAAGACGTTTCTAAGAGAATCATCTCTAACTTAGCAGGAAAAGGTGGAAGTGGATTTGCTATAACTGAAGCAAATACTGTAGTTGTTGCTTACGACTTAACTCCATCAGATACAGCTCAATTAGATAGATCAAAAGTTGTAGGTTTCTTAACTGATATCGGAGGAAGAACTTCTCACTCTGCTATCATGGCTAGAACTTTAGAAATCCCAGCTGTAGTTGGTTTAGGAGATATAACTAAATCAGTTAAAAATGGTGATTCAATCATCGTTGATGGTATAGAAGGATTTGCAATAATCAATCCATCAGAAGAAGTTATTGCTGAGTATATAGCTAAGAAAGAAAGATTTGCAGCAGAACAAGAAGAGTTAAAGAAACTTATCGAAGTTAAGACTGTAACTAAATCAGGAAAGAGAATTGAAGTTTGTGGTAACATCGGTAAGCCTGAAGATATAGATCAAGTATTAGCTAATGGTGGAGACGGTGTAGGTCTTTTCAGAACTGAATTCTTATACATGGATAGAGAGTCAGCTCCAACTGAAGAAGAACAATTCCAAGCTTACAAAACTGTTTTAGAAAAAGCTAACGGTAAACAAATCGTTATTAGAACATTAGATATCGGTGGGGATAAAGTATTACCATACTTACCATTACCAGAAGAAATGAACCCATTCTTAGGATATAGAGCTATAAGATTATGTTTAGATAGAAAAGACATATTCAGAGTTCAAATAAGAGCTTTATTAAGAGCTTCTGTATACGGAAATCTTTGTGTAATGTTCCCAATGATTTCAGGATTAGAAGAATTCCAAGCAGCTAAAGCATTCGTTGAAGAATGTAGAGCAGAATTACATTCTGAAGGAGTTAAAACTTCAGATACAACTCAATGGGGTATCATGGTTGAAATTCCAGCTGCAGCAGTTATGGCTGATGAATTAGCTAAGCACGTAGACTTCTTCTCAATCGGAACTAACGACTTAATCCAATATACATTAGCTGCAGACAGAATGAGTGAGAAGGTATCATACCTTTACAATCCAATGCACCCAGCTGTATTAAGATTAATAAAAATGACTATAGATGGAGCTCACAAACACGGTAAGTGGGTTGGAATGTGTGGAGAAATGGCAGGAGATGAAGCTGCTATCCCAACATTAGTAGAATACGGACTAGATGAATTCTCAATGAGTGCTACATCAATATTAACAGCTAAGAAGATAATATTAGAACAAGAGTAATATTAAAATAATTAACAATAGATAAAAAAGTACGCTTAATAGGCGTACTTTTTTTATTTATTAATAATTGAAAAATATATCATAAATTGTTAAATTTAAACTATAGATTATTGAAGTATCATATACTCACAGTAAGAAAGAATAAAGGTAAATTATGGAGGAGATTATGAAAAAGTCTTTAGAACTATTTTTATCAATATTTAAGATTGGGACATTTACCTTTGGAGGAGGATATGCAATGATACCACTAATAGAAGAGGAAGTGGTAGTAAATAAAGGATGGATTAGTAAAGAGGAATTTTTGGATATTTTGGTTGTTTCTCAAAGTTTACCAGGAGCTTTAGCTGTTAACACTTCAGTATTTTTAGGATATAAAATTGGGGGATTTATAGGTGCGATGGTAGCATTACTTGCTGTAATACTACCATCATTTTTAATCATTCTAATCATTGCAGTTTTTTTTATGAAATTTAGAGATAACTATTATGTAAATGCAGCTTTTAAAGGGATAACAGCAGCAGTGCCAATGCTAGTTTTAATTGGAGCAATAAGCCTTTCAAAAGGTCTAGAGAAGAATATAAGAACACTAATAACTATAATTGTTGGAATAATTGCTTTGGCATTTTTTAATATACACCCTGTATTGGTAATAATTATTTCAGGATTATATGGAGTTATATTCTTAAAAAATCAGGTGTAATATATGGAAATATTAATTAAACTTTATTTTGTTTTCTTAAAGATTGGAACATTTAGCTTTGGCGGGGGTTATGCAATGTTACCTTTTATGCAGAGGGAAATAGTAGAAAATAATTGTTGGATATCAATGTCTCAATTTAGTGACATAATAGGAATATCACAAATGACACCAGGACCTGTAGCGATAAATTCAGCAACATTTGTGGGATATAAAGTTGGAGGAGTGGCTGGTAGTGTTGTAGCAACACTAGGAGTTATAACAACATCGTTTATATTAGTAACAATTATAAATAAGATATTAGATAAGTTTAAAGAATCGATTACTGTAAAGGCTATGTTAGCTGGTATGAGACCTATACTTATAGCTTTAATAATATATGCATTTATAGATTTAGCTAAAGAATCATACGTAGATTTAAAAAGCATAATTATAACTATAATAATAGGAATTATATTAGTCTCCAAGAAAGTACATCCAATTTTAGTTATAGTTATTGCGGCAATATTAGGACTAATATTTTATTTGTAACTAATAATATTAATAGGATAAAAATATAACTTAGATAAAGTTTTTAAGAAAATTATAGGAGGAGAATAATGATTACTGTTATTAAGAATATACATGTTTACGCGCCAGAAGATTTAGGAATTAAAGATGTAGTAATAACTTCAAATAAAATTGAAGGAATATATGATAATGTAGAAATTCCAAATAATTTTGTAGCAATAGAAATAATTGATGGGAAAGGAAAGCTACTTTATCCAGGATTTATAGATAATCATGTTCATATATTAGGTGGAGGTGGTGAAGGTGGATTTAAGACACGTACACCAGAGATGCAGTTATCAACGCTAATAGAAGCTGGAGTAACGACAGTAGTAGGATGTATTGGAACTGATGGAGTATGTAGAAATATGAGATCATTAATTGCAAAAGCTAAAGGATTAGAAGAAGAAGGTATAACTACTTATTGTTATACTGGTTCTTATGAGATTCCTGTAAAGACCATTACAGATAGTATAAAAGGGGATATGATGATGGTCGACAAAGTTATAGGAGTTGGAGAAGTAGCGTTATCTGATCATAGAAGTTCTCAAGCAACATTTCAAGATTTCGTAAATACAGTAGCTAGTGCTAGAGTTGGAGGCTTGTTATCTGGAAAGGCTGGGATAGTTAATGTTCATTTAGGAAATGGAGCAAGAAAGTTAGAATATTTATCTAAATTAATAGATGAAACAGAGATTCCACCAACGCAAGTATTACCAACTCATATAAATAGAAGTGATAAGTTATTCTATGAAGGTGAATTATATGCAAAAAAAGGTGGTTTTATAGATTTAACAACAAGTAGTGATCCTAACTTTTTAGAGCCAGGAGAAATAAGAGCCGGTGAAGGATTATCAACTCTTTTAAGAAATGGAGTAGATATAGAACATATAACATTTTCTTCAGATGCTAATGGAAGTATGCCTAAATTTGATGAACAAGGACATTTAGTAGGGTTAGGAATATGCTCAGTATCAAGTTTATATAGAGAGGTTAAAGAGAGTATAAAAGAACATAAGGTACCAATAGAAGAGGCTATAAAAGTAATAACTTCTAATGTAGCAAATATACTTAAGCTTGATAATAAGGGAAGGATAACAGGAGGAAGAGATGCAGATTTTGTAATAGTAGACGAAGAAAGTTTAGATATAGATATGGTAATAGCGAAAGGAAAAATAGTTGTTGAAAAAGGAGAGGCTGTTGTAAAAGGAACATTTGAATAGTATTGTTGGCGAAGCTCATAAGCGAAAAGTCGACTACGTCGAGGTGAAAATGCTACTATCGTAGCAGTGAAAATTTAACTGAAGTTAAAGTGAAAGCTATTAATATAGATACTTTCCATCATTGCCATAGGCAATATTTTCACTGTCACGTCAGTGGCATTTTCCCTTTTGACAAAGTCAAACTTTTCACCAAAGTGCTACGCAATTTATTTAATACAGTGAAAAGAAAACGTGATGACCTATAGGGGTTATATTAGTTTTATCAACTTCTTGCATCCAACTACAGGTTGCAATTTCAGGATTATAAAAGAATAAGGCCTCTCTAGTTGGATCGTGGCCATTTATAGCCTCATGAACTGCATCAAAACATTCTTGAGTAGGTGATACTTGTATTTCGTTATTTATGACGCAAGAAAAAGCATTTGGTTGAAATACTACCTCCTCAATAGTATCAGGAAAGTTAGGAGATAATACTCTATTAAGTATTACCGATGCAACCGCTACCTTTCCTTCAAAGGGTTCCCCTTTACTTTCAGCATAAACTATTTGCGACATAAGATATATATCATTTTGAGTTAAATAAATCATTTTATCATTTTGGCTAAAAACTTCTACATACTCATCATTGGATATATCTATAAAATTATTTATTAAATTGTTGTTTTCTCTAGTCGTTAAAAGTATATTTGCGCTATCATTAATGATATTTATATCATTTTCAGAAGCAAATTTAGGATAACTATATAGTACTGAAAGGGAAAGGGTCAAAATAAAAGAAAATATTTGTTTTAATTTTTTCATAAAAACCTCCTTTTGGATATAACCCAATCAAACAATATTTTTACCCAAAAGAAGAAAATTAATACTAAAAATTTTCTAAAGACTTATTTAAAGAGTTTAATGAGTCATTTACATCGTCAAGTTTAGAAAAAGCATTCTCATAATTCTTATCTATAGAATCTTTATTATCTTTATAATTAGTAGATGATTTTTCAAATATTATAGCTACTTTTAATGTTTTTAAATAGTTAGAGTATAAGTTAAAGGTGTCAATTAAAGCATTGTAATATGATAAATAGCCTTCAGGAATAGATATACTATTAATATTGCTTTTTATATTTAAGAATTTACTTTCTTTATCAGCTATATCATTAAGTATAGAGTCAAATGATCTATTGTCTTCTCGGACTTTTGATATAGCAGGCTCAAGATCTTCAACTAATTCAGAAAAATTATTAACAGCAGTTTTGAAGTTCTTCATAAATGCTTCACCTTGAGATGTACTAATATTATTTTTTTTAGTAACAATTTCTAAATTATTCAAGTAATTTATCAACTTATCAAAAAAGACTAAAGAGCTATCATTGAATTTTATGTCTATGCCTAAATAATTTAAATCGCTATAACTTTTTAATAAATCAAATTGTTGTTCATTTATTTTAGTTACATATTCAGAAGAAGATGATATATTTTGATATTCTAGAGATGAAATACAACAATTATATAAAGTTTGGGCAGACTCTATAGATGAGAGAATTTTTGAAGATATATCTCTAGTGTAATCATCTAGAATAATTAAAGCACGTAAATCATTTTTAATTGTTTCTAAATTATTTATATTATTTCTAAGAGAAGTAACTATGCTTTCATTGTTTAGATTAAATTCAGTAGGATAGTCTTTGATTGAATTATTTATAGCATTTATTTCTTCAACTATATAATCAAATGTATTAGATTTAGAATTGTTATTTTTAAATTTATAATTATAAATAAATGCTATAGATATAAATGCCAGTAAAAGTACTAAGAATATAATTAATATAAACTTTTTGTTTTCACGAAGTTTAGTTTTAAAAATTTCCATTATATACACCTCCAAAAAGTATTCTTTACATAAATTTATATTAGTGAAAATAAATAAATATTAATAAGTTAAGGAAAAATAATAAAATAAAATTTCTTATACTAAGATTTGGAATAATGGTGTATAATTTTAATTAGAAAAATTATGGTGGTGGACTAAATGCAAGAATTTTTTACAGTGGTTACAAATTCACTAGCAAATATTTCAATAATGTCTATAGTGGATATTTTAGTAGTTGCATTTATTTTTTATAAAGGATATATGCTCATAAAAGAAACTAGAGCAGAACAATTATTGAAAGGTATAGTTTTTATAGTAATTTTAATTCCTATAAGTGGGTTATTAAAATTAACTATGTTGAATTTTATATTGAATAAGACATTAACTATAGGAGTATTATCGGTAGTTATTATTTTTCAACCAGAAATAAGAAGAGCATTAGAGCATTTAGGAAGAAGTGCTTTTGAAGATGTATATGGTTTTGAAGATAGTGAGAAGAGAAATATATATGTAAAAGAAATAGTAACAGCAGTATCTAATTTAGCTGAAACAAAGACAGGAGCATTAATAGTTATTGAGCAAAGTACTGGGCTTGCTGAAATAATATCTAATGGAACTGTATTAGATGCACGAATTTCAGCCAACCTTTTAGAAAATATATTTGTAGTGAATACGCCATTACATGATGGTGCAACGATTATAGGGAAGAATAAGATATTAGCAGCAGGGTGTGTGTTACCTTTAACAGGAAATAAAGATATCAATAAAAAACTTGGAACTAGACATAGAGCGGCCATTGGGTTATCTGAAATATCAGATGCAATAGTAATAATAGTTTCTGAAGAAACAGGAACAATATCATTAGCTATCAATGGTAGATTGACTAGAAATTATGATAAAGAAAAATTAAGAGTAGTTTTATTAAAGATAATGGAGCATAGAGAAGAAAAGAGAGTTAAAACAGCAGGCAAGAAGGTGAAATTATGGATAACTGGAATAATAAACAAAAAGCAATAGTTCAAATGGTATGTCTTTTGTTATCCATAGCTTTATGGTTTTATGTGACAAATGTTGAAAATCCAATTAAGACACAAGATATAAATAAAGTGCCGGTTCAACTTATGAACGAAGGAGTGCTTAAAGATTCTAATCTAACATTAGCACCTAATCAGCAATTTTTTGTTAACCTAAAGATTGAAGGAACAACTCAAGATTTGCGTAAAATAAATAAGGATGATTTTGAGATTGTAATAGATTTAAGCGAATATGCATATAAGATTGGAGCTAATAAAATCCCAGTTCATATAGTGGATTCACCGGCTAGAGTAGCAATAAAAAATAATAGTTCATTGACTCTAACTATATATATAGAGGAGTATGTTAAAAAGGATATAGAAATAACCTCTGATATAAATATAATAGCTAAACCAACATATTATGTTGCACCAATAGAATTTAGTAATGACAAAGTAACTATCAGTGGACCAAAATCAGCTATAGATAATGTTGCCTCTGTAGTAGCTAGAGGGGAAGAATATAATTTAAGTGAAACTATTTCAAAAAGTTATCATTTATATCCAGTAGATGAAAATGGAAATAAGGTTGATAATGTTACATTATCTCAAGATACGATTGATGCTACGATAAATGTAAATGAAGGCAAAATTGTTCCAGTTAAAGTAAATACAGTAGGTGAATTAATAAGTGGAATAAGATTAAAGGATTTTACATCAAATTACAAAGAAGTAGAATTAAGTGGTCCTAAAGAAATTTTAGATACTATTGATGTTATTGAAACTAATCCAGTAAATTTATCAAATATTACAGGTGATACAACTATAGATGTAGATTTAAAAATACCAGATAAAGTACAAGTTAATTTAGGAGATGTTAATAGTGTTTCTGTAACTATTACTGTAGAAAATGAATCAAGTAAAGAAGTAACTGTAGATGTTGCTTTAAATGGAGTTGTTGACGGGTTAAATCTGGATGTTACAAATAAGACAGTAAGAGTTAAGGTTATTGGTTATGAAGAAGATATAAAGAATATAACTGCAGAATCTATAACAGCTAACTTAGATTTATCAAGTTATACTGAAGCAGGGCAATTTACTGAATATCCAGCGATAACATTAAATTCTCCTAATGATAAAGTTAGATTAGAAGTTCTAGATAAAGTATCATTTAATTTAGAAAAAGTAGTTACGGAAACTACGCCAACAGAGTAGTTTTTTATGAATAATTAGAAATTTATAAGTTATGCTTAATGAATAAAGTCAGCTTAATAGCAGGCTTTATTTTTTTATAAAAAACTGTATTAATAATTAAGATATGATAAAATATAGAACTATAAGAAAGTATACAGAAGTTAAATTCAAAATCTGTCATTTATTTAAATAAATTTTTACAGAATGAATTATAATTTTGTAAGTGGAAATTATTACTATAACGGTTGTAGTTTCATAAATAACAATTTGAAAGGTGATTATATGACTATAAGAATTAATAATATAGTACTTGGACTAGATGATAATATAGAAGTTTTAAAGAAAAGAGTAAGTAAGAAATTAAAGATTTCAATTGATGAAATAGAAAACTTTAAAATTATAAAAGAAAGTTTAGATGCAAGAAATAAAAATAATATTAAGTTTACATATGCTATTGAAGTTAATCATAAAAATGAAAAGAAAATTGTTGATAGACTTCATGATAACAATGTAAAAATAGATGATACAAAGTATGATCCAGATGTAGAACCTGGAACTGAAGAACTTAATAGTAGACCTGTTGTAGTAGGTCTAGGTCCAGCTGGGTTATTTGCAGCGTTAATGTTAGCTGAAAAAGGATATAGACCATTAGTTATAGAAAGAGGAGAAGATGTAGATAAAAGAACTGAAACAGTAAAAAGATTTTGGGATAATGGAGAACTAAACCTAGAATCTAATGTTCAGTTTGGAGAAGGGGGAGCCGGATCATTTTCAGATGGAAAATTAACTACAAGAATTAAAGATAAAAGATGCGACTATGTTTTAGAGCAATTAGTTTCAGCTGGTGCACCTGCTGAAATTATATATGAAGCTAAGCCACACGTTGGAACTGATATATTAAAAGATGTAGTTAAGAATATAAGAAAAAAGATTATAGCTTTTGGGGGAGAAGTTATGTTCTCTTCAAAGCTTGAATACATAAATGGGAAAGATGGTAAAATAAAGAGCATAATAGTGAATGGCGAAGAAATACCTTGTGATGCTCTAGTTTTAGCTTTAGGACATAGTTCAAGAGATACATATGAGATGTTAAAAGAAATTGGTATATTTATGGAGCCAAAGGCTTTTGCAGTAGGTGTAAGAATAGAACATCCACAAGAAATGATAAATATTTCTCAGTATGGAAAATATCATAATCATCCGAGATTAAAAGCGGCAGATTATAAACTTACATATCAAAGTAAAGATTTAAATAGAGGGGTTTATTCATTCTGTATGTGTCCAGGTGGAGTTGTTGTTGCAGCTTCTTCAGAGGAGAATAGATTAGTATCAAATGGAATGAGTTATTATGCTAGAGATTTAGAAAATGCAAACTCTGCTTTAGTAGTTACAGTTAGTCCAGAGGACTTTGAAGGAAATGATGTATTAAGAGGTATGGAGTTCCAAAGACATTATGAAAGTTTAGCCTTTAAACTTGGAGGAAGTAATTATAATGCACCAGTTCAGTTATTAGGTGATTTCTTAAATAATAGAAAATCTACTAAATTAGGAGCTGTAAATCCTAGTTATAAGCCAGGATATGAATTAGTTGATATGAGAGGGTGCTTACCGAGTTATGTAGTTGAAGCTATAAAAGAAGGTGTAGTTAACTTTGATAAGAAAATACAAGGGTATGGAAGAACTGATGCTGTTCTTACAGGAATAGAAACTAGAACATCTGCTCCAGTAAGAATAACAAGAAATGAAAATCTTGAAAGTATATCTATGCATGGATTATATCCAGCAGGTGAAGGAGCTGGGTTTGCTGGAGGAATAATATCAGCAGCAGTTGATGGAATAAAAGTAGCAGAAAGAATAATAGGAAAATATAAGTGTTATTAAATATAGTAAAAAATCCTGAAAAGTTTATTTTCAGGATTTTTTTTATTACAAATAATTTTAAAATAGTAAAATGATGGTATAATGGTTAATGGGTAAACAAATAATTAAATAAAGAAAAGTATGGAATAGTATGAGGTGTTATATGGGAAAGAATTTTGAAGAATTATTTTCACAATTAAAGGCTGTAAGTACTAAGAAATTAGCTGTAGCGGTAGCTCAAGATGAACCTGTCTTAGAAGCTGTTAATTTAGCAAAAGATAGAGGAGTTGTAGATTCAATTCTAGTAGGAGATAAGGCTAAAATTGAAAAAATAGCTAAAAATATTGATATGGATTTAAGTAAATTTGAAATAATAAACGAAGAGGATCCACAAAAAGCTACATTGAAAGCTATGGAGTTAGTATCTACCGGACAAGCTGATATGGTAATGAAAGGTCTTATAGATACAGCTACATTTTTAAGAGGTGTATTAAATAAGGAAGTAGGATTAAGAACAGGAAAGCTTATGTCTCATGTTGCAGTATTTGAAATCGATGGTATAGATAGACTTATATTACTTACAGACGCAGCATTTAATACTTATCCAGACATTAAGGCAAAAGCTCAGATTATTAATAATTCAGTGATGGTAGCGAAAGCTTGTGGTATTGAGTACCCAAAGGTAGCTCCAATTTGTGCTGTAGAAGTTGTGAATACAGATATGCCGGCAACAGTAGATGCATCACTTTTATCTAAGATGAATGATAGAGGTCAAATAAAGGGATGTATAGTAGATGGACCATTAGCGTTAGATAATGCGTTATCTGAAGAGGCAGCTCATCATAAGGGTATAAAAGGTGAGGTTGCTGGAAAAGCAGACATATTATTATTTCCAAATATTGAGGCTGCGAATGTAATGTATAAAGCATTAACATATACAGCGAAAACTAGGAATGGTGGTATTTTAGTAGGAACATCAGCTCCAGTTATTTTGACATCTAGAGCTGACAGTTGTGAAACTAAGGTAAATTCTATAGCTTTAGCAGCATTAGTTGCAGAATCAAAGAAATAAACGGATAAAGAGGGAGATTGAGAAATGTCATACAGATTACTTATAATAAATCCAGGGTCAACATCAACTAAGATAGGAGTATATGATGGAGAACATGAAGTTTTAGTTGAAACTTTAAGGCATTCAGCAGAAGAGATTCTTTCTTATAAAACTATTTATGACCAAAAAAGTTTTAGAAAGAATGTTATTTTAGATGTGTTGAAAAATAAGAAATTTGATATAACTACTTTAGATGCTGTAGTTGGTAGAGGTGGAATGCTTAAACCTATGCCAGGAGGAACTTATGAAGTTGATGAGTCTATGATAGAAGATCTAAAAGCAGGAGTACAAGGGCAACATGCATCTAATTTAGGGGGAATATTATCGAAGGAAATAGCTGATGAATTAGGAATAAAGGCTTTTATAGTTGATCCAGTAGTAGTAGATGAACTTCAAGATATTGCAAGGATTTCAGGAATGCCTGAATTACCAAGAAAGAGTAAATTTCATGCTTTAAATCAAAAAGCTGTAGCAAAGAGATATGGAAAAGAAACTAACAAAGGATATGAAAATCTTAATTTAATAGTTGTTCATATGGGTGGAGGAGTTTCTGTTGGAGCTCATAAAAATGGAAGAGTTATAGATGTTAATAATGCATTAGATGGTGATGGACCATTCTCACCAGAACGTGCAGGATCAGTTCCTGTAGGTGATTTAATAAAGATGTGTTATAGTGGGAAATATACAGAATCTGAGGTATTTAGTAAGATAGTTGGTAAAGGTGGCTATGTAGCATATTTAAATACTAACGATGCAAGAGATGTATTAAAGCTAAAGCAAGAAGGAGATAAGTACGGATCATTAATATATGATGCATTTATATATCAAATTTCAAAAGAAATTGGAAGTATGGCAACAGTATTAATGGGCAAAGTCGATGCTATTATTTTGACAGGTGGAATTGCCTATGGAAAAAAAGTATGTGATGATATAAATTCGTATGTAGGATGGATTGCACCAATAGTAGTATATCCAGGAGAAGATGAATTGTTAGCATTAGCACAAGGGGCAATTAGAGTTCTTAGTGGAGAAGAAAAAGCAAAAAAGTACGTTTAAGATAATATAAAATTAAAGTGCAAGACAATATTTAAAGTTAAGAATTAATTCTTAACTAAAATGAGTCTTGCTCTTTTTTGTTATTAATATATATAATTTCAACTCTATATATCTGCATATGAAGCAATTAAGTTTATTTAAGTGGATGGATAACTAAAGAAATGATATTAATTCGTATTAAAAATTAAATACTTGTCAAGAATTTGGACAAGGGGTGAAGAGGATGAGAACAACTGTTAATATTAATAATAAATTAACTATGATTTCAGAAATGATTAATGATTCAACTTTTCAAATACTTGAGTATGAAAACTTAAGTGGAGTAAGTTCGATTGAGAATACAATAAATATAAATAGATTACAGAATTATGGGATAACTCTTAAGCAAGCTAGAATAATCTTAGATAATAGTTCGGTTAAAGTACAGCCTGGAGCTTTAAGCTTTATGAAAGGTGACGTTTCTATAAAAAGTAATATAGAAGTTACATCTAAATTTTCACAGAGGTTATTTAAAAATAAAAAAATAGATGAATCTATGATTAAACCAATAATTGAAGGTAAAGGGGAGGTGTTTTTAGAACAAACCCTTGAATATTTTACGTTGGTAGAGTTAGAAGATGATGAAGTAATAATAGATGATAATATATTTTATGCTTGTGAAGAGGAAATTGAAATATATAAAATTATGAAAAGGACATCTCAAATGAAAGAAGATGATGAGGATATTGTTCAATTGAAGCTAAAAGGAAGTGGGATAGTTTTATTAAAAATTCCAGTACCTGAAAGTGAGATATTAAGATGTAAACTTTATAAAGATAAACTAGTAGTAAAAGATGATTTAGTAGTATTGAGAACAGGAAATGTAAAATTATCAGTAGAGAGTTCTGGAAATACTATAATTAGGGATATATCTGATAATGATGATAAGGTTGATATATATACTGGGATAGGAGAAGCTTGGATAATTCCTACAAAAAATATTTATAACAAAACTTTTAATATAAGCAGTGATATTTGCAAAGAAAATTTTGATGACGATGATGAGAATGATGAAATATATTAATTATAAGTTCAAATAACTAAAGTTTAAATTTGAATACTAACTTATGGATATAATATATTATAAATAGACGATTTTGTTATCAAGTTGTAAATTAAAGGAATACGATGTATACTATAGTGGGGTTTTACTAGTTCATTAAAGTATATACAATAAAAATAAGTGAGGTAATTTAAATGAGTAGAATGTTTGGAACTGATGGAGTAAGAGGTGTAGCAAACACTGAATTAACTGCAGATATTGCTTATAGTTTAGGAAGAGCTGGAGCTTATGTTTTAACAGAAGGTACACATAAACCAAAGATACTAGTAGCTAAGGATACAAGAATATCAGGGGATATGTTAGAAGCAGCTTTAGTTGCAGGGATACTTTCAGTAGGAGCAGAGGCTGTATTGTTAGGAGTTGTACCAACACCAGCAGTAGCTTATTTAACAAGAAAATATAATGCTGATGCAGGAGTAATGATTTCAGCATCTCATAATCCAGTTCAAGATAATGGAATAAAGTTCTTTGATAATAGAGGATATAAATTAGATGATAGTATAGAAGATGAAATACAAAGAGTTATAGAAAGTAACTTCGCAGAGGTTCCATCACCAATAGGAGGAGCTATAGGTAGATGTAGTACTGAACCAAGAGCGTTAGATGAATATATAGATTTTGTTAAGTCAACTATTACAGGTGATTTAAAAGGAGTAAGAGTTGGATTAGATTGTGCTAATGGAGCAGCTTACGAAGCAGCAGTTAAGGCATTTAGAGAGTTAGGTGCAGTAGTTAGAGTAATCAATGATAATCCAGATGGAGAAAATATTAATGATGCTTGTGGATCAACTCATCCAGAAGAATTAATGGATTATGTTGTAAGAAAGAATTGTGATTTAGGATTTGCTTTTGATGGTGATGCAGATAGATGTATGGCTGTTGATGAAAAAGGAAATTTAATTCATGGAGATTATATCTTAACTTTATGTGCTAAGCACTTAAAAGACGAAGGAAAGTTAAAGGATGATACTTTAGTAGTAACTGTGATGAGTAACCTTGGTCTAGATATAGCTTGTAAGAAAGAAAATATAAAGACTATTAAGACTAAAGTTGGAGATAGATACGTATTAGAAGAAATGCTTAAGAATGGATATGTTTTAGGGGGAGAACAATCAGGACATATAATATTCTTAGAACATAATACAACTGGAGATGGATTATTAACAGCACTTCAAGTTGCATCTATTAAAAAGCATACAGGAAAAACTTTAAGTGAATTAGCTGGAATAATGAAAGAGCTACCTCAAGTATTAGTAAATGCTAGAGTTACTAATGATAAGAAGAATATATACTTAGAAGATGAAGAAATAATAAACTCTATTAAGGAAATTGAAGCTAAGCTTAATGGAAAAGGTAGAGTGTTAATAAGAGCATCAGGAACTGAACCTCTAATAAGAGTTATGCTTGAAGGTGAAAATCAAGAAGAAATCGATAAAATGGCCCATGATCTTGCTAACTTAATACTAAGCAAAATATAAAATTAAAGACCACACAAGTGGTCTTTTTATTTTTCAAGTAAATTATAGTTAAATCAATTTTATAAATAACATTAGAAGTATAGAAAAAACATAAGACTAGCGAATAAGATTTTTTAATTTAGTAAAAAAGAATTGGGTGAAATTTAAAGAAAAATGATAAAATGATAAAAAAATAGTCATACAAATAATAAAGTGGTAAAAAAATAACCGATAATTGATAAGCAGGTAAAGTTGTGTTAATTTTAACAATCATGTTGAAAAAATAACAAATTTGTTGTACAATCTTATCATGATAACGATTAATAAAATTATTTTTTAGGGGGATAATATTTATGAAAAAGAAAGTAATCGCAGTTACATTATTAGCAGCTATGGCATTAACAGGATGTGGATCTAAAGGATTTACAGGAGAAAAAGTTGGAGAAATAGAAGATTCAAAAGGAAATGTAACTATGGCAACTGTTCAATTTGAAAATGGTAAAGCAGTAGCAGTAGACATTGATGTTAAACAAGCTGATGGATCAATGAAATCAGAAGCTTCTAAATCAGGTGCTTATGATATGAAAAATGAACCAGGAAAGAAATGGCACGAACAAGCTGACTTATTAGAAGAGTTCATCGTAGCTAACGACTTTGATTTAAGCAAAGTAACTTTAACAAATGACGAAGGAAACACTGATGCAGTATCAGGAGTTACAATAAAAGTTAAAGGTTACTTAGACGCAGTTGAGGATGCATTAAAACAAGCTAAATAATAATTGATATAATAAGTGGGTATCATTCAAAAATGAATGATACCTTTTTGTTTAAAATAAATTTACTTTACAACATAAACGCTAAAATGTATAATTTATCATGCCGAAAAAACAAAAAAAATATAGAAAATTATATGTTTTAGGGAATGACACTTATGAAAAAGAAAGTAATTGCAGTTGTATTATTAGCATCTATGACATTAACTGGATGTGGGTCAAAAGCATTTACAGGAGAAAAAGTAGGAGAAGTTCCAGGTGGATTTGGTGGAACAACTAAAGCTACAGTTAAATTTGAAGAAGGTAAGCCAGTTTCAGTTGAGCTTGATAATGTAGAAGATAATGGTTCAAGTAAAGCAGAAGCTTCTGAGGCAGGAACTTACGATATGAACAATGCTCCAGGAAAGAAGTGGCATGAGCAAGTTGATTTATTAGAAGAAGCTATCGTTTCTAATGAATTTGATTTAAGCAAATTAAATGTAACTGATGGAAAAACTGATGCAGTATCAGGAGTTACAATTTCAGTTCAAGAATTCGTAGATGCAGTTCAAAACGCTTTAGAACAAGCTAAATAGTAACTAATATGAAAAAGGGGCTGTATCAAAAAAAATTTGATATTTGCCGATAAAGAAAAGGAAGTTCGAATTTGAACTTCCTTTTTTGCGCATAGTAATAATATGAAAAACTT
>NZ_CYZX01000019.1 GCF_001405015.1 Clostridium disporicum
ACTCCTGATGTACCAAGTACTCCTGATGCTCCAGTAGAAAAACCTGATGGAACTCCTGATGTACCAAGTACTCCTGATGCTCCAGTAGAAAAACCTGATGGAACTCCTGATGTACCAAGTACTCCTGATGCTCCAGCAGAAAAACCTGAATTAACCACAGTAATATCTGAAGTGCCAGAAACTACTGTGAAAAATCCTGAAGAAATACTTGATGCTCTGGTATTAGTGGAATCTTCCGAAGAAATCTCTGAAGTTAATCCAGAAATTCTAGTAACTTCTGAAGATACAAATAGTAATAATGAATCATATAATGATGAGACTAATAAAACTCTAGGAAAGTCCTTTGCAATAAGAAATGTATCATCAAACTATATAGTTATTTTATGGTCATTACTATTAGTAGCATTAGTATTAATTTTTAAAAAAATAAAATTTAAAGGTTCTAAATAAAGTATAAAAAGGAATTGGACACATAATCCAATTCCTTTTTCATACTTACGACAAACTACCATAAGTCTAAAGATTGTAGTTTAAACTCCAATAAAATTAGAATATAGGCTTGCTAGCTTTTTATATTTTTTATTTTAGCATATAATATAATAAATATGTTTTCATAACTTTTAAGGAGGAAAGTAAATGTTCAAATTTTTAACTATTTTAATTCACCTTATAAACTTTTTTACTATAGTTTATATGGTATTTAAAGAAAAACGTCCTGCTAATAGTATTATTGCCTGGACTCTAATTTTATATTTAGCACCTTTTATTGGCTTTATTGCATTTTTACTAGTAGGTAGACGATTAAATAATGCTAATATGTTTGGAGTAAAAGATTCAGAACTTAAAATATTTAACATATATAATGACTATATTAAAGAAAGAGAGTTATTTAAAAGCACTAATAAAAACTTAAAAAATTTAGATATGATTATGTCTCTAGAAGCTATTGAATTTTCTCCTTATAGAGATGATAACAATATAGAACTATTCTCAGACGGAAAAATATTTTTTGAAGAATTATTAGAAAGTTTAAAAAAGGCAAAAAAAAGTATAAATATTGAATTTTACATATTTAAAAGTGATGATATAGGTTCTAAAATTTTAAATATTTTAGAAGAAAAAGCTCGTGCTGGTGTAGAAGTGAGATTTCTTTATGATTCTGTAGGAAGTAGGTCTCTTAATAAAACTCGACTTAAACCATTAATTGATGCCGGATGTAAAATTGGTGAATTTTTCCCTTCTTGGTTAAAAATCATTAATCTAAATATGAACTTTAGAAATCACAGAAAAATAGTAGTTATAGATAACACTATCGGCTTTGTTGGCGGATTTAATGTTGGTGATGAGTATTTAGGAAAAGATAAAAAGTTTGGCTACTGGAGAGATACTCATATAAAATTTGAAGGCTCTGCAGTAAAAGATTTAAATTTAAGATTTCTAGCAGACTGGAGATATGCAACTAAAGAAGTAGTTGATTTAGAAAAGATACTTGTTTTTGATGAATCCAACTTAAAACCTGCTAATGATGGTATGCAAATACTATCAAGCGGACCTAACTTAAGTGATAATTATGAAATCAAATTAGGTTATTTAAAAATGATTCAAAAAGCAAAAGACTATATTTATATTCAATCTCCTTATTTAATCATAGATAAAAGTATTTCAGATAGTTTAAAACTTGCTGCTTTATCTGGTGTTGATGTAAGAATAATGATTCCTGGAAAAGGAGATCACCCTTTTGTTTACTGGGCAAATCTTTTTTATGCTGGTGAATTATTAGATTCTAATGTAAAAATATATCATTACGATAAAAATGCCTTTCTTCATGCAAAGACAGTGGTAATTGATGATGAGATATGCTCAGTTGGAACTGCTAACATGGATACAAGAAGCTTTGAGTTAAACTTTGAAGTTAATGCATTTATTTACTCCGAAAAAATTGCTAAAGAGCAAAAACAAGAATTTAAAAAGGACATATTAAAATCAACTCAACTAACTTTAGAAGCTTATAATAATAGAGGTAGATCTGCAAAAATTAAAGAATCTTTTTCAAAATTATTTTCATCTGTATTATAAATTTCTCTTAATATAAAAATACACTTTATTCTCTAATTACTTTTATATAAAAAACTACAATTATTATATGGACTAATTATTAATATTTAATGATTAGTCCATATTCTTATAATCTATATTTATTTGAACTATACTATATTATTAAAATTAACAGAAATTTTCTCTACTATTTCTTTACTATTATCATTCATTCCTACTATATTAACTTTAATATCGTTCTTTGTAAATTTCATTATAACTTTATCTATTGCATCTACCGCTGATTCATCATAAATATTGGCATTAGAAAAATCTATATTTACTTCTTCTACTTTTTCATGATAATCAAATTTATCTATAAAATCTGTAGTTACAGCAAAAAATAGCGGCCCTTTTACGCTATATTTAATCTTATTACATTCTACAACCTTCTCAACTTGAACGTTTGATGTTTTTGAAGTAAAAAATACAGAGCTTAATATTATTCCTACAATAACTCCATAAGCTAAATTATTTGTAAGCAAAACTATTATAACTGTAGTTATCATTACAATAGTGTCAGGTATTGGTACCTTTCCTAAGGTTCTTAATGAATTCCAATCAAACGTTGTTATAGCTACAACTACCATAACTGATGCTAATGCAACTACAGGCATTCTTATAAATAATTTATTAAACAAAATTACAAATATAAGCATAACTGTTCCGGGTGTTAAGGTAGATAGTCTTCCTCTCCCTCCATACTCTTGATTTATTATAGTTTGACCAATCATTCCACACCCTGCTATTCCGCCAAAAAATCCTGTAACTATATTCGCTACTCCTTGGCCAACACACTCCCTATTTTTATTACTTCTAGTATCAGTCATATCATCAACTAACTGAGCTGTTAATAATGATTCAACTAATCCAACTATTGATAGTGAAAATGAATATGGTAATATTATTCTTAATGTTTCTAAATTTAAAGGTACATTAGGTATAAAAAATCTAGGCAATTCTGTTGTTATCTTTCCCATATCTCCTAAAGTAGGTACATCAATTTTACTTATAAAAACGATAAGAGTTATAATGACTATTGATACTATTGGAGCTGGAATTATTTTAGTTATCCTAGGTAATAAATATATTATAGCTACCCCTATTACACCCAGTAAAACTAAAATATATGACCCTTTAAAATGTGGTAACTGAGCTTTAAGCATCATTATTCCTAAAGCATTTACAAATCCTATCATAACAGGTTTTGGAATAAATTTAAGAAGTTTTCCTATCTTTAAAAATCCAAAAACTACTTGAAATATACCTGCCAATATAGTTGCTAATAACATATATTCTACCCCATGCTCTCTAACTAAACTTGCAAGCACAAAAGCCATAGAGCCTGCCGCAGCAGATATCATTCCAGGCCTGCCTCCAAATATAGCAGTAACAATAGACATAGTAAAACATGAATATACTCCAACCATAGGATCAACCCCTGCTACAATTGTAAACCCTATTGCTTCTGGTATAAGTGCCATACAAGTTACGATCCCTGCAACTAAATCAGTCCTCAAATTACCAATCCACTCTCTCTTGTACTCCTCCATAAAAATCATCCTTTAATAATTATTTATTTGCTAATATTAGCTTTCCATCGTTACCTTAAGATATTCAAAGAATTTATTAACAAACAAAAAAAGTATAGTAATGACTTTATCACTACCATACCTTAATCAGATTCTATGCTTCTCTTGGAATTTCTATATTAAATTCAATATAGTCATCTTCTACATTTAAATATAGTTTTCCTTTATGTTTATCTAATATATTCTTAATATTTAATAATCCATATCCTCTATTGCTTCCTTTAGTTGAATATCTTTCTTTAAACATTTTTTCTACTAACTTTTTATCTATAGATTCTATTGAATTTTTCACATATATTATGTATTCTTTATCTTCTTCATATATATCAAGTTCTACATACTTTTCTTTGCATACTACACTACTCTCAATTGCATTATTTAACAAATTTGATAATAACACTGTTAACTCTGAATTATCTAGTGATATATTTTCTAAACTGCTTTCAATATTATAATCAAATTCTACCTCATAGTTTTCTGCTAATTGCACCTTACTAAAAATAATAGCCTTTATAATAGTATTTTCTATTCTTGATATTTTATTTAATTCATCCTCGCTAGAAGTTATACTTCCAACATAATCCTTTACCTTTTCCTTTAATTCACTTTCATTACATACCTGAACCATACAATAAAGCATATTCAAGTGATTTTTATACTCATGCTCTCTAGCTCTCATTTTATTCATTAGGTCATCTATTAATGGATATATATTTTTTTCTATTTCTTCCTTTTTATCTTTACGATTCTTTTTTAATACACTAATAAAATAGAAAAAATTTATCACTATTAATAAAGATATAATTATTACAATTTGAATCATTATATTAAATTCTATAATAAAATTTACTGAAAATAATTTCACTATCAAAATAACAAGAATAATATTTATTGCTAATATATTTATTTGAGGTTGCTTATTTATAATTTCTTCTAGATTTATTTTAAATGATTTTATCACTCTTCCAAATACTATTATAAAACCAAATATTATTATCATTCCTGGAATAAAAATAATATTATTATGTACATTAGTTCCCAAAATAACATATATAGCTGTTGATGATATAAACTGCAATATAATAAGTATTAAATTCGCAATACATACCTCAAAAAAAATCTTAAATTTATTTTTTTTATCAATCCAACTAACTATTATTGATAAAAAAAATATTATCAATAATATTAGTACTCCTCCATTAAAATTTGTTTCTAATATAGGGGTTACTATAAGTGATAAACTAAGAGAAATTAGTAAATACTGTTTAAAATGATAAAATATTCTCTCGTTAATTAATATATTATATATTATCAAAATGCACAGAGATTCTAGTGCTGAAATCATTGTTATCAAATCCCCTTACCCCAT
The DNA here is from genome assembly GCF_001405015.1 of Clostridium disporicum. Classification (GTDB taxonomy): domain Bacteria; phylum Bacillota; class Clostridia; order Clostridiales; family Clostridiaceae; genus Clostridium; species Clostridium disporicum_B. Next base: position 5,056 of record NZ_CYZX01000019.1, read on the forward strand.
ATAGTTTACATAATTTTACCACAAAATATCTTTTTATTCAATTTATTTCTACAATTTTTGCTATTTTTTAAATATTTTTTCAATACCAATAGTTGCATCTATATTTAATCCATTTTCCTCTATAGAAAGTTGATTTAAGTTTACTCCATTAAAATTTTCTTTATATACAACTACATTACCATTATTGAACTCTAGACTTAATCCACTATCACTTGGAAACCAATCCTTAACAAAACTATTTAATGCCAAATTAACTATCCAATCAGCAACCTTTATATCTAGAAACTTTACTTCATCAATATTAATTACAAGATCTTTATTTTCATTTAATACTGGATTAATTCTCACCTCTATCGGTGTCTTAATTACTTTATTTACTTTGTAATTAACATATACACTTATAAAATTTTCCCCTATATCTACTTTTAAATCTTCCATTTTTTCGTTATTTGTATGTTGTAGATAATAGTCTACTCCATTTGCTATAGACTCTTTTGGTACAAATAACTTTCCTTTAAATCCTACAGGATTATTTATTATTTCAATATCTATTGCTTTAACTCCTGAAATAGCACTTAAAAATTCTATAACTCCTTCTATATCATCAGTATTTGAATTATCTACTTCTTCATTTTTAATATTCTCATTTTTACTTTCTACAGACTTATTAAAATATGAACATCCAAATATACTTATAATAATTATTACTAAAATTACTATAATAATTGATACTCTTGTATTTTTCATATAACTCCTACCTTTCTAATCTATTTTATAATTAATGTTTATTTTATTAGTTACTCATAGTATCACACATAATAATAAATAATACTATTAATATATAAAAATAAAGGTATTAGAATCATCTACATACTGACTCTAATACCTTTGCTTTATCTTTTTGCCATGAAATGCAATCCTTCCGCCTTGACTCTTATCAATCTTTCATCATTGCCCCAAATTTAATTAAACTCATCTTTAAGTAAGTTATATTTCAAATTTGGCATAGCTAAAATTTTTAAATTTACAATAGTTAAATTCTAATATCCTTGAAATACAGCCATCGCTCTGACTAAACTTCCTTCAGCCTTTATTTTTAATGGTTGCGCAAAAACCGAAAAATTTTCTTCGTATATTAACTTTTCTAAGTTTGTTAAATTTTCTAATATAAAAATATTATTGTTTAAAAGTATGCTATGAACTTCATATGGACTTCTATCAGGTGAAGGCATATCAACTCCTACCATTTTCACTTTCTTTCTAACTAAAAATTCTGCCATCTCTTTAGTTATTATAGGATGATTTTCATAATATTCTTTTTGTCCATACTTTTTATCAAATCCAGTATAGAATAATACTATATGATTTTCTTTTATTAACTTAAAATATTCATCTTTTAAATTAATTTCTTGTTGCCCTCTAACATCCAGTAATACACCCTTACCAATAAAATTATCTAGTGGATAATCACAAATATACTTATCACTCTCTATCATATGCATCGGTGCGTCTATATGAGTTCCAGCATGCATAGTACCTGAATAAGTAATAGATTCATATCCATCCTTATTTAAATCTGATATTTTCTCTAAGTTTACCTCTTCGTCACCTGGATAAACTGGCATACCATTGTCAATTTCATAAGATAAATCTAAAAACTTCATATACCCTTTCCTCTCCTTTGATTTTAAACCCCACATAGTTTTTAGGACTATTTCTCTAAGTTATTATTGTTTCATTAATTTTAAATTTATAAACATACATACTATTTTAATTTCCATAATCTTTTTTAAGTTACTGATTCATAAACTATTATTAAACTACACTTTATAGGTAGTCCTATAATTACTTTATGATAAGTCCTTAAACCATATATATGTTCCTATATTCATTATTATGTCTTCATCCTATATCCCACTTAACTACTTATATTTAATATATGAAGTTATCCTTCGTGCCGCATACTCATTATATCCTATTTTTTTCTATTTTGTAATATAATTTTATATTCAAATTAATACATAAAATAACATTCATTTGTTGAATTTTGTCTTAATTTTTACTTATTTTTTTATTATTTCTGTAGCTATAGAATACTCAACAACAGTTTCACCTTCTAAAACTCTATGTTGAACACAACCTAATCCTTCTGAGTAATAATATACCTTCACATATTCAATATCGTTAATAGTCTCCTTCTCCCAAGTTTTCACATAAGCTCCTTCTAAGCTTAATTCTCCTAATTTCAAATTTTCACCAACTTCAACAATTTCTTTATCTTCCCATCTAGTTCCTACAGCTATAGGTTCATTTAATAAAAGTATCTCTTCAGTATTATCTCTCTTATCAAGATAATTTATAGTTTCTATATTAGCCATCTCATCTTCTGTTAAATCTCCAGTAAATACTCTATAAAGACCATTTTCTTTAACTTCATATACATTTACATAAGGTCCCTTTCCATTAGTTCCTACAACTTGATATGCCGAACCATTTCCTATTATATAATCATTATTTGAAACTAAATCACTAGCTTCATATTTAATCTCATATTCTCCATTTGGGATAAACATTCCTATAGTTAATTTATTACTAGCTTCATTATTTTCAAGTTCTGTTTTATTTTCATCATTAGAATCACTTTGAATATCTATTGTTAAATATTCAATATTAGGATTTCCATCTTTTAAATTTTCAGTTAAGTAATATTCTAATTCTCCTTTACTATTACTAAACTTAATTTTATAGGTAGGAGTACCTTCTGAACGACTTGCTTGTACTTCTACAACTGTATTTTTCTTAATAGCCGTCATCTCACACTCTAGCTCTTTTTCTACAAACTTATCATTTTCATAGTCTACAGACCATATTTCAACATTAGTATTATCTTCAGCTGATACTATTAAAAACTTTTCATTACTTTCATCTTGAAGTACTACCTTAGTAGTTTCCCCTAATGATTTATATTGCTCTTCTGTATACCTATTTACAATAATAGCAATAGTATCATCTGTCATACCATTTTCCCAAAAGAAATTAGAACTTGTCCCATTTTGCTGATTTAATGCATCAGCTATACTAGATGATAGATCTTTATCATCATTATCTCTACTTGAACATCCAACAGATAAAACAGCTATTGCTGCTATAATAAAACATAATATACTTCTTTTAATCTTCATAAAAACACTTCCCTCTTAACTTATAATTTAATTATGTCTATCAAATATTTTACCATATTTTGTAATTATTTTCTCATTTATTGTTCTAATTTTTTCACTCTTATCATATACTATTCGATATATTTTTCATTATTACAACATTCTTACAATAGTAGTAATTAAAATACTTATTTTACAATCTACTTAGGAACATTTACCACATATTTTTAGTCTTAATATATAAATGGATAAAATATCAAAATTAATGAGGTGATTATTATAAAAAAATGTTTCTTATTTTTTGCATATATAATATCTTTTCTTCTCATAACAGGTTGTTTCTCTTCAGAAAGCTCAACTATAACTGGCAGATATTTAAAAGTTAAAAATAATTCTATGATAATAGATGAGTATGGGTGTCCTATAGTAATGAGTAATGATTCTAAAAAAGAAGATTTATTTAAAGATTTAGAAAACGGTGATAGAATCAATATAAATTGTATTGCAGTTCTAGAAAGCTATCCTGGTCAATGTTCTGTTTATAAAATTAAATTTATTGAAAAAGGTACTATTGATGATATTCCTAAAGAAACCCTAGATACGTTAAAAGAAATGGGCTAGATTGATGATTATTAATAAAAAAAAAGGTTGACATAATGACAACCTTTTCATCACTACTCCAGTAGCTCAACTATTTCTTTTATTATTTCGTCTATACTTTTTCCAGTAGTATCAAGCTTAATTGTATCCATAGCTTTATACATATCGTATCTTTCTAGGCTTCTCTCTATATTTTTACTATCTCTTAAGCCTAACTTTACATCATTTTCAATTCTTTTAATAAGCTCTTCTTTAGTACACATTAAAGTTATTTTATAGATTTCTATATTTTCAGTATTAATTCTTTTTAATACCTCATTCATAATGTCATCACTTTGAATAACCCAATTAAATACTACATACTTAGAAGTTGAATTTGATAAATAGCTATTTAATATAAAGCCTATGTTATTTAAAACCATCTCTTTATTTTCATCATTAACTATGAATGGATTCATAGCCCAACAATTATCTCCATCAAGCCAAAAAGAATTCTCAAGTTCCTTATATAATTTTTTACTGACAGTAGTTTTACCTACTCCCATAACTCCATTAATAATAATCAATTTCTTCATATGTTCTAATCCCCTCTAAATATCTATCTTGCAAAGTATCAATTCTTAAACTTTTTTTGCAAATATTCCTGTAACCCTTGTAATTAAAACAACAACTTTCTCAAATTCTTCTTCATCTTTGCATTTAATTCTTATAGTATTTGTATAACTAAGGATATCATCCTTTATAGTTATTTCTATTAATTTTTTCTTTCTTATTAGAGTCTCTCTAAAAGCAATATCTACAAAGTCACTTGAGCTTATAAACTTATTATTAGCAAGTACTATACCTTCAGCATATATAACTTGTTTTGATGTAAAATAAAAATATCCATATGCAATTAATAGTATTACTAATCCAATTATAATTATTGGATTATCACTTAAATTAATACTTACAAACATACCTGAACTACTTTTTATAAACGCACATATAACAATATATACAGTTACAATCGCTAAGCATACAAATATCCCCAAATAATAATCGCCATTTCTACTTTCAGCAATAATATTCTTATTTCTAATTTCTACACCCTTTTTATTTCTCAGTCTTTCTACTATCTCTCCACCAATAAAAGAAACTATCATAGCACAATAAATAACTATACCTATAATAGAATTTACACCATTTGCAAAAACCTCCATTAAGAATAAAGCAAGTAATACAGTTGGTAGCAAACTTTTTTTACCTTTCATATTAAACATTTGTTTTTCACTCCTATTTATCTCGTTATATTTTTTCCTTATAGCTATACAATTTTCCACAGCTAATCTTTTTCAGTTCTCACCTAAACCTACTTTTACATTATTTACTATTATTTTACACAATTCATCTATTCAATTCCATAAAAACTTATAAAAAAAGTACACCACTCCATTAAATAGCAAATGATGTACTTTAAAATTTTTTAAAATCCTTTATATAGCCATTGGGTTGGAATTAAATATGTCCACGGCATTGTAACAATAGCTATTGTTATCGCTACCCTCATTCTTATCTTAGAATCATCTATTAATCTGTTAAATACAATATAATAATTAAATGTCCAAATTAATAATACTGCTAATACTACTGCGGCTACTACTATTATAAGTCCTATAATATTACTAAATGGGTTATAGCATATAGCTGAAATTATGTCATTTGCTCCTTCGCCTGTTTCTAAAATCAGCATTGTTACAAACAACATTATCGCTCCTACTATATCACCTAAAAATCCAAATATCCAAACCTTAAATATGCTCTTTTTATATAACTGTCCCATAGAAAGCCCTGTACTCTTAACCACCTTAAATATTGCAAAAGCTACTAAAATCACTAAGCTATCTATAACAAAATTACCTATAAGAGCAAGCAGTGCTAATGGTGGAAATATCCACATCATCCATATAGGAAATATTACATTATTTAACTTAACCCCTTTTTTCATTCTCAAATCCTCCCTATATTATTACATCAACAATAAAATTATTTTTATCTACATTTATCTTAAGCTCACCATTCTGAAGTTTCATCAAACTATTTGCTATATCTAAGCCCAATCCTGAACCTTCTGTATTTATTGAAGATTCACCTCTTTTAAATCTTTCCAAAAGTTCTTCTCCATTCATTTTTATTTCATCTTCAGTAGTATTTTTAAATATTATTCTTGTGTAATAACCTCTGCTAAAATCTACTGATTCTTCTTGTTCAAGCTTTATATATACATCGGAATCCTTTGCAGAGTATTTTAGTATATTGGAAATTAAATTATGAAATACTCTTGTCATCTTCTTATAATCTGCATAACTTCTCTTAATTTCTTTATCTTCTATAGATATATTAAATCTCAAGGAAGAGTCTTCTATTCTCTCTTTAAATTCAAAAAGGGCCTTTTCTAATAACTTATCTACTCTCATTTCAATAAATTCTAGCTTTACTTCACCTGTATTTGTTCCTAAAGAATCCTTTAAATCATCAACCAAATTTTTCAAACTCAATGCCTTCCTCTCTAATATATCTATATATTCATCCCTTTTAACCTCAGTTAAATCTTCATTATTTAAGAAATTAACATAATTAATTACTGATGTTAATGGAGTTTTTAAATCATGAGATACATTAGTTATAAGCTCAGTCTTACTTATAAAAGAGCTTTTTTCTATAATTCCTGTATTTTCTGCAATATTCATTAAATCTTCTATAGCATTAAATGTTATACTTAAATCACTAGAGTTAATTTCATTTATTTTACTTCTTTTTTCTTCAATCTTTTTCTTTAATGAGGACAAATCATAATTTTCATCTCCCACTATCTCTTCTAAAGTAGATGAAAGTACAACTCCTTTAAAATAGTTCTTTGCTACTATAAAGCCCAAATAAATAAGTATTACTATATTAACTACAATAATCCACCAAAGTATTGTTCTCTTTATGTCAATTTCCTCCATAGTAACCTGAAATAATATCTGATATAAAGTCATATAAAATAAAACCAATATAAATACTCTGATTAAACTATTAATAATTCTATATTTATAGTAGGTTATCTTTTCATAACTAATCTTTGAATCAGTTGTATATACCTTATTTTTTATTACAAGCTGAACTATTGATATAAAAGTTATTATTGCAAATACTACCCATGTTAAAAGAACTATATACTTGCTAGCCTCTGTATCATATCTTGGAAAAAATCTATCTCCAGTAGTATGTACAAGTTTTCTTACCACAAAGTAATTTATTATTAACAGAACTCTTCCAAGCCAAGTTTCTATAAGTACTCTTTCATTTATAATCTTAAATTTATTAGCCTCCTCATTACTTACCCATCTTCTACAGAACTTCTTTGCTTCAATATACTTGCTTATCATCATTTTCACTCTCCTCTTTATAGATTTCGAATGATATTATGACGCTGAATAAATCTGCTTTAATATCTAAGTCAAAGTCTCCACTTTGAAGAAGAACTAAATTTTTAGCAATCTCAAGAGCAAGTCCTGATCTATCCTCTTCATTATTTTTATTAATAATGTTAACTAAGTCGTCCGGTTCAATATTTAATTCTTCCTTAGATACATTTCTAATCGTTATATAAGCCCTATTATCCTTAGTAAATAAATCAACATATACCCTGCTTCCATCTAAAGAATGCTTTAAAGTATTCTGAATCAAAATATCAAATACCCTCCACATTTTTTCTCCATTACACTTAATATATATTTTCTCCTTTGGAATACTAATTTTATAAACAAGCCTTGAACTATCTATTTTATCTTTGTATTCAATTAAAGCCTGCTTAAGTAATGAAGATATTTCAATTTTTTCAGTATATATATTTATATCACCACTTGATACTTTTGCAGCCTCAAATAATTCATCAATTAATAACTTTATATTATTAGACCTATATTTGAGATTATAGATTGCCTCTTCGTCATTCTTATCTTCTTTCAGCTTTTCTATATTTTCTAAAATGCTTTCTAGTGGCTTGTCCAATTTATTTGTAACATTATTAACTAACTCTATATTCATCTTTTCATTTCTATTTATATTATCTATAGATTTCACTACCCTATCTAATATGTTTTTAATTTCTTCAGCTACCTTCCCATACTGCTTACCAAGAAAATATCTATAATCCTCATCTCCTATAAGCTTGCTTTGGATATTCTCTATACTTACTTTACCTAATTCTATTCCTTCAATAAACTCTTCAATATTTCTCCAGGTTAATCCTACTCTTAAAGTATTAAATAAAATTCTTATAAACAAATTTATATTAACATGAACTAGTAGTATAATTGATAAAACTAACAGTCTATTATCTTTTATATAACTAAGTATAAATATAGAGATTAAAATGAATATAATATTGAATATAAATTTTGATATCTTTAAACTTCTTCTTATAAGAATTTTATCCTTTTTAATTTGTGTCAATCTTATATCCAATACCCCATACCACCTTTAAATACCTTGGATTCTTAGAATCTATCTCGATTTTTTCTCTTATTCTTCTAATATGAACCATAACAGTATCTGTTGAGAAGCAAGGTTCACCCCATGCACTTTCATATATAGCCTCTGCTGAATAAACTCTTCCAGCATTACTCATAAGAAGCTCTAATATCTTATATTCTATAGGAGTAATCTTTACATTTTCCCCATTAACCTGAAATGATTTACTTCTTTTATCAAGTTCTAAATCACCAACCTTAATCTTTTCTAAGTCTTCCTCTTCTTTATAATGACCAAAAGCCATATATCTTCTTAATTGAGATTTTACTCTTGCTATAAGCTCTAAAGGGTTAAAAGGCTTAGTTATATAATCATCTGCCCCTACGTTTAATCCTAAAATCTTATCTGTATCCTGTGATTTTGCAGAAAGGATTATTATAGGTATATTTCTATCCTCTCTTATTTTCATAGTTGCTCTCATTCCATCCATTTTAGGCATCATTACATCAATTATTACTAAATGAACTTCTTCTTTTTCTAAAATCTCTAAAGCTTCTAGTCCATCATAAGCCTTTAAAATCCTTATATCTTCATTCTGTAAATATATCTCTATTGCATCTATTATTTCTTTTTCATCATCTACTACCAAAACAGTATACTTACACATATCTTCTACCACCTTAAATTTCATCACATCAATTATAGCATTATTTCCTTTAACTTAATATTACAGTATAAATCTTACAACCTAATATCGTATTTCTAAAATTTTTCTAACAAAAAAATTCTGAACCCAACATTTTAACTATGTTGACTTCAGAATCATCCATTAATCTCTAAACTTTATACAATTAAACAACTTTAACAAAAATAAATATATCATCAATACAACAAATAAAACCATAGCTGTAACAACACCAATAGCTAGATTATATTCACCTAATACACTGTTTATAACTCTTCCAATAATTATTGATACAAAAGAAAAAATCAAAGGCTTAATAATCCAGTTATTAAAATTAATTTTTAAATTTGTTACCTTAATTACTCGTAAAAAACTTAATGTAAAGCTAAAAACTGTAGTAATTAACATCGTAATAATTAATCCATTTACTCCTTTTAAAGGTACTATAGTATATATAAGAACAATCTTTAGAACTGACTCCAACATCTGATATTCTAAAGATTTTACCTGTTGATTTAATCCATTTAATATTCCGCCTACAATCATATCTATATACATAAAAGGAATAGCTATAGAAATCATTTTAAAGAATATTCCTAAATCATCTCTATTATATATAGAAATTGATAGTTCATTATAAAAATTAGAGAATATAAAAAAAGACATAATACCTATAATACACGTAAATCCTATACTTCTAGTAATTAAACTATTTACTCTTTCATTGTTATTTATAGCTTTTGCTCTTGAAATCTCTGGTATTAAGACTCTTCCTAATGACATTAATAATACTGCTGGAAATGATATTATAGGAAAAACCATTCCCATTACGCCTCCTAAAACACTGACTGCTTCTTTTGTAGACATACCAAACTTTACAAGGCTTGCAGGTATTAATATCATCTCTACTGATCTAAAGGCTGACATAATATAAGAACTTCCTGCTACAGGTAATGCTATATTAAATAATCTTTTTAATAAATCTCCGCTTTTCTCTTTTATAACATTAAAGTTTTTATTTTCTTTCTTTTCTAATTTATAAGATATAAAAACGTAAATACAAGAAAAAATATCACTAATAGCTGTTCCTAGTACAAGTACTGCACATCCATACTCTAACCCACGTGGCATAACTAAACTTAATAATCCAACAACTACAGTTATTTTTATAAACTGTTCTGCAAATTGTGAAGTAATAGGTATAAAAATATCTCTTACCGCGAAGAAATATCCTTTTATACATGATGATATTGAAATAAAGGGAATACTTATAGCTACTATCTTAAGGGATATCACAACTCTCTCGTCTTTTAAAAATAATAAAGCTATATTTTCAGAAAATAAAAATAATACTACAGAGGCAACTATACTTAACCCTCCACATATAGCACACGCTTTAAATACTATTGCTTTAATATTACTGTAATTTTTTCTAGAAACTTCTTCTGAAACTATTCTAGTAACACCTGTACTTATTCCTGAAACCGCAATTGTTATAGCCACAGAACTAACAGTTCCTATAAGTTTATATAATCCCATTCCTTCTGTTCCAACTTCATTAGATATGTATACCTTATATATAATTCCTATTACTCGCATTATAAGAGCTGTAATTGTTAAAATAATTGTATTTACAAAAAGATTCTCTGCTTTTTTATTCATATAGTACCTCTCATTTATTTATATAGCTACTATATGTTAAGCAATTATGATTAATTACTCTTAGTAATAACTTAATAATTACATATAAAAATACGTTAAAAATATAAAATGACAAGTTAGTAAATCTGATCTGTACTGTATAGTTTAAGATAATTTTCAAGTAACCTCTTGAAAATATTATTACTAACTTATCATTTCTTATATCATTTAATAAATATCTTTATATTTTATTTATTTTCTTTTTCTATAGTAATACATTACTCCTGCAAGTACTCCACCAAGAATAATAATTCCACCAGCAATTACTATAAAAATTATTTTATTATTAAAGTTGTTCTCTTTAACTGTTTCTTCATTTTCAACTTCTACTATCTTTTCAGTAACTTTTACTTTCCTAGTTGTAGTAGATTCATTTTTTGAACTATCCACAGTCTTATAAGTTATTATATACTCTCCAGCCTTGTTTACATCTACATCTCCAGTAATTGTTACAGGTAAAATTCCATCTACCTTATCTTTTGCTACTGCTCCAAGCTCTTCATATTTATTTCCTACTTCTAAGCTTAGTATACTATCACCATTTAACGTTATAATTGGAGCTACTGTATCTACAACTTTTATTTTCCTTACTGCACTAGCTTTATTCCCTGCTTTATCACTTGTTGTATAATTAATTTTATATTCACCTACTTTACTACTATCTATAACTCCACTTATCTTTACTTCAACTGCACCGTCTACTCCATCTTTTCCTCTAGCCCCTGGTTCTACATATTGTGTACCAGCTTCTATAGTTATTTCCTTATCTCCATTAAATATTATTATTGGTGCTGTTGTATCTACTACTTTTACTTTTCTTATAACTACTGCTTTATTTCCAGAGCTATCTTCAGAAACATAAGTTAGAGTATACTCTCCTGGTTCACTTATATTTACTTTTCCACTAATCTTTACTTCCTTTTCCCCTTCAAATAAATCCTTTGCAGTAGCACCTAACTCTTCATATTTTGTTCCTGCTTCTATAGTTATTTCATTTTTCCCATTTAATATTATTTCAGGTGCTTTTGTATCTTTTACATTTACTTTTCTCATTGTAGTTACTGAATTACCAGAACTATCAGTAACAATGTAAGTTAATTTATATTCTCCTACCTTACTTGTGTTTACTTCACCTGATATAGTCGCTTTAAGTTCTCCATCAACTATATCTTTTCCTATAGCTCCTAATTCTTCATATTTTGTTCCTGCTTCTATTGTCATTTCACTTTTCCCATTTAATATTATTTCAGGTGCTGTTGTATCTATTACTTTCACTTTTCTTGTAAGAGTTGATGAATTTCCTGAATTATCAGTAGCTGTATAAGTTAAAATATACTCTCCTGGAATATTTGTATTAACGTCTCCAGATACAGTTGCTTTAAAATTTCCATCAACCTTATCTATTCCTATAGCTCCTAGCTCTTCATACTTTTGACCTGCCTCAATTACTACTTCTGTATCTCCATTAAGAATAATTTCTGGTGGTACTTTATCCACTACATTTACCTTTCTTATAGCAGTTGTAATATTTCTTGAACTATCTATAGCTTTATAAGTTATTATATATTGTCCTAATTTAGATGTATCTACTGCGCTATCTGATGTTACTATAGTATCTACTTTTTCAAATTCATCATAAGCAATAGCACCTAAGTCTACAAACTGTGATCCTATCTCTATATTTATTTCAGCTTCACCATTTAAAGTTATAACTGGTCCCACAGTATCATCTAAGTTTTTAGTATAATCCTTATTCTTTATAAATTTTCCAGGTACATTTTCTAAATTAATTCCGTCTATCTTCTTAACAAAATCTTTCCAATCAACTATAGTTTTATCAGCTATATCTTCTTCTCCATAATCAATCGTAATTGTATTAATATTTGTCCCTTTAAAAGCATCTAAATTTATTTTCACTTTATTTGATACTTCTATTTTTTCTAAAGTACTTGCATCTAAAAACGCTCCTTCTCCAATATCTTTTATGAATGGCATTTTTATTTCTTTTATCTTACTGCCCTTAAATGCATTAACATCAATACTAGTTACTTCAGTATCTTCTATTTTCTCTGGTAAACTTAACTTTTCTTCATTTCCACTATATCCTGTTATCCATATATTATTTTCTTTTTTTTCATACTGTAACTCTGAAACATTAGTAAACTCTTGTTTTGTTATTTCATCTGAAGAATATACCGTAATTCCAGTAAAATATGAATATACTAAAGTTGCAATAATGGATAGTGCTATTATTTTTTTGTAGCCTTTCATCACCTAACCACCTTTAGATTATTATAAAATTACTTTTACTACAGTATATGAAAGTGTTTTTTTTAGTTCCTTATTGTAATCTATTTGTAAACATTGAATTACAATATAAATAAAAGGTATAGCAAATTAATTACTATACCTAAAAAACTATTTATAAACTTATTTTTAATCCCTTATCTTCATTTATATTTTGCTAAAACCAACCTTTGTTATAATTTAACAATTTTATAAGTTTATGGTATAATTCTTTTAAGATTGGAGAGATTGGACATGGAAAATTTAAAAAGTAAAGCTATTATAAAAAAAGAAAAAATCATAGATGCTGCAGTAAAAGTATTTTTACAAAAAGGTTTTGAGAAAGCCACTGTTAGAGAAATTGCAAGAGAAGCTGGAATTACTACAGGAGCAATTTATCATCATTATAGAAATAAAGATGAATTAATTCACGATGCTGTCACAAAGCATATTCACTTTATTGACAGCCTAAATGCCTATAAAGGAAATTCTCTAAAACCTTCTTCTGAAATTATTGATGAAATAAAAGTAGCAGCTTCAAAAAGACTTAGCAATCTTACGGCTCAACGTCTTCATATATTGCTTACAGCAAATGTTTTACTTGATGAGAATACATTATTAGATGAATATAAAGAAACCTACGAATCAATAATATCGAAAACTTCTGATATGTTTGTATATACCTACGGAATTGAAAATGAGAAATACAAAAAAATAGTTGCTTCTATTTTAGTAGCTGCCTTAGATGGATTTGCAATACAAGCTTCTTTAGGAATTCTTGATACTAATGATAAAGAATATATTAATACTATTACAGATTTTTTTGCTAAACTCGGAGAGCATCTAATTATTAGTCATAAGTAAAGTGCGAGCGAAGCTCACAGGTGAAAGGTCGACTTCGTCGAAGTGAAAAGGCTACTAGCGTAGCGGGGAAAAGTTAACTACGTTAAGGGGAAAATGATACTATAAGTATCCGAGAAAAGCATTTTATCTCATTAGAGATCTTTTCCCTATTGCCATAGGCAATATTTTCTCCTCAGCTTCAGCTGACTTTTCCCCTTTGACGAAGTCAAACTTTTCACCAAAGTGCTTCGCACTTTATTTCAAGTATTCATTATTAACCATTTATAGATTCAATTAAGTTTATAAAATCTCCTTCGTTCATCTTACTTAAATATATATCAATTAACGTTTTTGTAGGCATATCTTTATATCCTTTTTTCCCATTTACAAATATATTTTCAACTTTTTCTTTAAACCCGTCTATATCTTCTTTTAACTCTTTAATAAACTCATTAATTTCATGTTCAACTAACTCAGCCATTATCTTTTCTCTTAAATCATAGTTAAAACCTTCTGCAAAAGCTTTCTCTTCATCAGTTAATCCAGTAGTGTCATTATTTAATATTTTAAATATATCCATTCCTTTTATATACTCCTCTATATGTTAATATTTATTATTATACCTCTCTAAATTAAAATATGTAAAATATAAAAAGTAGGCAGTCAACTAAAACTACCTACTTTTTATATAGAGTATATTATTTTTGTTTTGAAAAATTTGTACTTAGGTATGTTAAATTTTAAAAGCGATTTTACTCCTTATTAATCACTACTTTATAGCAGCATCAACTTCCTCTACCATTCTTAAAGTTGAAGTGAACCCACCTACTGATGTATACCAGATTGTTGGATCTAAGTATACAATGTTATCATTCTTATAAGCATCTGTTCTTGCAACTAATTCATTATCAAATAATTCCTTAGCTGAAGTATTTCCACCTGTAACTGCAGCTCTGTCTACAACAAATAAGTATTGAGGATTCTTTTCTGCTACGTATTCAAATGTAGCTTTTTGTCCATGAGTCCCTGCATCAATTGTTGTATCTACTGGAGTTACACCAAACTCTTTATGGATTATACCAAATCTTGATTCTTGTCCATATACGCTGAATGCACCATCATTAGCTAAAGTTATTAATCCGTTTATGTTCTTTTCTGTAACTTTTGCATTTAATTCGGCTATAGTTTTTTCAATTTCTTCTACTTTAGAAGAAACTTCTTTTTCTTTTCCGAAGATTTGACCTAAGATATCCATGTTGTTTTTGAATGATCCTAAGTAATCTGCATTATCAATTCCTAAATGTATTGTTGGAGCTATTTTGTTTAACTCTTCATAATAATCAGCTTGTCTACCTGAAATTATGATTAAATCTGGAGTTAATGCAAATATTGCTTCCATATCTGGTTCTTTTAAAGTACCAATGCTTGAATATTCTTCACCAGCATATTTAGTTAAGTAATCAGGAAGTCCACTTTGAACTACACCTGTAACATTTACTCCTAAGCTATCTAATGCATCTAATATACCGTAGTCAAATACTACTACCTTTTGTGGATTTGTTGTTACTGGTGTTTCACCTAATTCATGTGTTATTGTAATAGTTTCGCTTACAGGTTCAGAGTTACCTCCTACAAACTTAGGTATAGTGATACCTGCTGCAATTAATAATACTAAAATTATCCCGATAATCATTGATTTGTTTTTCATTTTTTGTTCCCCCTTATTTTTTATTTAAAAATACACACATATATTTCTGTTATTTATATTTTCTATATGGAAATCAATCTCATATATTTTTTCTAATTCTTCTTTTTGGATTGTATCTGTAGCGGGTCCATTCTTAACTAGCTGACCATTCTTTAAAGCTACTATATTATCTGAGTAGCATGATGCAAAGTTAATATCATGGATAACTATTACTACAGTTTTTCCAAGTTCATCCGTTAGAGTTCTAAGTATCTTCATTATCTCTACAGAATGCTTCATATCTAAGTTGTTAAGTGGTTCATCTAAGAATATATAGTCACTATTTTGAGCAATAACCATAGCTATATAAGCTCTTTGTCTTTGTCCTCCACTTAATTCATCTAAATATTTATCTTGAATATCTTCAAGCTGCATATATCTTAAAGCTTGGTCAACATTTTCTATATCTTCCTTCTTTAAGTTACCTCCACAGTGTGGAAATCTACCGAACTCTACAAGTTCTCTAATAGTTAATCTTATGTTTATATTATTTGTCTGTCTTAAGATAGACACTTTTTTAGCTAATTCCTTGTTGTCCCATTCTAAAACATCCTTACCATCTATAAGAACTTCTCCGCTATCTCTTTTGATAAGTCTGCTTATTATTGATAATAATGTACTCTTACCTGCTCCGTTAGGACCTATAAAAGATGTAATCTTACCTTCTTCTATTTTAAGAGAGACATTATCAACTACTTTTTTATTACCATAAGCTTTGGTTATATTCTTAACTTCTATCATCTATTTCTCTCCTTCATAACTAAGTAAATAAAGTATATTCCTCCAATAAAGTTTATAATTACACTTACTGAAGTTCCAAAATCTAATAATTGTTCTACTATAAGTTGTCCACCTACCAAAGCTATAACACTTATAATTATCGTTGCTAATCCAAGCACTTCATGCTTATAGGTATTTATCATCTGTCTTGCTATGTTTACTACTAAAAGTCCTAAGAATGTTATAGGTCCAACTAAAGCCGTTGATACTGATGTAAGTATTACCACTATAACAAGTATCTTCTTAGACATCTTATCGTAATCAACACCTAAGCTTATAGCCTCATCTCTTCCAAGAGACATTACGTCTAACACCTTGACGATATCATAACAGTAAGCAATTGAAAGAATAATCACTATACTTGCAAGAAGCATTATATCTGTATTTACATTATTAAAGCTCGCCATCATCTTATCTTGAACTGTTAAAAACTCTGTTGGATCGATAAGAACCTGCATAAAGTTTGTTAAGCTTTCAAAAAGCGTTCCGCAGATAACTCCTATTAAAAGTATTGTAAATATATTTTTTGTTCCTTTTCTAAATACAAACTTATAAAGTACTGCTGAAAAAGCTATCATAACTACTATTGTAATAATGAAGTTTATATTTCCATTAGTTATAAGCACTGATGATGATCCAAGTAAAAATACTACTGTAGTTTGAAGCAGTACATATAATGAATCTAATCCTAGAATACTAGGTGTTAATATCCTGTTATTAGTAACTGTCTGGAATATTAATGATGAAAATCCTATTGCAGCTCCAGTTAAAACCATTGCTATTACCTTAGGTATTCTTCTATACATCGCATATTGATAGTTTGCACTATTTACACCTATCGTTAAAAACAATCCTATAAGTGCTACAGCTACTATCGATAATATTATTAATTTTTTATTATTCTTCATCTTTAGTCCCCCTTATAATCATATAAAGGAATATTGCACTACCAATTACTCCAACCATCATCCCTATTGATATTTCAAATGGGAAAATTATTATTCTTCCTAAAATATCACAGATTAATAAAAATACTGGTCCAAGTAATGCTGTGTGATATAAAGTCTTCTTTAAGTTATCTCCACTATAAAGACTTACTATATTAGGTATTATTAACCCTAGAAACGGAATGTTTCCTACTGTTATAATTGTAACTGCTGATATTAAAGCAACTATTACAAGCCCTACATTAACTACAAAGTTATAATTAAGTCCAAGGTTTATTGAGAACTCTTCTCCCATCCCAACAATTGTAAACTTATTTGCATAAAGAAATGCTAATATTACCATTGGAATACTTAAATAAATCAGCTCGTATCCACCTTTCATAATTAATGACATGTCACCTTCCATCCAAGAGGTTACATTTTGTACTAAGTCGTACTTTAGAGATATAAATGTGGTAATTGAACCAACTACCTTACCAAGCATCATCCCAACTAGTGGTACAAATATTATATTTTTAAGCTTAATAGCTTTTATCATCTTCATAAATATCATCGTTCCGACTACTGCAAATATAAATGCTGTAATCATCTTCTGCATAGTAGTTGCTGATGTTAACACCACCATTGAGAATAGAATCCCAAGCTTTGCAAAATCTACTGTTGCTGCCGTTGTTGGCGATACAAACTTATTTTTACTAATCTGCTGCATTATAAGACCACTTATACTAAGTCCTACCCCTGCAACTATTATTGCAATAAGTCTTGGTAGTCTACTTATAAAAATAACTTCTAATTTATCTATATTTAATTCAAATATATCTTTTATACTTATGCTACTTACACCTATGAATATAGATGCTATCGATAATACAATAAGTATTAAGAACAAATATCTCTTCTTCATGTATTTCCCCCACTTATCAGATGTAGACTTTTTAAATGTCAATATGTTATAATAAAATTCACTCAATCTTCATTGAGAATACATTTTAAATTCATCTACTATATATTATAACAATTTTATTGATAATAATTATCAATTTCATATTTGTATATTATCATCTATTTCCAAAGATGTCTTACACAATATTTGTTTTTATTAAAATATATTTAGATTATTTTACGAGGTACAAAATGAATGCATTAACACTTAAATTTAATATGGAATCATTCTATTTCTCTACTCATTTACCCATTAAAGCCTTCTCAACTGAAGGACAAGAGTACCACTCTGTGGGCTATGATAAAACATCAGACTTATCTCTAAAGGAACTAGATTTTAATGATTTGATTTCAAGAATATATTCAGATAAAAAAATAAACTCCCCTATAGATATTTCACCTATAGAGGATGTTAATTTTACTGTATGTCCTATTATTTCTAAAAATTATGAACATGGATTTTATTTAATTGGTCCATATACAACTAATGATGCTTCTTCTAAAGCCATATTTAAGCCTAAACATTGTATAATCTATCTATTAAATATTCTATACATCAAATTAGAAAATATAGATGATAATACTTCTAGTAAGACAAGCTATAATTTCAATGTTAATAAAGCTATAAAATATATTGAAGAAAATTATAAAAAAACAATTACTCTTGATGAAGTCTGCTCTAATATAAATATTAATAAAAGCTATTTCTGTACTATATTTAAAGAGCATACTGGCAAGACCTTCTCCCATTACTTAAGTCACTATAGAGTTGACAAATCTAAGGAACTCCTTAAAGATACAGATTTATCAATTACAGAAGTTGCTTTAACAGTAGGTTATAACTCTGTAAATTACTTTAATAATAATTTTAAAAGACTTAATAATATTACTCCCGTTCAATATAGAAATGAGATAAATAATTTAAAATAACTTTATTTAATTAAAAGAAACTGCTACAAAGCAGTTTCTTTTAATTAACCATTATTAATTTGTAATTTTTCATTAAACATAATATATTTTTAGCGAAATAAATATTTCCTAGTTGCGAACAATATAACAATTGATAATATTCCTATCAAATTTTCAAAATTAGACATATGCCCAACAATTAATCCTCTTGCAAGTGCAAAAAGCAATACTTCTACTACCGTTTCTGGTGTATGCTTACATAACATTTTTATAAATTCTATCCCTATAACAAAATTAAAAGCTATATCTAGGTAACTGCTAAATGCTTCTAATTTATCACTTTCTGTAAAGATAGATATCAAATCACCAGCTAAATAAATAACTGCTATACTAATAAAAATAGCTAAAAGAATTCCTATTATTATTTCTAAAAAATCTACTACCACAAGTACTTTTTCATTTAAAAACTTCTTCATTTGAATCCCTCTTTTTATAAAATAGTAATTTGACCTCTTTTTATAATTTACCCTAAATATCTATAAATATTTATCAACTATGAACTCCAAAGCATCTTCTTTTTTGCTTTTTAGCCGTTTTATATAATTCAAATTATTTACACCCATAAACTTAATCTCCTAAACTTAATGTCTTGTAAAAGCCTTACATACTATATAGCGAAAATAAATATAATTATTCTCAACCCAATATAATTAATTTAAAATTATAAATCATCTTGCTTTGAACTATATCAAAAAAACTTAAATAAGAATACATATGATAGTAAAATTATCACAGGTATTCTTACTTAAGTTTATTTATCATTTTTCTCTCTAAATAAATCCTCCCTTTTCTTTATGAAGCTTTAGATATTTTTCTAATATTATTAGTATCTAATGTTTCAACAAAATCTATTTTATATTTTCCTCTGGAATCCTTATTAAATTTAGCAATTCCAGTTAACTTATCATTCCTAAAAAAAACTACTTTATCAGTATCGTAATTAAATTCATCAATTATATTTATCTCTTCTGATTTATCTATATAATCTTTATGTAGATAGCTTATGCTCCTCTTTATTCCATCCTCGTTGTTTCCATTAATACTCCTTTGAACAAAATAACAATTTAAATAAAAACTACAAATAATAAGTATTATACCAATAAGCCCCACTGCTAAAACCACCTTTTTCTTTTTCAAAACTAAAGACCTCCTACAATATTTGCTACAAGTTAAACAATGTTAATTGACTTACACTTGTATTTTATTATAGAAGGTCACAAAATATTATTATTTACTTTATATATCTACTTATTAAAATATGAATAATTTACCAATTCAAATCCATTATCATCTAAGAATTTTTTAACTTTTTCAGAAGTTAAAACCTTATGCTCCTTAGCTCTTTGAACATTGTATGAGCTTGATCCTAAAAGAAATGCATCAACGAAAGCTGGATGACACATTAAATCTACAACTTCACTTCCTCTTAAGTCCTCTAAATGCTCTTCAAAGTACTCTTCTTTAGCATTATCCATATAAAAAGTTCCTAAGCATTGAGCATAGTCTATTCCTTCAATAGGCATCATATCTACTGATTTTCTAATAGGTAGCTTGTACTCATTTGCAAGTCTTTCTATTACAGGTCTTAAAAATTCTCTTCCATGTACATGGTGATGTGAATCTAAGTGAGTAATTTCAACTCTTTCACGTACTCTTTCAATTTGAGCCTTAAACTCTCTATATACTTCTTCTAAATCTATATTTTTTATTACTTCTTCACTTGGTTTTCTAATGAAATCTCCATTTTGATCAACTATAGTTTTATGATCTTTTAAAAGTGGTTTATAACAAGTTAATGTCATATGAACACCACATTTTAAAGTAGGATTTTCTTTTATTAATTCCATTCCATGTTCAAAACCTGGCATATTAGCCATAACTGTACATGATGTTACTATTCCATTTTTATGAGCTGATATTATTCCGTGATTTACGCCTTCTGAATATCCAAAATCATCAGCGTTTACTATAATTTTTGCCATTTTTATTTCCCCCTCACGCTTTCCTATGTAAACATTTTCTCGAATGGTAAAAAAATATACTTTTTTATATTAGTAATTATATATTTTCTAAAATATTTTCTCAATAAATATCAATATATTTTCAAAATTTGAAAATTACTAGTTTTACTTTTTATTTATATTTATTGAAATTACACCCCAATTTAAATTTTATTGCAAAACATCCTAAAATCTATTTAATTATACTATTCCCTATCTTATTATGATAAAAGTAAATTTTCATTAGTCTAATTTACTATAATTATATAAATTCTCAATATTTACAAACTTTAAAAGTCTGAATTTTAACATTGTTTTAACTTACTATTTAGTATATTATGTTTACATAACTTTTTAGATAATAGTTACTAGGAGGTAGTCAAAAATGGCAAAATACAAAATTGGGCAGCTTTCTAAAACAATGGGCGTTTCTACTCATTCAATAAAACATTATGAAAAATTTAGACTAGTTCATCCTCATAAAGATGATACTACAAACTATAGATATTATGACCTATCTCAATATGCAAGAATTATAGAGTGTAGAAAATTTAGAAATATCGGTGTACCTATTAAAGATATTTCACTTCTTTTGAATGACTCGAATAATAATGAATTCAATGAAATATTAGAAGATCATATTTCTGACTTAGATTCTCAAATTAAAACTCTCTTACATCAAAAAAAGCTTGCTGAGACTTTATATAATAAAAGTAAATACTGTGATAAATACCTTAATGAATGGTTTATTGATATTATGCCTTCCATATACTTTTTAAAGCAAAGCAAAAATACAGATATAATAGAAGATAATCATTCTTTTATTGATGATATAAATCTCATAGATTATGTACCTATAGTTGAATCTATTCTATGTATAAATAAAGATAGCTTTATAAATAACAATATAACTTATTCTTGGGGGCTTGGTTTTACAGAAGAAAACTCTTATTTAATAAACAGTACTATAACTAAAAATAACAAGTTTACTAGAATTGAAAGTAGAAAATGTTTTATAACTTATATAAAAATTCAACTTCCATACATAGCAAATGGCTCACTCATAAATACTATAAAAAATATTTTAATCAAATTTCCTATTAAAATTTCCTCTGATATTCTTGCTTTTTCAATAAAAAAGAGTAATGATAATGGAGTTGTATATGAATATCTTAAAATATGTATACCTATAAACTAGTTATTCTGCTGTATTTAACAAGTTTAGCTAAAACTTAAGTACTATATTCAAGTTTTAATAAAATAATATAAATTTCCCTCGCTTATACTCTATATCTTTAAAAATATAGAGTATTTTTATGTCTTTTTTTATAAAAACTAATGAAATCTATTTTTTATTCTATATTGACTTCAGTACTACACTCATATTTAAAATGTGCTTGTTAATTATCAAACAGCAAATGAGGGGGAAAACACATGAAAAGATCTTTAATTAAAAGACTTTCTGCAGTTGTTGCACTTACTTTAAGTCTTTCTTTAGTAAGTTGTACAACTAACAATAATGCTAATAACGATAAAAATTTATCTTTTACAGCTGGAACTTACACAGCAACAGGAAAAGGTAATAATGGCGACATTAAAATTGAAGTTACTGTAAGCGATTCAAAAATCGAAGATATAAAAGTAACTGAATCTTCAGAAACTCCAGGACTAGGAGATGTTGCTTTAGACTCTATGATTGAAAGTATTCTTTCTACTCAAAGCATAGGTGTTGACACAGTAACTGGAGCAACTAACAGTTCTAACGGTTTATTAGAAGCTTTAGAAGCTTGTTTAACTGAAGCTGGTGGAGATTTAGATTCTTTAAAAGTATCAGTTGAAAAGAACGGTGAAGATGAAGTTATGGAAACTGAAGTTGTAGTTATCGGTGGGGGTGCTTCTGGTACTGCTGCTGCTCTACAAGCTACTGATGATGGTGGTAAAGTTATATTAGTTGAAATGACAGCTTCTCCAGCAGGTCAAGGAACTATGGCTGGTGGAATGTTTGCTACTTCTTCAACTGAGCAAAAAGAAAAAGGTGAATTAGTAGATAATAAATGGGTTTATGATCAATTTATAAATACTAGTAACTACACTGCTAACGGTGGATTACTTACAAAAATAATTCAAAATTCTGGTGATACAGTAGATTGGCTAGAAGAAAATGGTTGTGACCTTGTTTTAGCTCACCCTGCTACAGGAGGATACTATGAACATAGATCAACTCACCAAGCTGATACTTTACATGGTTATGCTGAAGGTGGAACAGTTGCATTAACTAAGCTTCACAAATCAATTGAAGAAAAAGGTGGTACAGTATTATACTCTACTAAAGCAACTGAACTTATAATTGAAGACGGTGTTGTTAAGGGTATCATCGCAGAAAAAGCTGATGGTGGTAAATTAACTATAAATGCTCAATCTGTAATATTAGCTACTGGTGGATTTGGTGGTAACGAAGAAAAAGTTGCTGAAACTTTCGGTGAAGGTTTTGGTGTTTCAAGAGTTGCAACTAACATCGGTACTGGTATAGAATTAGCTAAATCAGCTGGTGCAGCTGCAAGCTATGAAGATGCAATCACAATGCACTATGGAGTTTCTAGAGGTGGTACAAAGTGGAATACAACTTTAAATGCTGCACTTCTTAACCCATACCTACATGTTGATGTAGACGGAAATAGATTTATGAACGAAGAAGCTTTCATATTTGAACCAATCAAATCTTCTAACGTAATTAAATCTCTTCCTCAAAGAACTGCTTACGAAATATTTGATAGCACTATGATTGAAACAGTTAAAGAAAAAGGATTTGCTGGAATCACTGATGTATTCAGTGGTGAATTAGCTACTGACCCAACAGTATTTATAGAAGTTGGACATCCTGTTAATACAGCTGAAAGATATGAAGCTAGTATAACTCCTGAAGATTTAACTGAAGAAATTGAAGCATTAGTTGCTGAAGGAAAAATCATAAAGGCTGAGAGTCCAGAAGAATTAGCTGAAAAGTTAGGAATGTCTAACTTAGTAGATACAATAAACAGATATAACGAATTATGTGCTGCTGGTGAAGATACAGACCACTTCAAATCAGCTAAGTACTTAGATAACTTAGAAGGAACTCTATATGCAGTAAAAATAACTCCATCTGTATTCTTAGGAACTCTTGGTGGAATAGATATAAATGCTGACTGTGAAGTTTTAGATGCTAACGGTAAAGCTATATCTGGTCTTTATGCTGCTGGTTCAGAAACTAACGGTGCATATGGTAATTCTTACGTATACTTCGAAGGTGGTACTTTAGGTTACGCTTATGGTACTGGTAGAATAGCTGGTTCTTCAGCAGTTAAAAATTTAAGCAAATAATAATAAATAGCCCCTAAAAAATTTTAATATCTTTAACATATTAAAATAATTAAATATAAAAAATGGATATCACCAAAAGGTGGTATCCATTTTTACTTAGTTCATATTTATCAGTTAAAATTTATCTGGAATTGTTCCTTACCAAATTATAGTGCTTTTAATGCTACTGAGTTTAGTAAGCTCCATGGCTTGTTGAAGTGTGGTTGGAAGAAGAAATCTGTCATAGCTAATTCTTCAATAGTCATATTATTTTGAATAACTACTGATAAAGTATTCATAAATTGAGTTAAGTCAATCTTAGATGCTATTTGTCCTCCTAATACTCTTCTTGTATCTTTATCATAAACAAGCTTAATTAAAGCTTTTTCGTAAGTTGGCATAAATTCTGGTCTGTAGTTATCTTCTAAGATTACTGATGCTACATTATAGTTTGTAGTAGCCTTAGCAACACCTTCAGTTAATCCTGTTGATGATATGCATTGATCGTAAATCTTAATTCCTGATGTTCCTTGAGTTCCCATGTACTTAAGAGTTGGTTCATTAATATTTCTAGCAACTAAAGTACCCATTCTTACTGCATTTGTAGCTAGTGGTATGTATCTTGTATCATTAGCTGGGTTGTATTTAACTACACAGCAATCTCCTGCTGCAAATACATCTTCTCTGCTTGTTCTCATGTATTCATCAATGATTATAGCTCCATTTGGTAGAGTTTCTAATTTACCTTGAACTAATTTAGTGTTTGGTGCAAATCCGATACAAAGAACTACTAAATCTCCTTCATAGCTTCCTTTTTCAGTAACAACTCTTGTTACTTTACCATTTTCACCTTCAAACTTTTGAACCTTTTGTCCTAAAGCGAAGTTTACACCTTTAGCTTTAAATTCTGCTTCTGCTAAGTCAGTAAATTCTTTATCTAAATACTTAGGCATTATTCTATCTTCAGCATCTATTAAAGTTACATTTTTACCTTTCATTTCAAAAGCTTCAACTAATTCAACACCAATGTATCCAGCTCCGATTATAACAACATTTTTAGCATCTTCAGCCTTTTCAATTATTGTTAAAGCATGGTCATGGTTTTTACATAAAAGGATATTTTCTAAGTCTCCACCTTCAAATCTTGGAACTATTGGCCATGATCCTAAAGTAAGAACTAATTTATCATAATTATCTTCAAATTCTTCATTTGTAACTAGGTTTTTAACTTTTACCTTTTTATTATCAAAATCTATATCTAACACTTCATGTTTCATGTTAGTAATTACGCCTTGTTTAGCTAAATTTTCTGGAGAATTATAGAAAAGATCCTTAGTTTCTTTAATTACTCCTCCAACATTTAATGCTATTCCACAAGATAAAAATGATATATTATCATTTTTTTCATATATTGTAATTTCACTTTCTGGGTGAAGTGCTTTTAAATTAACTACTGCTGCTGTTCCAGCATGTGTACATCCAACAACTACTATTTTCATTTCATTTCCTCCTGGATATTGTTTATTTTTTAATTAACATTACTTATTAATAATTATTATTTATAAGTAAATAATACTCCTATTTCTTATAGAAGTAAATACTTTTTTTATTAAATTCATTCTGTATATTATTCCCTTAATTTATTTTTTATAATAAAAAAATCAGCCTAAGCTGATTTTCTTTCTTTTTAATTAATATGCTTCATAACATACGGCCCTTTGCAATTTACTTATTAAGCTCTTTATAACTTACAAATCCATATTCTGAATTAGCAGACTTAATAGCTCTCATTATAGCTTCTTCCATTACTTTAGTAGCTAAAAGACCTGCTACGTTAACATCACATTTAACCTTTCCTGTAGCCATAGTAAATATAGTATCTCCATCAAACATAGTATGTGCTGGTCTCATAGTTCTACCATAAGCATTATGTGTCATTGATGCAACTTTATTAGCTTCTGCCTTTGTTAAGTCCGCATTAGTTACAACAACTCCTATAGTAGTGTTTCCATTAAATGCATCCTTTTTAACATCATACATTCCAATCATCATCTTTTCAGTATTAGCAAAAGTCTTCATATCTTCATTTAAAGCTCCTGCTATTATTTCTCCATTTTCATAATTAATTACATCACCTAAACAATTAACAGAAACTACTGCTCCAATTTTTAAATCGCCGACTTGAACTGCATACATTCCAAGTCCACCTTTCATGGCAAATTGTGGTCCTTTAAACTTCCCTACTACAGCTCCTGTTCCTGCCCCTATATTACCATTAACATTTTCATTATATTTTTCTGAATCTATGCAAGCTTTTAATCCCATCTCTTTATTAGGTCTACATTTCATATCTCCACATATAAGATCAAATATTACTGCCTGACATACTATAGGTACCTTTGTAATACTAACATCATGACCTACATTTCTCTCCTCAAGATACTCCATAACACCAGCTGCTGCATCTAATCCAAAGGCACTTCCTCCTGATAAAACTACAGCGTGAGCCTTTTGAACCATTTGAACTGGATCTAGAAGATCAGTTTCTCTAGTTCCTGGTGCACCACCTCTTACATCTACACCTGCTGAAGCTCCCTCTTCACATATTAATACCGTACATCCAGTTGCTCCTATCTTATCTTCTGCATGCCCAATTCTAATTCCATCAATATCTGCAATATTTATTTCCTTCATAATACTTTACACCTCATCTCAAAATAACATATATACATATTTTAAATTATGGAAATATTATCTTCAACTTATTTGCCTATTTTCATATATAAAAAGCCCTGTTTACATTTCAATTAATATAAAGTAATTACTTTATATTAATATCCTTGCCAAACAGAGCAAAATCATTATATTAATCTATATTTTTTAAAGCTATTATATATTCCATCTTCATCATGAGTTCCCGTTATATCACAAGCTATTTCCTTTAAGGCTTCATTAGCATTCCCCATTGCTATCCCATAATTAACATACTGTAGCATTTCCATATCATTAATTCCATCACCATATGCAAAAGTAGTCTCCTTTGATAAACCTAGATGTTCTATTAGATACTCAATAGCCAATGCTTTATGTACGCCAGGTACAGATAACTCTCCACTATTTTCTCCAAACATTGGAACAGTACAATGTATAACATTAAACTTGTCCTTAAATTCATCTCTAATTGTTTCTATAGAAGTTTCAGAATCTAAAAACGATATCTTATTTATATCATCTCTAATTAAATCTTCTCCTTCAATTAAAGCTTCTATAAACTGTCCTATCCCTTTTTCTAACTCTTTATATAGTTTACTATCTTTGTCTACTCCTTCAAAGACTAATTTATTTAAAGTCTTTTTACAATTCTTACTTGCAAATAAACCTCCATTTGACTCTAAATAGAAATCTATATTATTTTTATCAAAATAATTTACCAAATGTTCAACATCTTCTCTATTTACCTTTTTATGAAGAATAATTTCATTATTTACTTCAATATACCCACCTGCAGCACCTATAACTCCATCAAAACCTATTTCCATAATTTCATCATATATCTCTGCTTTAGAACGACCTGTACATAAAAACACATAATGTCCATTATTTCTAGCTTGTCTCACTGCATCTTTTGCAGATTCAGGTACCACTCCATTATCATTAACCAATGTTCCATCTACATCTAAAAAAATTACTTTTTTACTCATATAAATATCCTCTTTGTCTTATTATTATGTCTATATTATTACATTAGATATATAGTTATAGTTTTCAAATTATGAAAATATTCTCTCTCTAACTTTATAAAAACCATAAGATAAACATCATTATAATATGAACTACAATATTATAATTCCTCTTTAATCATTTAATTAAATTCACTTATACTTAACAGCATTTATTACGCTCCTATTATTACCATTTTTTATGTTATAATAGTTATATAAATTTTCATTATTCAGTTATAGGAGAAAGCTATGAATATTAATTTTAGATATAGTAAAGATAATCATATTAGTAATATCCACTGTTCAAAGATAAATACTTCTGAGTCATTTAATCTCAGTAGTTATATAAATTCTCTAGGTGAATTTTTAGCAACTAGAGATATAGATAATTTATCAGTAGAATCTTTATATAATAAATATAGTATATTAAATGTAGATATTTTAGTATTACTTGGCAATGCTATTCCCTACACTATTGGCGTTGCTTATGAAGCCTACAAGAAGGGACTCTGCAATAAAATTTTAGTTTCTGGTGGCATTGGTCATTCTACCCACTTCTTAATAAGTGCTATTCAAACTAATTTCAAATTTAATGACGTTAAAATCGATAATAATTCCGAAGCTGATATTTTCAAAGATATTTTAGTTAACTATTATAATGTTCCTGAAAAAGATATAATAGTAGAAAATCAATCTACCAACTGTGGTGATAATGCTTTAAAATCTGTTCAATTGCTTGATAAGTTAAAAATAAGCTATAATTCTATATTGCTAATTCAAGATCCAACTATGCAACTTAGAAGCTATGCATCTTTTGCAAAATACTTAGAAGACAAAGATGTTAAAATTATCAATTATGCTCCATTTATTCCTACTCTAGATAATAATATGCTATTCATTAATAAAGACATAGATGGTATTTGGGATATTGATAGGTATTTAAATCTTATAGTAGGCGAAATACCTAGATTAAAAGATAACGAAAAAGGATACGGTCCTAATGGTAAAAACTTCATAGTTCATGTTGATATTCCAGACTATATAACTGATAATTATAATAAAATTACGTCTTTTATTGATAATTCAAGATAAAAGGAGTTGCTAAAAAAAGCAACTCCTTTATATATTACATTAATACCGATGATATTAAATTCCATACTACTGCAATAAAAGCTACTAACCCTGCTACCTTTAATAAATCTACAGCTTCAATCTTAACTATTTGAAGTACTGAATCCTTGCTTTGTAATATCCTACTCTTCCTTCCAACTCTTTTAGCCTTAATCTCAAAGCTTAAAAAACCATACATTCTAACTATTAAAGCTATAGCTATTATAATAGTTCCCCAAATATGACAATTCTCTTCATCAGCAAAATTACCACCAAATAAATATAAAATTACACCTAATGCTATTACTAAAACTGCTTGTATATTAGCTATAAGTCCACTATTTATAAATCTCCATGTAACAAATCTTTTCATAAGTGTTTTTTTCTTTTCTTCTTTTAGTTCTTTTTCATAGCAGTTATAATGGTAAGGTTTACCATTCAAAATAACTAAATCCTCTTTCTCCTCAATAACTTCTAAACATTTTTCACAATATACTTGTCGGTTCATTCTAAAACCTCCATAATAATTTTTTCCCACCCACTAATATATTATGCTGTATTTTCTTTAAATCTACATAGTCAAAACGGCTTAACAATGCTATTTTTAACAGTTTTTCACTTTAAATTACAAACCTCTTTAAAAATTATATCTAATCAATCCTCTAAGTATAAATATTTTAATAACTTGGATTGAAATTTAGTAAATTTTTTATTTTATTTACTTTTAAGTTATAATATTATCGTACTTGTCAATAATTTCAAATAGAACACGGAGGTATTTTATGATTGGCATAAGTTATATTTATTTTTTAATTTTAGCTTTAATAATTTGGATTATATATAGAGTTATTGTTTGTAAGAAATCATTTAAAGTTAATATATTTAGAGAAGTATTTATTAATCTTTTCTTTCTTTATTTCCTTATTGTAATTTATCTTACATTCTTTAAATATGGTATGCTTCACCTTGATTTACATATGAGAAGTTATGCTAACTTAATCCCACTAATTGAGACTATTAAGATGTTTAAAGATAATTTCATGGGACTTGGTAATTCGCTTTATAATGTTTTAGGTAATATATTACTTTTTGTTCCTTTGGGCTTCGGAATCCCTTTATTCTTTAAAAATCATAATAGATTAAGAAAAGTAGCTTTTTATGGTTTTGTAGCATCATTTTCAATTGAATTACTTCAATATTTAACTTGTACTAATTTCACTGATATAGATGATATAATTTTTAATACCTTAGGAGCTATAATTGGATTTGTTATTTTTAATATCTTTATATTAATTATTGAAAGAACTAAACTTATCAACTTAGTAGAAAAATTACAGGTTAATTACAAAGGCAGTTTAATAACCCTTAGTTCAAAATTCTTATTACCTATAACTATAACTACAATTGCTGTTTTCTTTGGAATACTTTATAGCTTTACTGTTTCTGGTAATCAATCTGATGAAGATATTGCAGAAGCTGTATTTACGTATAGTACTGGAAATGAATACGTAGAATCTGCTCAATTCTTTAATCATAAATTATTCTTACAAGATAATGCTGATTATTTTGAACTTAAAATAGCTGATGAAGTTTTACAAAATCGCTATGTACAAGGTTTTTCTACTCAAGTTCAATGGGATGGTAATGACTATGGATATTCAATTGCCCTTATAAATGATGATAGTAAAATCGGTGTAATTGTATTTGGTAAAAATAACGATGCTAAAACTATCACTATAAACTTTGCTGGTGATGTATATTCTCAATTTATCTTTGAAGATGAATACTTTATAACAACATTTCCAATACTAAAGGAACTACCTGAAAATACAACAATATATGATATTTACTCTACAGGTGAATCTAATGATTTAAAAGTATATTTTAATGAAAGTGACGGCACTACCTGTAGACACATGAAATATCTCAAATAATTTTTGTAAAAATAATAAGGCAATATATATAATATTACTTTATCTCTTATAAATTACTAGTATATCTCTTTTTATAGATTTCTTTATAATTACTTTAAAATTTCTCATAAAAACAAGCAATCTTTTTAGAGGATTGCTTGTTTTATATAATATCTACTTAAAATAATCTCAATTTATATCATTTTTCATCTTCGCCTTAAATACAAATACTGAAATTATATATATAACTACAGCATATATAGTAACTACTATTAGTGGTATTATAATCTTATCAAACTCTCCTACAATTGCCATTCTAGCAGCTTCTACTCCATGATAAAAAGGTAAAATATTGCATATAGTTTTCATTCCTGAATTTAAACTTTCTATATCCATCCATATCCCACCTAATATAGATGAAATAGTTATTATAATAGATGTTAAAGGTGGTGCTGATTTCTCCCCAAATAATGTTCCAAATAACATTCCAAATCCAATAAATAAAATCACTGATGGTATTAATGTTATAATAGATACTACTACATTTAAAATATTAAAAGTATATCCAGAAAAAACACCTATAATTGCAGCTACTAAAAACGTAATAACACTTTGAGCTAATGCAATAATAAAGAATGGCATCATATATCCGCCAATAAAATCTCTTGATTTCATTGGAGATGCATACAGTCTAATTAAAAATGCACTTGCTCTATCCTTTGATACCTGTAAACATGTAAATAGCATAATAAATGTTAATCCAAATACAGCTATTCCTGGTGCTAAATACTCTATATTAAAAATCTTCATATTAGCTTCTTTAGGAATACTATTATTTACAAAAGTCATTATAATAAGCATAATTATTGGAAAGCCTAAACAAAATATATAACTTAAAGGATCTCTTAATACCTCTTTAATATTCCTCTTTGCAAAAGTCTTACTTCTCATATTTCATTTCTCCTTCTGCTATCTTCACAAAAGCCTCTTCAAGACTAGTAGTATTAGTTAACTCTTTTAGTTCTATAGCTGTTCCTAAAGCTTTAATTTCTCCTTTTACCATAATAGCAATTCTATCTGACAAGGCTTCAGCTTCCTCTAAGTAATGAGTAGTTAAGATAATTGTGGTTTTACCTTTTAGATTATTTATAATTCCCCATAATTCTCTTCTAGCTAATACATCAAGCCCAAGAGTAGGTTCGTCCAAAAATAATATTTTAGGTTCACTTATTAATGCCATAGCTATACTTAATCGCCTTTGCCATCCACCGGATAATGTTTTTGCTTTTTGATTCTCAATTTCTTCTAATGAAAATTTATTTATAATTTCCGTTGTCCGTTCTTTAAAGTTATCTTTTTTAAAACCATATATTTCAGCCATAAACTCTAAATTTTCTTTTACTGTAAGATTAGGTGCTATAGATGTTTCTTGTGGTGAAACACCTATTATTTCTTTTATTTTATCTATATCTTCTAAAATACTTTTATTAAAAATTAAAGCATCTCCACTTGTTGGTTTCGAAAGTCCTGAAAGCATTTTTATAGTAGTAGTTTTACCTGCCCCGTTAACTCCAAGAAGCGCAAAAAGTTCTCCTTCTTCAATATTTAAATTTATTGAGTTAACAACAATCTTATTTTTAAATTTCTTCTGTAAATTTTTAATTTCAATTGCCTTCATTTTAATCCTCCTCAATAACTTGTGAACTAATCATTTGATTAAAAAACTCCTCCACATCTTCACATCTTTTAATTCCTATACCAAAATCAATATCTCCTAGTATTAAAAGTCTATCACCAGCTTTAATATTAAATACTTCTCTTGCTTTTTTAGGAATTATTATTTGTCCTCTTTCTCCAACCTTTACTACTCCAAACATGAACTTTCCTTTTGGAGTAACTAACTTACTTTCCTTATTTATAATTGTAGCAACTAAGTCATCTAAAGTTACATCATATAATTTTGCTAGTTCCATACATTTATTTATATCAGGAATACTTTCTCCATTCTCCCACTTTGCGACAGATTGTCTAGATACCCCTAGTTTTTCTGCTATATCCTCTTGTGTATATTTATTATAAATTCTTAACTTTCTCAAATTTTCATTAATCATACTTTTCATACCTCCTACTACTATTCTATTACTATTTTACCCACCTCTGAACCAACTATAATTAACATTTGATGTTAAACTTAGTTGCGTATTTAATAATAAAAAAACAAAGCAGTCATTTCTAACTGCTTTGTTTTTAATATTCCATCATTATATGAGTAGCTGTAGTTTCTATTGACTTCTGATTATCTATATTATATAAATACATCGCTTTTGAAATATCAGCAATTTTATCTGGTCCATCATATACATTATCAGTCATCATAATTATTATATAGGGCTCGTCTGTAAATACTATTCCAATATCGTGTGTATAACCTTCATTACTTCCTATTTTATGAGCTACAATATCTTGAGGTAAATATTTATCTAATCTATCGTGAAAATCTGTATTTTTAAGATAATCTATTAAAGTAGCATAATTAGAGTTATTTCTATTTTCGTATATATATCTTAATATCTCTAACTCAACCCTTGCAGAAGTTATATTGTCATAATCTCCATAATCAATGTCTAAAATTTCAAAAAGCATCCACTTAAAATTTGACCATCCTCCAATATAGCTATAAATCATAGTAGCTGCTATATTATCTGAATATTTGATTGAGTACTCAATTAAAGTTCTTAATGGTAATGCTCCAAAACTTAAATCATATTGTAAAATCCCAGTTCCACCTTGATATTGCCATGGACTATAATAAACTAAATCATCTAATGTTATTTCTCCATTATCAACCATATTATAAGCTACAAGACTTAATCCTAACTTATAAAGACTTGCAGCGTCCATATATAAATCTTCATTAAAAGATAATGTTTCTTCATTTACTAAATTATAATATATAAAGCTTGTACGACATTTATCATCACCTAAATAATTATCTATTCTCTCTATTATATCTATATCTTTATTAAAAAGAGGATTACTTAAATCTCCTTCTATATCTATCTCTTCATTTTCTTTTCCTATTACTTTTTCTGGTTCTTCTTCCTCAATAATCTCTTCTTCATTAAGCCCCTCATCGGTATTTTCTATATCACTATCAATATTTTCTGAGTCCAATGACATATGCTCTTCATTTTCATCTAATGTATACGCATATACATCTTTAATCTCTATATCAGAACTTGTCCTAATTCTATTATTTATTGCTGCACTCCCTAAAATAATAAATATACATAAAATCATAAAATTTCTAACAACATTTTTCAATTACTACACATCCTTAAGATATTTTAACTATGACAATAATTTCTATTAGTATTCTATGATATAGTTCGTTATTTATTATGAATTTATTATGAAAATAATATAGAAAATGCAACTCAAAAGTATAGCTATTCTTTTACCCAATATTCACTACAATCATTAGATCTATCTAAGAATCCATATTCAATTAATGCTCTTCTTAATGTTACATAATCATCGAATATTCTCTGTAATATTCGATTTATTTCTTTCTCTGAATACTTTTTCCCACACTTAAAGTTCTTACATATTTCTTCTAGAATAATAACTTTTTTCTTTTCTCTGGCTGGATAACTTTTAAGTCTCTTATTTTCATCCATATAATTTTCTATGACTTTAACTTTTTCTTCATCGGTTATATTAAATCTATCATCTAAGGTAGTTGCAGTTTTGTGAGGATCACATATCACCGTATTTTCTAAAATATTAATATTTCTACTAGTATTATTCTCCAATAAATCCATCATAGCTAAAAATACCTTAGCTTGCTTTTCTTTTTCTCTTAACTTATAACGATGATTTCTTATAGTTGAATTAGCAACTTTTAACCTCTGTGCTATTTCCTTATCAGATAAACCCATAGCCATTAACTCTAAAACATTCTTTTGAACTTCTGATATTCCAGTAAATGTAGGATTCATATTTAATAAATAATTAAGCATTGAGTTATGCTTTTCTTCCATATGAATTTCAGCAGTTTTTCTTGCATCGTAAAACTTACCATCAATTTCATAAATCCTACCAATAGTAAATACTTCTCCACATACTAGACATTTAATACTTCCTGCCTCTTCAATATACCCATTTTTTATTTCATCAATTGATGAGTTCCAAAAACTTTGACTTATCTCCATTTCACCATACCTCTTTTTTCTTTTTTTCTATAATATAATTATATGAAACGTTATTATATTTTGTCTATATATAAATAAACATTTTTATAATTAGTTTTATATTTGTATAAATAAAAAAGATAGCTTCAAATTCAAGCTATCTCTTTAGATTATAAAACTTTTAGTTTTGATGAATATTTAACTTTAATTTATTCCACTTTTTTATAGTTATTATTGAAGTTACAATTAATGTTATAATTATAAATACCGTATTATATATTGAATTACTAAAACTATCTCCTAAAAAACTATAAAGCGAAACCGCTGGAATGTTTGCTATTATAAAAGTAATAATAAATCTCCTATATCCTAACCCTAAATATGAAGATAAATAACAAATAACATCCGTAGGTGCTACTGGACATAAAACTCCTATAGCTAAAATTTTATGATTTTCTTCTTCTACAAGTTTATATATGTCTTTATATTTTTTCTTAATTTTATTTTTTATTCCTTCAAACAAATCCATTTTTCCTAATATAAATACTAATGTATCACTTAAAACTAATCCTAATAATGATAATATCAATGCTTCAATTGGTGAAAATATAAGTCCACCTAGCAACATAAGGCTAACCCCTGGAATAAATGCTATTAATCTTATAATCCATATTCCTAAAAAAATTAAATATGCAATATTGCTTCCTTTTATAATCATCTTTAAATTTTCTATACTTAAATCTATAGGATTAAATAAACAAAATGCTATACTTCCTAAAATAATCATAGATAATATAAGCACATTGTATATCTTTCTTTTTTTCATGTACTTCCTCAAAAAAAATATTGTCTATTACTATCATATACCTAAAAGCTTAATATGAACTAAATAAAAATATTAACATTTTTTTAACTTCTATCAATAATAAAAGCACTAACTAAAAAAGTTAGTGCTTCTTAAGTTAATTTCTATTCTTTTATTTCTCCAGCTAGTATCTTATTTAATTTATTTTGTACTAGCCATAATTTTTTTTGCTTTCTATTATAAGCCACCATTTGATTTTTATTATTTTTACTTAATTCCATAGCTTTCTTATAATGATCATCTGCTATATTTAATGCATCCTTTATAACTGCAAGTTCTTCATTAGTAAACATTTAATTTCCTCCTAAAATTTTTCTTGAATTATTATATCACATAATCCTCTACTATAGAATCCTAGGCTAATTTTTCATTTTCTTCTTCGCCTTCTACAGTTAAAAACCTTTTTGATGTAAGTTTTATTCCTATAGCTCCTATAGGTGCTGTAATAAGTACACTAAGTATTGCCACAGCTTGCATTATATCCCCAGATTCAACTCCCATTTTTAATGGTATTCCTGCTTTAGCAGATTGCACCGTTGCCTTTGGTAGATATGCAATTACACAAAATAGTCTTTCTTTTAAAGTTAAGTTCGTACCTATTAAAGAAATTAACACTCCTAGTGACCTCATGGTTAAAGATATTAAAAGCATAAATACTCCAATAAAGAAATACTCTCCAACGAGCTTTGGATTTATAGCCATACCAACGAAAGCAAATAAGTATAGTTTGCCATACTTCCATATAATATTTATTCCATCTTGAATACCTTTTGCCATATCTCCTAAATAAGTTCTTAAGAAAAAACCATAAATCATAATTATAAGTAACGAATTAAACAATTTAAAATGTGTAATATTTTCTATTACCCTTATAGTTAAACATATTATCATAACCATAACTATTTTTAATATATTTTCTTTTATCTTTTTAAAAAGTGGATTAGTTATTATGGCTAATATCCAAGCTATTGCTATACTAAACACTATAGTCATAGGTATATTTACTATTTCACTTATTACAGAAATTTTTTCACCACCGCTTCCTGACATATATACCGCTAAAAATGTTGTAAATAACGTTATTGCTACTGTATCATCAGCAGAAGCTCCTACTAATAACATTTGAGGAATAGCCTTATCTTGCCCTATCTTTTTGTTTATTAGCTCAACCATTGATGGAACTAATACCGCCGGACTTACTGCTGCTATTATAAATCCTAATATTCCACCTTGAACAAATGTAAATCCTAAAAATTTAGTTGATAAAAAAGCTATTGTCAATCCTTCAATCAGTGCTGGTATCGCACTTAATAATATCGCTGGCCTTCCTATGCTTTTCATTTGATTTAAACTTATTCCAAGACCTCCGATAAATAATACAGTTACTAATGCAATGTCCTTTATCTGTGGAGCTATATTCAATGTAACCTCTGGAACTAGATTTAAAAATGTAGGCCCTATTATCATTCCTACAATTATCATTCCAACAAGAGATGGTAATTTGATAAACTCAACTATTCTTCCACTCCAATATGCAATTATTCCTATTCCTATTAATGATATTATCACCTTTACTATGTCCATTTTTTCTCCCATCCTCTATATTTATTTTTTTAAATTATTATTTAGTTTGGTTAATTACACTATTAATGATTCTAAAAAAAAATTAGACCCCTACCCTAAAAAGAGTAGGAGTCATTAGCTTTACGCGATTATGGCGAACTCCATCGCCTTATTTATTCATTTTAACCATTTGTATGATATCATATTAAGTTAAATTTGTCCATTATAATAAAGTCTATAATGCATAACTTAATCTATTAATTATTCTTGTATACTATTTAGTACCTGTGCTTCCAAAGCCTCCACGATCAGCATTACCAAAGGACTCAACTTCTTCAAACTCTATCTCAGGCATAACTTCCATTATTCTAAATTGCCCTACTTTATCACCTTTTTTTATCCATGTACCTTTTTCTTCAATACCATCAATAATCTCTATTGATTTATATTGCAAACAAAATACTGGCATATGCCATTGATCATTATCTCCTATATATGTATCATCAACTACTCCAACACCATTTGTTTGTATTATTCCCCATGTCTTGAATGTTGAACTTCTAGGTGCTAAATGCCCCTCCCATCCTTGAGGCAACTCTAAAGCAAAACCTAAGGGAATCATGGCTCTTTCATTTAATGGTACAAACATATCTTTATTTGCATAAACGTCAATCCAATTACCTTTACTTATTTTTTGTAATTTAGTTGCACCTTCAAAATATTTAATCTTCATTTTCATACGTAAATCATCCTTTCTTATGTTTAAACTTTACGCCTCTAAAACATTTTATATTGTATCATATCATAAAATTAAAATCCAAAGATATAATAACTAAAAAACTAATACAAAAATAAAGAATGACAATATAATATAGTCTATTTGTCATTCTTACTAAAACATTTATTTAATTTAACGTATCTTTATACCTATATTCTCTATACAGATTTTATTTTATTCATTACTTCGATAGTTGTTTCTATTGTACTCTTATCTATAGTTACTTCGTTCCAAGGAGAATATGTTGGCTTTTCAAAATACTTTCTATCCACAATAGCTATAACTCTATAGCTACCTCTTTTTAAATTTTCAAAAACAACTTGTCCATTCTTATCTGTGTACTTAGTTTCAACTAACTTGGGAGATACGCCATTAAGTACATATAAATTTATCTTTGCTGATGATATTAATGTTCTATTTTTATTTGCCAACCTAGAGATTACTGTTATCTTTCCCAATCCCTCTTCATCTTCATCATTATTTTCTCTCTCTTCGTAATTCATATAGTAATTTTCATAATCTTTGTAATACTCTTTAGAATAATCTTTTGAGCAGTCTTTATTATCCATCTCTACCTCTTGGAAAGTTGCCTCAATAACATTACCTTTTAAAATATCATCTTGCTGTTCATCATTTCTATTTTTATAATCATTAGCAATGATATTAAATTTTTCTAAATCATCCTTATCATAATCATCATCTATTCTTATTTTCATAAAAAACCTCCAAAATGCCGTATATTGACATAATACGCATTTAGAGGTTTTTTTGTGCACTTTTTATTATATTAAAAGCATATCTTTTATTTCATCAAATTCTGTTGGTTTACTAAAATAATATCCTTGAATTATGTCACAATTAATATAATTTAAATAATTAAACTGTTCCTTATTTTCTACGCCTTCTGCTACCACTTTTAAGTTTAAACTATGCGCTAACTCTATTATACTTTTGGCAATCTTATCACTCTTTTTATCTAATCCTATTCCATCAATGAAACTTTTATCAATTTTTAAAACATCAATAGGAAGTCTTCTCAAATAATTTAAAGATGAATATCCTGTCCCAAAATCATCAAGAGCTATAGTTATCCCAAGCTCCTTTAACTTTAAAATAGTATCTATATTCTTAGATACTGATTGCATTATAACACTTTCAGTAATCTCAAATTCTATATACTCTGGTGAGATATCATACTCATTTAACTTCTCACTAACAAAATCAATAAAGTTTTCATCTCTCAATTGTATGTCTGATATATTTATTGCAAAATTAAATCTTTCCTTAACTATTAAACTTAATTCCTTACACTTTTTAAAACTTCTATCAATTATAACTCTTCCAATATCAATAATCATTCCATTACTTTCTGCAATAGGTATAAATTGATTTGGTGGAACTACTCCTAATTTTTTGTTCTTCCATCTTACTAATATTTCAAATCCATCAACATTATCATTAACTAAAGATACTTTAGGTTGAAAGTTTAAATAAATTTCATCTTTATCTATTGCTGTTCTTAAAAATTTCTCAATTTCAAATTCTCTATTCATTAAACTTAAAATATTTTCGTGGAAAAACTCATATCTATTCTTTCCATTCTCCTTCGCTATATACATAGCTATATCTGCATACTTCAATAATGAATCTATAGAATTAGCATTATCAGGATAAATACTTACCCCTATACTAAAAGCACAGTAAATATCTTTATTATCGATTTTAAGGGGTTTCTTAAATTCATTTAATACATTGTCTAAAATTGTTTTTACTTTAGATAAATCACTAATGTTTTCTATTATAAGTATAAACTCATCTCCACCAAATCTAGCTAAAATATTATCTGTTTCCAATACACTATAAAGTTTTTCGCACACACCTTTAAGTGCTAAATCACCTATATAATGTCCATATGTATCATTTATAATTTTAAAGTTATCCAAATCTATAAAAACTAAAGCTAATTTATCATTTTCAGTACATCTATCTAAAGCTATCTCTAATTCTTTCATAAAATATCTTCTATTAGGTATACCTGTAACATCATCATAATAGCTCATAAAGTGTATTTCAATTTCACTTTGTTTTCTTTGAGTTATATCTGATAAAGATCCATAAATATATATCTCACCATTATCTAGCTTTACTTTTTTGCCTTTGCTATTTAACCATATTATATTATTATCTTTAGTCAATATCCTATATTCCATCTCATAAAATTCACTTTTCGAATCAAGAATCACCTTATTTACAGCTCTCGAATAATTATCCTTATCCCCAGAATAAATACAATTTAACCATTCATTATAAAAAATTATAACTTCTCCATTTTCATCTTCTGCCTTTATGTACTTTTTTATCTTACTATCAAAACTTATTAATCCTTTTTTAAAATTAATACAAAAAACTATATCTTTGGAACCTTCTATAACCTGTTTATATTTTTCATACTTATCTCTCATTACTATATCTGTAATTCTTTTCTTTGTTATATCAGTTAAAACTCCTGTTAAGTAAAAAACTCCACCTTTTAACTTTCCTTTAGCCTTATAAGAAAGATATTTAACATCTCCCTCAATATCCTTAACTCTATATGAAAGCATTAAATCACTTTTTAATCTATTAATACAAATATTATCTATTTCTTGTTTTACTCTTTCTCTATCTTCTTCGACTATATACTTGTACCACTCTTCTCGATCTAAATAATTACTATCTAAACTTAATAAAGAAGTCATCATATTAGAAATATATATTTTTTCTGACTTTTCATCCCATTCCCATACAGCTCCATCCATAGCTTCGATAGCCATAATATATCTCTCTGTATTAATTTTAAGCTCGTTTTCCTTTTGTCTTATTTCACTTTTTCTTCTTTGATTAATATAGATTATAATTGCAATAGCAAGTATTCCAAATAATTTTAAATAATAAACTTCATTACTAAATAAAATAAATACACTTATAATAAAAACAATAGCTCCATCTAAAATATTTTTCACCCCTTAAAATCTATATTTTTTATCCATATTTTTTAATATTTTACAAATTAATTGTACCATATTTATAGATAATAAGACAAATAATATCAATGATATACTAAAAAACAAAAAAGCGAAGAACAAACTCTTCGCTTTTTTATCTATTATATATATCATTTATTCAAATCTAGAAACTATAACATTTAGTAGTACACCTACTATACTTGCTAAACTTAATCCTGATATGCTCACTGCTTCTGTTATTTGTATTCCTATAGCTTTACCAAATATATTTCCTGAAAGTCCTATTAAAAGAATAGTTCCCATTATAATTAAATTTACTATGTTTAATTTAACTTTTTCTCTCTTTATAGTTTGTACCCCAACTATAGCTATCATTGAGAATAACATTAAACTAATTCCACCCATTACTGAGCTTGGTATAGTTCTTATAGCTGCACCAACTTTATCAACAAAACTTAATATTATTGCGAATACTGCTGCTAATCTTAATATTGCTGGGTTATAATTTTTAGTTATAGCTAATACACCTGTATTTTCACCATAAGTTGTATTTGCAGGTCCCCCAACAAATGATGCTGCTAAAGTAGCTAATCCATCACCTAATAATGTTCTATTTAATCCTGGATCTTCAACAAAGTTCTTTCCTACAACTTCTCCATTTGTAGTTATATCTCCAACGTGCTCCATTACTACTGCTAATACTACTGGTACTACTATTAATATTGCTGCCATATCAAACTTTGGTAATGTGAAGTTTGGTACTGCTATAATGCTAGCATTTTGAATCGCTGCTACATCTACAAGATTTAATACTAAACTTATGCAATATCCAACAGCTACACCTATTAAAATTGCTACCTGTTTTAAGAATCCTTTTCCAAATGTCTTTATTATTAATGTTACTGCTAAAGTTACTATTGCTACCATTACTGTTGTTACAGCACCTGCTTGTCCAGCAGCTAAGCTATTAACACCTGCCATATCTAAAGCTGTTGGTATTAAATTTAATCCAATAACCATAATCATTGGTCCTACAACTCTAGCTGGTAAAACTTTTCTTATTTTATCTAATCCCACTTTTTTTATTAAGAATGAAAGTGCTATATATATTAATCCTACTATAACCATTCCACCTTGTGCATATCTTAAATCTCCATTAAATTGTGCTCCTACAGCAACGATTACTGGTATAAATGCAAATGATGAACCAAGAAATACTGGAACCTTTCCTTTAGTACATGCATGGAATATAAGTGTTCCTATACCTGCTGAGAATAGTGCTACTGATGGATCTAATCCTGTTAAAATTGGTACTAAAACAGTTGCACCAAACATCGCTATAAGATGTTGAATTGCTAAAACCCCATTCATTAATCCTTCTGTTACTTTTCTTACACTACTTTTTTCTGTTGTTAATTTTTCAGTTATTTGTGCCATAATCGCACCCTCCTTACATTTTTTAAGGAGAAATTAAACTTTCTCCCTTTTCAGCCTCTCTGGACTGCTTTTAAAGGCAATATAAAAAGCTCCTTACCATCGGTAAGAAGCTATAATAATCCCGTAAAATTATATGCTCACTTTTATTTCTTACCGATCTCTCTGGATCAATTTAAAGACTATTTTCTTACTCATTATATTAAACGTACATTATTTTTGCAACATTTTTTTATTTGTATTTTAATTTTATTTTTTTAATAGTACATACTAAGCTTATAATTATTTTGAAAGGAGCTATAAATAATATGAAAAATTCTTATTTTTACAAATATCTTACCATTTTATTTATCTCTATATTATTGCTTAGCATTCCTAGTTCTGTTTTTTGTGATGATGAACCTAGAGAGGCAAAGGAAAAAGAGATATACCTTACCTTTGATGATGGTCCTAGTGGAAAAGTTACTACCGAGGTTTTAGACATACTTAAAGCAGAAGGCGTACCTGCTACTTTCTTTATTATAGGTAATCAAATAGATAATCAAGAAGATCTTATCCTAAGAATGAGAGATGAAGGACATAGCATCGGATTACATAGCTATACCCATGAAAGAAATAACCTATATTCAAGTAACGATGGATTTATAAACGAAATGCTAAAAGTGCAAAAAAGATTATATGATGTAACTGGTGAAACTTATACTATCTTGAGGTTTCCATTTGGATCTACAAATAATACTTATAAGCTAACATCATCAATGGTTGATCTTGTTCATAATCATGGCTTTAAAATCTATGATTGGACTCAAGATACATTAGATGGCGCTAATCCAAAATCATCACCAGACTCAATATACTCTCATGCAATATCAGATAAAGATTCAATAATTTTATTAATGCATTGTGCAAATGTTAATAAAACATCACCACAAGCATTACCTCAAATAATCAAATATTATAAAGATAAAGGATATACTTTTAAAAAGATAACAGAAGAAACACCAGAACTTTATAGACTAAAGAAATAAAGTGCGTACTAAGTGCGTAGTCCAAAAGTCGACTGCGTCGAGTCCAAAAGTGCCTATGGCAGTCCAAATGATTTACTTTGTAAACGTCCAAAAGCTTTTTTAACTCTAAGTTATTACTCTTGGTTATTGTAAATCTTTTGGCCGTCACAAAGTGACCTTTTGGACTTTGACGAAGTCAAACTTTTGCCCAAAGTGCTTCGCACTTTATTTCAATTATGAATTTATCTTCTTTATACCATCTTGTTACTACGCAACTTCCATCCTTCTTTGCTTGATAGGCTTAAGA
The DNA here is from genome assembly GCF_001405015.1 of Clostridium disporicum. GTDB lineage: Bacteria > Bacillota > Clostridia > Clostridiales > Clostridiaceae > Clostridium > Clostridium disporicum_B. The sequence goes on from NZ_CYZX01000019.1 coordinate 49,450, forward strand.
ACCATAAATATAAATAATGTAACTAATATTACACCTTTAAAGATACTAGTTAAACTTATAGCCCACCAAACTCCATTTATTCCAAGTAGACTTGCTTGTGATAAATATATCGCTAGTGGTATTCTTAGCCCTGTGAAAACTATCCCGATTACTGAAGGAGGTATTGTCTTCCCAACTCCAAAGAATGCTCCTGCTGTAGTTATTTCTATACACATAAACAATTGTGAATATCCTAATATTTTCAGGTAGTCAGCACCTTGTATTATTGCATCTTGCTCTTGAATAAATATAGAGAATATTTGTTTTCCAAATACTATTAGAAGAAAAGAAGTCAATACTCCAAGTGCTAATGATAATATTAATGTATACTTATATCCATCTTCAACTCTCTTATACTTTTGAGCTCCATAATTTTGACCTGTAAAAGCTGTTAATGCAGATGCAAATCCTCCTGCTGTCATCCAAGAAATAGATTCAATTTGAGATCCAACCTTTTGAACAGCTATCGGTACTGGTCCCCATGTTGCAACTATTCTTCCTATTAACATCCCAAAGAATGAAAATAAACAATTTTGTAATGCATTAGGAGTTCCCCATTTAGTTATTTCTTTAATACATCTAAAGTCTAAATACTTCTTGTCCCAAACCTTTAACTTATATCCTTCTTTTATAAATACATATATAAATATTGCTGTTACTATAAACTGTGCAAATACAGTTGCAACAGCTGCTCCTACTACTCCTAAAGGCTTTATAGGACCAAGTCCAAATATTAGTATTGGATCTAAAATTATATTTATAACTAATCCTATGGTATTTGCTATAAACGGTGTTTTACTATTCCCTTCTGCAGTAATTATTCCAGTAAATTGTGGATTTAAAAAAGAGAATATCATTCCTACACTTATTATTATTAGATAGTTGATAGCCATAGATATTATGTCAGGATCATTTAGATTAAAAAATCCTATCAATCCATTTCTAAAAATTAAAAGTATTAAAGTATATATAATTGCAATAATAATAGCCATTGTCAAACTATTATAAACATACTTTTCTCTTAAGGTATTATCTTTCTTTCCAACAGCTTGTGATACACCTACCTCTGCTCCTGTTCTAGTTACTAAAACTAAAGAACTACCAAACCAAGTGAAAAAACCTGCAGTTCCAATAGCAGCAACTGCTGCACTTCCAACTCTACCTATCCAAATCATATCTACCATACTATAAGCCATTTGAATAAATGACGTTCCTAGTATTGGTAAAGATAATGTAAATAAAGTTCTGAATATATTTCCAGAGACTAAATCTATTTTTTTCTTCATCTTCTCCCACCTCTTAACTTAATACAAAAAATAAAAAGACGAAAATCGTCTTTTTTATTTAATCACATTGCCAAATAATAAACTAATTTAAATTAATTAATTTTCATTTTGCTTTTCTTTTTGCTTTTTATCATTAACTAAACTAGCAACTAATGCAGCACTTGCAGCTAGTAATATTGCTATTTTTCCTGTTTTTTTAATTCCCATATCTAAATCTCAATCCTTTCAATTGATATTTTAAAATATAATATATTTCATTATACATTAAGGATAATTTAAAATCTATTAAAGTTTATTTAAATTACTACTATTTTTACCTCTACTTAAATTGATTTATACCACTTTGATAAAAATAACCTGATTTATTTAATTTATCTTCCAATTCACTTTTATCAATATTCATATCATCACAAAACATATCTAAAGATGAGTAAAAATCTCTAAGCTTTAGATTTAATATACTAACCAACATATGTGGATCCATATTTAAAATAGTTTCTCTATCCATCTCTACCTCTCCCCTATATCTTATAAAGTTTACATGTAAAATCATCATTATCTATTTCAATTATAGCAAAATTAACCTTTCCTTCAATAGCTAATCCTAAAGAACCTGGATTTAATATTTTTTTACCATAAAAGTTCTCTATAAATAGCTGTATATGAGTATGTCCAAAACATACTAGGTCCATTCCATCTGGATAATCATCCATAAACTCATTGAATGTTCCACCATTATACATTAAAGGCGCACACTTATTTGAAGTTGGTCTGCTATGTACCATAAGAATTTTTTTACCTTCAATCTCAACAACTCGCTCACCTGGTTGAGTCTTTATCCATTCGATATATTTTTTATCTATTTCTGTTGCACTTTTTTCTATCTCCAAACAGTATGCTTCATCATGATTTCCTGTTATACTTTCAAATCTTGAATCATTCATTATATAATCCATTATTTTATCTGGATCTTTTCCTCTAACAAAATCACCTAAATTTAAAACTTTCTTTATCCCTTCAGCATTTATTACTTCTAAAAATCTATTAAAAGCTTCAATATTTCCATGAATATCGGAGCAAATAGCTATCTTCATAACATCACCCTTTTTATATCAACTCACTATATATTATACAAATTAAGCTAAAGTATATCTATACTTTAGCTTAATTTATAATTATTAATCATGTTTTTTTTGATTACTTATTGCTGGAACTGGTGGCACACCATTTTTCTTTGGCGCTTGAAAATTATCATTTTCCCAAGTTGCTCTTTGACCTTTCTTTGCCATAGAATCACCTCCTACTTCATTCTTAGTATGAGGATAATTCAAATAAATTATTATGCCATAATTTACTTACCTGAAAATTAACAATTATAATTTAATTGTTAATTATAATAAATGTTTATACTAAAACAAATTTCAACACAAAAATTATAGCAACTATCACCGTTGTAAGTGAAATATCTCTATATTTCCCTGAAAATAATTTTAATGCTATGTATGAAATTACTCCAAATACTATACCATCTGATATTGAATATGCAAATGGCATCATTATGATTGTTAAGAATGCTGGCACAGCTTCTGTATAATCTTCTAAATTAATCTCTTTTATAGTCTCAATCATAAATAATCCAACTATTACTAAAGCCGATGCTGTTACTGCTGGTGTAATCATTCCAAATAATGGTGCAAAGAATAATGATATTCCAAACATAACAGCTGTTGAAACTGCTGTTAATCCAGTTCTCCCACCTTCTGCTACCCCAGCTGCACTCTCAACGAAAGTACTTACTGTACTAGTTCCTAAACAAGCTCCAACTGTTGTCCCTATAGCATCTGCAAAAAGAGCTTTTTTAATGTTTGGAACCTTACCATCTTCATCTAACATCTTAGCCTTTGTAGCAACACCTACTAAAGTACCTATAGTATCAAACATATCCATAAATAATAATGTAAATAACACTATCACCATATCAAAACTAAATATATTATGCCACTCAAATTGCATAAATGTACTTGATATTGAAGGTGGCATGCTTACTATAGCACTTGGCATTTGAGTTACTCCCATAGGAATACCTATTATTGTAGTTATAACCATTCCTAAGAATAATGCTCCTTTAACTTTTCTAGCTACTAATATTCCTGTTATTACTATTCCTATTATAGCTAAAAGCCCTGGGCCTGATGTTATATTTCCTAAAGCTACTATAGTACCTCCATCTGCAGGATGAACTACTACTCCTGCACCTTCTAATCCTATTAAAGCTATAAATAAACCTATCCCTACTGAAATCGCTTTTTTTATATTAGCTGGAATTGAATCTACTATTGCTTCTCTTACATTAAATATTGTTAAAACAATAAAAATTAATCCTTCTAATAAAACTGCTGTTAAAGCAAATTGATATGAATATCCCATTCCTAAAACTACTGTAAATGCAAAGAATGCATTTAAGCCCATACCTGGTGCTTGAGCAAATGGAAGTTTAGCATAAAGCCCCATTATTAATGTTCCTATTATCGCTGAAACCGCTGTAGCTGTAAATACTGCACCTTGATCCATACCTGCTGCTGACAATATACTTGGATTTACTATTAATATATAAGCCATTGTCATAAATGTTGTAATACCTGCAACTACTTCTGTCCTTACATTAGTATTGTTTTCTTTAAGTTTAAAAAACTTATCCATAGTTCTCCACCTTTATAATTTTTTTGTGCACATACTATAATACTATAAATTCGACATTTTTCAACCTTTTTAACGAACGTTTTTTTATTTTTTTTAATTATAATTCAGAAATTTGGCGTTATATTTTATCTTTACCTTTTCCTAAAAAAGTGTATAATATACTTATAAATGCAAACTATTCTCATTTGAATTTAGGAGGACAAGTATGAAAAAAAAGTATACAAAAATATTATCCTTATTAATTATTACATTAGTAGCACTTATGGGGTGTAGCTCTAAAAATACCGAATCCATAAATGATTCTAACGAAATAACTATAGTTACATCTTTTTATCCAATATATATATCAACCCTTAATATTATTAAAGATGTTCCTAACGTAAAATTAATTAATATGACAAAAGCACAAACTGGTTGTCTACATGATTATCAATTATCTCCAGAAGATTTAAAAACTTTATCTTCAGCAGATATCTTCGTAGTAAATGGTGCTGGAATGGAAGGTTTCCTTGATAAAGTTATATCTAATGAAAAAGATTTAGATATAGTTGATTCTAGCGAAGGAATTAAGTTATTAACTGCTGATGGTGAAGAACATAGTCATGATGATGAAAATCATAACCACGATGAAGAAGAAACTCATGCTGATGATCATGATCACGAAGATAATCCTCATGTTTGGGTCAGCATAAGTAACAATATAAAGCAAGTACAAAATATAGCAAATGGATTAGCTAAATATGATCCTGATAATGCTGATAAATACGAAGCTAATGCAAAAGAATACATATCAAAGCTTGAAGCTTTAAAAACTGAAATGCACGAAGTAATAGATACTCTTCCAAATCGTAATATAATAACTTTCCATGAAGCATTTCCTTACTTTGCTGAAGAGTTTAACTTAAATATAGTTGGTGTCGTTGAAGTTGAGCCAGGAACAGAACCATCACCAAAACAATTAGAGGAAACTATTGAAATTGCAAAAAATAATAATGTAAAAGCTTTATTTACAGAACCACAATATGCTGCTAAAGCTGCCACTACAATTTCAAATGAAACAGGTATTCCACTTTATACCCTAGACCCTATTGTAACAGGTGATTCAACATCTGATGCTTACGACGATTATATAACTAAAATGGAACAAAATCTTGAAACTTTAAAAGAGGCGTTAAAATAATGGAAAATTCAAATTATACTAATAACAACAAATGCTCTGATTTTTGCTGTACAAAAGTTGAAAACTTATCTGTTACTATAGGTACAAATGAAATTTTAAAAAATATAAATCTACACTTTCATTGTGGAGAGTTAACTTCTATTATAGGGCCTAACGGTGCTGGTAAGAGTACACTTTTTAAAGCTTTATTAGGAGAAATTAAGCACACTGGAAAATTAACTTATGTTGGTACTTCATCTAAAGGAGTATCAAGCCCTATTATTGGTTATGTACCTCAATATTTAAATTTTGATTTAAGTACTCCTGCAAGTGTTCTTGATTTATTCATAGCTTGCAACTCAAAAGTCCCTGTTTGGTTATACTCATCAAAAAAATATAGAGAAAAAGTCTCTGAAAGTCTTTCTAGAGTAAAAGCAGAATACTTAATAGATAGAAAACTAGGAGCTTTATCCGGTGGTGAACTTCAAAGAGTTTTATTAGCATTAGCTTTAGATCCAATGCCTAATATTCTACTTCTCGATGAACCTGTATCTGGAATAGATCAAAACGGTCTTGAGTTATTCTATGATATATTAATGGACGTAAAATCTAAGTATGATTTATCTATTATACTAGTGTCTCATGATTTAGACTTAGTTGCTAAATATGCAGATAAGGTTGTTTTATTAAAAGGTTCTGTTCTTTGTAGTGGAACTCCTAAGGAAGTATTTACAAATAAAACTACAAGTAAAATTTTCGGATTGTCTTGGTATGAGGAAGATGATTCTAAGAGTAAAGGAGGTAAAAAATAATGCTAGAATCTTTATATGGATTTATAGACTTTATACTCCCATTTCAATGGGTACATTATGATTTTATGAAAAATGCATTAATCGCAGTTTTATTAGTTACTCCTTTATTTGGAATACTTGGTACTATGGTAGTAAATAATAAAATGGCTTTCTTTGCCGATTCTTTAGGGCACGGTGCTTTTACTGGAATAGCAATAGGAATTCTAGTAGGTGGAATAAGCCCAACATGGGGAGCTACTATATTTTCCATCTTTTTTGCGATTGCTATTACTTTAATAAAAAATAAAGGTAATTCATCAACAGATACTATAATAGGAGTATTTTCATCAATTGCTATTGCTTTAGGTTTGGTTCTTATGAGTTTAGGTGGTAATATGAATAAATTCTCATCTTATTTAGTTGGTGATTTATTAAGTATTACACCTAAGGAAATACTTATGTTAGTAGTATTATTTATAATAATTTTATTAGTTTGGTCATTTATATTTAATAAACTTCTTTTAGTTAGTATAAATAGTTCACTAGCTAAAAGTCGTGGTACTAACACATTGCTAATTGAATTATTATTTACTATAACTATTGCAGTTGTTGTAACTATAACTGTTAACTGGGTAGGACTTTTAATAATTAATTCACTTTTAGTTTTACCAGCAGCTGCAGCACGTAATGTTTCAAAGAATATACGTCAATATCACTTGATATCAATTATAATTTCTTTATTGTCAGGAATTATAGGTTTAATACTATCTTACTACTTAAACACTGTTACTGGTGCAACTATAGTATTGATTTCAGCAATTATGTTCTTTATTACTTTAGGTTATAAGCAAAAATTTATATAATTTTATTAAAGCACTTTATCCTAAAGCCTATAAGATGTTATTATAATGCTATGATACTTTGAAAGGATGGGGATTTTGAATAATAAACCTAATTTTAGCAATTTACTAAAATGTAAAGGCCTTAAGGTTACTAAGCATAGAAATTCAGTATTAGAGGTTATTGAAAGCAGTAAAAGACCAGTTACTGCTGAAGATATTTATATTATTCTTAAACAAAGAAATATCTCTATAAATTTATCATCCATTTATAGAATTTTAGATACATTAGTTGCTAATTCTTTAATAAATAAGTTTATTTTCGAAGAAACTAATAAGACTTGTTATGAAATGAACGATATGCAACATAAACATTATCTTATATGTAATGGATGCAAAAAAGTATTTCCTATATCTGGTTGCCCTCTACATACTTATGAATCAGAATTAGAAGATACTTTAGGTTTTACAATTACAAGTCACAAACTTGAAATTTATGGATTTTGCAAAGAATGTAAAAACAATCCTAAAACCAAATAAACTACTTATCCATTTATAATAAAAAGTAATTAAATAAATCCAGCATATGCTGGATTTATTTAATTTCTAGTTTAGAAATCTACCTATTAAGTTTTAATCTAAATTATTAACTCCTAATTTTAACTAACTCTAATTCCTTCTTCATGTAAAAATTCTTTAAGATCATCAACGATATCATCCATATTTTTCAATATCTCTTTATTACATTTACATGAATTCTCTATTAATGTATTCACACCCTCAGTCAGGAATCTAGGTATCTTTTTACACCTTGAATTAATTATTGATACCAACCTCTTATCTCCAGGATGTGGCATCTCATTAACAGCAAACACTACATCAAAGTAACTATCTAAAAACTTACATACCTTATAACTTACGCTTATTAAATCTCCTGTATGTATAGCTTTATCTATCTGATTATAATAAGATGATATACTATCTCTTAATAAATAATAATTTTTATCTACTATATTTAGTTTTAGCTTCTGAGGATAAGCTACTCTATATTTTTTTTGAAGATTCTTAAAAGTATTTTCCTTATCGTAAGCTATAAAAGCTCCTGAAACCACCTTCCATAAACATGTTGTATAGCCTACAGAGGCTTTACAATTGTCAATTACATCGAATAAATTATCCTTTAAAGTATCTAGCGTATAATAACTTACATCTATTTCTGTTGTAGAATTTCTTAATATAAAAATATCTTTTTCTCCATATTTTCCGCTAATAGTTTCTATAGTATCTGAAAACTTTTTTAACGCTTTACTCCGCCTATTAGCATCAATTTCAGCCTTTAATATCACCTCTATATCTATATCATAAAAAAAATCATTTTTCCCACTAGCCCCTGACCCTGTTAAAGTTATTGATAATACCTCATCAAACTTTTTGTACTCGTTTACAAGTTGGTATACTATCATATTAACACCCATATTCTCACCCCAATTTTATATATTTACTTTAGAAGATATGAAACCTCATATCTTCTAAAGTTAAAAATTATTTAGCTATAAGTACGTAAGCTGATTTTGCTTTCACCTTTAGCTCACTATCCCTAATTTCCTTTATTTCTTCTATCCCTGCTTTTTCTTCATTTACAACTAAACTCCACTTTCCATGTGGTATGTTAACATATACATCTCTATTATTACTATTGAAAATTACTAAAATATCATTTTCTTCATCTATTTTCCCTTTAGTATTTAATATATATGCAACTACATTACTATCTGTGAATTCTTTTCCTTTTTCTAAAAATTTAATATTCTCTTGAATATCACTATTTGAATCCATTCTAAAAGCTTTATATCTTTTTCTTAATTTAATTAATCCTTTATAATACTCCATTAATTCTTTATACGTGTTTCTTCTTTCCCATCTTAGTTTATTTACATAATCAGATGACTTAAAGCTGTTTTCTATTAAATTTCCTTCTTCATCCATCTTAGTTCTAGCTATTTCTTCCCCAGCATGAATAAAGCTTATACCTTGTGATGTTAAGACTATTGCTGCCGCTAATTTATTCATCTTTATAAGCTCATCTTCTGATACATCTTTATTCACTGTTTGTAGTTTGTCCCATAATGTTAAATTGTCATGGGCTGATGCATAAGTTATAGTTTGATAAGGTTCGTTAGCCCAAAAATTTCTAGCGTACATAGCCTTATTTACATCAACTTGTGGATGCTTAGTAGATGCTACTACTGAGAATTTTATAGCTTCTTCTAAATCTTTGCCTCCATTTACAAATCCAGCTTCTTCTTCATAAAAAACATGTCCTTTTATTCCATCTCTACAATCATCACTAAAAGCAGCTATTTGCAAATCGTTATATTTAAAAGTATTTTTCTTTAATGCAGCTTTTTCATCTGATAGAGGAGTTGGACCACCTGCCCATCCTTCACCATATATTATTATAGATTTATCTATTTTATCTAATTCTCTTCTAATTTCCTTCATTGTTTCAATATCATGTAATCCCATAAGATCAAATCTAAACCCATCTATATGATACTCCTTAGCCCAATAAACTACCGAATCTACCATATACTTTCTAAACATATATCTATCTGAAGCAGTTTCGTTTCCACAAGCAGAACCATCTGTGTAATTACCATCTTCATCTGCTCTATAATAATATTTAGGCACAGCCAAATTTAGAAATGAATTTAAGTCAAAAGTATGATTATATACTACATCCATAACAACTCTTAATCCTTCTCTGTGTAACTTTTGCACTAATTCCTTAAACTCTTTTATTCTAACTTCTCCTTTATAAGGATTTGTTGAATATGAACCTTCTGGAACGTTATAATTTTTAGGATCATATCCCCAATTATATTGTGGTAAATGAAGTTTAGTTTCATCTACTGATGCATAATCAAAAGATGGTAAAAGATGAATATGAGTAAATCCCATCTCCTTTAAATGATTTAATGGTGTCTTATCCTCTATAAAGCCTTTAAATTTTCCTCTGATACTAGCTTCTATTCCTGATGATTCATCTATTGTAAAATCTCTTACATGAACCTCATATATTATGGAGTCTGTCCAATTATTTAGTTCTGGCTTCGTATCTTCATCCCATTGTTCTGGATTTGTAGCTTCTAAATCTATTACCATAGATCTATTTCCATTTACACCTACAGCTTTTGCATATGGATCTACTAATACATTTTCATTTTTATCTATATAAACTATATAATTATAAAATTCTCCGCTTAAATCGCCGTCTACTTCTAAAGTCCAACTTCCTTTAATGCTTTTATTCATCTTTAATATTTTTTTAGCTTCACATTCATAGTCATAAGGATCATTCCCATAAAAAGCAATTTTAACTTCATCTGCAGTAGGTGCCCATAATATAAATTTTGTTTTTTCTTTAGAATAAATTGCTCCTAATTCACCATCATAATTATATAATTTTTGAAATTCTTTACTTTCAAAATACTTATTCACATCTACAATTTCTCTCATTTTCATTCTATACTCCTCAACTCTTTCTTAAGTTTTTCGGAAACGGTTCCGATTTCTTGCTTAAATGGTTTCTATTTTTAAATAATTCCTATTTTATTATAACACATTTTATTCCCTAAATATGTTAAATATTAATATATTTTATTTTTGAATATAATTCCAAATTAATTAGCAATTTATATCCTTTAACCAATTATTTACCTTATTAATATTTGCGACTTTTTCACATAATAAACATATATGACAGGCTAATAATTATCCTGTCAAAACAAAGGAGGAATATTATGAAGAAAAAAAATTTATCACTTATGTTATTGTCTTTAGTTATCGCTTCTGAGACTTTAATATCTATGCCTTCAGCAACAATTAAAGTTTCAGAGCTAAAACCTGTTGAAGTCTCAAACCCTTCAACAAACTCCGATAAAAGTGGAGATAGGGAGTCTAAAAAAGAAGAAAAACCATCTGCTCCTGCTAAAGAACAAAAGCCTGCAGAAGATATGAAGAAGAAACCTTGTGAGGATAATTCTAAAAAGGTAGTACCATCTACTCCTGCTAAGGAAGAAAAGCCTAAAGAGGATATGAACAAAAAAACTATGGAAAAAGAACAAACTCCTGCTACTCCTGCTAAAGAACAAAAACCAGCAGAAGATATGAAGAAAAAACCTTGTGGAGAAAAACCTAAAGATTCTACTAAGACTGAAGAGCAAACACCAGCTGCTCCTACTAAAGAAATAAAACCAAAGTGCAAAGAGGATAAAACTTCTAATAAGAAGGATGCAGAAACTAAGGAAGAAAAGGAAACTAAAAAAGATAAGAAATGTAAAGATAAAAAAGATAAAAAAGATAAACATCATCATAAAGATCATGATGAAGATAAACATGATAAAGATCATGACAAAGATAAAAATAAATGCAAAACTCCTTGCAGAGATTCAAAGGATCAATAATTATAATCCTATATATAACTGATATCATATTATCAAATATACGGTAACATTTTATTTATATAAAAGTATTGAAATTTCTTAATATGACTATTAATTTATATTCTTAAAAAGTTCTACTACATATATGTAGCAGAACTTTTTATTTTAATAATTATATAATTTTAAATAATATAGCAAATTATGAGAGATAATATTTTTAGAGGAGTGATGTTGAATGCTTAAAAGAAAATTTACTACTATAATACTAATATTATTAATCATAGAAAGTTTTAGTTTTTTTAATCCATTTTTAAAACCTAATGCTTCTTTTAATTTACCTTGCACTTGTGATGATGAATTCAATTCATTTTACACTGATGATGATAGTTCAAATAGTAAATATATAGATATTTTTTGGACTGAAAATAATATAAAACTTTTAAATGAAAATGAAAAAAAGATTTTAGATGATATCCAAAATAAAATGATTACAAATAACAGATTAGACAAAGAAGATATTGAACAAATGGCTACATTAAAAGATATAGTATTCAAGTCAAAACTAACAGAAGATGAATTTAATGATTTTAAAGAAATTATATCAAAAAAAAGAAATAGAGAAAAATTAACTACTGAAGAGGTTGTTAGGTTAAAATCCTATTTCAATTCTATACAATAGCCTATTAATTTTTGTACTTTTTTAAAGTAATATATATCATTATTAACACAACAACTGTAATAATATTATTAATATAATTTTCTTTTATATTAATTACCTAATAACATATTAAAATCTCTAAAGCTATCTATGGAATTTTACCTAAAAAAGTATCTATAGTAAAGACTATTCCATTTACATCGCTAACTGCTGATGTCAAAGTGATAACTCCAGATGGCATAAATGGTAATAGTCTTCTTTGAAAAATTTCAATTACACTTTCTGAGTTGAACATTCTGTTACCTTTTTTCTCAAAAAAAGACTGTAGTAATAAAACTACAGCCAAAACTCATAAAAAACTCATAACACTTTTAATAACAACACTTTAAGGCACTACTCTTAGGTACCTAAGTATATTTTATAACCCAAACATAATTTAGTCAAATTTAACTTTAATTCCCACTTTAGCAATTTAAATATGGCATAACATCATTAGCATACGCTCTTAGAACTTCTGCTACACTCCAAGCTTGTGAGTAACATCCTCTACTTGTAGATGCAAAATCTCCATCAAAAATCTCTGCTATTCCGTTTATACAACCATCTCTCATTGTATCTTCAAAAACCTTACACATATGCTCAGCTTTCCATACCGCATCTTTAGAATAATCATTAACCTTACAATAAGCAGTTATAAATCCACCTATTAAAAATCCCCAAGTTGTTCCCATATGATAAGCACAATCTCTGTCAAAAAGCTTACCTATATATTTATTTTTATAGTCTTTATCCATAAAAGATAATGAACGTAATCCATAAGTAGCATATAGATGTTTATATACTACATTTACTATACTCTTTTCTTTTTCTCTATCTAATATTGAAAATGGTAATGATACTGCCCAAATTTGATTTGGTCTTATTCTATCATCATCTTCATCAACTACATCATAGAGACACCCTTTTTTTTCATTCCAAAATCTCTTATTAAAAGATTCTTTAACTTTTGCTGCCAATTCTTTATATTGAGTATTGTCTTCGCCAAATTCCTTAGCTAGTATTTCCATTATCTTTAGCGAATTAAACCATAAGGCATTAATTTCTACCGGCTTTCCATGTCTAGGTGTCACTACATAATCTCCAACTCTTACATCCATCCAAGTTACTTGATCTAGTCCTCCACCAGCATGAATTAATCCATCTTCATCCATACCTATTGAAAAATCTGTAGATGTTGAATATGCTTCATAAATTTCTTTTAACTTTGGATATATCTTTTCTTTAATAAAATTATAATCCTCTTCATTTCCAGTATAATTTAAATACTGATATACTGCTTGAAAATACCAAAGAGAAGCATCAACTGTATTATATCCTGGTTCTGTGTTCTTATCCGGGAACACATTTGGTACAAGTCCATTCTTAATATATCTTGCAAATGATTCTAATATCTCTCTAGCATCATCAAATCTTTTGGTAACTAAAGTCAAGCCTTCAAAAGCTATCATAGTATCTCTTCCCCAGTCAGTAAACCATGGATATCCAGCTAATACAGTTTTAAGTCCTGTACTCTCTCTCTTTACTATAAAGTGATCTGCTGCTTTAACAAGGTTATTAGCAAATCTATCCTCTAAACCAGCTTGTCTTACTAATTTTTCTGCTCTATGCTTATATTCATTTATAATATCAAATCCAGATTTATTATCTAATTCCTCTATAGTACATTTAATGTAAAACTTCTTCTTTTCGAAAGGTTCTAAATCAATCTGTACCTCATAAGGAGTGTAATGATTATCTACCCCTAAAAATCCTGTTCTATGATCAATCATATAGTAATGATTTTCTTCAATTAAGTAATTTGGTGTAGCCATACTTGTTGGTATTAAACTTCTATCATAAAACTCACCTTCAGAAGTATAGAATTTAATCTCTCTTTCTTTATCTATATCAGGTATTAAAGTTAACTTTCTATCATCAACCGCCATATCAAATTTTAGTTCATTTTTTTCACTAACATCTGTTGATGGTCTATAATTAAATAATGGAACTATTCTTAATTTAGCTTGATCTAATCCATTTTCTATTTCATAGCAAACAACTACAGTATTGTGTCCATACTCCATAGCAATTGTCTTTTTTATATTAATATCTTCAACTTTATACATATATTCTGGAACTGAATCAAAAACAAATCGTTCTAAATATTCTTGTCCATTCTTTGAAGTTCCTATATATTGTTGAGATGTTAAATCATATTCTCTTCCATCAATTTCTATTATTTCTTGAGTTCTTGTAAGTATCAAAGTTCTATTTACAGGTGCATTTAGAGATGCTACCAAGTATCCATGAAAGCATTGTGCTCCTCCACCAGCAACAGTATGATTAGCAAACCCACCAACACCATTACCAATCATCCAAAGTAATTCATTTCCATCTTCAATACTTTTAAAGTTGCCTCTTCCATATTTATAAACCTTCTCCATAGTTATCCCTCCCATATCTCTGTCTCACTTATAGATTATATCGGAATCGTTTCCAAGTCAATAACTTTTAAATTAAAGATGTATTTAAGAAACGTTATCTACTAACAAATAATTATTGATTATTTCTTCAATGTTACAATTGGCAAGTTAAAATATAAATTTAACTAAAATTAATTTTTAGAAACTTAAATCTTAAAGAAACTGCACGCAGTTTCAACATTAATTTATAACTTGCCATTTATAACTTATCATTATAATAAATTTGGATTTATCTCATTATATGTCTCTGCTCCATATTGTTTTAAAGGAATAGTTGCTGGTCCTTCTAATATATCACCATCTATTCCAAATCTTGAACCATGGCAAGGACAATCCCAACTTTTCTCTAATGGATTCCATTTTAATTCACATCCCAAATGTGTACATGTTGTATCTACTATATGAAATATATCATTCTCATCCCTATACACCCCAAATTTAGCTTTATCAATAATAACTACTTTTCCAAAACCTTTTTCCGGCATCTCTTTAGATGCAATCTTAAGTTTTCCAATTAAATATTGAACTCCTACATCAGCATTTTCCTTAAAAAATTCTCCTGTTAAATACCCATCGCTCCTTGATGGTGTAAATGTATTTAAATACTTACTCTTTCCCTTTATATAAAGATCACTTAATATAATACCTGCTAAAGTTCCGTTACTCATTCCCCACTTTGCAAATCCAGTTGCTACCAATATATTCTTTGTTACTGAATTTAAATATCCTATATATGGAACATTATCTGTAGTTATATAATCTTGTGTACTCCATCTATATTGATAGTTTTCAACACCAAATACGTCTCTACCATATTGCTCTAAAGCTCCATAATGGTCTTCTTCTGTTTTATGAGCAACTTTATGACCTTCTCCTGCTATTAATAAAAATCTTCTTTCTCCATCATTATATATTCTTAAACTTCTCTTTGGTGTAGATGAATTGATAAATGTAGCTTGTGGAAAATCACCATCATACTCTCCTGCTACTACATATGATCTTTCAGGTTTTAATCTTGCAAAATAAAAGCTTAATCCATCATAAAATGGATAGTGTGAAGCTATAATAAGTTTATCTGCTTTAATTTCATACCCATTTAAACTATGTACTGTTATACTATCTTCATATGCATCTACAGATTTCATAGGAGATTTCTCATATATTTCCCCGCCTAACTCTTTTACTTTTTTTGCTAAAGCATCAATATACTTCTTAGGATTAAACTGTGCTCCTACATTAAACTTTATAGCTCCTGATGATTTAATAGGCAAAGGAATATCCATTATAAACTCACAATTAATCCCTATCTCTTTACAAATATTAAATTCGTTCAATACTTTTTTTCCATCACTATCATCTTCTGCATAAATATAAGCTGGAGCTTTCTCATAATCACATTCGATTTTATTCTCTTCTATTATATTCTCAATTAACTTTAAAGCTTCTTTATTAGCTTCATAATATTTCTTAGCATTATCTCTTCCATAACGCTTATATATATCAGAGTATTTTATTCCATGTTGAGGAGTTATCTTCCCAGTATTTCTACCAGTAGCACCATAGCCAATATAGTCAGCATCTACAATAGTAGTCTTATATCCTTTTTTACATAATAAATATGCTGTAGTAATTCCAACAATTCCTCCCCCTACTATTAAGCACTCAACTCTTTTATCCTCATCTAACTCTCCATATCTATCGCCTTGTGAACTACTTATCCATAAAGATTTATTCATACATAACTTCCTTTCCATTAAATTATATTATACAAATAGTATACCCCTGTATATTTATCCTATGTTTGATAAGACTAACTCTATAAGAATAATTTTATTGGAGGAAAAAATGAGTATTATACGTAATCCAAACTTATATCATGGAAAAAATAAAAAAGATAACTTTTTTGAAGGCTGGTATTATAAATTAGTAACTAAAGATAGAAAATATACTTTAGCCATTATCCCTGGTATAAGCCTTTCTTCCGACTCACATTCTTTTATTCAAGTACTTCGAGGAGAAGATGTGTTATATGATTATTTTAGATTTTATAAAAATGACTTTTTTTCTTCTAACTCATATCTAAAAATTAATATTTCTAATAATTCTTTTTCCCTAGATGGGATTTTTTTAGATTTATATAATTCTAAACTGAAAATTAAAGGTTCATTATTGTTTTCTAATCTTGTTAAATGGAGTGATTCTATTATAAATCCAGGTAGCATGGGATTTTATAACTACTTAAAGTTTATGGAATGCTATAGTCAGGTATGTGCTTTAGATGGTGATATAAAAGGTACCTTAAGTATTAATGACAATATTATTGATTTCAATGATGGTAAAGTTTATATTGAAAAAAATTGGGGCCGTAGTTTCCCTGTAGAATGGCTTTGGATTCAAAGTAATACTTTTAAGGATTCTAGAGCTACTATAACCTGTTCTTTAGGAGAAATACCATTTCCACTAAAAAACTTTAGAGGTTTTTTAATAGGTGTTACTGTAGATAATATGTTTTTCCCTTTTACGACTATGAATAGAAGTAAATTAGACCTCAAGGTAGAAAATAACGATATACTTCTAACTGTAATACATAAAAACCTTAGACTTTCTCTAAAAACTATAACCGATACTAATTCTTTCATTTTATGCTATGGTCCAAAAAATGGTCAAATGGTTCCATTTGTGAAAGAAACCTTAACTGCTAAAGTCCAAATGGAGCTTGTAGATACAAAAAATAATACACTTATCTACTCTGGAGAAGGTTCAAATACAGGAATTGAATTCGGAGGTAACCTTATGTAATTTGTGGTATACTCTATAGATATAAAAGTAATTACTTGGAGGTAAAAATGATATTTGATACTCATATGCATACTATTTTTTCAAGTGATAGTAAAATGTCTATAAGTGAAGTAATTAATACTTCAAAGTCACTAAATCTAGGCGTATGTTTAACTGAACATATGGATCTTGACTATCCTGAAGAAAATGAATTTAAATGTGATATTCCAAGATATTTAGAAACTTATAGTAATTATAGATCTGATTCATTATTACTAGGTATTGAAATTGGCATGACCCAAAATACACTTTTAGAAAATGAAGCTACTTCTAATAAATACGATTTCGATTATATCCTTGGTTCTATTCATACTGTTGATGGTTTAGATATATATAATACATTCCACAATAATAAACTACCTAGTGATGATTTCTATAAAAGATATTATGAAAACATGTTATACTGCGTTGAAAATTATAATAACTTTGATTCTTTAGGACATATAGATTATCTTTTTAGATATGCTCCTTTTCCTAATAACGAAATAAATATTAACCCTTATAAAGAAATTGTAGAAGCTATATTCTTAAATCTAATAAAAAAGGATAAAGCCATTGAAATAAACACAAGAAGATTATCTAATCCTGCTTCTTTACAGGCTTTACTTGAGACTTATAAATTCTATAAAGAATTAGGTGGGAGATATGTAACTATAGGCTCAGATGCCCATACCCCTTCAGCTATAGGAAATAATATAAAAGAAGCTTTAATGCTTGCAGAACAACTATCATTAAAGCCTATCTATTATAAATCTAGAAAAATTAATTACTTCAAATAATAAAAAATAGAGAATAAATACTTCTTTAGGTATCTATCCTCTATTTTTATTAAATCTATAAAAATAATTGGTATAATCTCACTTCATGTAATCTATAGCAAATTTTCTGTAGTTCTTCCTTTCTCTCAATAGGAGCTTCAAAATTTAAACATCTTACTGCCCATATCTCATTAGGCTTCACCTAAATTTATAAATCTTTTTATAACATCATTTTCTGGAATACCTTTTACATAGGCATTTAAATACGCTTCTCTTTAAATAATCCGTTGCTTTTTATCCCATCTATTAGCTGTTCTATCATCCTGAGTCCATACTTAAATCTGTTTAATTCTATTATTTATAATCTTTTCTTTTGCATATTGCTACATTTTTTCTGCAACAGAAACTCTTATATACTAATCACCTTCTCTGCTGTTCCATTTTTAAGGACATATATATCACCATAATAAGTACATTTATCATCTCGAACTATGATAGCACTTTCATCACACATTCCATAAATTAAATATTTATATGATAATTCCTTTAACTCATCGTTAAAATTATCTAAAGTAACCTTATTTTCAAAGTTTATTCCAATTTTCTCAAACCACTTTAAATACTTTTCTGCATATTTATCTGTTATTTCTCCTATACTTGGGTCCGATGCAATAAAGACCATTTTATTATAATCTTTTAAATCCCTTTTAAACTCATCTGCTATTAGTGAAAATCCGTTTTCTTTGCTAAAATCACTAAACAAATAATATTTTCCCATTTTATCACCACACTTTAATTTTATTAACTATATAATATATTTTCACTTCAACATATCTATCTGACTTTCATCTTCACTAGCTTCAAAACCTATACTTGTATAAAGATGAATGCCTCTATCATTACATTCATCTGCAGCTAAGAATGCACGTGTTGCTCCATATTTTTTTCCGTAAGAAAGAGCCTTCATTATCAATCTCCTTCCAATTCCCTTATTCTGATAAGAAGGATTTACAGCTACTTCTCTAATCCATACAGTAGGTCCTTTTTTACTTTCATGACCATAGGTAGCTACACATACAATCCCTATTATTTCATCTTCTTCATTTTTCTGAATTAATACAGCATTGTTTCTTGTTCCTGTATTAACTCCAGATGTTTCAGTGTTATTAATCCATTCTTCAACCCACTTAGTAGTTTGTCCTGTAAATCCTCTACTTTGATTTTTACACATCATTGTTACTTTTGATGCTTCATCACACCTATCAACTGTTAAAAAATCAAAATCATCACAAATATCAATATCATTAAGATTATTCATAAAATAATCATGCCAAGCATTACGAACTATAAATTCAGCTTCCTCAAGTCTAAAAATCCATTCATTAGGTATAAATGTTATTAAAAAATCCTTTTTATTCTTCAAAACATTTATTAGATCTTCTACATTATTTGCTGCCCAATGATATTCATTTATATTTGCTTCAACATTAAAACCATATATTAAAATAATATTTGCATTTTCTAAGCATACTTCATAATCATGTATATCTTTATATTCAATATATCGCATTGATGAATATTTAAATTTATTAACTGCTTCTTTAATTTTATTAAAACATTCTTCTCTCATCTATTTCACTTCTCTCCCTCTCTTATTTCGCTATACTCTTTTATAAATTTTGCCGTTTCTCTTCTATTTCTTAGAATAATTATCTTCTTACCTTTCGCTTCTTCTAGAAGCTTATAATAATTATTTCTATTATTTTTATTAAATTTCCATACAAACTTTAAAAACTCTAAATCAAATCTTTCTTGGCAATTGCCTCCCATACCCTGTAATAACTCTTTTTAATACACCATATAAAGATGTGAACCTTGAATAATCTAAATATATAACAGTATCACAATACTTTAATCTTAATGAGCTTCATAAGAATAAATGTAATTTATAACATTTTCGACATACTCATTAATACTGTAATTAAATACTCTTTCCTCTATTCTTTTAAAACCGCACTTTTCATGAGTCATTTGAGATGCAATATTTTTCTTTCCAGTATAGCTTTTTATTTCAAAATCTCCATCTGATTTTAATTTATCTATTACACCACATATTAATTTCTCAGCAAACCCTTTCTTTCTATAATCTGGATGAGTTTCAAGTGCCTCTAAATAATATAGTTTATCTTTAATCTTATAAAAGCGTAAAGCACTAACCCATATACCATTTTCCTCCCATACATAACAACACCTATCACTATCTGTTAAAAAATCATTTTTAAGATAGTTTACATAGTCTTTTTCTACTTTACGTCTTCCTATCTCCATATCCGTAATCTTTGGATAAAAATGTTTAATATTATCAATATTGCTTTCTCTATAAATATCCATTAACTTTTTTGAATTCTCATCTACTAGTTCTGTTATTTTAAGTAACATACAAATCTCCCTTTCCCCTTAAATACTATTATATACCCCTATTTTCTATCTCATGTATCCAACTATATTGAACTCATCTAACCTCCTTAACTTGAATGATTGATAAAACTTATTATCAACTACATCTTCTATATCAGTTAATACAATAAACATTCTTACATCCTTATACTTGTCCATAATTGTTCTAAAAAGATATGTCCCTATGCCCTTCTGCTGATACTCTGGGCTTACAATCAAATCTTGAATCATCAATATATGTTCTCCATCACCTACGCATCTAATAAATCCTATTAACTTATCTTCATCAAAGGCCCCTAATATATATAATGAATTACTAAATGCTCTTATTAATTTTTCATCATCTTTTAAATAAGCATTCCAAGATTCCTTTTTATAAATGCTCTTTACCTCTTGAATCAACATTTCATCAAATTCTCTATAATCAAACATTAATCTCTTCCCTCTCTTTATATGTTTGTTTAATTATAACATATTTTGAAATAAAACCCTTAAATTTACATAAAAATAGCTATCAAACTTCTCATATCTCAATATCTATTTTTTCTATTATTAACGCAAAAAAAGAACTGTAGTTATAAACTACAGCTCTTTCAAATAAAACATACTATCTTCTGTTTTGTTCTTTCTTAGCTCTTCTGCAAGCTAAACATCTCTTTGGCTCGTTATCGAATCCTTTTTCTTTGTAGAATTCTTGTTCTCCTACTGTGAATACGAATTCAGCTCCACAATCAACACATACTAAAGTCTTATCTGTCATGAATATTCCCTCCTAGGATTAAAGATTACATATGGATTAATAATTCTCAGTCTAGGAGAAAATATTATCTATCTGAACCTTTATTTAATTTTAAATTTATAATTTAGTCTTTTGTTTCAAGACCTAATTCCATTTTAACATAATATATTCATAAATCAAGTTAATTTTTATATTTTTTAAATTCTTTAGAAAATTTTTACTCCCATAAAATTTAGAAATTCCCATTATAAATGGTTCTATAATGAGAAATATATAAAAATAAGGGGCTGTCTCTGAAATGATTTTTAAAATCATTTCAGTAGACGGTCTTTTTATTTTTTATTCATATATTTATATGAAATTATTTCTAAATGAACAAGTTTTTTGACACGACAAATAGGAGGTTATAA
>NZ_CYZX01000020.1 GCF_001405015.1 Clostridium disporicum
ATCCTATTTGTTGCATAGGAATCACATTTTTTGTGAAGTTTTTCATATTATTACTATGCGCAAAAAAGGAAGTTCAAATTCGAACTTCCTTTTCTTTATCGGCAAATATCAAATTTTTTTTGATACAGCCCCTTTTTATTTCAAAAAATATTAATCAATAACTTTAATGAAAAAGGTTATATATTTGAATCCATAAAGACCATTTACTTTTAGATTCGCTTAATAATATTGAATTAAAGAATAAACCTCTCATACAAAACATCCTTTCAAACATCTTTATATTTATAGTATATAGGAAAGGATAAAAATATAATATTCACATCAATGTTTAAGTTAAATGTACAATGAGGTTATTCTTACTTAATGGTTATATATAGAAAAGACAAAAATAACATAAAAATAAAGTTTTAATGTGTTATTTTATATTTTTTAATAATATAAGTTTAGCACCGTACCCCTTTAATTCTGTAATTATATTTAAAACTAAACTCTTTTTACTATATTTGAATTCAATTTTAGGATATGAAGCTTTATATAAAATCTCTTTTTCTTCTTTGTTTAGCCTATCTGGAGATCCCATAGATAACCAATAATTATAAGATGAACCTATTTTTTCATTTATCTCATAGGTTGTAATTCTTGTATCGTTTTTTAAGTTTACTATGTTAAGAGAAAATTTCTTTTCAAATGATTTTTTTAAGCCCTTGCTTGAGTAAATATCCTCATAATTAGCTAAATCATCAACATCATTTCCGTGAGAATATAAAAGTATCGCGTATTCATCGTCATTCTTAGTTACAATATAACCATCATCAAATGATACAATCTCCTTGCCTAATTTGCTTAATAAGTAATATGCATAGTAAGATGGTTTTTTTATGGCCATATCATTAATAAGTCCTGGTGCACCAATAAATACCTCATTAGTTATATTCATAGCTTTTTCAAGAACATCAAAAGCTCTTAAAAAATCTAGGGATTTCTCTTTAATAACTGTATTATGAATAATATAAGGTAACATATATGCAGTATCATAAATAGGGTTTAAAGAGTTAACTGAAAAAAATGTTTCTTCTAAAATCTCAATATCAAAATTATCATTTATAAATGATTTCAAACTATCTTTAATTTCGCAGGATAAATCAGATGCAAATTGGAAACAAAAATCAGTTATATTAAAATAATCAATTTGAGAAAAATAATCAATAAAGCTTGTAAGTATATTTTGATATTTTTCTAGTGAATACTCTGTTGAATCTAAAAGTATTAGAGGTTTAAGCGAGATATCTGTTAAAAATTCTAATACTGCTTTAGCCTTATTCCAATTGTAAAATTCTGAATCTATGAATACGCCCATATCATTATGGAACATTTTTTCAAGTCTACCATAATCGAAATGTATTTCATCTTGTATTTCCTCTAAAATATCTTTATTATCTTCTATTAATAAATCAAAAGCTTCACCTATATTAATTATATGACCAAAGTCTGGATTAAAAGTTTTTAGAGTTTCATCCATATCAATATGAATATTCCATAGTTTGTTTTCAAAGTTATATCTATTATACTTCTCTAAAGTATGAGATAAAAATTCTAAAGATTCCTCTAATGGTAAAGGATAAAGAACCTTTTCAAGTTCAAATTCTTTTTCAGTAAGAGAGAATTTCTTTCTATATTGAAGAGGAGTGCAATTATAATATTCTTTGAAATTTTTATTGTAATATCGTACATGTGAGAATCCTACTTCATCAGAAATTTCTGAAATACTTATATCACTATCTAACAAAAGTTTTATGGACTCTTCAACACGAGTTTGATTAATTAAATCTGTAAAGCTAGACCCGGTTGCATACTTTATTTCATGAGAAAGATAGTGAGGACTTAAAAATTCTTTTTTTGCTATATCTTTTAATGTTATGTTGTTATTATAATTATTAAAAATATATTTTGAAATTCTATGATATCTATCAAGC
Organism: Clostridium disporicum; assembly: GCF_001405015.1. Lineage (GTDB taxonomy): Bacteria > Bacillota > Clostridia > Clostridiales > Clostridiaceae > Clostridium > Clostridium disporicum_B. The sequence goes on from NZ_CYZX01000020.1 coordinate 1,974, forward strand.
TGTTCTGTTTTCTCTTTAAGCTCTTCTTTTTCAGTAGTTAGATAGTGAAAGTTATTTATTAAATGATATAGTAAATGAATTAAAATATCTTCAATTTCTTCATCATAATCTTCAAGTTTTTGAACGTACTCACATAGTAGTTTAGCTAAAAATGCTTTAAGATCATCATATTCTTCACCTACTTGAGTGGAGTTAGAGGTAGTATAGAAAAATACATTTTTAATATCTTTATAATATTTCTCAAAAAAACTTGGATCTATATTAAAGATTAAAATTTTATTGTCTTCTTTACTATAAAATTTATGTGCTTCATCTACGTTTATAATTTCTACTTCCTTTTCATTAAGAGTAAAGGAGTCAGAATCAATAGTTATATCTATGGAACCTTTTATCACATATACGATTTCGATAGAATTATGCCAATGTATTGGATAATTTCTAATATTAAAATATGATATTTTAATTGGTAAATCTAATGGATAATTTATAAATTCCCTTCTCAAATTCTCACCTCAGATTCTTATAAGTTTACGCCTATAATATTTATTATACCAATAAGTAGGTATAAAAACAAAAGGATAAGGAATATTAATGAAATAGTTGCAAAATTATATATTAATCAATATTAAGCTTTTATTTGGTAAATAATAAAATGAAAAAAATAATAAATTTACTTTGACTTTCTTTGACTTTTGTATTATTATTTTATTAAAGATAAAAACATTAAATGAGGTGAATAGAGTATGAACGTTGAAAAAATGACATTAAGAGTACAACAAGCATTAAATGATGCTAATTTAACAGCTGTTAAGCACAATCATCAACAAATTGAAATAATTCATCTGTTTTCTGCTCTAGTAGAACAAGAAGATGGATTAATACCAAACATCTTTACAAAGATGGGAATAAATATAAAAATGATGAAGTATGATATAGATCAGGCTTTAAACAATATGCCTAAAGTAACAGGTGAAGGGGCTAATAATTCATCAGTTTATATAACAAGACAACTAGAGGAAGTTTTGGTAAAAGCAGATTCAATAGCTAAAGATTTCAAGGATTCTTATATAAGTGTAGAACATTTAATGTTAGCTATTATGGACGTAGATAAAAATGGACCAACAAAGAAAATATTAGATAAATATAATGTAAACAAAGATAGTTTTATGAAGGTTCTATCGGGAGTAAGAGGAAGTCAAAGAGTAGATACACAAGATCCAGAGGGTACTTATGATGCATTAGCAAAGTATGGTACAAATTTGGTAGAACTTGCAAGAAAACATAAACTAGATCCTGTGATAGGAAGAGATGAAGAAATAAGAAGGGCAGTTAGAATACTTTCTAGAAGAACTAAGAATAATCCTGTATTAATTGGAGAGCCTGGTGTAGGTAAAACTGCTATAGTTGAAGGATTGGCTAATAGAATAGTAAATGGAGATGTACCTGATGGATTAAAAGATAAGATTATTTTCTCATTGGATATGGGTGCATTGATAGCCGGAGCAAAATATAGAGGTGAATTCGAAGAAAGACTAAAAGCTGTTCTTAAAGAAGTTCAAAGTAGTGAAGGAAGAATAATTCTATTTATAGATGAAATTCATACTATAGTTGGAGCAGGAAAAACTGATGGCGCAATGGATGCAGGTAACTTAATTAAGCCTTTACTTGCAAGAGGAGAATTACACTGTATAGGGGCAACAACTTTTGATGAGTATAGACAATATATTGAAAAAGATAAAGCGCTTGAAAGAAGATTCCAACCTGTTATAGTTAATGAACCAACTGTTGAAGATGCTATATCAATTTTAAGAGGATTAAAAGAGAGATTTGAAATTCATCATGGTGTAAGAATTCAAGACTCAGCTATAGTTGCAGCAGCAAAACTTTCAGATAGATATATTTCTGATAGATATTTACCAGATAAAGCTATAGACTTAATTGATGAAGCAGGAGCAATGATAAGAACTGAAATTGATTCCTTACCTGCCGAATTAGATGAGGTTAGAAGAAAGCTTATACAACTAGAAATAGAAAAAGAAGCATTATCAAAAGAGAAAGATGAAGGGTCAAAGAAAAAACTTAATGCATTAGAAAAAGAGTATGCAGAGCTTAAAGCTAAAAATGATGAAATGACTGCTAAGTTCGAAAGAGAAAAAGGAGCTATTGAAAAGTTAAAAGACTTAAAGTCTAAACTTGATATTGCTAGAGGTGAGCTTGAAGCAGCTCAAAGGGCTTATGATTATAATAAAGCAGCGCAAATACAATATAGTGAAATTCCTTCATTAGAAGAATCTATTAAGCAAATGGAAATAGAAGTTAAGGAAAATTATGAAGGAGCATTATTAAAAGAAGAAGTTACTGAAGAGGAAGTATCACAAATACTTTCTAAATGGACTGGAATTCCTGTAACTAATCTATTAGAAGGTGAAAGAGAAAAACTTCTAAGATTAGAAGATGAGATGAGCAAGAGAGTAATAGGGCAAGAAGAAGCTGTAACTTCTGTAACATCTGCTATTTTAAGAGCAAGGGCAGGACTTAAAGATGAAAATAGACCAATAGGTTCATTTATATTCTTAGGACCAACTGGGGTTGGTAAGACAGAACTTGCAAAAACATTAGCTAGAAACCTATTTGATTCTGAAGATAATATTATAAGAATTGATATGTCTGAATATATGGAAAAGCATACTGTATCTAGATTAGTTGGAGCGCCTCCAGGATATGTAGGATATGATGAAGGTGGTCAATTAACAGAGGCTGTTAGAAGAAAACCATATAGTGTTATTCTGTTTGATGAGATTGAAAAAGCTCATGAAGATGTATTTAATATATTCTTACAAATCTTAGATGATGGTAGATTAACAGACAATAAAGGTAAAACTGTAGATTTTAAAAATACTATAATTATAATGACATCTAATATAGGAAGTAACTATCTTCTAGAAAATACATCAGAAGATTATATAGAACCTTCTATAAGAGATTCTGTAATGAATGAAATGAAGATGAGATTTAAACCAGAATTCTTAAACAGAGTTGATGATATAATTATGTTTAAGCCTTTAAGTGAAACTGGTATAACTAAAATTATTGATATATTCTTAAAAGAAGTGTCTACAAGATTAAAGGATAGAAATATTACTTTAGAAATTACACCGGAAGCTAAACATGTTATGGCTACAGAAGGATATGATCCTGTTTATGGTGCAAGACCACTTAAGAGATATATTCAAAATACTCTTGAAAATAAACTTGCTAGAAAGATAATAGCTGGTGAAATAACTTATGGTTCTAATGTTATTATAGATGGCGAGAATGAAGAAATTGTAATAAGAACGAATTAGTATTATGTAGGGAGCTGATGAATAAATCAGCTCCTTATTTATTTGCGATGAAATATATTTATGAAAAAGAGGTTGTTATTATATTCTAGAATAAAATCATGACAATAAATTAAAATAGAAATATGCAAAATTAGTATACACTGTAGAAATACTATATGTTAAAATGATTTTTAGATTAAATCACTTGAGAAGAATTATTAAGTTGGGGGATGCGATGGTTAAGAATGAAAAAGTAGAAAATTTAAAAAAATATGGAACTATAGTAGCAGGGGCATTTCTTTTTTGTTTAGGAATAAATTTGTTTATTGTACCTGTAGGATTATATAATGGAGGAGTAGTAGGAATATCTCAAATTATACGTACTTTAGTTAATGATTATTTGTCATTACCAGCAAATTTCGATATATCAGGTATTATAAATTTTCTTTTAAATGTACCTCTGCTATTTTTAGCTTATAAAAGTATATCAAGAAAGTTTTTTACTGGAACGGTAGTCAGTATAGTATTTCAGACTATATTCTTTTCTATTATAGCTATTCCTAATGTACCTATAATAGATGATAGATTAGCAGCTTGCTTAATCGGCGGTATTATTACTGGGACAGGTATAGGTATAACTCTAAAAGCTGGTGGTTCTGGTGGCGGAATAGATATATTAGGCGTATACTTTGCTAAAAAATATTCTGATTTTAGTGTTGGAAAATTAGGAATTATTATTAATGCATTTATTTATGGGGGATGTGCAATATTATTTGAATTACCAATAGCTATATACTCTATTATTTATACAGCATTTTTTGGTTTAATAGTGGACAGGATACATTATCAAAATATTAATACAACAGCTACGATTTTTACTAAGAAGCAAAACATAGAAAAAAGTATTATGTCTGAAATGGGAAGAGGGGTTACTTGCTGGAAGGGATATGGTGCTTATACTGGAGAGGATACATTAGTATTAGTTACTGTAATATCTAAATATGAAATAAACCAATTAAAGAAAATAGTATATGATATTGATGATAAGGCATTTGTTATATTTAATGAAGGGATGAATGTTACAGGAAATTTTGAAAAGAGATTATAGAGAAGAGTGATTTGATTACTTGTATAAGGCATTGTTAAGCTTGAATGTTTAACAATGCCTTATTTATATGAAAATATTTAATTATTATTATGAAACTTATTGATATTATTGCATATTATGTACTATGAAGTAACAGATGGTGTGAACTTTTATGAAGAAATTTACAAAAGATTATTTTGATTAGTTATGAAGTGGCTTTGAAAGAAGTGTGCATCATCAATTAAAAATATAAAATACGGAGGATAAATTTATGAGTAATTCATGTAATGAATATTATAGTGAAGAGTATAATGAAAATAACAATGATAATTGTAACGAAAATTATAATGATAATTGTAACGAAAATTATAATGATAAACACGTACACGAATTTACAGGAAGTGTGAAATTGGCAGAAACAGGAGATGATAGGCATAATCATCGTACTGCAGGAATTACAAGTGAGCCTAGATATTGTGAAAATGGACGTCATTATCACTTAATAAAAGCACAAACTGATTCAGCTCCAGATGATCATCATCATCCTATAATTATTAGAACAGGATTAGATATAAAAATTAGAGGAACTAATAAACACGTTCATGCTATAAAAGGAGCAACTAGGGTTGTGGATCAACATTGTCATAATTTTGAGTTTGCTACTTTAACTGAAAGACCTTTGAAATAGTAAAATTGGGAGTTATATCCACGTTATTTTAATTACTGGTGGAGGTAACTCCTTTGAGTAAAAAGTCTAATATAGAGTTACATCTATATTAGACTTTTTTATATTAGCAGTTCAGTTATAGTTTTATAAATAAAAAAATATAAAAAAATGTTGACAAATGATGATAAAGATAATATACTAAATGACGTGGTCGAGAGGTGGACAAATTTACTACACTTAATCACGATGAGGTTACTATGTTAAGTAGATTGTTTAATTAGAATCTTATAACATTATTTATGCGGGTATCGTATATCGGTAATACTCCAGCCTTCCAAGCTGGAAAGGTGGGTTCGATTCCCACTACCCGCTCCATTATGCGTGTTTAGCTCAGCTGGATAGAGCAACGCCCTTCTAAGGCGTGGGCCAGGAGTTCGAATCTCTTAACACGCACCAGATGTAGGGATATCGCCAAGCGGTAAGGCACCGCACTTTGACTGCGGTATTCGTAGGTTCAAATCCTGCTATCCCTGCCACTTATGGTTTACTAGCTCAGTCGGTAGAGCACTTGACTTTTAATCAAGGTGTCCGGGGTTCGATTCCCCGGTAAGCCACCAAGTATTTTGGAAAAACTTAAAGGATGATATCATATGATATCATCCTTTAATTATTTTGAGAAAGTATTTGTTATTTCATACCTTGTTCATATTGTTGAACCATTCTCTTAACCATTTCTCCGCCGACGCTTCCGTTTTGTTTTGCTGTTAAGTCGCCGTTATAATCGCTTAGTGGAACTCCTAGTTCACTTGCTACTTCTTTTTTGAATTGAGCTAATCCGTTTTTTGCTTCTGGAACTAATTTTTGTGCCATAATATTATCTCCTTTTATTTTTATTATTTGTAAAGTGTATCTTCACTTTACAGTATTATTTTACGTAGTTTAGTTGTTAATAAACTATAATATTAAAGGGAAAAAAGGCAAAAGAAATAAGAAAGGGTACAATATGGCAATGAGTTATATTATAAAAAAATAAGATATCCTTTTTGGGGATATCTTATTTTTTTATTATTTAGTTTTTTTACTTCATGCCTTGTTCGAATTGTTCAACCATTCTCTTAACCATTTCTCCACCAACGCTACCGCATTGTTTTGAAGTAAGATCACCGTTGTAATCTGTAAAAGGAACGCCCATTTCATTTGCTACTTCGTTCTTAAATTTTGCTAATCCGTTTTTTGCTTCTGGAACTAATTTTTGTGCCATATTAGACCCTCCTTAATAAATTAAAAGTTTATTTATGTAAAGCTTCTTTGCTTTACAATAGTATTTTGCGTAGAAAAGGTTTTAATAAACTATAAAAATGAGACCAAAATAGGAAAAATAAATATCGAAATGAATAAAATTACTTATAATCTAATTGTTCCAAGAAGAGGATAAGCTAGTAAATTTATTTTAGTTGTAAAAATAAATTTGTAGTATTTCGTTATTGAAAAAATATAAATGCTGTTATATATTTTATATAACAAATAAATTGAGAGGTGAAGTAATGCTACTTAAAATAGATTTCGATTCTGATATACCTATATATAATCAGATAAAGACAGAAATAATAAAAGGAATTGCTAGAGGAGAAATAGAAGAAGGTGAGATATTACCTTCGGTAAGAGGTTTAGCTTCAGATATAGAAGTTAATATGCATACTGTTAATAAGACTTATAGTATCTTAAAAGATGAGGGCTATATAAAGATTGATAGGAGAAAAGGAGCTTTTATAAGTTTAAATTTAGATGAATCAAATAATAAGTTTAGAAGAAGTTTTGAAGAAGAGTTAGAGTATTATATAGCAGAGTGCTGTAATAGAGGTATATCAAAAGATGAAGTGTATAAAATCATAGAGAAAAAATATAGTTTATTTAAGGAGAAAGAATAAAATGGAGGAATTAGTTAAATATTTTATATTCCCGTTTATTACAATTATATTATATATTCAAGTATTTAATTTAAATAGATTTTCTAATAATGGAATATATTTCGGTATTAGAGTGCCGTTAGAATATAAAGATGATAAAGATATATTAGAATTAGAAAAAATATATAAGAAGCAAAATATTATCTTAATATTGCCGATAATAATATTAGTAAATATAATATACTTTTTAAATATGAAGATGTGGCTATTTTTAACATACATATTTATATTGATTGGGATCATTAATATACTACCTATAATTTATTGGATAAAGATGAGAAATCTTAAAAATAAAAAAGGTTGGAAAGTTTTAAGTAAAAATGTTGTTATTGTAGAAACCGGGTTAAGACAACCACAGAAGAATTCAAGAGTTAAGGCTGTAGATACAAGATATTATTTAATTCTTTTGATTATACCATTAATTATATCTATATTAACGTTGATTAATTATAATATTATACCACAATTAATTCCTGTTCATTATAATGTTTCAGGAGTTGTAGATAAAGTAGTAGAAAAAGGGACAATTGCTGCTTATATGAATTTAGCAGGGATACCTTTCATGCTTGTTTTAATGATATTTTTCTTTATGTTTATAAACAATATTACAGTAAAATCTAAATCAGATTTATTTAGTGGAAAGATTAAAGAAACAATTGAGAAGAAGTTGTTATTTAAAAAGTATGTTTCAATATTTACATGGATTTTAGCCTTAGAAACATTAATTATAATGGCTATTCCGCAAATTTGTATAATTTTTAATTTAAGTATAGAAATAATGACTATTCCGATGATAATATTGTTTATTAGCATAGTAATATTTTTAGTGATGAGCTATTATTTGGGTCAAGGTGGACGAAATATAAAAACAAATGAAGAGGGGGAAGAGAATTATAGAGATGATGATGATAAGTATATTCTTGGAGCATTATACTATAATAAAAAAGATCCTGCGTTGATGGTTGAAAAACGTATAGGAGTTGGATGGACAGTAAATTTAGCGCATCCGTTAGGCAAAATAGTAATGATATTACCATTTATAATAATAGTAGGTATGATAATATTTATGTACTTTTACGAGAAGACTAATCCGATATTTTAAAATATTAAGCTATGAGCATGCATAGCTTTTATTTATAGAGAAAAAACAAAAATATCTTGATGAAAAATAAGGAAATGATATACAATTAAAAAGAACAAAAGAGAAAAAGGAGAAATGAAGTATGGAATTGTTTAAAATTAAAGATTTAGAATTTAAAAGTGAGGAATTTTTAGATAATATTGACGAATATGAAGATTTAATACCTATAATACAAGATTTGCAAGAAAGTTTAAGTTATGAAGAGATTAATTGTGTAGGTGAAAATGATTGCTGTAATAGTACTGATAAAAATTATATTGTAGAAATTCAAGGGTACTTAGATAGCGAAGATGAATTTTACACAAAAGAAGAATTAATTCAACATGGGACTAATCTAGAAAATGGTAACCTAGATCCGTTTATAATAAGAATTTATAAATGTGTAGAATGTGGAAAGTGGATAATTGATATTTTAGAATAGGTGTAAAATAATGAGAGACAGGTTTATAGAGAAGATATCTATATTTAATGATAGTTTTAGAGCGAAAATAAATAAATTTATGAATTTGAGTATAGAGAAGAGAATAACCATTATTTCTATGCTTATATTGATACTTTCTATATTTGTTATGATATCCATGTCCAGTGGTATATCTACGAAGGAAGAAGTAATAAGCAATTTTAAGACAGCCATTGAAAATAAAGATGTAAAATTGTTATCAAAAACTTTAAAAGTTGATAACAAAAGAGTAAATTATGAAAATTTAATACCGATTATGAATTATTATCATGATAAGATGGATACATTACTTGATGTAACTAAAAAATTAAGAGCTGATAATAAAAGTGGTATGTTACAGATTGAAAGCAAAAAAAATATATTAGCTGAAGAGTACTACCTAAATATTAACAAGGTATCTGTGGAAGTAAAGTCGAATTTTAATGACACTGAAGTAACTATAGATAATAAAACTATTAAATCAGGTGAAATATTGGAGAATATTATACCAGGAAATTATGTAGCTAGTTATAAATTAAAAACGGATTTTGGTTTTGTAACTGGAGAGAATGAAGTAACCATTACTGATCAGGATGTTATCAATATAAGTGTTGATGCTGGGAATATAACTATATATTCAGATTACAAAGATGCTGATGTTTTTATAGGTAATAAAAATATTGGTAAAAAGGTAGAAAGTGTAGTTAATTTTGGGCCTATTCCACTAAATAGAGATATTAGCATATATATAGAGAAGGAGTTTCCTTGGGGAAAAATAAAAAGCGAAACACTATATATAAATGATAGTGGAATTATTAAGTTAAATATTGATATGGTAAATGAAAAGCTAATGAGTGATATTGATATATTGTTAAATGATTTCTTTGACTCAGTTTTTAATGCACTCAATGAAGAAGATGAAAGTTTAATTATAAATGCGAATGAAGATACTAAAGATAAAATATATGATGATATTTTTAAGAAAACTTTATTTTTTACAAATAATTATAGAATTTCAGATATGAATTTAAATATAGAAAAAAGTGACTTTGAATATGAGGATGAGATTTATAAAGGTAATGTAGTTGTTAAAGTGAATTATGACATTTATAAGAAGTTATTACCCTTTATAAAAGAAAGTCATGAAGAGATGTTTTTAGTTAATTTACAATATGAAAATGATACTTGGATTGCTTGTGGCATTCAAAGATTTAACCTATATGAAGAAGATAATGAGAGTCTGTAAGTATTTGTATAGAAAAATAGGCTTTGAAGAATGACAAAATATTTATTCTTTAAAGTCTTTTTGTTACTTAAATTAAATAGATTTTGTTTGAGGGTAAAAAAAACCTGCACTATTGTGCAGGTTAAAGGGTTTATGTTCATTTAAGAAAGGGAATAAACGAACATATGTGGGGTTTTATTATAACTCTCTAATAAAATTATTAAAGAGTGGTATGGGCTTTTTTTATGTAATTTGTGTTACAATGACATTATATATCATATTTCAACAAATTCCAATAGTTTTTTGAAAAAAATTAATAAAATTCATATTTTTATGACAAAGATGTGTAAAAACACATATAAGTATATAATAGAAAGAAGAAAAGGGAGGCTAATTTATATGGATAAATATAAAGAAATTCTAAAAAATACACCAGATTATGAAGAGTATACAGCTAATGAAGCTAAGCTGTCAATTGATGAAATGAGGGAATTAGGGCTATTGAAATGTGGAGGGTGTTGTAGTTCAAAAAATGGATGTTCAAAGAAAACTAAGTGTTGTAAGGCAAAAAAATAAAATGTCGAAAAAACACGAGGTAAATAGTTACAGTGTAAATAAATAGAAATTATAAGTCGGATTTTGGAGGTGGATATGAGAAAGCCAAGTATATTTAGTAGAGATTACGAAAGAATAATGAGAAGACGTAAGAGGATATTTGTAACCTCAATTTCTTTAATAATTATATCTGTGGTTTTAACTGTTACTTTTATAAGCAGATATAAATTTACGAATATTGAAAGCTACTTAACAACTTGGATTAAAGATAAAGAAAAGAGTGAAAAAGAACAAAAAGAAGAAATCTTAAATGAAGAGAAAGAAATAGATATTTTAGAAACATACAAGAATATAAATATATTATTAAACGAAAATGAATTCGAATTAAAGTTATCTGATAATAATGGAGAAAAGTTTATTGAAGGTGTTGAAAATTTAGAAAAAGATAAATATTGTATAGATAGCTTAGGTAAAAAAGTTATTATATTAGATAAAAATCAAAATATATTTTTGGCTGATATAGAGGGAAATGTAATAAATTTAACCTTAAATAAGTATGTATCTCCTTATGGTGAAGTTTTTGAGAAAGATGAAGTTTTATCTATTTATAATGATTATATATGGCATTCTCAAGTTAAATTTTTAGATAATAATAAGCTTGCTTATGTAAGTAATTTACCTTACTTTGGTTATGAGTTAAGTCAATATGTAAATTTGATAGATTTAGACACAAAGGAACATGTTACGATATGGGAACTTAAGGGTGGTAATATTATTTTAAAAGAAATTATAGATGGTGGATTAGAAGCTGTAATAGATGGAAATATTAAGTATGTAAAGTAAAATTAATATAATAACATTGGGAAATTTAATTTTGTGAAACAAATATTTGAAAATATTTAAATGTTTATGTTATAATAACTTAGTCGAAATAAGCATACAATAGCTTAGTTTTAGGAGGAATATATACAATGGAAGCTAAAATGGAAAAAAAAGACGTTAATGTTGTTAAGTTTGAAGTAAAAGTAGAAGCACAAAAATTCAACGAAGCTTTAACTAGATCTTATAAGAAGAACATGAATAAATTTAATGTACCAGGATTCAGAAAAGGTAAAGTGCCAATGGCAGTAGTTAAGAAGTACTACGGAATAGAAGTGCTTTTAGAAGATGCTATAAACTTTGCAATCGATAGTTCATATAAAGAAGTATTAAAAGAAAACAATATAATACCTGTAGACTATCCACAAATCGATGTTGTTGAAGTTGGAGAAGGTAAAGATTTCATATATACTGCTGAAGTTACTGTTTATCCAGAAGTTAAGCTAGGTGAATACAAAGGATTAAAAGTTGAAAAGAATTCTTATGAAGTAACTGAAGAAGAAGTAAATAAGAAGTTAGTAGAAATGCAAGAAAGAAATGCTAGAGTTGAAACTAAAGAAGAAGGTATCGTTGAAAATGGAAACATAGCTGTTATCGACTTTAAAGGATTCATTGATGGTGAAGCATTCCAAGGTGGAGAAGGAACTGATTATGAATTAGAAATAGGTTCAGGAACTTTCATCGGAAACTTTGAAGAGCAATTAGTTGGAAAGAATGTTAATGACAATGTAGAAGTAAATGTAACATTCCCAGAAAACTATGGAAGAGAAGAATTAAATGGTAAGCCAGCTAAATTCGAAGTTACAATAAAAGGAATCAAGGTTAAAGAATTACCAGCATTAGATGACGAATTTGCTAAAGAAGTATCTGAATTTGATACATTAGCTGATTTAAAGGCTGATATTACTAAAAAATTAGAAGAAACAAATGCTTCAAGAATTGAAAGAGAATTTGAAGAAGCAGTTATTTTAGCAGCAACTGAAAATGCAAATGTTGAAATTCCAGCTGTAATGATTGAAAAAGAAATAGATAAAATGGTTCAAAATCTTGAGCAAAGATTACAATACCAAGGTTTAACTTTAGAACAATATTTCCAATTCACAGGTAGTGATGCTGAAAAAATGAGAGAATACATGAAAGAAAATGCTGAAAGAAAAGTTAAGACAGACTTAGTATTAGAAGCTATTGAAAAAGCAGAAAATATAGATGCTACTGAAGAAGAAATAAGAGCTAAAGCTGAAGAAGTTGCTAAAATGTATTCAGCAAACAGCGATGAAAAAATGGTTGATTTATTAATCAACAGCCAAAGAGAAGCTTTAAAGAGTGATGTTATCACAGCTAAAGCTGTTAAATTATTAATCGAAAATAATTAATAAGTATTAAGTTAATTGCCAGAAAAGTTTTTTCTGGCAATTATTTAAAATATTTCTTTAACAAAATAATGTAGATTAGATATAATTTAAGTATAATTACTTTTGTCTATTTGGATATATTATTAAAGAAGGGTTTAAAGAGAAAGAGGAGGGAGTTTTACATGAGTAATTACGTTCCAATGGTTGTCGAACAAACAGGAAGAGGAGAAAGATCTTATGACATCTTTTCTAGACTTTTAAAGGATAGAATTGTAATGTTAAGTGGTGAAGTAAATGATGTTACATCAAACTTAATAGTAGCTCAATTACTTTTCTTAGAAAGTGAAGACCCAGATAAGGATATATATTTATATATTAATAGTCCAGGTGGGTCAATTACTGCAGGAATGGCTATTTTTGATACTATGAATTATATAAAACCTGATGTTAGTACTATATGTATAGGTATGGCTGCATCTATGGGAGCATTTTTACTTTCTGCGGGAGCACCAGGAAAAAGATTTGCGTTACCAAATAGTGAAGTTATGATTCATCAACCACTAGGAGGATTCCAAGGGCAAGCAACAGATATTGATATACATGCAAGAAGAATTTTAAAAATTAAAGAAACATTAACTAGAGCTATGGCTGAATCAACAAATGGAAAAGTTGACTACGAAACTATGGTTAAAATGTGTGAAAGAGATAACTTTATGTCTGCACAAGAAGCTAAAGAAATAGGATTAATAGATGATGTTATAGTTAGAAATGATATAAAGAAAAGCTAAAAGAGTCCAGAGCTAAAGTGAGGTGAAGTTATGGCTAAATTTGATGATAAAAAACAGTTAAAATGCTCTTTCTGTGGTAAAAATCAAGACCAAGTAAAGAGATTAATTGCTGGGCCAGGTGTGTATATATGTGATGAATGTATAGATTTATGTTCAGAGATTATACAAGATGAATTTGAGGAAAGCGTAGAAATAGATACAACTTCATTACCAAAACCAGCAGAAATAAAAAATTATTTAGATCAATATGTAATAGGTCAAGATAAGGCTAAAAAGGCGTTATCTGTTGCTGTGTATAATCATTATAAAAGAATTCAATCAAATATGATTGAAGATGATGTAGAGCTACAAAAAAGTAATATTTTACTTTTAGGACCAACTGGTTCAGGAAAGACACTTTTAGCTCAAACTTTAGCAAAGTTTTTAAATGTTCCATTTGCTATTGCTGATGCTACTACATTAACTGAAGCTGGATATGTTGGAGAAGATGTAGAAAATATACTTTTAAAATTAATTCAAAATGCTGATTATGATGTTGAAAAGGCTGAAAAAGGAATAATTTATATTGATGAAATAGATAAAATTGCTAGAAAGTCAGAAAATCCTTCTATCACTAGAGATGTATCTGGTGAAGGCGTTCAACAAGCTTTATTAAAGATATTAGAGGGAACTACAGCCTCTGTACCACCACAAGGTGGAAGAAAACATCCACATCAAGAGTTTATTCAAATAAATACTTCAAATATATTATTTATATGTGGAGGAGCTTTTGATGGTGTTGATAAAATAATAGAAAAGAGAACTCAATCTAGCTCAATGGGATTTGGTGCTGATATTAAATCTAAAGCTAATAAAGATGTTGGAACTCTTTTAAAATCTATTTTACCTGGAGACTTATTAAAGTTTGGATTAATTCCTGAATTCGTAGGTAGATTACCTATAGTAGTTACTTTAGAATCTCTAGATCAAAATGCTTTAATCAATATATTAAGTAAGCCAAAAAATGCTTTAGTTAAGCAATATTCAAAATTATTTGAGATGGATAATGTTGAGTTAGAGTTTACTGAAGATGCACTTAAAGCTATTGCTGATGAAGCTATAGCAAGAAAAACTGGTGCTAGAGGTTTAAGATCTATAGTTGAAGATATGATGATAGAAATTATGTTTGATATACCTTCTGATGAAAATATATCAAAGATAATTATTAATGAGGATACTGTAAAGAATAAAGAATTGCCTGAAGTTGTTAGATTACCTGAAAATGAAAAGCGTTTGGTTTTAAAACCTAAAAAAGCTAAAAAGAAAAAGGGTATGGAAACAGCCTAAAAAAAATCACCCATGATTTAGGGTGATTTTTTTTGTTAAAAATATTAAAAATATAAATTACTTCTGGAATATAACTATTTGAATAAGTCAATAATACAAATAGTTTTATTAAAGGGAGGGATAGTCTTTTAGGTAGCTAAAAGGAATAAGATATGAATGAAATAATGATGATATTACAATTAATAATGATAGTTCTTTTTATTGTATATTTATTTAACAATAATAAGGCTAATAGGTCAAAAACTGTAGTAATAGATAAAGAGAATAAAAAAGAAATGGATAAATTATTAAAATTAAGATCAATAAAATTAACTGAACCATTAACTGAGAAAAGTAGACCAAAAGAGTTTGAGGAGATAATAGGTCAAGAAGAAGGAATTAAAGCATTACAGGCAGCTATATGTGGACCTAATCCTCAACATGTAATAATTTATGGACCTCCTGGTGTAGGGAAGACTGCAGCTGCTAGGTTGGTTTTAGACAAAGCAAAGAAACAAGCAAATTCACCATTTAGAAGTGAAGCTAAATTTGTAGAGATAGATGCAACTACAATACGTTTTGATGAAAGAGGCATAGCAGATCCTCTTATAGGTTCTGTACATGATCCGATATATCAAGGAGCAGGATCTTTAGGTATAGCAGGGATTCCACAACCTAAACCAGGTGCGGTTACTAAAGCGCATGGAGGAATACTTTTTATTGATGAAATTGGGGAGTTACATCCAATAGAATTAAATAAACTTTTAAAAGTTTTAGAAGATAGAAAAGTATTTTTAGACAGTGCATATTATAGTTCAGAAGATAGTAATATGCCAACCTATATCAGAGAAATTTTTGAAAATGGATTGCCTGCTGATTTTAGACTCATAGGGGCTACGACTAGAAGTCCTGAAGAAATTATTCCAGCTATAAGATCTAGATGTGTAGAAATATTTTTTAGATCACTTCATACAGATGAAATTAAGAAAATAGCTGAAAATTCAATTAATAAAATTGGCTTAACTGTTTCTGATAAAGGTTTAGATATAATAAGTAGATATTGCAGTAATGGAAGAGAAGTTGTAAATCTAATTCAATTATGCTCTGGAATAGCAATAAATGATAATAGAAGTGAAATTTCAGAAGATGATATAAAATGGGTAATTGAAAATGGGCAATATTCAGAGATTCCAGATGTAAAGTTAAAAGAAAACCATAATAGAATTGGAGTTGTAAATGGGTTAGCTGTATATGGAGCAAATATAGGAATGATTATGTCTTTAGAAGCAACTGCTAAAAAAATTACAAATAGAAAAGGTGAGATAAAGATATCTGGTATTATTGAAGAAGAAGAAATTACTTCTAATAATAGAAAGATAAAAAGAAAAAGTACAGCTTATTCTTCAGTGCATAATGTATTAACTGCATTAAATAATGTATTTAATATAAATAGTGATAGCTATGACCTTCATATTAATATACCAGGAGGTGTTCCTGTAGATGGTCCATCCGCTGGTATTACAATAGCTACAGCTATATATAGCTGTATAATGAAAGAACCAGTAGATAATATGATTGCCATGACAGGAGAGATAACACTATTAGGTGATGTTAAGCCTATTGGTGGAGTTAGTGCTAAAATATTAGCAGCGAAAAAAGCTGGAGCGACAAAAGTTATAATTCCAGAAGAAAATTGGAGTGATAGTTTCGAAAACTATGAAGGAATAGAGATAGTACCTGTAAAAAATATAAAAGAAGTAATAGAGTTAGCTATTATATCTCAAAAGCTAAATGGAAATATAGATGTTTTATCAGCGAAAGCAGAATAAATTTTTTAGACCACCCTTTGGGTGGTTTTGTATTTTTTACATAAATAGAAAAGTTGAAAAAATATATATTTATGTGTATACTAAATTGGTTAGATAAATTTTAACAGTAAAGAAGAATGGAGGGGGAAAATGGAAAGAAGTCAAATAACTTTAGCTGTTATTCCGTTAAGAGGCATTACGATTTTTCCCAATATGATTATACATTTTGATGTTGGTAGGGAAAAA
The DNA here is from genome assembly GCF_001405015.1 of Clostridium disporicum. Taxonomy (GTDB): domain Bacteria; phylum Bacillota; class Clostridia; order Clostridiales; family Clostridiaceae; genus Clostridium; species Clostridium disporicum_B. The sequence continues at coordinate 18,756 of NZ_CYZX01000020.1, forward strand.
TCCATAGCAGCTTTAGAAGAAGCAATGAAAGAAAATGGGGAGATTTTTTTAGTATCACAAGTAGATCCTGAGATAGAAAATCCGACTAAGGATGATGTTTACTTCATTGGAACTATATCAAAAGTTAAGCAAATATTAAAAATGCCTAAAGGTATTACAAGAGTATTAGTTGAAGGTATTGAAAGAGCTGAAATTGTTGATATATTAGATGAAGAAAAATTTATGAAAGCTAATATTGTTAAAATAGAAAATGAATATGTTAAAGGAGACGATGCTAAGGAATCAGCATATAGAAACCTTTTAACAAAGTCATTTAATCAATATATAGAAGCGGCTGATGTTGAAGGGAATAAAGCACCATTAGCAATAACTAAAGAAGAAAGCTTAAGTAAAGTAACTGATTTAGTGGCATCTTTTATTGAACTTGAAGATGATAAAAAGCAAGAAATTCTTGAAACACTTGATGTTTACGAAAGAATTGAAAAGTTAATTCTTTATATTACAGAAGAAATAGAAATTATTAATATTGAAAAAGAAATAGGGAATAAGGTTAAGGATAAAGTTGACAAGGCTAATAAGGAGTACTTCTTACGAGAACAGGTTAAAGTAATTCAAGAAGAACTTGGTGAAGATGAAGAGAAAAATGAAATAGAAAACTATAAAGAAAAAATAGCCAAGTTAAAAATGCCTAAGGATGTAAAAGAAAAGGTTGAATATGAACTTTCTAGATTAAAAACATCTAATTCTGGAGATGGTAATAATATAAGAACTTATCTAGATTGGATTATAGCCCTTCCTTGGAATAAGAGTACAAGGGATACTTTTAATATAGAAAAGGCAGAAGAAGTGTTAAATGCAGAACATTATGGTTTAGATGAAGTAAAAGAGAGAATATTAGAATATCTTGCTATAAAACAATATACAAAAAGTATAAAAGGACCTATTTTATGTTTAGTTGGTCCACCAGGAGTTGGGAAAAGCTCTATAGCAAAATCAGTAGCAAATGCAGTAAATCGTAAATTTGCAAGAATTTCTCTTGGAGGAGTCAAAGACGAAGCAGAAGTTAGAGGGCATAGAAGAACTTATATTGGAGCAATTCCAGGTAGAATTGTATATGCTTTAAAAGAAGCTGGATCTAATAATCCATTAATTTTACTAGATGAGATAGATAAGTTAAGTTCAGATCATAAAGGAAGCCCTGCAGATGCTTTGTTAGAAGTATTAGATCCTAATCAAAATATGAACTTTAGAGATAGCTTTATGGAAGTAGATATTGATTTATCTAATGTATTGTTTATTACTACAGCGAACTCTTTAGACACTATACCTAGACCATTATTAGATAGAATGGAAATTATAGAGATATCAGGCTATACTTATGAAGAAAAGTTTAATATAGCTAAAAATCATCTTATACCTAAGACTTTAAAAGAGCATAACTTAGACAAAGATACCATCAAAATTTCTGATAATGTAATAAAAGAAATAGTAAATAGTTATACTATGGAGTCTGGAGTTAGAACACTTGAAAGACAAATAAATAAAATTGTTCGTAAAGCTATAACTGATCTTATAAAGAACAATAATAAGAGTATTACTATATCAGCTAATAAAGTTGAAAAGTATCTAGGTCCTAAAATATTTGAATATGAAAAAATAGATAGAGAAGATAAGGTTGGAGTTGTAACAGGTTTAGCATGGACAGCTTATGGTGGAGATACTTTACCGGTGGAAGTTAGTGTTATGAAAGGATCTGGTAAATTAGATCTTACAGGACAATTAGGTGATGTTATGAAAGAATCTGCAAAAGCATCATATAGTTATGTAAGAGCTAATGCAAAGAAATATGGAATACCAGAAGACTTTTATAAGGAAAATGATATTCATATACACGTTCCAGAAGGTGCAGTACCAAAAGATGGTCCTTCAGCTGGCGTTACTATGACTACAGCACTTGTTTCAGCTTTATCAAATAAAAAGGTTAAGAGCAATGTTGCTATGACTGGGGAGATAACATTAACTGGAAGAGTACTAGCTATTGGGGGAGTTAAGGAAAAATGCTTAGCTGCTCATAGAATAGGAATAGATACTATAATATTACCAAAAGAAAATGAAAAACATGTAGATAAAATACCTAAATCAGTTAAATCTAAATTAAACTTAGTTTTTGCTGATAGAATTGATAAGGTATTAGAGAATGCATTAATTGGAGTTGAAAATAATGATAATTAAAACATCAGAATTTATTACATCAGCAGTGAAAAGAAATCAATACCCTGTAGATGTAAGACCAGAAGTTGCCTTTGTTGGAAGATCAAACGTAGGTAAAAGTTCTATAATAAATGCCTTAACTAATAGAAGAAAGCTAGCTAAGGTTTCTCAAACGCCTGGTAAAACTAGACTTATAAATTTCTTTTTAATAAATGATGAAATGTATTTAGTTGATTTACCTGGATATGGATATGCGAAAGTATCTAAAAAGGAAAAAGAGAGTTGGGGAAAAACAATTGAAACTTATCTAATGGAAAGAGAACAATTGAAAAAAGTAGTTTTATTAGTTGACTCTAGGCATAAACCTACTGCAGACGATATTCTTATGCATGAATGGATAAAACATTTTGGATATAAGGTTATAGTAATTGCAACAAAAAGTGATAAACTATCTAATAATGAAATTGGGAAAAGTAAGAAATTAATTAAAGAAACGCTGAAGCTAGGACCTGAAGACGAGTTCTATTTATTCTCATCAGTAAAGAAAAATGGGAAAGAAGAGTTAATAGATAATATCTTTGGAGATTTAGTAGAAGAATAAATAAAAAAACTGCCAAAAAGGCAGTTTTTTTTGTTATAAAATTTTTTATCAAAAATAAAACTAGTGTCAAATTATAAAAATTAGAATAGTATATAGTATAAAAATAAAAAAACAAAATCCTTAGGAGGAAGTAAGTATGCAAATGAATGACATTATTGATGGATTAAATTCTTGTGATTGTCCAACAGGCTTACAAGGTACAAATTTCAATAGCGTATCAGGTTGTGGTTTTGGAAGCTGGATATGGATATTGTTAATTTTATTCTACACTAATCAAGGAGCTAATTATGGTGGCGGAGGATGCTGCTGTAAGCCACGTAAAAATGATTGCTGTTGCTGTGGAAATAGTGGATACAATAACGCTGGATATGGTAGCGGATGTGGAGGATATTTATTCTTATTAGTTATCTTATTCTTATGTGGCGGTTGTGGTAATAACTTTGGAGGATGTAATACTTTTGGAAGTGGATTCGATCAAGGCTTTGATGCTTTGGGCGGATGCTGCTAGGTTATAGGAAGGAGGAGAGTATAAATGTCAAAGAAAAAAAATAGATGTTGTTGTGAAGAAGTATGCTGTTGCCCAAGTAATAATGCTGGTTATGGCGGAAATGGATGCTGTGGAAGTCAATTTGCAGGATTAAACAGCTGTGTTTCTCCAATTATATTCCTATTGATAGCATGTGGATCAGGTCTTTTAAGAAACAATAGATCTTTCTTGATAATACTATTATTCTTACTATGCGGAGGCTGTTTCGGTAATTTATTTGGAACAAATAATGCCGGTGGAAACGGATGTTGCTGCGAAAGCGATTGTTGCTGCTAGTATAGAGGATGGAGGGCCTTATGGGCCCTCCAAAAAAATATCTAAAATTATAACATAAATAATTAAAATACATATAATGAAAGTAAAGAAATCTCTAGGAGGAGGGCTTATGTCTAAAAAAAGACATAGAAAGAGGCAAGAAGTAAGTAGCACAAATAATAGTAATAACAATAATAATAGGCAACAGCAGATGAATTATAATAATCCTTTTGGAATTAATCCAAATCAATTACTAAGTATGTTTGGTAATATAGATATGAATCAAATAAATAGCATGTTACAATCTATGGGAGCAGATGGGTTTGATTTCAATAATTTTAATTTAGGATCTTTACAAAATTTAATGAATGGTATGGGAAGAAGCCCAGCACAACAACAAGGTCAACAAAATAGTAAACAAAGTCAGACAAATGCGCAAAGCAATAATAGAGTTGATAACCAGAATCAAAGCTTTGATGATTTAAAAGATTTAGAGTATGAAGATGATAACATACAATTACTAAATTCCTTTAGAAATATAGTAGGGGAAGAGAAAAAAGAGTTTATAGATAAAATTATAAAACTATATAATGATGGTGCATTTGAAGATTAATTTATTTAAAATGTATAAAAGCAGGGAATAGGGTTAATAATATAATTGTACCGGAGAAGTATTCTCCTATAGCAAATGAAGATTACATCTTCATTAAAGCTAAACCCCCCCATCCCCCTTTTAGGCCGCGTTGAGCGGCCTTTTAATTTTCTTTCTTTATACTAGATATCTTATATTCTCCGTATTGATTAATATCTGTTTTTACATTAAAAATAATTTCTTCTTTAGGTTTCGTAGAATCAGAAGAATTGACTTTTTCGAAAGATAGTCGCCAAATAATAGAGGAAGGGAGAGCGTTTTTATCCCAATTTATATCATAGAAATACCCATTTTGGAATGAATACCTATAATTTTCTTTGCTTAGATTCCAAAGAATTCCTAGTTCATCAGAGTTTATATATTCGGTGAAAATTCCAGGAGCATCTTCAATTTCATAATCTAGTTGAATCAAATCAATGAATTTTTGTATAACTCCTAATCCAGGAATTTGAAGTTTTGAAAATGTTATATCTTTAATTGTTTTACCATTAAAAATAAAAGATTCTGTTGACTCATCTCCTTTTTCTGAAAGTGCATATAAAATTTTAGGTGTTCTAGAATTTTCAGAGTCTACAATTCCAAAAATATTTTTTGAACAAGAGAAAACTTCTTTAAACTCATCATCGCACCATTGATAAATATAAGTTATAGGTTTTTGATTTTTAAAGCCAGTTAAAATTATTTCTGGAATACCATCTCTAGATAGGTCTAAGGATGTAATTTTTATAGATACAGAATCATATAAATCGATTAAAGCATCTCCATATAAGTCATTTTTTAGCACATATTCATTTTTAGAGGTTTTTACTTTTATAATATAATGTGAATTTTTTTTATCAACTACTATACTATCTAAAATTCCATCACCGTTATAGTCCTTATCATTTGAATTATGTATAGTTGATGAGATAAAAGATTCGAGAGAATCATTTTTAAAGAAAATTGAAAAAAATATAATTAAGAAGAGTGCTAAAAGAATAATTATAAAAAGCCATCTAAAGATTTTCTTTTTTTCTAATACAATAAACTTTACCATAATATCACCTCAATAAATTATATGAGAGGATATAAATATAAATTCATAATAAAAAAACAGTAAGTATTAAATAATACTTACTGACAACTTTCACAAACACCGTAAAAGAAAAGTTTATTCCATTTTATTTCGTACTTAGAATTTTCGGCTGCTATCTGATTTAAATTTGGGAATGAATCAATTTCTAAATCATCAACTCTACTACATTTTAAGCATTGAATATGGGCATGATCATTTACTGTAGCATCGTATCTAAAATTACCTTCACCTACATTAATTTCTTGTACTAAACCAACTTCAACTAAAGTTTTAAGTGCCTTATAAACTGTAGCTAAGCTCATTGTAGGATATATAGGTTGAAGAGCTTTGTAAATCGCTTCTGCAGAAGGATGATCCTTAGTTCCCATTAAGTATTGATATACAGCAAGTCTTTGAGGTGTAAGTTTAAGCTTCTTTTCTTTAAATATAGAAGTAATATTATCCATGTATATACTTCCACCTTTCTATTTTATTTAATTATATTATATGTTGGGAAATAGATATTTGTCAATAATTAATATTAATAGAGAGTAGTTTATAGAGTAGAAAATAATTAAATAATATTTTAAAAATTATTAATTATACGAATATGTTTAAGTAAAAATAATATTTATTATTATATAGATATATTTATAGGAGGAAGTATTATGTCAAAGTATAAGGTCGGAGATGAATTAATAATAGTAAATGATCCAAATGAAGAAAGACAAAAACTTAAAAATATGACTAAGCTTGTTGTAGATGGTGAATATGCAGAAATATCTTGGGGATTAAGAATAGTAAGTGTAGATTATGATAAACCGTATGTTACATTAACTTATAGGAATATAGATGGAAAATTAAATAAAGTTTTTGCTGAATGCTTAGATGCAGATAATTTTGATGCTGAAATGGTATTAGAAAAGGCATTATTAAAGGCTTTTCAAAATGAAATTATAAATATATCAGTATCAAAAAATACATTTAGAGTTAATAAGTAATTATTAATAAATTGTAAAATGTTAAAAATTTTATATTTTTGCTAAAAAATGCTTTATTTTTGTTAAAAAATAGATTATAATGGCCTTGTGATTTCGATTACAATTATTGGGGGTGGGGTTTGTGAGTAAATGTCCATTTTGGTCTTCAAAAAAAGAGAAAGTAAACTGTTATAACGAGTGCCCAATGTACCCTGTATCTAAAGATGACGAGGTATGTCCGTTTATAGAGCACTTAAATCACAATAAAGTAAGTATAAATGATTTTGATGATTTTGAGTATTCTCAAAATAATATTTATGATTTGTCTTATATGGGTATTAAAAATTATGATTAATGGATAATTAAGGAGTTGCTGATAATAGCAACTCCTTTTTCTTATTTTGACTGATTTAATAATAGTTTTTGTTTTAAAGACCATAGCTTAGTTGAAAGATCTACATAATATGTATGAGGATTTTCAAATCTTAATATTTCAGGCCATAATTTATTAGTTTCTACTTTCGCAAATTCCTTTATTTCTAGAACAGAAGGAGAAGTATATACTAGTGTACCTTTATCAAAGATTTTAACTAATAAATCTTTAACATAGAAATTAGTAACTTTTTTTCTTTTCCAAGTATGGATAGGATCAAAGATTTCATACTCTTTACTGTCATCTATAACTTCATCACTTAATGCTAATACGTCAGCTATAGCTATATTAGTATCCCTATCAAATAATCTGTAAATCTTTTTAAAACCTGGATTTGTTATTTTTTCATTGTTTTCTGAAATTTTAATTTTAGGAATTATAACATCTTCTTTTTCAACAGCAACTAATTTATAAACACCACCAAAAACAGGCTCAGATTTTGCTGTTATAAGTCTTTCACCAACACCAAAAGAATCTATACAAGCGCCTTGATTTATAACATCTCTGATAATATGTTCATCAAGGGAGTTAGAAATAATTATTTTACAGTCAGAATATCCAGCCTCATCAAGAATTTTTCTACACTTTTTAGTTAAGTAAGTAATATCACCTGAATCTATTCTTATTCCCGTTGGTCTCTTACCAAGTGGTTTTAATACTTCATCAAATACTTTTATTGCATTTGGTAAACCAGATTTTAATACATTATAAGTATCGATAAGAAGAGAGCAATTATCTGGATAAGTTTCAGCCCAAGCTTTAAATGCTTCAAATTCTGTATCAAAAAGTTGTACCCAACTATGTGCCATAGTACCAACTGCAGGAACATTGAAGTATTTATCTGCAATTGTACAAGCAGTTGAATCACATCCACCTATTATTGAAGCTCTAGCACCATAGATAGCACCATCATAACCTTGAGCTCTTCTTGAACCAAACTCCATAACAGTTTTACCTTCAGCTGCTCTACATATTCTATTAGCTTTTGTAGCAATTAAAGTTTGGTGATTTATTGTTAAGAGAATCATTGTTTCCACAAATTGCGCTTGAACCACAGGACCTCTTACTATTACTAGAGGTTCATTTGGGAATACTGGATTACCTTCAGGAATTGCCCATACATCACAGCAGAACTTGAAATCCTCTAAATACTCTAAAAATTCTTCTGAAAAAATATTTTTACTTCTTAAATAATCTATATCAGATGATGTGAATTTTAGATTGCTTAAGTATTGAATTAATTGTTCAACACCAGCCATTATGCAGTATCCACCACCATCAGGAACTCTTCTAAAATACATATCGAAGTAGGCTATTCTGTTTTCAACACCTTTATTAAAGTAGCCATTTGCCATTGTTAGTTCATAGAAGTCAACTAGCATTGTTAGATTTCTTTCGTTCTGAACATCAAATTTAATTAAAGTTTCCATAATTAGTCTCCTTTTTGAATTCTTAAAAATATTGTACATCTATATAGAAATTATTACAATATAGTAGTTAATAGAAAAAAGATTAAAGGTAATACTTTAGATAAATATAATGTTAAGAAGGAGAATATATTTTGAAAATAACCTTAGATAAATATCAGCAAGAAGCTGTTTATACAAAATATAAAAATGCTTTAATAGTTGCGGCTCCAGGATCAGGAAAAACTACTGTAATTATAAATAGGGTAAATCATCTTATAGAAGTTAGAAAAGTTAAGGTTGGAAATATTATAGTTATAACTTTTACCAGAGCTGCAGCTGAAAATATGAAAAATAGATACAAAAATACGTTTAATAAAGATATTGCACCATTCTTTGGAACATTTCATGGATTGTTTTATAAGATACTTTTAAGAGAAGGCTATGAGATAAATATAATTAATGATAATAAATGTAGCAATATAGTTAAAGGTGTATTAGGAAAATATTTTGATGATGTAAATGAAGATAAGGTTAAAGAAGTAGTTAATAATATATCAGGATTTAAAACTTCAGGAAAAAGCATAGAAGAATTTAAGTGTAGTATTTCTAAAGATATATTTATGGAATGCTTTAATGCCTATGAAAATTATAAAAAAAGAGAAAATTTGTGGGATTTTGATGACTTATCTATTAATGCTCTTCAACTTTTAAAAGGTAATAAAGAAATATTGATGAAATATAAAAATATTTTTAAATATGTACTAGTAGACGAGTTCCAAGATTGTGATGAATTACAAATAGAGTTTTTAAGGTTAGTAAACGGGGAAAATGAATTATTTGCTGTTGGTGATGAGGACCAATGTATTTATTCTTTTAGAGGATCTAAGCCACAGTATATGGTTGATTTCTGTAATACTTTTATAGATGGAAAAAAACTTTATTTATCTATAAATTATAGAAGTAGTAAAAATATAGTTAATATTTCTAAAAAAATAATATTAAATAATGAGAATAGAAATATTAAAAAGATTGAAGAATTTCATAACAAAGATGGGATAGTAAGATATTTAACTCCATATAACGAATTTATGCAAGGCGAGGAAATTGCTAATATAATAAGCGGTTTTAAAGAAGGTCAATATATGGATAATGCAGTTTTATATAGAACTAATATGGAAGCTAGAAGCTTAATAGATACTTTTACGCGAAGAAAAATACCTTTTGTGCTCTTAGATAAAGGATATAACTTTTTCAATCATTTCATATCAAAAGATATAATAAATTATCTTAAGCTATCTATAGATATAAAAAATAAAGAGTTGTTTTTAAGTATTATAAATAAACCGTTTAGATATATAAGTAAAGCTAATGTAAGTTATATAAATAATTTTAAAGAACATATGGATCCATTTGAGATACTTATAAACAAAGAGGATACTCCACCTTTTCAGTGTAAAAAGTTAGATGAGTTAAGAAGAGAAATTTTATATTTAAATAAGATATCTTTAGGTAGTGCAATTCAATATGTAATTTCAAGCTTAGGATATATAGATTATTTAAGGGAGTATGCAAATAAATATGGGCAGAATTTTGAAGAACTTGAGGATATGTTAGAAGAGTTTAAAGGAGCAGCTGAAGGGTTTAAAACTATAACAGAGTTTTTAGTTCATGTAAAAAATGTTGAAGAAGAGATAGAAAAATCAAAGGGAGATAAAAATGGGGTAATTCTTAGTACCATTCATGGTGTAAAAGGTATGGAATTTAAAAATGTATTTATTATAAATTGTGATGAAGAAACTATACCACATAAATCATCAATTGATGAAAACCTTGAAGAGGAGCGTAGATTGTTCTACGTGGCGGTTACAAGAGCTATACATAATCTTTATATATTTTCTCCTAAAACTATTAGAGGGAAGTTTTACGAGGCTTCTAGGTTTATTGCAGAAGGAGGATTTACTGAAGAAAGTCTTAAAGTAGAATATGGAGTAAAAAAAGGAGATTCTATATACCATAGAGCTTACGGAGAGGGTATAGTTAAAAGTTTAAAAGATGATAAGATAAGTATAAAGTTTAAAGATGGAGAAGAGAGAGCATTTTCTATTAGAGTATTAATGGAAAATAATTTGATAATAATTATGAAATAGAAGACGTAAAAATTATTTAATCAAAAATATAATTATTTTATCAAAATTTAGACATACTAATAATAGTTACAGTATGTGTGGAGGTATACAATGATAAAAGGTATTATATTTTTAATAATGTTATTAAATTTTTGTAATGTTCCATATACTTCAGAATATGAGGAGAAAGTCGAAAGTAGTTTTAATATGAATGAATATTATTCTCCAAAAGAAGTAATAAAGATTGATGAGATATTAGAAGATAAATCTGGTTCGTTGTCTGAGCAAGAAAAAGAAGCCTTAATAGAGTTAAAGGATAAACTTAATAGTTATCAAGCCTTAAGTCAAGAGGATATAGATTTTATAAGAGATTGTGATTTGAAAATTATAAGAAGTAAGCTAGGGGATGCAAAATTTGAAGAATATTTTAAGCTTATAAGTAAGAGAGCTACAAAAGAAGAATTTAGTCAGGATGAAAGATTAAGACTATTTCAATTAGAAAAAGAAATAAAAGGAATAAATTAATGCTGAATATTATTATAGTATAGTAGGGCTTTTTGACCTGCTATACTATTTTTATTTGGAGGAAGTTATGGATTTTAAAAATGATATAATAGACATTAAAGACGAGATTGTAAGGTTGAGGAGAATGTTTCATATGAAGCCAGAGTTAGGATTTGAAGAATATGAAACATCAAAAGAAATTAAAAAGTATCTCAATCAAGAAGGAATAGCTTATGAGAGTTATGCGAAAACTGGAGTCTGTGGAATTATTAGAGGGAATTTAGAAAGTAATAAAGAAAGAGTTATAGGATTAAGAAGTGATATAGACGCATTACCAATAGATGAAAATAATAAATGTAGCTATAAATCTACTGTAAAAGGGAAAATGCATGCATGTGGCCATGATGGACATATGGCAATACTTTTAGGTGTTGCAAAAATTTTAAATAAAAATAGAGATTTATTTGGAGGAACAGTAAAATTAATATTTGAACCAGCAGAAGAAACAAAAGGTGGCTCTAGATTTATGATAAAAGAAGGAGTTTTAAAAAATCCAGATGTAGATATTATGTGCGGCTTACATGTAGATGAAAATATAAATTCTGGCCAAATAGAAATAAAGCATGGAGCTGTAAATGCTGCATCGAATCCGTTTAAAATAGAGGTAATAGGCATAGGAGGGCATGGTGCTTATCCAGCTGCTTCTATAGACCCAATAGTAATTGCAAGTAATATAGTAACTGCGTTACAAAGTATAGTAAGTAGAGAAGTAAATCCGTTAAATCCAGCTGTAATTACAGTAGGTAGTATAAATGGTGGGACAGCTGCTAATATTATTCCAGAGAAGGTTACCTTAACAGGTATAATTAGGACTTTAAATAAGAATGATAGACAATTAGTTACAAGAAGAGTAAAAGAAATAGCAGAAGGTATAGGTTTAACATTAAGAGGAAAGGTAAATATAGAAATAGAAGAATCTTACCCTATGTTAATAAATGATAAAAATGCTGTAAGTAAGTTGAAGAATGCTGCCATAAAGATAATTGGAGAAGAAAATGTTTTAGAACAAGAATATCCTCATATGGGTGTTGAAAGTTTTGCTTACTTTGCAAATGAAGTGCCATCAGTATTTTATTTTTTAGGATGTAGAAATGAAAAAAAAGGAATAATACACCCTGCGCATAGTAGTCTCTTTGATATAGACGAAGATGCCTTAGTGATAGGGGTAGCTATTCAGTGTCAAATAGTATTAGATTATTTGACAAGTTGACGAAATAATATTAATCTAATAAGATGGGGAAATTAAATTAAACACAAAAGAAGGAGTTGTTTTTTTGAAGATAGAAATAGGTGCTAATGAAGCAGGGCAAAGATTAGATAAATTTTTAAGAAAGTATTTAAAAGATGTGCCACTAAGTGCAATATTTAAAGCTATGAGAAAAGGTGATATAAGAGTTAATGGATCAAAGAAAAAAGAAAATTATAAATTAGAGCTTGATGATGTTATCGAAATTAGATATATCCAAAGTAAAAAGGAAAAGAAAGATGATAGCTTCATAAAAGTTAATGCTGGATCATTAATGATTACTTATGAAGATGATAATATAGTTGTTGTTGAGAAGTGGCCAGGAGTATTGGTTCATCCAGATCAAAAGGGTGCAGAACCATCACTTACAGATTATGTACTTTCATACTTAAATGGAAAAGGAGACTATATTCCAGAAAAAGAAATTACATTTACACCAGCACCATGTAATAGATTAGATAGAAATACATCTGGTGTTGTAATATTTGGTAAGAACTTTGAAGCGCTAAGAGGCGTTAATGAGATGATAAGAGAAGGTAAAGTTAAAAAATATTACCAAGCTCTTGTAAAAGGCAGAATAAAAGATGGATTATATAAAGGTTATATTTCTAAGGATGAAAATGAAAATATATCTAAAGTATATGATAAACAAGTGCCTAATACTAAAGAAATATCTATGGAAGTTAAAACACTACAAAGTAATGGTGCATTCTCACTTTTAGAGATAGATTTAATTACTGGTAGAAGTCATCAGATAAGAGCTCATCTTTCACATTTAGGAAATCCTATTATAGGAGATTTTAAATATGGAGATAAGAAGATAAATTCATATTTTGATAATAAGTTCGGGTTAAATTATCAATTTTTATATGCATATAAACTTATATTTAGAGGCGGAGAAGGAAAACTTGAATATTTAAAGAATAAGACTATAGTTGAAGCACTTCCACCAATGTTTAAAAAGGTAAAGAACGAAGTATTTAAATTTACGATATAGTATAAAAGGGGAAAGTTATGGAAGAGAAGTCAGTGGGACGAAGTTTTTTAATCTTATCATTAGCAGGGGTGCTAGTGAAGGTATTATCAGCTGTATATATACCACTTTTAACTTTAATAATAGGTTCTGCAGGATATGGTATATATTCTAGTAGTTATAGTGCTTTTGTTTTCATATTAGCTGTAACTAGTATGGGAGCACAGCCAGCTATAACTAAGGTAGTTGCTGAATTAAAAGCTCTAGGATACCATAAGGATGCCTATAATGCTATGAAAATAGCTAGAAATTATCTAGCTATTTTTGGCTTTGCATTTATGGTTATTTTTATAGCCTTTGGAGATGGTATTGCTAATGGAATGAACTCACCTTCATCTGCACTATCACTAAAGTTTTTAGCACCGACTATATTATTATCTGCAATGCTTGCGGCATATCGTGGATATATGCAAGGTGTAGATTCAATGAAGGAAATAGCAATTTCTCAAGTTGTTGAACAGATTTTTAATGTAGTATTTAGTTTGATTTTTGCATTTTTATTAAAGAATATTAGTCTAGAATGGGGAAGTGCTGGAGGAACTGTTGGTACAACCATAGGGGCACTAATAGCAATAGTTTATATTATTTATATTTTTAATAAAAATAATTATTATGATGACGCGGTTAAAAACAATGAAGAAAATAAGAGAATAAGCAGAAAGAGGATTATTAAAAAGTTAATTCAGTATGGATTACCAATAACTATGGTTGCAGCAGTACAAAACTCTGCAGGATTATTAGATGCAATAATAGTAAAAGGTAGACTTTTAGCAGCTGGATTTGAACAAATGAGAGTAGATGAGTTATTTGGTACTTTAAATTATTTTAATACATTGATTTATGTACCATTAACTATTGTTACTGCATTATGTACAGCTATCTTCCCAAGAATAATTGCATCGTATGTTCAGAAGAATAGAAAAGAACTTAAAAACCAAATAAGTTATTCTTATAGATTAACTTATTTGATTACTATTCCTGCAGCTGTAGGTCTTGCTGTATTAAGTAGAGAAATCTTTCTATTCTTACTAAATGATTCTTATGGATATCAAATGCTTACATACGGATCGATAGTACTTATATTTATGTCAATTACATCAATACAAAATACTATACTACAAGGTGTTAATAAATTATACTTAGTATTAACTACAGCAAGTATAGGTATTTTAATAAAATTTGTAGTTAATTTTATTTTAGTAGGAATAAAAGATATAAATATCTTTGGAGCAGTAATAGGAACAGTATTTGCATTTTTAATACCTGCTATAATAAATCATAAAAGAATTCAAACGTTATTTAAGATAAGAATTCCTATAATTAGACAAGGGATGATTCCACTAATATCATCAATAATTATGGGAGTAGCAGTAGTTTTATGCAAAGGGCCACTTTTAAGATTAGTAAATATATTTGAAGGTGGAAGAATTGCTATAGGTTTAGTAGTTATTGTTTCTGTAGCAATAGGTGGATTAGTATATTTAATATCAATGATTCTTCTTCAAGGATTAAAAAAAGAAGACTTAGATTTAATATCACCAAGATTATATGAACTTATGCCAAGAATTTTACGTAAAAAAATTAAATAATTTTTAAAAAGACAACTAAAACTAAAGAGGATAAGTTGTCTTTTTTTTATTTACTAATTTTAGAGATTGTGAATAGAAAAGATAAAAAATAAACACCCTATTGTTATGGGTAAACGTAAGATGAGGTGAAAAAAATGGGAATCAAATTAGATAAACTTGTAGTGAAATTTGGTGATTTTACTGCTATAAATAATGTTACTTTGGAAATTCCAAAAGGAAAATTGGTTTCGCTATTAGGACCATCAGGATCAGGTAAATCAACAACTTTATTTACTATATCTGGAATTCATAAAGTGCATTCAGGGAAAATATATTTTGGAGATAGAGATGTAACGGGATTAGAACCAGAAAAATTGGGAATAGGACTTGTGTTTCAAAATTATGCATTATATCCACATATGACAGTAAGAGAAAATATAATGTTTCCACTGAAAAATTTAAAATGGGATAAGAAGAAGGCTGAAGATAGAGTAATAGAAGTGGCTAAGATAGTAAAAATAGATGCCCTTTTAGATAGAAAGCCAGCTCAATTATCAGGAGGTCAACAACAAAGAGTAGCTATTGCAAGAGCAATTGCTAAAAAACCAGATATATTGCTTTTAGATGAACCTTTATCTAATTTAGATACAAAGTTAAGAGTTGAAACTAGGCAAGAGATTAGAAGAATACAAAAGGAAACAGGAGTTACTGCAATATTTGTAACTCATGATCAAGAAGAAGCGATGAGTATATCAGATGAAATAGTACTTATGAAAGATGGAGCAATTCAGCAAGTATCTACTCCAAGTGAGATATACTTAAATCCGGTAAATAAATTTGTAGCTTCTTTTATAGGAAGTCCAGAGATGAATTTTATAGATGTTGATGTTATAGATGGAGAAGCATTTTTAGACAATCATAAAATAAGTAATTTGCCAGAAAATAAGAAAAAAGTTACTTTAGGTTTTAGGGCAGAGGATCTTGAATTATGTGATGATGGACTTGAAGTTGAAGTGATTACTGTAGAAATATTAGGAAGAGAAAGATTATTAACTTTAAAACATAGAGAGAATACGTATAAAATGCTGGTTGAAAACACTTGTGATATTGCAGAAGGAGAAAAGATAAGAATACGTCCTAAAGAGGGAAAAGCTTATGTTTTTGATTTAGATAGTGAGGAGTTTTTAAAGAAATGTTAAAGAAAAATTATAAGGGATATTTATATCTATTACCAGCATTAATAATACTAGGAGTTTTTGTGTTTTATCCAATAATAAATACTATAATTTTTAGTTTTGATGAAACTAAGGCAAGCGGTTTTAAGTTTGGATTTGGATCTTATAAATATCTATTTACAGATAAGAGATTTTTAACATCTTTATTTAACACTGTTATTTATGCTGCTATAGTACCAATAATATCTGTAGTTATTTCACTACTATTAGCCAATACACTAGTAAATTTGAAAAGTGAAAAGATAAGAGGAATGTTTCAAAGCATATATTTTTTACCATACGTAACATCTCTAGTTGCAATAGGAATAGTATGGTCATGGTTATTTAATAGTGAATATGGAGTAATAAACTACTTGTTAAGTTTTATAGGTATAAATCCTATAAATTGGTTAGGCAATCCTAAATGGGCTATGACAGCGCTTATAATATTTGCAGTATGGAAGAGCTTAGCTTTTAATACTTTGATACTAACAACAGGAATAGCATCCATAAATCCACAGTATTATCAAGCAGCTAAATTAGATCAGGCATCTAAGGGAACCATATTTAGAGAGATAACAGTTAAACTAGTATCGCCTATAATAGCATACACTTATATGATAAGCTTGATAGCTGGATTTAAAGTTTATACTGAAGTATATGTTTTATTTGGAGGACGAACTTTAGATGGGGCTGTATCTACAGTTGTAAGATATATAATAGATAGATTCTATGGAGATCAAGACTTTCCATTAGCTTTTGCAGCAGCAGTCGTATTATTGATAGTAATATTGACTGTAACAATGGTTCAAAGAGTTGTTTCCAGAAATAAAATTCATTATTAGGAGGTGAAATAATGAATAAGAATAGTTTAGGTTCAGTATTAAAGTATTTAGTGTTAATATTATTTGCTATAGTAACTTTATTTCCTTTTTATTGGATGATAGCATCATCATTAAAATCATCCTTTGAGGTAATTCAAACACCTCCTACATTATTTCCAAGTAAAATAATGTGGCATAATTATAGTGTTGCTTTAAAAATGGCACCTTTTGCAAGATATTTCTTTAATACAATTATAGTTACTATTTTAAGTATTATTAGCACAGTAATAATAGCTATTTTAACTGCATTTGCATTCTCGCACTTAGAGTTTCCTGGAAGAGATATGATTTTTTCTATCTTTTTAGCATCTATGATGATTCCAGGAGAAGTTTTAATAGTTACAAACTTTAAAACTATTTCTGCTCTAGGATGGATTGATACGTACCAAGCACTCTTTGTGCCATATATGGCAAATGTACTGTATATTTACATGCTTAGAGAGTTTTTCTTTAAAATACCAAAGCAATTATATTATGCAGCCAAAGTTGATGGAGCAAGTGATTGGAAGTTTCTATGGAAAATTGTAGTTCCTATGGCAAAACCATCAATTATAACTATTTGTATTTTAGTAGGTATTAATTCTTGGAATGCTTTTTTATGGCCACTACTTGTAACAAATAGTGAAAAAATGAGATTACTAGCAAATGGACTAACTGCCTTCCAGTCTGATGCAGGAAATCAATATGAGTTATTAATGGCTGCATCAACAATAATTACTATGCCAATAGTTATAGTATATATTTTCCTACATAAAAAAATTATGAGTGGAGTTTCTATTGGAGGTATTAAAGGATAAACTTTAATAAAAACTAAAGATAAATAAATTTTAAGAGGTGAAAATATGAACAAAAGAATTTTAGCTACAATTTTAACAGCTACTTTAGGAGTAGGTATGTTTGTTGGATGTGGTAAAAAAAATAATGCTACAGCTGAAATAGTAAAAGAATTAAATAATCCTGTTTCTATAGAAATGTGGCACTATTTAAATGGAAAACAAGCAGAGGTACTAGACTCAATAATACAAGATTTTAATAGCAACAATAATATGGGAATTACTGTTACTGCAGTAAATCAAGGTAATATTGGAGATTTGAATAAAAAGGTAATTACAGCATCACAATCAAATTCTTTACCTGCAATAATAAATGTATATCCAGATATAGCGACCGGCTTAATAAATCAAAATAAAATAATAGATTTATCACCATATGTTAACGATTCAACTGTAGGAATGAAAAGTGATATAGAAAATGATTTCTATAAAACTTTTATAGACGAAGTATCTCAATGGGGTAAAGATGCTGTTTATGGTATTCCTATGACTAAGTCTACTGAAGTTTTATATGTTAATAAAACTATGCTAGAAAAGTTAGGATATACTATGGATGATTTGAAAGATTTAACAGTAGAAAAGTTAGCTGAGATATCTAAAAAGTGTAAGGATGAATTAGGGGTTGTTGGATTTGGATTTGACTCAAGTTCCAATGCATTTATTTCTTCTTTAAAGATGGATGGTAAGGATTTCGTAACTATTGATGGAAAAATAAATGTTGATAATGATTGGGTAAAAACATTTATGAACTATTATAAAGACGAAGTAGGTTCAGGTTATTTCCGTATTCCTGGTGAAGATACATATCTTTCAGGACCATTTTCAAATCAAAAGTTATTAATGTACCAAGGTTCATCAGCAGGTGCAGCACATATTAAAACAGATGGAGCATTTGAAGTTGGTGTAGTAGAAGTTCCTGTATTCCAAGGAAAAGATAAAGCTGTAATTCAACAAGGGGCATCATTATTTGTAACAAGTGATGTTTCTCCAGAGGCACAATTTGCAGCTTATGAATTTATAAAATATGCAACAAATACAGAAAATACAGCTAAGTTTGCAGTAGCAACAGGATATTTACCAGTACGTAAATCAGCAGCAGATACTCAAATAATGAAGGATGCATTGAATGATCCAGAAGCATTATTTACAAAGATTTATCCAGTAGCTCAAAATAGTTTAGAATATGCATACTATACTCCAGCAGTTAATAATGCACAATCAGCTAGAACAATAATACAAGAAAAGTATGATGCATATGTAAGTGGAAGTATAAAAGATATAGATACATTCATTAAAGATACAACTTCTCAAGTTGAAACTTCAATACAACGTCAATAAAATAATGTAAATATAATTTAATATAAGAAATCAGAATAAACATAATGGTTTATTCTGATTTTTTATTTATCCAAAATTAAATTAAATCAATTTTTTTAAGGAAATTTCCTATTATCTCATCGTATTTATCTGGATTTGATGTTAAAGCTTCTGCATGTTTAGCATTTTTAGCAATATATAGCTCCTTAAATCCAGTAGTTTTTGAATTGAATAAATCATATACCATATATGTAGGTACATAATCATCCATATCACCATGGATAAAGAGTATTGGAATATCAATATTTTTTATATATGTTAATGGAGAAGCGGATTTAAAACTCCATTTATACCTAACTTTCATAATTATATCAGCTATAAACAATAGAGGTAAAAAGTTTATTTTATAATCTTCTTTAAGTCTATGTTTAAATAATTCAAAAACATCAGAGTATCCGCAATCTTCAATACAAAAAGAAACTCTATTATCTATAGCACAATATTGAAGTACAGTAGCAGCTCCCATTGACTCGCCTAATACTCCTAAATTAATATCAGGTCCTAGTTTATTGAAAAGAAAATTAGCACAAGTTTTAAGGTCATACTTTTCAAAATATCCCATGGAAGTATAGGTTCCACCACTTAATCCATGATTTCTATGGTCATACATAAAAACTGAGAATCCACGATTATAAAAAGGTTTTATATATTTAACAGAATAGTTTGTATTTACGGTAATCCCATGGCAAAGTATAATACATTTCTTTGAATTAGAGTTTGGAATAAATATTCCTTTAATATCATAACCATAATCTGATTTTAGTGTTATGTGTTCCTTTTCTAAGTTATTATAAAAGTCTTCAAGGTTTAATTTTTTTATTTGATTTTCATATCCATCTTCATAACTTTTTTTCTTAGGATAAATTACTATTTTACATAATTTGTTTGCATAAATAATTAAAATAAATAATGCAATAATAATTAAAACTATAAATATATAACCAAGCATAAAATCTCCTTTAAAATATTATTAATTATATTGTATCATATGAAATTTATATACGCTAAAGCTAATTAAAATGTTGTTTGATTATTCTTTAAAATAGAAAATCCAGCTAGTGCTGGATTTGTTCTTATGCTATTAACTTTTAATTAATTTACTCTTCCTCTATTCCAAAGCCACTAAAGTATGCAAATAATCCGAATGTTAGTATAATAATTATAATATTTTTAACTATAAATAAATCACTTAATATTGTGTTAGTTAATAATCTTAAAAGAAGGTAAGTTAGTAGACCAATAAGTGAAAAAATTATAATATTTATAGAGGATAATGATATATCTATATGTTTTTTTATTTCATGTAGATTTATTATTAAACTTATAATAGATGTAATAAATAGAGTTATAGCAGTTGAAAATACATTTATACTTTTTATCCCTGTAAGTATATATAAAGAAATAAGTTCTATTGAAGAAGTTATAAGAGAGTTTCTTAATATTATGCTTTGTCTATTTAATCCATTTAGAATTCCAAACATAGTACTTGAAGTAAAAAATAATGGAGCAGATAAAGCACAAACTTTAATATACAAACCTAGGTCATCTCTACCGTAAAACATTTTCCCTAAAGAGTCAGGAATAAGTAGACAAATTATACAAGTAGCAATACCAAGTAAAAAAGCAATTTTCAAAACTTTACGTATTCTAACTGATGCACTATAATATTCACCTTTGCTTAAAGTTTCAGAAAGATCAGGCATTAAAAGCGTACTAATAGAATTAACAACTATAAGTGGAAAAGTAACTATTGTTAACGCCATACCATTAAACTTACCTATCATAGCAATTGCAGTTGAATATTCAAGTCCAATTGATACAAGCCTTCGTGGAACTACTAAAGTAGACATAGCTGAAAATATATTTCCCATAAATCCATTTAAACATAATGGGAATGATACTGCTAAAACATTAAAAAGTAATTGAGCTTTGCGCTCAGGCTTTTCATAAGAAGGAGGAATCTTTTTTACTATGTGCTTATAATAAGCGTAAAGTAATAAAAGGCTTTGAAGTTCTCCAATAGCTAATGAAACATAAGCAAGGGTAACTAAAGATGATAGTGTATTAGCTTTAAATATAAATATAAGTAAGGCAATTGTTATTATTCTCATAGCTTTTTCTAATATATCTATAAATGCAGGAACTGTGATTTTTGATGTACCATAAAAAAAGCCTTTTAGTATATTAGATAAGGCTATAAATACCATTGCAGGACAAGTTACCCTTATAGCATTTAATGTTCTCATATCTTTAACACCGTATTCACTTATGTATGGAGCTAATATAAAAACTAAAACACCTATTGCTACTGACCAGATAATATTAAAAAAAGCTACAGTATTTATAGTTTTAAAAAGGTTATTATATTCTCTTTTAGAAGTATATATGGCAGCTCTTTGAGAAATAGCAGCTATAATTCCAGCTGTCATAAGGCTTATAAATAAATTGTATATAGGCATTACTAGCCCATATAGTCCTATACCTTCTGGACCTATCAACTTGGATAAATATATGGAGAATATAAATCCTAAGATACCAGTTGTGATATTTGCTGCTGTTAAGAAAAACGAATTTTTAAAGAAATTATCTTTTTCCAATTAATTCACCTCTTCGATTTACATTAAACGAAACTCAAAATCTAAGATTTGTTTAAAGTGAAATTATGTCTATAAACAAATATGGTAGTGAGTTTCCTTAATACATATTCTGGAAAAATAATAATTATGTTATATATAGAGTTTCTTTAATAGAAAAAATAATAATATTATTCAAAATATTAAGAAAATTGTTACAATAACTGGAAAATATATACTGTATTGTGATAAAATTAACGTATATTAAATTTATAATAATGAAGGGAGGCAAAAAGTATGTGTATTTCTAATGTTAACAAAGAAAAATTTAATGAGTTAGGCGATTATATTGAAAAAAATGATTTAAAGGAGAATGACTTAATAGCAGTACTTCACAAAGCACAAGAATTGTTTGGATACTTAGGAGAAGAGGTACAGTTATTTGTATCAGAAAAGTTAGGGGTACCAGTATCAAAAGTTTATGGAGTAATTACGTTTTATTCATTTTTTACTACTGAACCAAAAGGTAAATATGTAATAAATGTATGTGCTGGAACAGCTTGCTTTGTTAGAGGCGCAGGAGAGATAATAGAGGAGTTTAAAAAGAACCTCAATATCGAAGTAGGTGAAACTACTGAAGATGGATTATTTACTCTAGATACATTAAGATGTGTAGGGGCTTGTGGACTTGCACCAGTAGTTATGGTAAATAATAGGGTTTATGGACATTTTACTAAGAAAAATGTTGAAGAAGTTATAAACGAACATAAACGTTTGGAGGTTTAATATGAGAAAAATTTCATCTTATGAGGAGTTATTAGATAAAGCTGAAAAATATAAAAAGTATATAAATTTAAGAGTAGATAAAAGTTGCGTAAATGATAACGGAGAAAAACATATACTTATTTGTGGAGGGACTGGATGTAAATCAGCTAATGCAGATAAAATTTTGAGTGAATTAAATAAGTTTATTGACAAATATAGTTTAAAAGATAAGGTAAAAGTTATTATGGCAGGATGCTTTGGATTTTGCGCTAAAGGCCCTATAGTCAAAATAGAACCAGATGATACTTTCTATGTTCAAGTAACTCCAGAAGATGCTGAAGATATAATTAAAAATCATATTATTGATGGAAATGTTGTAGAAAGATTATTATTTACTGATCCAAGTGAAAATATAAAAATAAAATCACAGCATAATATACCTTTTTATAAAAAGCAGATGAGAATAGCTTTAAGAAATTGTGGGGTTATAGATCCAGAAAATATAAAAGAGTATATTGCAGTAGAGGGATATAAGGCATTAGGAAATGTCCTTAAGAATTATGAACCTATTGAAGTTATTAATGAAATAACTAAATCAGGATTAAGAGGAAGAGGGGGCGGAGGATTCCCAACAGGAGTTAAGTGGAAGTTTGCACGTGAAAGTAAGAGCGATGTTAAGTATATAATTTGTAATGCAGATGAGGGAGATCCAGGTGCATTTATGGATAGATCTATATTAGAAGGAGATCCTCACTCAGTTTTAGAAGCTATGGCAATAGCAGGATATTCTATAGGAGCTTCTAATGGATATATTTATATTAGAGCAGAATATCCTTTGGCAGTAAGTAGATTATTAATTGCTATAAAGCAAGCAAAAGAAGTTGGTCTTTTAGGTGAAAATATTTTAAATTCAGGGTTTAATTTTGATATAGAAATAAAATATGGGGCAGGAGCATTTGTATGTGGAGAAGAAACAGCTCTTATAAAATCAATAGAAGGGTCAAGAGGAGAGCCAACTAATAAACCACCATTCCCAGCAGTATCTGGACTATGGAGTAAGCCAACATCAGTTAATAACGTAGAGACATTTGCAAATATTCCAGCAATAATTAATAGAGGGGCTGATTGGTATAGTTCTATAGGAACAGAAAAATCAAAAGGGACTAAGGTTTTTGCTTTAGCAGGAAAGATTAATAATGTTGGGCTTGTAGAAGTTCCTATGGGAATTACATTAAGAGAAATCATTTATGAAATAGGTGAAGGTGTAAAAGATGGTAAAAAGCTAAAAGCAGTTCAAACAGGTGGACCATCTGGAGGATGTATTCCAGCTGAATTATTAGATGTTCCAATAGATTACGATTCATTGCTAAATATTGGATCTATGATGGGATCAGGTGGAATGATAGTAATGGATGAAGATAACTGTATGGTAGATATAGCTAAGTTCTATATGGAGTTTATAGTAGATGAGAGCTGTGGAAAATGTACACCTTGTAGAGTAGGATGTAAGAGATTACTTGAAATGTTGCAAAAGATAACTGAAGGAAAAGCTACACTAGTAGATTTGAAAAAACTTCAAGTTTTATCTGAATCAATAAAAGATACTGCACTTTGTGGCCTTGGTCAAACTGCAGCAAATCCAATAATATCGACTATGAAATATTTTATGGATGAATATGAGGCACACGTTAAAGAGCATAAATGCTATTCAGGAATTTGTAAGAAATTATTAAAATATAGAATTACTGATAAGTGCTTTGGCTGTACTAAATGTGCAAAAGGATGTCCAGCTGGCTGTATAAAAGGAAAACCAAGAGAAAAGCATGTTATAGATCAAAATAAATGTATTAAATGTGGTGCTTGTGAGGCTATATGTCCATTTAAAGCAATAGTTAGAGAATAGGAGGTGTTAGTATGAATATGGTATCAGTAAATATAAATGGTAAGAATATTTTAGTTGAAGATGGTTCTATGATATTAAAAGTTGCGGAGCAGATGAATATAGAAATACCAACACTTTGTCATATGTATATGCAAGATGGTAAAAGTGAGAATTGTAAAGGTACTTGTAGGGTTTGCGTTGTAGAGGTTGAAGGAAGAAAAAATTTAGCACCAGCATGTTCGACTCCTGTATTTGATGGGATGGTAATAAAGACAAATACACCAAGAGCGATTCAAGCAAGAAGAAATATTGTAGGATTATTACTTTCAAATCATCCTATGGATTGTTTAAAATGTGAAAAAAATTTAAAATGTGAGCTTCAAAAGATGGCTGCAGATTTAGGTGTATATGAAATAAAATATGAAGGTGAAAGAAATACCTATGGTAGAGATTATTCTTCACCAGCGATAGTAAAAGATATGGAGAAGTGCATATTATGTAGAAGGTGTGTAACTGTATGTAACGATATCCAAAAAGTTCATGCTTTAACTCCTATAGATAGAGGATTTGATACTACTATATCTACATTTTTCTCAAAACCATTAAGTGAAACTGAATGTACTTATTGTGGGCAATGTGTTTCAGTATGTCCAACAGGAGCTTTAAGGGAAGTTTATGACTATGATAGAGTATGGGATGCATTAAGTGATGCTGATAAATATGTTATAGTAAGTACAGCACCGGCAGTAAGAGCTGCATTAGGTGAAGAATTTGGAATGAAACCAGGAACATCTGTAACAAAACTTATGGTAGGAGCTTTAAAAGCTTTAGGATTTAAAAAGGTTTTTGATACAGATTTTGCAGCAGACTTAACTATAATGGAAGAGGCTAAAGAGTTTATTGACAGAGTGACTAAAGGTGAAAACTTACCTATGATTACTAGTTGTTGTCCAGGATGGATAAATTTTATAGAAAAGAATTACCCTGATCATCTAAGTTTACCATCAACGTGTAAATCACCACAACAAATGTTTGGTGCTATAGCTAAGACATATTTAGCAGAAAAATTAGGGATTCCAGTAGAAAAGATAGTAGTAGTATCAGTAATGCCGTGTACTGCTAAAAAATATGAAGCATCAAGAGAAGAGATGGGAAGAGATGGTATACAAGATATTGATATAGTTATCACTACTAGAGAATTAGCAAAGATGATAAAAGAAGCTGGAATGGATCTTAGAAATATGAAGGAAGAGGAATTTGATAATCCTTTAGGAGAATCTACAGGTGCAGGAGTTATTTTCGGAACATCAGGAGGAGTAATGGAGGCAGCATTAAGAACTGCTTATGAATGGATAACTGGTGAAGAGTTATATAGAATAGATTTTGATAATATTAGAGGGTTAGATGGTATTAAAGAAGCTAAAATAAAAATTGGAGATAAAAATGTTAGTATAGCTGTAGTTAATTCATTAGGTAATGCTAAAAAGATAATGGATGATATTGAAGAAGGTAAGAACAAGTATGATTTTATAGAAATAATGGCATGTCCTGGTGGTTGTATAGATGGTGGTGGGCAACCATTTATTAGAGCAAACAGAGATATATTGAAGAAGAGAATGGAAGCTTTATATAAAGAAGATAAAGATAAGAAGCTTAGAAAATCTCATAAAAACCACGAAATATTAAGACTTTATGATGAGTATTTAGGTGAACCAAATAGTGAAAAAGCTCATAAACTTTTGCATACTCATTATAAAGATAAAAGTAAATAAAAAATGAAGAAAAAAGAAACTGTTTTTTAGTAGGCAGTTTCTTTTATTATTTTAGAAATTTAGGTGATGCTTAAGAATTTTTTATTAAGTAAAATTAATTTAAAGTGAAATTTAAGTAATAATTTATATAGGTAACTAAATATAAATTAATTAGAGAGGGAGTGAGATATTATGAAAAGATTTTTGAAGTTTTTAGTATTTTCAACACTTGTTGTATCCATATCTTTTGGAATTTACGAAATAAATAATAAATATACTATAGACATAATAAATAAAAATATTGGATGGAGTATAAATAATAAAGGAATAAAAGATGCAAAAAGTTTTGACTTTGATGAAAATGGCAATTTATACATAGCATTTAGTGATTCTTTGAAAATTATAAAAGAAGATAATAAAGAAGAAACTTTAATAAAGAAAAAAGATTTTAATATTTACGATATGGTTATTTACAAAAATGAAATAATACTTGCTACAGGAAGAGATATAGTTAAGTACAATTATGAAAATGATGAAATATTGGAACTTATAAAAGATCTGCCTAATTTAGGTGAAAATAAGTATACAAAATTATTAATAGAAGATGATATTCTTTATATAACTATAGGAACAAATACAAATTCAGGAATATTAGATAAAGATAGTACAGATTGTGATGTGCCATCTTTCGAATGGATTTTATCAGGTGAAAACTATGGAGATAACAACACTGGAGCTTTTGTAGAATATGGAATACAAAATAAGAGTGGAGAAAAGGTGAAGGAAGGAATAATAAGTAATGGAACTATTTTATCGTATGATTTTACATCAGGCAAGATAAGTACCTTTGCTACCGGAATTAGAAACATTGAAGGATTAGATTTTAATAATGAGGGGAAGATAATAGCTATAGTAGGTGGAATGGAAGATAAAGGAAGTAGGGCTGTTAAAGATGATAAAGATTATATTTATGAAATAAAAGAAAATGCATGGTACGGATGGCCTGATTATAGTGGAGGAGATTCAATTACATCACCGAAATTTTCAGATGGTACAAATAAATTAGAACCAGTTATTAGTAATCCACCAACAAAAACTCCTTATGGGCCAATATATCAGCATTATAATTTATCTTCTTTAAAAGGACTAGCAGTAGATAGGGAAGGTAATATATTAGGACAAGATGTAATTGTTTTTGCTGATAATAAGGAAAACTATTTATACTCTTTAGGAAAAAACAATGTAGCAAATAAAATTGTTGATTTAGGCGATAATAGTAAGGTTGAAGTGATAAGGTGTTATAAAGATGGTATATATGTTTTAGATAGTAAAGTAGGTGTTTTATATAAGTTAGAAAGTACAGGTAATAAAACTATATTTAAATTACCAATAATAATATGGGGATTTATTATTGTTTTCATTATAGCTTTAATAATAGCAGAAGTATTGAAATATAATAAGAAGTATAAAAAGAACTAGTAAATAAGGCTAGTTCTTTTCATTTAAAAAATATACAATAAACTAAATCCTAGATTTAGATTTTCACTTATAGTAAAATTGTTTTAAAGGGGATGAGAAATTATGGGTAAAACAATAATATTAAATTTATCTGATGTAATTCTTGAAGGAGATATTTTAGATGTTGGAGAAAGTTATGGAGTAATTTACAACCTATCTAAAGAGGTCTTTGATGAATTAGCAATAGATTATGTAGAAGATAATAATAAAGATATATTGTTATCAGAGGGATATGATACGTGTACAATATTCTTTTATCTAAGCGATATTTGGAGAGAAGGTGGTAGGGCTAAACTTATTGAGGATGTGACAAGGTTTGTTAAAAAGGGTGGTAATATTTATATATGGGATATTAATAAAGAGATAGGAAAAGTCTTTAATAATAAGATAAGAGCTGTATTACCATCAGAAAAGATTAAAGAATTTGAGTTTAAAAACTTAAATATAATGTCTAAGTCAAACTTAGAAGATACAAAAAAGCTATTAGAGCCCAACTATAAGATTACAGAAGAAAAAATATGGGAAGATATTTACTTTGTAAAAGGTAAAAAACTATAGCCCAAGAGAAAGGAAGAAGAAATATGAAGATTTTACTTACAGCTATAAACTCAAAGTTTATTCATAGCAATTTAGCTGTTAGATACCTAAAAGCATTTACGGAGGATTTATCTTATGAATGTTCTATAAGAGAATTCTCTATAAATGATAGAGATGAAAAGATACTAGAGGAGATAATTAAAGAAAAACCGAATGTTGTAGCATTTTCAACTTATATATGGAATATAGAGATGGTTACTAGACTATCTAACTTAATAAAATTAGTAGATAAGGATATAGAAATTCTATATGGAGGACCAGAAGTTTCTTATGATAGTCTAAATATTTTAAAGGAGTTAAATGGAGATTATATTATTCAAGGTGAAGGTGAAAAAACATTTAGAGAGTTTGTAGAGTATAAATTAGGTAATAAAGATTTAGAATCTATTAGAGGATTATACTTTAAAAAAGGTAATGAAGTTATATTTAATGGAAATAGACCTCTTATGAATATGGATGAAATAGTGTTTCCGTATAAAGAAGATGAAAATTTAGATAATAAAATAGTATATTATGAAGCATCTAGAGGTTGTCCGTTTAATTGCAAATATTGTTTATCATCTACAACTCATGGAGTTAGATTCTTAGATATAGAAAGAGTAAAGAGAGAATTACAATTTTTTATAGATAAAAAAGTTAGACTAGTAAAGTTTGTTGATAGAACTTTTAACTGCAATTTTAAATTTTCTACAGCTATTTGGGAGTTTTTAATAAATAGTGATACTAAAACTCAATTCCACTTTGAAATTTCAGCAGATATATTAAAACCACAAGAATTAGAGATTTTAAGAAAGGCACCTAAAGATAGATTCCAATTTGAAGTTGGAGTTCAAACTACTAATGATGATGTCTTGAGACAAATTAATAGATTTGTAAATTTTAGTGATATAAAAGAAAAAGTATTAGAACTTTTAGCAATAAAAAATATAAAGCAGCATTTAGATTTAATTGCAGGGCTTCCAGGAGAGGACTATACATCTTTTAAAAAATCTTTTAATGACGTATATAGTATAGGGCCTGAAGAAATACAACTAGGGTTTCTAAAATTGC
The DNA here is from genome assembly GCF_001405015.1 of Clostridium disporicum. Taxonomy (GTDB): domain Bacteria; phylum Bacillota; class Clostridia; order Clostridiales; family Clostridiaceae; genus Clostridium; species Clostridium disporicum_B. The sequence goes on from NZ_CYZX01000020.1 coordinate 47,879, forward strand.
TTAGAGGTTCTTCGATGAGAGAAGAAGCAGAGCTTTATGATATGAAATATTCACCATATCCACCTTATGAAATTCTTTCTACAAAAGATATTTCTTATGATGAATTATTAGTTCTTAAAAAAGTTGAGCATATGGTAGATAAATATTATAATTCACAAAAATTTAATAATATAATTAATTTCTTTGTAGATAAGTTTGAAACGCCTTTTGACTTCTTCTTAAGATTAGGAGAGTTTTTCGAAATGAAGGATTATTTTAATAGAAATATAGGAAATAGCGAATACTATAAAGTGTTCCTAGAATTTAATAACGAAGTATTAAAAGATGATAATACTATTTTAAGAGACATAATAAAATACGATTATCTTACTTTTAATAAAAGAAGAGGTATGCCAGAGTTTTTAGAAAATAGAATGACTAGGGAGGAAGAAAGAGAGATAAAAGATAAGCTAAGAGATGAGTATTCGTTCAAAGAAAACTATATTGAAAATTTCTGTATAGACATAAAAGAGTTTATAAAACATAAAAAAATAATTAATAAAAATACTTATTATATTTTTGGATATAATGGTGGAAATTTAGATATAACGGATAAAATATAGCGGTTTATAGATAAAAAAGAGAGTATTAATCGTTTACTTGTTATATAATTTAAATTATTAGAATAATTTCTTTGGTAAAAGTTAGTTGATTAATAAAGAAAACAGTGTATAATTATAGATAATAAAAAGTAATTAATACTATATAAAGTATTAATATTTATATCATTAGAAGTTAATAAAAGGTGGTGAGATTTTGGCGTTAGAAGCAATTAAGGAAATAAAGAATGCAGAACAAAAAGCTGATGAGATGATCAATGAAGCAAAGAAAAATGCAGCAGAGATGATTCAAAAAGCTAAAAGTGAAGCTGATTCTAAGTATAATGAAATTCTAAAAGAAGCTAGAGCAAAAGCAGATGAGATAATAAATCTTGCTATTGAAGAAGGAAATTTTGAAGCTAAGCCTATATTAGAAAAAGGTGAAAAGGAAGTTTATGCTATTAAAAATGTAGCTAATGATGTTAAAGAAAATGCTGTAAATATAGTTGTTGAGAGGATAGTGAAGAGTTATGGCAATAGTTAAGATGAATAAATTCACTTTGCTAACTTTTAAATCTCATAAAGAAGAACTTCTTCGTAAACTACAGGAATTTTCAAAAGTTGAATTCATAAATTTACAAGATGAAAATATCTTGGAGAAAAATGAGGAGTTACAAGATCTTGCGAAAGATGAGATTAGTCCAGAAAGTGCAGAGCTAGAGGAAAATTTATCAAAAGCTAAATTCGCTCTTGAATTTTTAAATAGCTATATGCCTAAAAAGTCAGGAATTAAGGCTCTTGAAGATGATAAAGAGTATGTAACTATCGATGAATTAGATAAAAAAGTAGAATCATCTAATTGGCTTGATATTTATACTAAGGTGAAGAAAGAGGAAGAGAAGCTAACATCATTAGAAAATAAAATAGTTAAGCTTCAAGGTGAAATAGACATATTAACTCCATGGCAACCACTTGATATTCCATTCAAAGCTTTAGAAGAGTTAAAAAAGACTTCTTACTTTTTAGGTAGTATTGCTAAACAATATGAAGAAAAATTACTTGAAGAGTTACAAGATTCATATGTTGAGATTATATCAAGGAATTCAAATGGTACGAACATACTAGTAATAGCAAACAAAGAAAAAGAAGATGAAGTATTAAGTACTATTAGAGGGTATGGATTTAGCCCGTTTAAAACAGAACATAAAGATAGTCCACAAAAATTAGTTATGGACTATACAGCAGAAATTGAAGAGATAAAATCAGAAATATTCTTCGTAAAAGAAGAGATATCTTCTTTAGAAGATGAAAATAAAACCTTAAAGTTAGTATATGATTATTATTCTAACAAGTTAGGAAGAAAAACTGTATCTACTAATTTCTTAAAGACAAATAACACTATAACAATTCAGGGGTGGTGTCCTGTTGAAGATAACGAAAAATTAAAAGAAATATGTAATGAACAATTAAAAGATGATTATTATATAATTTTTGAGGATGTAAAAGAAGAAGAAATAGATGATGTGCCTATAAAACTTAGTAATCATAAGTTAAGTAGAACATTTGAATCTGTTACAGAAATGTATAGTTATCCAAAATATAATGAGGTAGACCCAACACCATTGCTTGTACCTTTTTATCTAGTGTTTTTTGGGATGATGGTAGCAGATGCAGGATATGGAATTGTAATGCTTATTGTAGCATTTTGTGCAATGAAATTTATAAAACTTACAAAGAAAAATGAGGATTTTGCAAGATTCTTTTTCTATTTAAGTTTTCCAACTATCTTTTTTGGATTAATCTATGGTTCGTTCTTTGGAGATGCAGTAAAAATACCAGGGCTTATAGATCCTTCAAGAGATATTAATACAATATTAGGGATGTCAATAGTTTTAGGAGTAATTCAAATATTCTTTGGACTTGGTATAAAGGCATATGTTCTTATAAAAGATGGTAAGAAAAAAGATGCATTTTATGATGTAGGAGCATGGATTATAACGTTAGTATCAATAGGATTATTAGCAGGAAGTATCATGCTAAAATGGCCACCGATTATGAAATATATAAGTATAGGTGGATTAATAGTTGGTGCTGTAATTATAGTTTTAACTGGTGGTAGAACTGAGAAAACTAAGGGAGCACAAATTGGCCAAGGCCTATATGCATTATATGGAATTACTGGGTATGTATCAGATTTAGTTTCATATACAAGACTTATGGCTTTAGGTTTAGCTGGTGGAAGTATTGCAGGAGCATTAAATATGCTTATTGCACAATTACCACAAGGCATAGTAGCTATAATAATAGGTCCAATAATTTTTGTTTTAGCTCACATATTTAATTTATTATTGGGATTATTAGGAGCATATGTTCATACAGCAAGATTACAATATGTAGAATATTTTTCAAAATTCTACGAAGGTGGAGGAAAGCCATTTACTCCATTTAAATCATCAGAAAGATATATTAATTTAAAGAATAATTAGGAGGAATAAAAAATGAATAATATGACATGGATACAATTTTTAATGGAAAATAGTGGGGGAATAATCTTCGCGGCTTTAGGTATTGCTTTAGCAGTTGGATTATCAGGAATAGGATCAGCAAAAGGTGTTGGATTAGTAGGGGAAGCAGCTACAGGACTTGTAACAGAAGAACCAGAAAAGTTTGGTAAAGCATTAGTTCTAGAACTATTACCAGGTACTCAAGGTTTATACGGTTTCGTTGTTGGATTTCTAGCATTTACTAAATTATCAAGTGGTATGACACTTTCTCAAGGATTATATATTTTTGGAGCTTGTCTTCCAATTGCTTTAGCAGGATATTTCTCAGCTATAGCTCAAGGTAGAGTTGCAGCAGCTGGTATTCAAATATTAGCTAAGAGACCAGAACATAATACTAAAGGTATTATATTATCAGCTATGGTTGAAACATATGCATTATTAGGATTCGTTATTTCATTTATGTTAGTTATGAAAACATTCTAGGATTGGAGATATAAAACTATGTCAGATGTGAAGAATATTACTTCTAAGATCCTAAAGGATGCTGAAGTAGAAAGGGATAGTATTTTAGCTGCTTCAGAGGATGAGAAGAATAAAATAATTTCTAAGAGAGTTAATAGTGCAAAAGCTTTAGAAGATGAAATATTATCTAAGGCTGAGCAAGAAGGAAAATCTAAAAAAGATAGAATAATTTCTTCAGCAAAATTAAAAGTAAGAAATGATAAGTTAGCTCAAAAACAATCAGTAATAGATGATGTTTTTGATGAAGCTTTAAATAAATTATGTACGTTATCTGCAGACGAATTAAGTAACTTTATTAGAAGAAGCATTCTCTCTATGGATATAGAAGGTGATGAGAACTTAGTTTTAAACCATGAGGGATTAAAGGTGATTGGATTAGAATTTATGGATTCATTAAATGCTGAATTAAAAGATAAAGGACTTAAGGGTGAAATAAGACTTCTTAAGAAAGAAGGAAGTTTTAGAGGTGGATTTATATTAGAAAAGAATGGTATAGAAATTAATAACACATATGAAGCTTTAATAAGCTCATTAAGAGATGAATTAGAATTTGAAGTTGCAAAGGTGTTATTTAGTTAAGGAGGGTAACTATGGATGTAATGCAGTTTACTCAAGCTCTTTCAAGAATTTGGGTATTTGAAACAAGACTCCTTGATAGAACTAAAATTGAAAGAATGATCGAAGCACCTTCAGCAGAAGAAGCTTTAAAAATTCTTAATGAAACGGAATATTCTAATATATTAAGTAAAGCAAAAAGAGTTAATGATTATGAAAATATTTTATCTTATGAATTAAAGAGAGTTTACGAATTAATGTATGAACTTTGTCCAGTTAAAGACGTAGTAGATTTAATGAGCGTAAAATATAGATATCATAACTTAAAAGTATTACTAAAAGGAAAGTTTCTTTCAAAGGATTTATCTAATCTTTTAATAGATTTAGGGATAGAAGATTTAAAGGAATTAAAAAGTATAATTGATTTAGATAACTTTGATGATTTAAAAGGATATACTAAAAAAGCTGTTATTGAAGTTGTAAAAGATTTTGAAGAAAATAAAGATCCACAAAAAATCGATATTATTGTAGACAGATATATGTTTGATGAAATGCAAGATATAAAGAAAAAATTAGACTATAAATTTACTGATAAACTTGTTTTGGCAACAATCGATCTAACTAATATTAGAACTTTAATTAGACTTAAGAAGCAAGGGCAAGGAAGAGAATTTGCATCAAAAGTATTAATTTCTGGTGGAGCTATTGATAAAGATACTTTAATATCAATTATAAATGAAACTCCTGAAAATATAATAACTAAGTTAAGCACTACAATATACTCAGATATTATAAAAGAAGGAATAGAAAACTTTAAGGAATCTAACTCTGCAAGTCTTTTAGAAAAATTAAGTGATAATTATATTATGGATTTAATGAAGGGTGCTAGATTAGTTACTTTTGGACCAGATAGAATATTATCATATATCTATGCAAAAGAAACAGAGATTAAAATTATTAGAATTATTATGGTAGGTAAGCTTAATAATATTTCTCAGGAAGTAATAAGAGAAAGGCTGCGTGATAGTTATGTATAAGAAAATTGGAGTAGTTGGAGATAAGGACTCGGTTTTAGCTTTTAAAGCATTAGGAATAGATGTATTTCCAGTTGTTGATGCAGATGAAGCTAGAATAGCAGTAGATAAGATGGCTATGAATGATTACGCAGTTATATTTATAACAGAACAAGTTGCAGTTACAATAGAAGAAACAATAGAGCGTTATAATAAACAAGTACTTCCTGCTGTAATATTAATTCCAAGCAATCAAGGAACTTTAAATATAGGTTCAAAGAGAATAAGTGATTCAGTGGAGAAAGCTGTAGGAGTCAATATATTATAGGAAGGCAGGTTAGAGTGTTGAAGACTGGAAAGATAATTAAAGTTTCAGGTCCTTTAGTTGTAGCTGAAGGAATGGATGAAGCTAATATATATGATATGGTTAAAGTTGGAGAAAAAGGTCTTATCGGAGAAATTATCGAGATGAGAGGAGATAAGGCATCTATCCAAGTTTACGAAGAAACAACAGGTATAGGTACTGGTGACCCAGTTGTAACAACTGGAGAGCCTTTAAGCTTAGAGTTAGGACCAGGACTTATTGAATCAATGTTTGATGGAATTCAAAGACCATTAGATGCTTTTGAAAAAGCTGCTAATTCACCTTTCTTATCAAAGGGGATTTCAGTTAATTCATTAAACAGAGAAAGAGTATGGGACTTTAAACCTACTGTTCAAATTGGAGATGAAGTATCAGCAGGAGATATAATTGGTACAGTTCAAGAAACTACAGTTGTATTACATAAGATAATGGTTCCATATGGAGTAAGTGGTAAAGTTAAAGAAATAAAATCAGGTGAGTTTACAGTTGTTGATACAGTTTGTGTATTAGAAACTGAAAAAGGGGATAAAGAACTTACTATGATGCAAAAATGGCCTGCAAGAAAAGGTAGACCATATGAAACAAAATTAAAACCAACAGTTCCAATGACAACAGGACAAAGAGTTATAGATACATTCTTCCCTGTAGCAAAGGGTGGAGCAGCTGCAGTACCAGGGCCTTTCGGAGCAGGTAAGACAGTTACTCAACACCAAATTGCAAAATGGGGAGATGCTGAAATTGTTGTTTATGTTGGATGTGGAGAACGTGGAAATGAGATGACAGACGTTCTTAATGAATTCCCAGAACTTATTGACCCTAAAACTGGGGAAAGCTTAATGAAAAGAACAGTTCTTATAGCTAATACTTCAAATATGCCAGTTGCAGCTAGAGAAGCTTCAATATATACAGGTATAACTATAGCTGAATACTTTAGAGATATGGGATATTCAGTATCAATAATGGCTGATTCAACATCAAGATGGGCAGAAGCATTAAGAGAAATGTCTGGTAGACTTGAAGAAATGCCAGGAGATGAAGGATACCCTGCATACTTAGGATCAAGACTTGCTGAATACTATGAAAGAGCTGGTAAGGTTATTTGCTTAGGTAAAGATGGAAGAGAAGGATCAGTAACTGCAATAGGAGCAGTATCACCTCCAGGTGGAGACCTTTCAGAACCAGTTACACAATCAACTTTAAGAATAGTTAAGGTATTCTGGGGATTAGATGCTCAATTAGCATATAAGAGACACTTCCCAGCAATAAACTGGTTATCATCTTATTCTTTATATGCAGATACTATAGATGCTTACTTTAATAAAGAAGTTGCTGAAGACTGGTCAGAATTAAGAATGGAAGCTATGGCTTTATTACAAGAAGAAGCTAGCCTTGATGAAATAGTTAGATTAGTAGGTATAGATGCTTTATCTGAAAAAGATAGATTAAAGTTAGAAGTTGCTAAGTCAATAAGAGAAGACTATTTACAACAAAATAGTTTCCATGAAATTGATACGTATACTTCACTAGAAAAGCAATATAGAATGTTAAAATTAGTTTTATTATTTAAGAAAGAAGCGGAAAGAGCCCTTGAAGCTGGAGTATACTTAAATAAAATTTTAGAATTAGAAGTAAGAGATAAAATAGCAAGAGCTAAGTATATTCATGAAGATGATATAAATAGAACAGATGAAATTGCAGAAGAGCTTAAGATTGCTATTGATGATTTGATACGCGAAGGAGGGGTTCTAAATGCTTAGAGAATACAGAACTGTAACCGAAGTTGTAGGGCCTTTGATGGTTGTTGAAGGAGTTAGCGGTGTAAAGTTTGATGAGCTAGTAGAAGTTGAAATACAAACTGGCGAAAAAAGAAGAGGTAAAGTTCTTGAGGTAAATGGATCTAGAGCTATGGTTCAGTTATTTGAAGGTTCTTCAGGGATAAATCTAAAGGGTACAAAAGTAAAATTCTTAGGAAAGCCTCTTCAACTAGGGGTATCTGAAGATATGTTAGGAAGAGTATTCGATGGTATGGGTAACCCTATAGATAAAGGACCAAAGATTATTCCAGAAGCTTATAAAGATATAAATGGTGAAGCTATAAATCCAGTATCAAGAGATTTTCCAGCTGAATTTATTCAAACAGGAATATCTGCTATAGATGGATTAAATACTCTTGTTAGAGGACAAAAGTTACCAGTGTTCTCAGCAGCAGGTCTTCCACATGCGCAATTAGCTGCTCAAATAGCAAGACAAGCGAAGGTTTTAAATTCAGATTCTAACTTTGCTGTTGTATTTGCAGCTATAGGTATAACTTTCGAAGAATCTCAATTCTTCGTAGATGAATTTAAAAAGACTGGTGCAATAGATAATGCAGTTCTATTTATGAACTTAGCATCTGACCCAGCTATCGAGAGAATAGCTACTCCAAGAATGGCATTAACAGCTGCTGAATTCTTAGCATATGAAAAAGACATGCACGTTCTTGTAATTATGACTGATATAACAAACTATGCAGAAGCTTTAAGAGAAGTATCAGCTGCAAGAAAAGAAGTACCAGGAAGAAGAGGATATCCAGGATATCTATATACTGACCTTTCTACATTATATGAAAGAGCAGGAAGAATTAGAGGTAGAAAAGGATCTATAACTCAAATTCCAATACTTACAATGCCAGAAGAAGATAAGACGCATCCAATTCCAGACTTAACTGGGTATATTACAGAGGGGCAAATAATTCTTACAAAAGAGTTATACAAAAAAGGTGTAATGCCTCCAATAGATGTATTACCTTCACTATCAAGACTTAAAGATAAAGGTATAGGTAAAGGAAAAACAAGAGAAGACCATGCAGATACAATGAATCAATTATTCTCAGCTTATGCGCAAGGTAAGCAAGCAAAAGAATTATCTGCTATCTTAGGAGAATCAGCTTTATCAGATACAGATAAGAAATTTGCTAAATTTGCTGAAGCTTTTGAAGAAGAATATGTTTCTCAAGGATTTGAAACTAATAGAACAATAGAAGAAACATTAAACTTAGGATGGAAATTACTTAAGATTCTTCCAAAGACAGAGCTTAAGAGAATTAGAGATGAATATCTTGAAAAGTATATGCTAAGAGAGGAAGAGTAGAATATGGCAAGATTAAATGTCAATCCTACTAGAATGGAACTCACAAAGCTGAAGAAAAGACTAACTACAGCTACAAGAGGACACAAACTTCTTAAGGATAAGCAAGATGAGCTAATGAGACAATTTATTAATCTTGTTAAATATAATAATGAACTTAGAAAGTCAGTAGAAAAAGAACTTGAAGGTTCATTTAAAGATTTCGTTATGGCAAGTGCTGTAATGAGCTCTGAATTCTTAGAGGAAGCAGTAGCTTATCCTAAGGAAAGTATATCTGTTGAAGTAGGAACTAAGAATATAATGAGTGTTAATGTTCCAGAAATGACTTTCCGTAGACAACTTCAAGATGATGAAGGAAGTATATTCCCATATGGATTTGCAAATACTTCAAGTGAATTAGATGATGCCATAACAAAGTTATATACAATATTACCTAAATTACTTGAACTTGCAGAAGTTGAAAAATCTACTCAGCTTATGGCTGATGAAATTGAAAAGACAAGAAGAAGAGTTAATGCTCTTGAATATATGACTATACCTCAACTTCAAGAAACTATTAAATATATAAGAATGAAGTTAGATGAAAATGAAAGAGGAGCCTTAACTAGATTAATGAAGGTTAAGGATATGATTCAATCAAGAGGATAATAAAAAGCTGTGGAAACACAGCTTTTTCCATTGTAACACTTTTGTAATTGCTAAAGATAGAAAACAATAGTATAATTCTTATATACAATAGACGATTGACAAAAGTTATATACTAAATTAATTAAGGAGTACTATTGATGAAATATTTACTAGCGATGATTATTGCATTTTCTGTAGTGTATTTTATTACACCTATGCTAATGAAAATGTCATTTAAATATAATTTTACAGATAAGCCGACAAAGAGAAAAATACATAGGGGAGAAACTCCATTATGTGGAGGTATAGCTATGTATATAGGATTCTTTATTGCTTACTTTATTTCTTTTTGGAATCATCCTTTTGATGAAAAATATGGAATATTTATTGGAGCAACTTTAATTGTTGGAATAGGGCTTATTGATGATTATTATAAAAGTGTAGGAAAAGAATTTGCAATTATGCCAAGACTTATAGTACAGTTACTTGCAGCTACAATAGTATTCTTTTCAGGAGTATCCTTTAATGGATTTACAAATCCTTTTACAGATACATATATAGCATTACCTACAATTATACAATATGTACTAACTGTTACTTGGATATTTGGAGTGACAACTGTTATTAATTGGTCTGATGGTATGGACGGTTTAGCCGGAGGATTATCATTTATATCTGCAATGACATTTGCAGCTACTGCTATTGTTCTTGCACAACCTCCATCATTGATATTTTCACTTATAACTGGTGGATGTGTATTAGCATTTTTATTATACAATAAATATCCTGCTAAAATATTTATGGGAGATTCGGGGGCTAACTTTTTAGGATTTATTTTAAGTATTATTGCTTTAGATGGAGCGTTTAAGCAAGCAACGATATTAAGTTTATTAATACCTATATTAGCTTTGGCCGTTCCTATTTTTGATAATATTTTTGTTATATTTAAGAGATTTTCAGAGGGTAAGCCTGTTTATCAAGCTGATAGAAGTCAAATACATTATAGATTGAAGGAAAAGGGATTAACTACAATTGAAGTAGTTACGTCAATAACACTAATAAGCTTAATATTTAGCATAATATCGATAATAATTTTGTTAGTTAAATTTTAAAATTATATTGCGGAATAAACTCATAGATATTTAAAGTATCTGTGAGTTTTTTTATGATTATTTATTTATATAAAGAATTATTAAATTTATAAATGGTAATATAAAAGTAATGAGATAGATTGGAGAGTAAAAATGAATTTTAAAGAGATTAAGAATAAAGGTATATTACTTTTTGATGGTGCAATGGGAACTATGATTAAAAGGTATGGATTAAATATAAATAATAATCCTGAAATATATAACTTTACTGAAGAGGATACTATAAAGAAAATACATAAAGAATATATAAAGGCAGGATCAAATGTTATAACAACAAATACATTTGGAGCAAATGATATTAGATTAAAAAATAGCAAATATTCTATAGAAGAAATAATAAGAAAAGGTATTATGATAGCAAAAGAAGTGAAAGGAGATAATGAAGATATATTAATAGCTTATGATATGGGACCAACAGGAGTAGGAGTAAATGCGACAGGAAAACTTACTTTTGATGAAGCTTATGAAATTTTCAAAAAACAGGTAATTATTGCGTCGAAAGGTGGAGTAGATTTAATTTTGATAGAGACAATACTTAGTTTAGATGAATGTAAAGCTGCAGTAAAAGCGGTTAAAGATTATAGTAATTTACCAGTGTTTTGTACATTTACATTAGATAATGATTGTAAGCTTTTTGATGGAAATACTATTGAGAAAGCTATAGAAGATATGAATAAGTTAGAAGTAGATGCCGTAGGAATTAACTGTTCTCCAGGGATAAATGGGATACACAAAATTGTTAAGAAAATAAATACGTTAACTAAAAAGAATATTATTATTCAACCCAATACAAGATGTTATATGAACAATCTAAAGGAATTTATAGAAATATCAGAAAATGAGTTTTCAAAAGAAATATTAAAGTGTATTGAAGAGGGAGCAAAAATTGTTGGAGGATGTTGTGGTACTACTCCAGAATATATAAGAAGAATAAAAGAAGAGTTAAGCAAAGTATAGAAAAATATGTTAATCATCTATTTACAATAGCAACAATACCATATATACTAGTGTATATACACCAGTATATATGGTATGAATATTTTGTTTTTAGATGGGGGATTTAAAATGAATAACAGAGTTAAAAAAATGGTTCTAGCAGGATTATTAGTAGCACTCGCAATAATAATTCCAGTACAATTTGGTTTTTTAAAGATAGTTTTAGGGCCTTTTAGTGCAACATTATGTTCACATGTGCCTATGTTTTTATCCATGCTTATTTCACCGGTAGTTGCTATTGTTGTAGGAATAGGATCAGGATTAGGATTTTTTATTACTGGATTGCCACCTTATATTGCTGCAAGAGCATTAATGCATGCTCCTGTAGGATTTATTGGAGCAAAAATTGTTCAGAAAGAAAAGAATTTTAAAAAAGCTATGGTTATTACTGCTCCGCTACATGGTATTTTAGAAGCATTAATAGTAATTCCATTTGGTTTTAATTTATACGAGATGTTAGTAGTTGTAGCATTAGGTACAATAATACATCATGCTATGGATGCATCTATATCATTTGTATTATGTAAAGCAATGGCTAAAGCAAGAAGAAAAGATTTATATTCAGCATTTAATTAATAAAAATAGATGATTAAATAATTAAAGGCCTCCTGTCAAATTATGATAGGGGGCCTTTAATAGTATTTTATTTTTTACTAGATAGATTATTATGTACTTTTTCTAAATAATTATGTTGATTTACTATGTTTTCTTCAAAACTTTCTACTGCATGCTTAGTAAAGTTACCAATTTGGGATATAGGAATCGAAGTGTTTTTTAAATTATTTTTTGTCATAGTAACACCATCCTCTATTTTTTAGTATGATTAATTGAAGAAAATATATTTTATGATATTATTGTTAATATAAGAAAATATACTATTTGATTATATTTTTAAGATAAAATGTTAAAAATAATAAGTATATGGTAAATCATAACAAATTGTAGTTATAATAGTTTTATATGATAACTTTATGAATGCTATAGGAAATAATAGTATTTATATTTAAATATTTATGTTTTTAATTTGTTACTATAAGTAATTAGTTGAGAGGGATAAGATAAAGATGGATGATTTAAGTCGTGCAAAGCAAGTATTAAAAGAAAAAAAAGAATTAATTTTATATGAAATAAATGAAAAGCTTAAATATGAGCAGGAAATAGAAACAAAACTTAAAGCTTTAACCAAAGCAGCAAAAGGAAATTATGATCAAGAGAAAGAAAATACAGAGAAAATTTATAACGTATTAAAGATGGATATAGAAAGTTATGAAGAAGCTATAAAGACTCCGTATTTTGCAAGAGTGGATTTTACTGAAAAGCTAGGAGCTTTAGAAAAAATATATATAGGAAAACAAGGAATATCATCTAGCAAGGATGGAGAGGAAATTGTTGTAGACTGGAGAGCACCAGTTGCTGATTTGTATTATAGTGGGACAGGTGGAGAAGCGTATTATAAAGCTCCATCAGGAGTTATAGAAGGAGAATTATCTCTAAAAAGAAGATTTCTTTACAAAAATGATGATATTGAACGAATTTTTGATGAAGGTATTAATGAACTATTTATTTCAGGGGAAGAAGGAGTAGATTTAGTAGACGAATTTTTAAAGATAAACCTTGAAGAAAGCAAAGGAAAAAAATTAAAAGAAGTAGTTGCAACTATACAAAAAGAGCAAAATGATATTATAAGATGGCCTAAAAATTTGCCTATTATAGTGCAAGGATCAGCTGGATCTGGAAAAACAACTATAGCGTTACATAGACTAGCATATCTTTTATATAGATATAGAGAGTCAATGGAAGGAAAAGATATATTAGTATTAGCACCTAATAAAATATTCTTAGATTATATATCAGAGATTTTACCTAGCCTTGGTAGTAAAGATGTTGCTCAAACTACTTTTCAAGATTTAGTAGTGAAAGAACTAAAATTAAAAGGAAAAATAAGATCAAAAGATGATAAGTTAAAGGATATTATTGAAACTGAAGATGAAACATTAAGAAAATTTATGGTGAACTCATCTAAGGTAAAAGGGAATTTAATATTCAAAACTATAATAGATAGATATATAGCACTTCTAGATAGCAGTTCTTTAGAAATAGAAGATATAGTAATAAGTGGATACACGTTATTTTCTAAAAGGGAAATTACTAGATTATATTTAAAAGATTTAAAAGTATATCCAATAAATAAGCGTAAAGATGAAATTAAAAGATATCTTAATTTAAAGTTAAAAGAAAAAATACAAACTTTATTGTTAACTGTAGATAGAGAATGGGATTTAAAAATTAGAGAAGTTAAATCTAATTCTGAAGATAGTGAAGAGAGAAGAAGTGAGTTAAGAAAACTATACGATGAGCGAGATAGTATTAAAAATTATATAAAACAAGATTCTAAAAAGGTAATGAATGAATACTTTAAAAACTGGAGGGGTATAACTTCTAAAGATATATATTTAAATATGTTTAAAGATAAAGCTGTGTTTGATATAGCTGTAGATAATAGAATACCATTTCAACTTTTAGAATATATGAAAGAGGAAGTTGTTGAGAACTTTGAAAAGGGGATAGTAGACGAAGATGATTTAGCAGCACTTTTATATATTCATATATTATTAGAAGGAATAGAAGAAAAATCGAAGTTTAAACATATAGTAATAGATGAAGCACAAGATTATAGTCCATTACAGATTGAAGTAATAACAAATTTAACAAGAGGAAACTCTTTAACTTTAGTAGGAGATTTAGCACAAGGAATTTACTATTACAAAGGTATTAAGAGGTGGGAAGATATAACAGAAAAAATATTTAATGGTAATGCAACGTATATATCTTTAACACAAAGTTATAGATCTACTGTGGAAATAATAGATTTTGCACAGAAAGCATTAGAAGCTCAAAATTTAGGGTTAACTCCAGCTAAACCTGTATTAAGACATGGTGATAAACCAATAATTAAAATGTCTAAAGATAAAAAAGAATCTGCTAAGTTTATAGAACAGATAATAGAGGAGATAGAAGGTAAAGGAAAAAGAAGTATAGGTATTATTACGAGAACCTTAGAGGAGGCTAAAGCTTTAGAAAAAAATATTAAGAAATATTGTAATAGAAAAATACAGCTTATAAAGGGAAATGAGAAAGATTCCCCAGAGGATGTGGTAATAATTCCATCCTATTTAACAAAAGGGTTAGAGTTTGATGGAACTATTATTTATAATCCATTAGAAAGTAATTATAATGATAATTTATTAAATCAAAGATTACTTTATGTTGCTTTAACGAGGGCATTACACTATCAGTATGTTATTGCTGAAGGTGAAATAAGTAGGAATATTGAGTATTAATTAATAACAACTATTAATTCAGAGTAAAATAGTCAATAATCTAACTTTTTGACTTATAATAGTTATAAATTATAGTTTAAGATTGAAATATAATTTGGTAAAATATAAAATAGAAATTAGTAATTTGGAGGTTGAATGAATGGCGGTAGAGCAGTTAAAAGAAAGTATATACTGGATTGGTGTAAAAGATCCTGAGTTAAGAATATTTGATATAATTATGGAAACGAAAAAAGGAACTACTTATAACTCTTATTTAATTAATGATGAAAAAGTAGCCATATTTGATATAGTTAAAAATGGGTTTTATAACGAGTTTAAAGAAAATATTAAAAGTATAATTGGTGAAAAGAAAATTGATTATGTTGTGGTACATCATACAGAATTAGACCATAGTGGAGCTTTAAAAGATTTAATAAAAGATTACCCAGAGGTAAAAATTGTTGGATCAAGAGCTACTTTAAAATATTTAAAAGATATTTTAAATTGTGAGTTTAACGCTAGAGAGGCTAATGAGGAAATTAATTTAGGAAATCACACACTAAGCTTTATAAGTGCTCCAAACTTACATTGGCCAGATACTATGTTTACTTATGTTAAAGAAAAGAATATTTTATTTACTTGTGACTTTACAGGTTCTCACTTCTGTCCAGAAGGAAGTATGACATGTGAGCTTAATGATGAATATTTTTCAGAGATGAAATATTATTATGATTGTATAATGGGACCATTCCCTAAGTATGTTAATTTAGGATTAGAAAAAATTAAAGATTTAAAAATTGATATGATAGCCCCAAGTCATGGACCAATACATGTTAGAGAAATAGATAAAATATTAAATCTTTATAAAGAATGGAGTAAAGAGGTAGAAGTTGACGAAAATAAAGTTGAAATATTCTATATATCCGCTTATCATAATACAGAGATGATGGCTAATTTCTTTAAGAAAAAACTAGAAGATAAAGGGTTTAAGGCTGATGTTACAGAGATAACTACTATTCCTTTAGAAGAATCTATAGAAAAAATTTCAAAAGCAAAAGGATTCCTAATAGGATCACCAACAATAAATAAAGATGCAGTTAAACCAGCTTGGGATTTATTATCACTTGTAAGTGCTATTACAAATAGAGATAAAGTTGCAATGGCCTTTGGATCTTATGGATGGAGTGGTGAAGGAGTTCCTATGCTTACAGAAAGACTTAAAAGCTTAAAGATAAAAACAGCTCCAGGATATAAGTTCTGCTTTGTACCATCAGAAGAAAAGTATGAAGAAGCAGAAGATTATTTAGATGAATTTATAGAATTAATGAGATAATATAATAAGTTAAGAGTTAAAAGTGTAGGGTTAATGGCTTGTGAAGATAGTCAGTATAAGTGACATTTAAAAATTGCAAGCTTATAAATAGCAAAGCTGTTTATTTCAACCCAATTCACTTTTAACTCTTAATTTTTTACGCAAAAAAGTATTTATAATTTTATTATGATAACCATAAGGTATTGTATGTAATAATATGTTTAGTGTATTTGTATTTTTACTTTATATAATGTAAAATAATTAAAGGAACTTAAAGAAAAGGGGAAAATAAATGAACTACATATTATTAATTATAGGATTTTTTCTACTTATAAAAGGTGCGGATATTTTTGTAGATGGAGCTTCTGGAATATCTAAAAAGTTAGGGATTCCATCAGTAATAGTTGGATTAACTATAGTATCATTAGGGACGAGCGCTCCAGAACTTGCAGTAAGTATTGTTTCATCACTTCAAGGTAGCAATGAAATAGCAGTAGGTAATGTTTTAGGATCAAATATATTTAACACACTTATGGTATTTGGAGTAACTTTGATAATAATGCCACTTATAATAAAAAAGTCTACAATTAAGAAGGATTTTCTTATTAATATAGCAGTTACAACATTATTTTTACTTTTAACTTTCAATGGAATACTTCTTGGAAAAGAAAATTATATTTCTAGATTTGATGGATTTATATTATTGTCAGGATGTATATTATATATTCTATTTTTAATTTGGACAGTTAGGGGACAAAAAGGAGGTAAATCTAAGGATGTAGCAGCAGAAATGGCTATAGAAGATGAAGGAATAGAACATATAAATATACCTAAAAGTATAATTTCGTTAATTATAGGGGCTATATGTATAGTTATA
Source organism: Clostridium disporicum (assembly GCF_001405015.1). Classification (GTDB taxonomy): domain Bacteria; phylum Bacillota; class Clostridia; order Clostridiales; family Clostridiaceae; genus Clostridium; species Clostridium disporicum_B. The sequence goes on from NZ_CYZX01000020.1 coordinate 64,824, forward strand.
GGTGGTAATATTGTTGTAGATTCAGCTTCAAGTATTGCAACAGCGTTGGGCATGAGCGATAAATTAGTAGGACTTACTATAGTAGCAATGGGAACATCTCTTCCAGAACTTGTTACATCAGCAATGGCAGCTTTAAAAGGTGAAGAAGATATGGCACTTGGAAATATATTGGGATCAAATATATTTAATATTTTATTAATAATAGGTGCATCTTCAATAATTACTCCAATGATAGTATCATCAACTTTAATAGTTGATTTTATATTCTTAATTTTAGTTACTATACTAATAGGTATTTTAATTTTTGCACATAAAGGCAAAGAAAAGAGATTAGGAAAACTTGAAGGAATATTATTTGTATCGTTATACATTGGATATATGGTTTATATAATATTTAGAAACTAATAAATCTCTAGGTGATAGAATTATTATTTTTTGTAATTCATATCACTTAGAGATTTTTAAATTTTATAATTGTTAACTAAAAGTTAATAAATAACTCATAATAAAATATAAGAAAACTTTAAAAAAGGTATTGTTATAAGTGGAGTTTAGAAGTATAATGATTTAATGGAGGGATGAAAATGAATTTTCAAAGTAAATTTTCGCAATATATAAAGTGGTTAGTACTTGCTTATATTGCTATAGGGGTATTTCTTTTATTTCAAAGTAAATTAATCTTAGATTTCACATTAAGTTCATTCTTATTAGTGGGACCATTTGTTTTATGTACAATAGCCTATGGAGCATTAACACTAAATAAGAAATATATAATTTCAGGTATTGGAGTAGCGGTATTATATGTGGTTTCATTAGTAGTATTTAGTCCATTAATAATGCCAAATGAACATAGAGATTTAATAGGAAGCGTTGAAGAGGTAGAGTTTTCAAGTCAAATAGAATATATAGATTTAAAACAATTACCTACTATTGATAAACAATTAGCTGCAAAATTAGCAGATAAAAAGTTAGGTGAAATACCAAGCTTAGGAAGCCAAGTTACTATTGGTGACTTAACATTACAAAGTATTGCAGGTCAATTATATTATGTTGCACCTTTAGAACATTCATCATTGTTTAAATGGTTAATTAATAATGAAGGTACAAAAGGTTATATTAAGGTAAGTGCAATAAATCAAAATGATGTACAATTAGTTACAGAACTAAATGGACAACCTATACATTTAAAATATCTTGAATCAGCATATCTTTTTAGTGATTTAGATAGAGCGGCGTATATAAGAGATATGAAAGCAGGCCATACTGACTATACATTTGAATTAGATGATGAAGGAAATCCTTATTGGGTAATAACTAGATATGATAATGCTATTGGATTAACTGAACAAAAAGCAATTGGAGTATTAATAATAGATGCTCAAACTGGAGAATCAAATATTTATGATATAGAAAACACTCCAAAATGGGTAGATAGAATTCAACCGTCAGGATATATAAATAACTATTTAAATAAATGGGGAGAATTAGTTCATGGTATTTTTAACTTTAGTGATAAAGATAAGTTAAAGACTACTCAAGGTATGAACATAATATTTAACAATGATAAATGTTATTATTATACTGGTATAACTTCAGTTGGTAATGATGAAGGATTAGTTGGATTTACATTAACAGATACTAGAACAGGGGAAACTACTATGTATAAAACATCTGGAGCTACTGAGGTTGCAAGTATGCAATCGGCAGAAGGTAAAGTTCAACAGTATGGATATAGTGCAACATTCCCATATTTAATTAACATTCAGTCAGAACCAACATATTTTATGACTTTAAAAGACTCAAATGGATTAGTTAAACAGTATGCAATGGTTAATGTTAAAAACTATAGTACTGTAGCCGTAGGGGATTCACTACAAACAACGTTAAATAGATATATTGAAGCTTTAACAAACACTAATATTTCATTAGAAGGTTCTAATAGTGAAGAAGTTCTAGAAGGTGAAGTTGAAAGAATAGGGTTAGTTATAAAAGAAGGTTCAAGCATATATGATATTAAAATTAAGGGATCAGATAATATATTCTCTGTTTCTACAGAAAGTTCTAGAGAGGTAGCCTTAACAAATGTAGGTGATAAAGTATCTCTTAAATTTATTAAAGTTGGAGATGGAAAATATATTATAACAAATTCTTTTGAGAACTTATCTTTAAAAGGTAGTAATATGGAAAGTTCACTAGAAGAAGGTAGTACGACCACAACAGAATAGATTTTATAAAAGGGGCTGTCTCTGAAATGATTTTTAAAATCATTTCAGTAGACGGTCTTTTTATTTTTTATTCATATATTTATATGAAATTATTTCTAAATGAACAAGTTTTTTGACACGACAAATAGGAGGTTATAA
>NZ_CYZX01000021.1 GCF_001405015.1 Clostridium disporicum
TTATAATATAATAAGTAAATAAAGGTTGTCTTATTGGACAACCTTTATTATGTATCAAATCAACAATTTAATCTAACAGAGCCTAAAAATAAATTTTAGTTTTAAGAAAAAACATTACCTAAAATTTAGATATGAGAATATTAATATAATATATAACTGTATAAAGGTAAAAACTACTGATTTTAATCAAGTTATACTTTGGATAGGAGGTTTATGAGAAAAGAACTAAATCCAAACGAAATATTGTTTGACTTATCAATACCAGAAAACGATGAATTTAAGGAGATACAGGGGATTCCAGAATTTAATGAAGCATATAAGAGGATTAGTAGAGCACTAAGCATAGATAAAGAGGGATATAATTTATATTTAATAGATTCATTTTCAAAAGATAAGTTAAAAGAATTAATTAGTTATATTGAAAATGAATATAAAGATCTAAATTCACCAAAAGATATTTGCTACGTAACTATAGGGGATGAGAAAAAGCCAGAAGCTATATTTGTTTCAAATGGAAAGGGAAACAAATTAAAGGAAACGGTGGAAGGAATTAAAAATGCATACTTAGAAACAATAGATGATTTTTATAGGGAGTCAACAGAAGAAGAGAAGGACTTTTTAGTAGAAGAGATTCAAGGAAGAAGAAATGAGTGTATAAATGAGCTTATAGAATCAGCAAAGAAAGAGGGGTTTGAAGTAAAGGCTAGTTCTAAGGGGTTTGCATTTATTCCTTTGAATGGGGAAGAGGCAATGACAGAAAAAGAATATGATAGCCTAGATGATGATAAGAAAGAAATAATAGTTGAAAATGCAGGCAAGCTAAAAAAGAGAGCAGAGGTTGTTCTAGAAGAACTAAAAAATTTAGAGATGAAGTCTATGAAAAAGCTTAAAAAAATATACACTAAGTTTTTAATTAATAATATGGAAGAATATAAGGATGAAGCCTTAATAGAATTTATAACAGATGATGATTCTTACGAGTATTTAGAAAAATTATTTACATCTATAGAAGAAAATATTGTAGAGTGCTATACCATGAGTCTTGAAGACGATGAAAATGAAATATATGAAGTTCTAAATAAATATGATGTTAAAGTTATAGTAGATAATAGTAAGAGTCCTTGTCCACCAGTTATTTTTGAAGAAGATCCTAACTTAAATAATTTGATTGGAACAATAGAGTATGAAAATCATAATGGAGTTTATACTACAGACATATCATTAATAACAGCAGGATCATTATTAAAAGCTAATGAAGGATGTTTAATTTTAAGGTTAAGCTCTTTAGCTACAAATCCTTCAAGTTATTACTATTTAAAGAAGATACTATTATCTAATACATTATCTTTTGATAACAATAAAAGTTATATGGAATTTATTAATGTCAGTGGACTTAAGCCGGCACCTATACCTATAAAAGTTAAAGTAATTATAATTGGTGATTATGATTCATACGATATTTTATATAATTCAGATGAAGACTTTAGAAAATTATTCCCTTTAAGAGCAGAGTTTTCTCCTATTGTTGAAATAACTGATGATGTTATAAAGACTGTAACAAGTGAAATAAATAATAAGATAAGAAAAGAAGAGTTATTAAAAGTAACTAGTAATGGATTAAGAGAGATTTTTAAATATTTATCTAGAAAAGCTAGTTGTAAAAATAAATTATTTGTAGAAAAGTATACTATAGAAAGGTTATTATTATTAGCTAACCATTATGCAGTTGAAACTAAGAGTGATAAAATAACAGAGAAAGAAATAATAGAAGTTGCTTATGAAGAAGAAGCTATATTAAAAGAAATGATGAAATTATACAATGAAAAAAAGATATTAATTTCAGTTAAAGGAGAAAGAATAGGAGCTATTAATGGACTAGCTGTGCTAGATACTGGATATTATACTTTTGGAAAACCTATGAGAATAACTTGTGTTGCATATAAAGGTACAGGAAGAATTGTAGATATTCAAAAGGAAAGTAATCTAAGCGGAAAGATTCATGAAAAATCTATAAATATATTAAAAGGGTTATTAACTAATATTTTAAATCCATATGAAGAAATTCCTGTAGATTTTCATTTAAGCTTTGAACAGACTTATGGATTGGTTGAAGGAGATAGTGCATCTATTGCTGAAATAATATCAATATTATCTGCTCTTAGTAGAAAACCAATAAAACAAAATATAGCAGTAACTGGTTCAGTAAATCAGTTTGGAGAAGTTCAGGCTATTGGTGGAATAAATGAGAAAATAGAAGGATTTTATAGAGTTTGCGAGATAATAGATACTATAGAAGGAAAAGGGGTTTTACTACCAGCAGCTAACAAAGATGAAATTACTTTAACTCCGAATGTTGAAAAAGCTATACTGGAAAATAAATTTCATTTATATGAAATGGAAACATTAAATGATGCTATAGAAGTATTGTTATTAAGTGAAGGAGAAACTATAGATAAATTCTATGAAGAAGTAAATAATGAAATAAATAAATATAAATCTAAAAAATGTTGAAGTTATAAAAAGGTATCATTGGGTGAATGATACCTTTTTATAATTAAATTTTAAATTATAAGATGTAATAAAAGTTGACTACTTAACATACATTATGTTAAAATTATGGAAAAAGAAGGAAGAAAAAGGGGGTGTAACTCTAAATAATATATTTAGAGTTGATTAATATGTATCTAAATTTTGATAAACAAGATAACACTTTAATTGTTTATTTAATTGGTGAATTAGATCATCATAGTGCTGAAGAAGTAAGAGTTAAGATAGATGATAGAATAGACAGAGATAATATTAAATCATTAGTTATGAATTTTAAAGATGTTACTTTTATGGATAGTTCAGGAATAGGTGTAGTTATAGGAAGGTCTAAGAAACTTCAAGGGCGTAATGGAAATGTATGTATTGTTGAAGTAAATAACAGAGTTGATAAGGTATTTAAGCTATCAGGATTATATAAAATCATTAATAGTTACGAAAATTTAGAAGAAGCTATTAAATGCATTTAATGGAGGGGTTTTTATGTTAGATAACAAAGTATGTATAGAATTTGTAAGTAGGTCAGAAAATGAAGGGTTTGCAAGAGTAGCAGTAGCTGCATTTGTTTCTCAATTAGACCCGACTATAGATGAGTTAGCTGATATTAAGACTGCAGTTTCAGAAGCTGTAACAAATTCTATAATTCATGGTTACGAAAATAAAAAAGAGGGAATAATTAGGATAGAAGCATCAATTAGTAGTAATGAAGTAACTATAACTATAATAGATAATGGTAGAGGAATAAAAGATGTAGAACAAGCAAGAGAGCCTCTTTATACATCAAGACCAGACCTAGAAAGATCAGGAATGGGCTTTACTGTTATGGAAACATTTATGGATAGTTTAAATGTAGAAAGTGAATTTGGAAAAGGTACAAGAGTTATCATGAAGAAAAAATTTAATTAATTATGTTAGGGGAGTATTATGAAAAATGGTAATGTAAGAAAAGAAGACTTTAATTACAATGATAATTCTCAATTAATACTGTTAGCTAAAGATGGTGATAAAGATGCAATGAATATATTAATAGAGATGAATTTGCCACTAGTATCATCAATTAGTAAGAAGTTTCTAAATAGGGGCTATGACTATGAGGATATTTTTCAAATTGGATCTATAGGTTTAGTTAAAGCTATTAAAAACTTCGATAATAAATATAATGTAAAGTTTTCTACTTACGCTGTTCCTATGATAATCGGTGAGATTAAGAGATTCATAAGAGATGATGGAATGATAAAAGTAAGTAGGAATGTAAAGAGTTTAGCAAGAAAGATACATTTTGATAGAGAAATTCTTACTAAAAAGCTAGGAAGAGAACCATCTGTTGATGAATTATCAGAGTATGCAGGTATTGATAAAGAAGATATAGTCTTTGCTATGGAATCAGCAAGTGGATTATCATATCTTTATGATACAATACATCAAGATGATGGGTCACCAGTTTTATTAATAGATAAATTAAGTGAAAATGGTGAAGAAGATAGTGGTATGATAAATAAGATTGCGTTAAAAGAGGCATTAAGAGGTCTAGATGATAAATCAAGGCAAATAATTATGCTAAGATATTTTAAAGATAAAACGCAAGTTCAAGTTGCAAAATTATTAGGTATAAGTCAAGTTCAAGTATCGAGAATAGAAAAGAAAGTACTAATGCAAATGAAAAGCAAATTAGAGGATGTGTAAACTAAAGAAAATGAAAAATAGAATAAATAAAAGAAGTAAGTAAAACACCTAAAACACATTAAAGTGTATATGGTGTTTTTTTATTTATTAATAATAAAAAAATTTAATAGATAAATATACTAGAGAATTAGCTTTTTTAGGCATTTTTTTTGAGTTTAGAGGAATAATACATATATGTTAGGAAGGAGAGATTATTATGGCTGACATTTCTAAGAAAGAAGAAAAGATATTAAATGAATTTCAAGATCTTAGTAAGCAAGCAAAACCTAAGCCAAAATATTTTAAAAATATCATATTAGCATTCATAGTAGGTGGAATTATATGTACAATTGGCCAATTTATTTTGAATATGCTAATTAAATATGGAATCCCAGAAGAAGAGGCTAAAAAGTGGCTTCCTGTAATAATGGTTTTTCTAGGAGCATTGTTAACAGGATTAGGTGTATATGATAAGATAGCCACTTTTGGAGGTGCTGGAACTGTAGTTCCTATTACTGGTTTTGCTAATGCAATGGTTGCTCCAGCAATAGAATTCAAAAAAGAAGGATTTGTATTTGGAGTAGCAGCAAAAATGTTTACTATAGCAGGCCCAGTTCTTGTATATGGAATAGGTACTTCAGTCCTAGTAGGTTTAGTATATTATGTATTAAAATTATTTGGAATGATATAGGAGGTAATTATGACTTCAGCAGCAAAAAAAATAGGAAAACAAACTATAAAACTACAAAATCCTCCGAAGATAATTTCAACATTCTCAATAGTAGGACCTAAAGAAGGTGACGGTCCATTAAAAGAGTATTTTCATGAGATTATTAATGACGATACTTTAGGAAAAGATAGTTTCGAAAAAGCAGAATCAAAAATGATGTATACAGCTATAAAAGGAGCTATTTCAGGAGCAAATTTAAAAGAAGAAGATATAGATTATCTTTTTGCAGGGGATCTTTTAAATCAAATAGTTTCGTCAGGATATGCAGCAAGAGAATTAAATATACCTTTCTTTGGTTTATATGGTGCATGTTCAACTATGGCAGAATCATTAAGTATGGCATCTTTATTTGTAGATGGTGGTTTTGCAAGATATGTAGTAGCATCTACATCATCACATTTTAGTTCAGCAGAAAGACAATTTAGATTTCCATTAGAATATGGATCACAAAGAAATCCAACAGCACAATGGACTGTTACTGGATCAGGTGCTATGGTACTTTCAAATTATGGAGATTTTCCAAAGGTTACATATGTTACTACTGGTGTTGTTAAAGACTACGGTGAAAAAGATTCAAATAATATGGGAGCAGCAATGGCACCAGCTGCAGTTGATACTATCTATAATCATTTTAAGGATACAGGAAGAAAACCAAGTGATTATGATGTTATAGCTACAGGAGATTTAGGTAAAGTAGGTAAAGAGATTACAGAAAAACTATTACTTGAATATGGATATGATATTAAAGATGTTTATGTAGATTGTGGAGACATGATTTTTGATGATGAAAGACAAAAAACTGATTCAGGTGGAAGTGGATGTGGTTGCTCTGCAGTAGTTACATGTGGATATTTTTATAAGAAATTAATGAGAAGAGAGATAAAAAAGATGCTACTGGTATCTACAGGAGCTTTAATGAGTCCAACAACATCTCTTCAAGGTGAATCTATTCCAGGAATAGCTCATGCAGTTGCTATTGAAATTGATTAAGGAGGTGAATTTTAGTAGACTAAAGGTAGTTTACTAAATTATAAGTGGATTATATAAGTGCGTTTGTAGTAGGTGGTTTAATTTGTGTAATTGCACAAATATTAATGGATACAACTAAGTTGACTCCAGCAAGAATATTAGTTGCTTTTGTAACAATAGGAGCAATTTTAGGTGGCTTTGGGTTATATGATAAGCTAATAGAAATAGGAGGAGCAGGTGCTACAATTCCATTACCTAGCTTTGGAAATTCGTTAGCTAAAGCAGCTATTGAAGGTGTTGAAAAAGATGGATTATTAGGAGCCTTTACTGGTGGAATAACTGGAGCTGCTGGTGGCATTACAGCAGCAATCTTTTTTGGATATTTAATGGCTGTAATTTTTAATCCTAAAACTAAACAATAATCTAAAAAATAACTTCTAAAATTTTTTTAGAAGTTATTTTTTTATTTACACTTGAAATTGGGAAAATATAGGAATATACTTTAATTAAGTAATTGCTTAATTAAATAAAGAGGTACCTATGGAAGAAAGAATAAAAATTTTTAAAGCTATAGCGGATGAAACAAGATTAAAAATCTTAATATTAGTTTCTCATAAAAACATCTGTGCTAAAGGAATAGCTAAGCATTTAAATATATCAGAAGCAGCTGTGTCACAACATATAAAAGTACTTAAGGAATCTTCTTTAATAGTTGGATATAAAAGAGGATATCATCTTATGTATGAACTAAATAGAGAATCATTAGAAAAATCTATTAATTTTATAAAAGGGTTAATTAATGATGATTTCAATTTAATAAGTGACGGGTTAAATGAAGAAGAAAATAGCTTCGATATTTCTGTTTGCAAGAATAGTTGTAAGTCAATGAAAAATTGCTGTAAGAATATTTTAAAGGAGGATTAAAAATATGAAAGTTTGTTTTCCAATTAACACTAATGAAGGAATGAACAGTATCCCATATAATCACTTTGGAAGTGCTAAAATGTTTATAGTAGTTGATTCTGAGACAAAGGAAGTAAAAACTATAAACAACGGTAACTTAGATCATGAGCACGGTAAATGCCAACCTATTAAAGCTTTATGCGGAGAAGTAGTTGATGCTATTGTAGTTTCAGGAATAGGGCAAGGAGCTATTAGCAAACTAAAGTCTATGGGAATAAAAGTATTTAAAGCTACTGATGGAACAGTAGAAAAAAATATAGAATTAATTAATAAAAATGAACTAAAAGAATTTGATAATTCGAATATTTGTGTTCATCACGATTGTGGAAGTCATAAATAATATAGAATATAGGAAAAAAAGTAGGATTTAATTTTTAAATTAAATCCTGTTTTTTTATGAATTCTTTAATTAAAATCAAATACAGAAATAGATAGATAAAATTAAAAAGCATTTGATTTACAAATATTAAGAGTATATTAACAGAGTGGGGAAATCATATCTTAGTATAGAAATATTAGAAATAAAAAACGAAAATAAATATAGTCATAAATAAGAAGTTTCAAAAGGGAGAGATTTAAAAAGCTTAGTAATAAATTAATGAATAATTAAAGGTTAATAGAAGAATAATATTAGTGTTGATGACAAGGGAGGTGTAAAAATGAATAAAAATGAAAGTATCAAATGTAGCGTACAACAATGCAAGCATCATGCTAACTCAGCAGATTATTGTACATTAAATGCTATACAAGTTGGAACTCATGAAGCAAATCCTACAGTTCCTGAATGTACAGATTGTAAATCATTTGTATTAAAATAGCAAAATAAAATAACTGTAAGAGAGATAATCTAATGATAGATTTTCTCTCTTTTCTAAGATAAAGAGTATGAAATAAATATTAAAAATAAAATGTAATAATAGAACTACAAAATTACAAGGGTATATTTTTGAAAATATATACATTCATATTGACAAGGAAAAAAGCATAATATAAAATATTAAGTAATTGAGAATGAATATCAATGTTAAATAGAGGTTGGAGTATAGGAGTTAAGAATGAGTACAATAGGTTTTTACAAAAGTTTAAACAATATGGAAGAAAGAGAATGTATTGAAAAGTTTTTGATTTTTAATGCATCTCTAGTGATATCAGAAGCAAAACCGTCGGCAACAATAACGCTAAAAAAAGGTATTGATAGTATTTATGAAAAATGGTGCAAGTATGGAGAAAAATTTTTGAAGTCTATAGACATAAACTATATTAGCTTGAGAGAATGTGAAAATGCATTAATTATTTTAGTATACGATAAAAAACAATTATCTAATTATATATTTAAACAAGAAAATAAGCATTTTTTAAATAAGATTGGATATAGTGATGAAAATGATTTAGATATTTATTTAGAAAAATTAAAAAGAAGATATAATGAATTTAACTGCCCTCATGAATTAGGAGTTTTTTTAGGGTATCCTCTTGAAGATGTAAAAGACTTTATGAATTGTAGTACTAAGAAGTGTTTAGCTTGTGGGTATTGGAGAGTGTATAACGATTATAGTACTGCCAAAGAAGTTTTTAATACTTACGACATGATAAAAGAAAAAACTGTGAAGTATATTTTAAAAGGGGATTCTGCTCACAAGGTATTTTGCAATTTAAAAAATATTATAAGTGAGTTGGATGGTGTAGCAGTATAAAAATTAACTATAATTAACCAATATAAAAGAAGGGTGAGTATGTATGAGTATAGTAATTGTTGGTGGACATGATAGAATGAGCAAGCAGTATATTGATATGTGTAAAAAATATAATTGTAAGGCTAAAGTTTTTACACAGATGGAAACTGGGTTTAGAAATAAAATAGGAAAACCAGATGCGGTAATATTGTTAACAGATGTAGTATCGCATAAATTAGTATTAGCAGCTAAAAAAGAAGCAGACAAGAAAAATATAACAGTGATTAGAAATCATAAGAGTACAGTGAATTCATTAGAAACAGTAATTAAACAAATAGCATCTAATTAGAAGGTATTGATATGCTTATAACAATTAACAAGAAAAGAGTCAATTTTATAAAGATAGACTTATAAAAGTACTTATAATTAAAATGATTATAAGTACTTTTTTATTTTAAAGAAAAAGTTTGAAATATTGTTAAAAAACAACTTGATAATAATTATCAATTAGTGTATATTAAATAAGGTGATAAGAGTTATCAATTAAAACGAAATATCAATGGAGGACGATATTATGATGATAAATAAAAGGTTAATTAACCTTTGTAAAGATTCAAAAAAGTATATAGCACTTACTATATTAGCAAATTGGATCGCAGTGCTATGTAATATAGTAATTATAATTTTAATAGGGCAATTTATTAATAAGATATATTTAGGAGAAAGATTAAATTTAATCAATAGTAATATTTTTGCTGCTATGGCAGAATTTAAGGTAGTTGGACCAATTTCATTATTAGGAGCAGTAGCAATAATTGTTATGTTGTTAGCTATAAGATATTTAAGCAATATTTTATATGCTAAGTTTTCTAATGCAGCATCAGCAAATGCAAGAGTAACATTAAGAGAACTTATATATAAGAAATTATTAAAACTTGGAACAGGTTATACTTCAGTAGAAAGTACATCAGCTGTAGTACAAGTTGCAGTTGAAGGTGTAGAACAGTTAGAAATATACTTCGGTAAATATTTATCTCAATTATTCTATGCATTATTAGTACCAGTAACACTATTTATTTTTATGAGCTTTATATCATTTAAAGCTGCATTAGTATTTATTTTATGTGTACCGCTTATACCAGTATCAATAATAGCTATCCAAAAGATTGCAAAGAGAATATTAAAAGATTATTGGAAATCTTACTCTGACTTAGGTGGAACTTTCTTAGAAAATCTTCAAGGATTAACTACTTTAAAAGTATTTAATATCGATGAAGAAAGACATGAAAAAATGAATACAGAGTCTGAAAAGTTTAGAAAGATAACAATGAAAGTTTTAAGTATGCAGCTTAATTCAATAACTATTATGGATTTAGTAGCTTTTGGTGGAGCAGCAGCAGGAACTATAGTAGCTTTACATCAATTTAATAATGGTGAAATTCCTGTAGGAAGCTTACTTATAATAATATTACTTTCTTCAGAATTCTTTATTCCATTAAGACTTTTAGGGTCATATTTCCATATTGCAATGAATGGTATGGCAGCTAGTGATAGAATGTTTGGAATTTTAGATGCAGAAGAAAGAGAAAAAAATATAACTGTTAAAGAAAACACTAAATTTGAAGAAATTTCAGTAGAATTAAAGAACGTTGATTTCAGCTATGATGGTGAAAGAAAAGTATTAAATAATATAAATATGGAGATTACTCCAGGTGGATTAGTTGCTATAGTAGGGGAAAGTGGTTCTGGTAAGAGTACAATAGCATCACTTATATTAAATAATTACAAAGTAACAAGTGGAGAAATTTTATTAAACAAAAATAATATTGAAAATATATCATTAGATAATATTTATGAAAATATAGCTTTAGTATCAACTAATAGTTATATATTTAATGGAACTATTTTAGATAACCTTTTAATGGCTAAGAAAGATGCAACTCAAGAAGAAATTGATAAAGCATTAAAAACAGCTAGATTATTTGATTTTGTAGCTGGCTTAAAAGATGGTTTATTAACAGATATTGGACAAGCAGGTAGTGCTTTATCAGGTGGTCAAAAACAAAGATTAGCATTAGCTAGAGTAATACTTGCAAATAAAGATATGATAATATTTGACGAAGCAACATCTAATATAGACGTTGAAAGTGAAGAAAGTATTTGGGAAGCTATTTATGAACTTTCTAAAGATAAAACTATTTTAGTAATATCTCATAGATTAGCTAATGTTGTAGATGCAAAACAAATATATGTTATGAATAAAGGTATATTAGTTGAAAATGGAACTCATGAAGAGTTAATGAATGATAAGAAACATTATTATGATATGGTTAATAAACAAAATGAATTAGAAATGATAAGGGAGGTTTGCTAATATGAAAAGAAGATCAGGCTTCCAGATAATGAAAAGGCTAATAGTTGAATTAAAACCGTTAGCTCCAATTATGCTAATAACTATAAGCATGGGTGTTATAGGATTTTTAGCAGCAATAGCAATAGCAAGCTTTGGTGCAATAGCTATAGGCACACTTATAGGAGATATAACATTCATAAGCTTTACAGGTGCTATGGTAGTTATGGTTTTAAGTGCAGTATTTAGAGGATTTTTAAGATATGCTGAACAGTTATCTGGTCACTACATAGCATTTAAAATACTATATATATTAAGAGATAAGATATTTGGTAAGCTTAGAAAACTTGCTCCTGCAAAACTAGAAGGTCAAGAAAAAGGTAATCTTATATCACTTATTACATCGGATATAGAGCTTTTAGAAGTATTCTATGCTCATACTATAGCTCCAATATCAATTGCAGTAATAACAAACAGTATAATTGCAGTAATTCTATATATGATAAACCCATGGTTTGGATTATTATCAGTAGTATTCTTCTTAATAGTAGGATTCGTTATACCATATGCTTCATCAAGTCTTGGAAAAGAAGCTGGAGTAGCTTATAGAAACATGTTTGGTGAATGTAATAACTATATACTTGATTCTTTAAGAGGGTTAAAGGAAGTTTTATTATTTGGAAATGGTGAAGAAAGATTAAAAGAGATTAATTCAAAATCTCATAGAATAAACGAAAGTCTTGATAAGATAAAAGAACATGAAGGAATAATAAGAGCTATAACTGATTTAACTATAATGGTTGCTATATTAACTTTTGTAGGTGTAGGATTCCAACAATATTCAGTAGGAAAACTTTCATTTACATGGATGTTAGTAGGAATAGTAGTAATAGCATCATCATTCGGACCAGTAGTTGCTTTAAGTAATTTATCTAATACATTACTTCAGACTTTTGCATGTGCAGAAAGATTATTTGATCTTATAGATGAAGAACCTCATGTAGAAGAAGTTTTAGAAGGGCATGCAGTAAATGGTGATTCAATATCTTATGAAGATGTAACATTCTCTTATCCAAATAGAAAAGAAAAAATATTCGATAATACATCTGTTCATATTGAAAAAGGTGATAAGATTGCACTTATAGGTGAGAGTGGAATTGGAAAAAGTACATTTGTTAAGCTTATGATGAGATTCTGGGACGTTAATGAAGGTAAGATTAAGCTTGATAATAAGGATATTAAAGAGGTTGCAACAGACTCTATAAGAAGTAGCCAGACTTTAGTAAGTCAGGAAACATATCTATTTAATGAATCAATTTTAGATAATATTAAAATAGGAAATATCAAAGCATCAAAGGAAGAGGTTGTAAAGGCAGCTAAAATGGCTTCAATACATGAATTTATTGAAAGTCTGCCAAAGGGATATGATACAAAAGTTGGAGAGCTTGGAGGAAATCTTTCATCAGGAGAAAAGCAGAGAATAGGTCTTGCAAGAGCGTTCTTAAGCGATGGAGACGTATTAATATTAGATGAGCCTACAAGTAATTTAGATACTTTAAACGAAGGTGAAATTTTAAAATCTATAAAAGAAAACTGTGAGGATAAAACAATAGTTCTTATATCTCATAGAAAATCAACTACAGCAGTATGTAATAAAACTTATAAGCTAGAAAATAGCAAGCTTGTGTTGAATTAATTATATGAAATAAAGAGGATTTAAAAGTCCTCTTTAATTTTAATTGTTAGGTGATAATGATTATCAATAATATTTGTGATAGGAGAAATTAATAATGGGGAGAATTGATAGGGAAAAGAAAACTATTAAATTAATGATAGATATATATTGCAGAAAAAAACATGGAATGAAAGATGGGCAACTGTGTGATGAGTGTCAGGAGCTATTAGAATATGCTCATAAAAGATTAAGTTATTGCAAATTCGGTGAAAATAAATCTACTTGTTCGAGATGTCCTATACATTGCTATAAAAAGGATATGAAGGAAAAAGTCAAAAAAGTTATGAAATTTTCAGGACCGAGACTTATAATTTATAACCCAGTAGAATTAATGAAACATGCATTAAATAAGTAGGGAGGATATTAAGATGAATAAGATAAAGAAGTATATTTATATAACTGTAGGATTAATTGCTTTTGCACTAGGGGCCATAGGGGTAGCATTACCGATATTGCCAACAACACCATTTTTGCTTTTAGCATCATTCTGTTTTGCTAGAGGATCTGAAAAATTTAATATATGGTTTACAAATACAAAAGTATATAAGAAGCATTTAGAAAGTTTTGTTAACGAAAGAGCAATGACTTTGAAACAGAAAGTGTGCTTATTAGCTTTTGCTGATTTTATGCTAGCTTTCCCAATGATATTAATAGATAATCTACATTTAAGAATATTTTTAGTATGTCTTATACTTTTTAAACTTTATTACTTTACGTTTAGAATTAAGACTATAAAACCACAAGTGGAAAAAGTTAATTAGGATATATATTTATACAAAGGAGAAAGTATTATGGAAAGAATATCGTCATCATTTTTTATGCTGGCATTAATATTATATTATATACCAAAGATTTTAAAAATTAGAAAGAATAAATACATTAAAGCTCATATAGCTATAGGGAGCGTATCAATATTAGCAATGATAATAGCGTTAATCCAGAAATTTGGGCAACCGGATTTTATAAAATATATAGGCTTTTCTATTATAATGATATTAATAGGACTTACAGGATATTTCTTTAAAAATAATCCTAAGTTATATAGAAAGCTTCATATTATAGCTACACTATCATTTTTCGTATATTTATTTGTAAGCATAAAATTTCTTTAAAAATAATGTATTTAACTTATAGGGATATAGGTTAAAAATGATTTAGATAAGGCTAATATGGCAAAACTTATTAAATGAGGTGTTGCCATTATGAAATCAGAGATAGATATAGATTTAAATAATCCCCTACCTTACATTTTTTTAGTTTTTATCCTATCATCTTTTTTCTATAAAACATATAGTAGTGATAAGCTGCTGGCAATTGCGATTGTCAGTGGCTTTTTTCTGTTGTTACTGTTTTATAAAGGTATTTTTATTACTGCTATTATTTCTTTATTTTTTGCAGTAGGATTATTTAATAATCATCAATTTTACAACTATATTCCAGATAATATTGAAGAGATAAGAATAGATACTATAAAATCATACTATGTTAGAGGTAAAATTGGTGGGAGAAATGTATACTTAGACATAGAAAGTGATGAATTAGTTGTTGGAGATAAAATATTAGCAATAGGAAAATTTAATAAAAATCTAGATTTATCTAAAGGAATAATAGGTGAGTACAAGGTTGAAAATTATAATGTTTTAAAAAAGGATTTTATAAGTTATTTATACTATAGAAGAGAAAGATTATATGAAGCAATAAAATCTAAGTTAGGGAGAAGGAAAGCAGGCTTTATTACATCAGTAGCTTTTGGATACTCTGAGGCCCTTGACAATGAAGATAGAGATGATATGAAGGTATTTGGTATTTCACATGCTATAGCCGTCTCAGGGCTTCATATGGCTATTGTATATGGAATACTAAAGAAGCTATTTGGTAGTAAATTAAGTTTAGTTATAGCTTTAGCATATGTATTATTTACAGGGGCATCTCCGTCTACTGTGAGAGCTTATATTATGATACTGATAATGAACTTTGCTTTAGTAGTTAAGAGAAATTATAACCCAATAGCAGCGATATCTTTAGCTGGAATAATCTTATTAATAGTAAGACCATACGATTTGTTTAGTTTAGGATTTGTTTTATCCTTTTTAGCTACTTTAGGAATAATATTATTTAATAAAAAACTAAATAAAAAATTATATAAGTTACCTAAGAAGATTAGAGAAGTAGTATCGGTATCTATATCAGCACAAATATTGACATTTCCTATTTTAATATATAGTTTTAATGAATTTTCTCTAAATTTTTTGATAGGAAATATCTTCATAATACCTATTATTAATATCTTAGTGCTTATAGGAAATTTACTATTGATATTTTATAAAATTACTCCAGTATTTAATTATTTATTATATCTATGTTATTGGTGTATTAAATTTATAGATAATATAATGGACTTTTTCTGGGATTATAAAATTGATATATTATATTTAAATTTTACAATAGCATTTTTTTATTCTATTCTTATAATTTCTTATTATTTTTATAGGAAAGGTTATAAAAAGTTTATATTGCTACCGATAATATCATTAATATATATTTTTATATTAAATTATAATCCTATTCCTAATATAAGATATTATAAAGAAGGAGCATTATTAGTTAGCTTTAGAGGTGAGAATATATTAATTCAGACAAAAGCATTAGTAGATAAAGTAAAGCTTAAAAAAATAACTATGTCGGATAATATTTATAAAGATTTTAATGAGATAAACATAAAAGATAAAATAATAATAAAAAAGGAAGGAAAAAATTATAAATTAGAAACTGTTAAAAAAGAATATATGTTAGTGGTGAATAAAGAGAAAATAGATACTGAATATGATATAATAGATTTCAGCACAGGTGACTTGCAAGAAGTAATTATATTTGATGATAAAGTAATTTCAAGGTGATAAGGAGAGAAAAATAATCTTGATAAATTTAGAACAGTTTGAAGATGAAATTAAAAAAAATAAAATAGCTAACTCATATATATTTTGTGGATTAGATGAAGAGTTAATCAAGGAGAGTATTGATTCGATAGTAAAAAGAACTATAAGTAAGGATTCATTAGACTTAAATTTAATAAAGCTTGATGGATTGCAAACAACTTGCCAGGAAATAGAAAATGCTTGTGAGACTATGTCTTTTTTTGGAGATAAAAAGGTTGTTATTGTTTATAGAGCCAATTTTTTAAGAGAAAAAACAGATAAAGAAGGTACTAAAATTTATACTGAAGTTTCGAATTATGTAAAAAATATGACTCCAGATACTATCCTTATAATGTATTATTTATTTAATGATAAAAGAGAAAATCCTAAAAAAAATAAAAAGTTATCAAGTTTAGATAAATATATGAAGGTAGTTCATTGTGATAAATTAAAAAAAGACAAATATTATAAGAAAATTGAAGATATGTTTAAAGATAAAGGAAGAGCTATTGGTAAAATTCAAGTTAAATATTTTGCAGATAAAGTAGCTAATAATTTTGACATTATTAAAAGAGAAATAGAAAAATTAGATGCATATGCATGGGGGAGAGAAATAACAAAAGAAGATATAGATAAATTATTAAATTCTAAAAGTGAAGATGATATATTTGATTTAGTTGAATACATATCACAAAGAAAAGTCGAAAAAGCGTTAGATTTATTAGATGAATTATTATTTAAGGCAGATCAGCACATGCTTATAATAACATCTATACAAAATCATTTTAAGAGATTGTATGAATTTAAGGTGTATTTATCTAAGGGTAAAAGAGTAGACTTTTTTATGAGTAAATACAGATTACCACAATTTGTGTGTGAAAAAATAATGAATCAATGTCAAAAATTTAATTTAAAACAATTAAATGAGCTTATAAAGATATGTGTTGATACAGAAAATAAATTAAAATCATCAGCATCAGATAAGCAAACTGAAATGGAACTTATGCTTTTTAAAACATTTATGGTAAAATAATAGCCGGTGATTATTCACCGGCTTTTATTTATTACGCCATAGCGTTTAATTTTGCAGCTAATCTTGATTTCTTTCTAGCAGCCATGTTCTTGTGAACAGTTCCTTTTTGAGCAGCCATGTCTAAAGACTTAGCAGCTTTAACGAATAAAGCTTTAGCTTCTTCAGCGTTGTTAGCAGCTACAGCAGCTTCAAACTTCTTTATAGCAGTTTTTAAAGCTGATTTAACCATTCTGTTTTCTAAAGTCTTCTTTTCAGTAACTTTAATTCTTTTCTTTGCTGATTTTATGTTTGCCATTCAATTCACCCCCTTAAAATTTTATAGGGCCTCTGCAGTTTTTGGGGAATCTGCGTACGAGTTCATTTTTAACATAAGTTATTATAACACCGAAACTTTGTAAGTTCAAGTATGAAATTAAAAGTTATTTGGGAAAATAATTTTGATGATATAAGAAAAGCTAAGGAGGAAAGATATGATTAATATAAGAACAGACCTCGCAATCGAGGCTAAGCAAGCATATACAGAAGAAAATAAGAGAGAATTGGATGGCGTGAAAGTTGACGAAGAATATGAAGGAGAGGTTAAAATTACCACTGTAACTATAGAAAGTGATGAGGCTGGACGTGAACTTGGAAAGCCAAAAGGCCACTATATAACCCTTGATATTCCAGATTTTGCACTATATGACGGTGAAAGCATGGATGAAGTATCAAAAGTTTTTGGTAAAACTTTGAAGAAATTAGTAGATATAGATAAAGATAAGTTAGTATTAGTAGTTGGATTAGGAAATTGGAATGTTACACCAGACGCATTAGGTCCAAAAGTTGTTGAAAAAACAATGGTAACAAGACATATTAAAGAATTAATGCCAGATGCTATAGATGATTCTGTAAGACCTGTATGTGCATTGGCTCCAGGTGTTTTAGGAATAACAGGAGTGGAAACAGGGGAGATAGTTAAATCTTTAGTAGATAGGATAAAACCAAGTTTAGTAATCTGTGTAGATGCATTAGGAGCTAGAAAGCTTGAAAGAGTTAATAGAACTATACAAATTGGAGATACAGGAATTTCTCCAGGAGCTGGTGTAGGAAATCATAGAATGCAAATAAATGAAGAAAGTTTAGGATGTAAAGTAATAGCAGTAGGAGTTCCTACAGTTGTCCATGCAGCTACTATAGTTAATGATACTATGGATTTATTATTAGATGAACTAATTAGTAAAGCAGAAACAGGTAAGGAGTTCTATAATATGCTACATTCAGTAGATCGTGCAGAAAAGAATGCATTAATAAGAGAAGTATTGACTCCTTTTGTTGGAGAACTTATGGTTACACCTAAAGATGTAGATTTAGTTGTAGAAAATTTAGCTAAAGTTGTAGCAAATGGAATAAACATAGCAATTCAACCAGATATGGAATTAGAAGATATAAATAAATTTCTAAATTAGTCTAGTGGTGAATGATTATGTCAATCCTCCCATATACATAAAGTGTAAGGGGGGATTTTTATTTGAAAGGGTATATAGATATAAGAAATAAAATTGCAAAAAGAAAAGGTTTTAGGGTCAAATATATAATATTTTTTATAGTGATTCTATTTTTTCTTTTAGATTTTTTTTAGTTATAAATAGTAATAGTGAACGAGGAAGTTTGCCGTATGTACAACTATTAAATTTTTCTATGCCAATAGTAGAAGTTCAGGCTTATGATGAAGGTGTATATATAGAAAATAAATTAGATTTGAAAGAGGTAGTTATAGAAACTTTAGGAGTAAAGAATATAAGTACCTATGGGATTATAAGTAATGAAATAAGTTTCTTTAAAAATATTAAGATAGATAGTACTTTTAATATAACAGAAACTGCAACTAAACCTATTTTACCTTTTTTTTCACCTTATGAATTGAGTGAAAATAGCATGGTGATGGTTAATGAAGAAGAGTCTGGTGTATTTAATAAGGTTAGTGCAGCTTATGATCCAAAATTAAAATTAGAATTAGAATTAGAAGGATTAAATAAGAAAATTTTGCTCCATTACACTCATAGTCAAGAAGGATATTCAGAGATTGGGGCTAAAGGGAATTGGAATTCCTTTGATAATAGCTTAAATATAATGGGGGTTGGTGATGTTTTAACAAAAGAGCTTGAAGAGGGATATGGAATATCGGTGATAAATGATAAGACAATACATGATATTGATTATACTAAATGTTACGAGCAATCATATAAAACAGTTGAAATGTATTTGCAGGAATATGGAGATTTTGATCTTATAATAGATCTTCATAGAAACTCTGCTACTGAAAGTATGACTACTGTTAATTTGAATGGTGAAGACTTAGCGAGAATTATGTTTGTAACAGCACAAAATAGTCCAAGGTATATAGCTAATATGGAATTAGCACAACAATTTACAAGTATAGCAGAAGGAGTATTTCCTACACTATTGAGTGGAATGCCAATTTTAGATAGACCTAGTGGGATATATGGAAATAATTTAGGGTTAAGTGATAACATGATACTTATAGAGTTAGGAACAAATGAAAATAGTATAGAAGATGCAAAAAGAAGCACTAAATATATAGCAAGAATTATAGCAGAGTATTTAAAAGATAAATAAGCAAAATGTCTTTTTAAAAGCTTTTACTAATTTTTTTATAATTAAAGTTAAGAATTTGATGTATGAAATATTTTTGGTTTGTATTAATAATTATGTAAAACCCTCATATACATAATAAAAGAAACATGCTACTCACATGAGTTTATATATGTAAGTTCAAATAACTAAATTTAAGATTTAGATTTTTACTTAAAAGTATGGAGGGATATTTACATGGAAAGATATTATTCAAATAACTTTAAGTTTAACAGAGGAGGACCTATAAATAATCTTAGGGCAAGAGGAAAAACAAAATTTAGTATTGGATATATAGTTATGATTTTGATTGTTATATTTTTAGCCTTTAGAGCTTTTAATGTTATAAATAGCTATAGTGAAAGAGGGGCTTTGCCATATGTTCAATTATTAAATTTTTCTATGCCTGTAGTCGAGACAACAGTTTATGATGAAAGTGTTCATTATGAAAGCAAACTAACATTAAAGAAGGTTATTGCAGAAACATTAGGATTAACTAAAATAAGTACTTCTAGCATTATAGGAAATGAGATAAGTTTATTTAAGAATATAGGAAATCCGGAAGTAACAAGTAAATCAAGTATACCGTTTTTATCACGATATGAAGTAAGTGAAAATAGTATAGCTAAGGTTACGGAGGAAGATTTAGCGCAATTAAATGCAGTAAGTGAGGCTTTTGATCCAAATTTAAAGGCCATATTAGAACCTTTAAATATTAAAGTTCTAATATATCATACTCATAGCCATGAAGGTTATGCAGAAATAGGATCAGATGCTAGATGGAATACCGATAATGAAGATATTAATGTAATAGGTGTCGGAGATGTTTTAGCTAAAGAGTTAGAAGAAGGCTATGGAATAACAGTAATACATGATAAGACTATTCATGATAATAATTATACTGTATGTTATGATAGGTCACAGGAGACCCTTCAAAATTATCTAAATGAATATGGAGATTTTGATTTGATAATAGATTTACACAGAGATTCTGTGGAAGATAAGAATCTTGTGACAGCTAATATAAATGGACAAGATTTAGCTAGAATAATGTTTGTAACAAGTGTAAATAGTAGTAGATTGGAAGCTAATACAGCTTTAGCTAGTAGTTTAGCAGGAATAACAAACAATTTATTTCCAGGACTTATGAGAAATAAAGACATATTCCATTATGAAATTGGAGGTATAAATGGATTTAATATGAGTTTGAGTGATAACATTGTCGTTTGGGAAGTAGGAGCAAATGTAAATACATCAGTTGAGGCAAAACTTTCAGCTAAGTATATGGCAAGAGTAATAGCAGAGTACTTTAAAGAGTAAAAATAATTGAATAAAATTATAAAAAAGTGAGCATCCTTATAGCTAGTAAGTTAGGGGGTGCTTTTTTTATGAAAAAGTATTTTATATTTTGTATAATTGCAATATTAATAATAGTAAGTGTAATAAAAATAAATATAATAAATACAGAAATTCTATCTCCTGTGGGGAATTTCCAAGATAATTTTAATAAAATAAATGAAGAATTTGGTGAGGATTTTTCAGAATTTATTATGGATAAATCGCCGATGAAAATTTATTTAGGAGAAGAGGGAGATAATTCTGCAACAGTAAAAATAAATAAAAAAGAAATTAATTTAACCAAAAATAATCCGTTTTTGAAAATTTTTAATCCTGTTATAGATTTTTTTAAAAATAGTTATAAGAAAATAGAAGAAAAGTTTAATGAAAAAACAGAGAGCAAAGAAAATGTTAAGGAAATAGAAAATAAGGGTGAATTGGAAAACGTAGTTGAAGATTTTATTAATTCTTTAGAAGGTGAATAATATTTTTAATAATTACACAGTAATAAGTTATAGTTATAACCCAATATTCTTGACACCTCCTCGGTGATATATGTTATAATTTAGCTTGATTTAATTAAATGGGGGTGAAAAAGCTGCTTTATTGTTTAAAGTAGTTAAGATATATGCAAAGTAATAGACAATCAAAGATAAGAAATTTCTCAATAGTAGCTCATATAGATCATGGTAAATCAACATTAGCAGATAGACTATTAGAGATAACAGGAACCCTTACCCAAAGAGAAATGGAAGAACAAGTTCTTGATAATATGGAGATTGAAAAAGAAAGAGGAATAACTATTAAATCTCAAGCAGCAAGACTGGTTTATAGACGTCCGAATGGTGAAGAATACATATTAAACCTTATTGATACTCCAGGTCACGTAGACTTTACATATGAGGTTTCAAGAAGCTTAGCTGCATGTGAAGGAGCTGTATTAGTTGTAGATGCAACTCAAGGAATACAAGCACAAACTTTAGCTAACTGTTATTTAGCATTAGATAACGATCTTGAAATAGCTCCTGTTATAAATAAAGTTGACTTAGCATCAGCAAGACCTGATGAAGTTAAGCAAGAAATTGAAGATGTTATAGGAATAGAAGCTCATGATGCACCTATGATATCTGCAAAAACAGGTTTAAATGTAGAAGATGTTTTAGAAACGATAGTAGAAAAAGTTCCAGCGCCATCAGGTGATGAAGAAGCACCATTAAAATGTTTAATATTTGATTCATACTATGATAGCTACAAAGGTGTAGTATGCTATGTAAGAGTAATTGATGGTAAAGTTAAGCCTGGTACAAAGATTAAGCTTATGAACACAAATAAGGTTTATGATGTAACAGAAGTGGGAGTATTTACTCCAAGACTATTACCAATAGGTGAGTTAATGGCTGGAGATGTTGGTTATATAACAGCTTCAATTAAAAATGTTGCAGACGCAAGAGTTGGTGACACTATAACAGAAGCAGATAGACCAACTGAACATGCACTTCCAGGGTATAAGAAAGCAGTACCAATGGTTTACTCAGGTATATATCCAGTAGATGGTGCTAAATATGATGAATTAAAAGAAGCATTAGAAAAACTACAAATAAATGATGCTGCTTTAGATTTCGAACCAGAAACATCAATAGCTTTAGGATTTGGATTTAGATGCGGATTCTTAGGATTACTTCATATGGAAATAATTCAAGAAAGAATTGAAAGAGAATTTAATTTAGATATTATTACTACTGCTCCATCAGTTATTTATAAAGTTACAAAGACTAATGGAGAGATGATAGAACTTACGAATCCAACTAATTTACCAGAACCAACAGAGATAGATTTTATGGAAGAGCCAGTAGTTAAGGCTAACATAATATCACCAACTGATTACGTTGGAGCTATAATGGATTTATGTCAAGAAAGAAGAGGAACATTTATTGATATGCAATATCTAGAAGAAACAAGAGTTTCTATAGCTTATGATATTCCATTAAATGAAATAGTTTATGATTTCTTTGACACATTAAAATCAAGAACAAGAGGATATGCATCATTTGATTATGAATTAAAAGGTTATGCAAGAACTGAACTTGTTAAGCTTGATATATTACTAAATGGAGATGTAGTAGATGCATTATCTATGATTGTTCCAAAAGAAAGAGCTTATCATAAAGGTAGAGGTATAGCAGAAAAGTTAAAGGAAATAATTCCAAGACAAATGTTTGAAGTACCAATTCAAGCTGCTGTAGGTTCTAAAGTTATAGCAAGAGAAACTGTTAAAGCGATGAGAAAAGACGTACTTGCTAAATGTTATGGTGGAGATATATCAAGAAAGAAGAAGCTTCTTGAAAAGCAAAAAGAAGGTAAGAAGAGAATGAGACAGGTAGGTTCTGTTGAAGTTCCACAAGAAGCATTTATGGCTGTATTAAAAGTAGACTAATATATATAAAGGAGCTGTTGACAAAGTGAACAGCTCCTTATTTATTTATAAAAAATATTATCTATATAATTATAAAGCTCTGTTAAATCAAGAGAATCAGCAATATTTTTTAAGAGAGAAACTTTTTTGTAATCATCCATTTCAATATGATCAGGAATTATTGGATTTAATCTAAAATAATTTTGCATAAATAATTCTTTGCAATAAATATCTTCAACTAGACTAGAGCCTTCTAAAAGAATAGTTAATATAGGAGATTTAATGCTTATAAATGGATCAAATGCCCATTGAAGCATACCCCATTTAGCTGTATTAGAGGCAATTTTATTTGGATAGTTACCAGTACCTATAGAAAGTATTCTTAGTTGACTAGAACTACTTATAGAATCCAGTTTACTAAGTGCAAAGAATGAAGCTATTGGAGTAGGATTATTTACAACAACTCCCCCATCTATAAAGCCTTTATGAGATGGGAAATATGTAGGAGCAGCAGAACTAGCAAGTGCAGCATCAATAACAGAGAATTCAGCAGTAGTATTATCAGTTAAATTATTTAAAAAAACTGGTTCCCAAGAGTTTGATGTGAAGCCGTTAGTGCTAAAGGTAGGAATAAAAACATAAGGATGTAAATCTTTTAATTTTAAGTCTTCTGGAAAGTTAGCTTTCAGTTCTTTTAATAAATTTTTACTGCTAAATTTGGGTATAAAAAAATTCGGTCTTTTTTTTGAAAATATTTTTTTTATATTTTCTTCATTGTAAAGATTATCAATTGCATAAGAATTTTTTGAATATGCTAAATATAGTGCAATTATTGAACCGGTTGAGGTGCCAGCAAATAAATCTATATCTTCTAATAAAGTAGGATATTTTTGAGTTAATCTAAGAATTATTCTAGTTGAAAGAGCACCTTTTATACCACCACCGTCAAAAGATAGAATTTTAAAATTCTTCAATGGAAATTTACTCCTTAAGATTAATATATATTATTTTATTCAAAAATGTTTTATATGATAATTTATCATATAAAAAGATAAATAGAAAAGATGAAAGAGTTGAGATAGATGAAAGAGATTAGTTTATATATACATATTCCATTTTGTAAGCAGAAATGTTTTTATTGTGATTTTCCATCATATTCAGGAAAAGAAAGATTTAAGGAAGATTATGTGGATGCACTTATTGAGGAAATAGAAAAAAGAGCTAGAGGTTATATAATTAAAACTATTTTTATTGGAGGCGGAACACCATCATATTTAGAAGTAAATCAAATAGAAAAGCTATTATTAGCAATAAATAAGCTTAATCTTCATAAAGATATCGAATTTAGTATGGAATGTAATCCAGGAGTTTTATTTAAAGAAAAATTGATAGCTATGAAAAATGGTGGAGTTAATAGGATTAGTTTTGGATTACAATCTACAAAAGATTCGTTATTGAAGGAAGTTGGTCGTATTCATAGCTATGAGGAGTTTTTAGATAATTTTAAATTAGCAAGAGAGTTAGGATTTAAAAATATTAATGTAGATATAATGTATGGACTGCCTAATCAAACAGTTGAAGATTGGAAAGATACATTAGAAACTATATGCAGTATAAAGCCAGAGCACATATCTGCATATAGTTTAATAATTGAAGAGGGAACTGTTTTCTATAATTTATATGAAAAAGGATTGTTGAAGCTTCCTACTGAAGAAATGGAAAGAGAAATGGATAAATTAACAAAAGGTGTATTAAAAGATCATGGGTATCACCAATATGAAATATCCAATTATAGTTTAGATGGAAAAGAGTGTGAGCATAATAAGGTATACTGGCAGTTAAAAGACTATATAGGTTTAGGTACTGCAGCAAGTTCTTATATAGATGGTACAAGAATTAAAAATATTGATAATATTGAAGAATATATAAGTAAAATTAACTCTGGCATAGAAGTATATGAAGAGAAGTATATTAATTCTGAAGAAGATGAAATAGAAGAATTTATATTTATGGGATTAAGAATGAATAAAGGAATAAGTATTAAGGAATTCGAGGAAAGATTTAATATGTCAGTAGAGAGTATATATGAAAAAGTCTTAGAGAAAAATATAAAGAATGGTTTCTTAAAGAAAGAAAACGGTAGAATATACCTAACATCAATAGGGATGGACTTTTCTAATAATGTAATGGCAGAATTTATATTAGACAAATAAATGAAATGGTAGTAAATGAAAGAAAAATAAAGGAAATAAGAGATAAACTTGAAAAAATAAAAAGTTATAAAAAATATTCTGAAAATTTAACGTAATATGAAATTGACAAAAAAGCTAAAGAATAATATATTGTTAATGTAGTCATTAGCACTCGAACTTAATGAGTGCTAACAATAGGAGTGGTGTTATGGCTATTGATGAAAGAAAAATAAAAATATTACAAGCCATCATTAATGACTATATTATGACAGGTGAACCTGTTGGATCAAGAACGATAGCTAAGAAATATAACTTAGGAGTAGGATCTGCAACTATTAGAAATGAGATGGCGGATCTAGAAGAAATGGGTTACTTAGAGCAACCCCATACATCTTCAGGGAGAATACCTTCAAGTAAGGGATACAGACTATATGTAGATAGGTTAATGGAGAAGGCTCAGTTAAGTAAAGAGGAAGAATTAAAGATTAAAGAATATATAATTAATTCTGCTATGTACGAAGTAGATAAAATATTAAAAGAAGCCTGTGTATTACTTTCTGAACTTACAAATTTAACATGTATAGTGCAAACACCTTCAATGAAGAGAAGCTATATTAAATCTATTCAGCTTATAAAAATAGATGAATCAAATTTAATTTCAGTTATTGTTACAGATAGTGGAGTAATTAAAAATCATAGAATTAAAATTAGTAATATGCCACCTAGTGATAAATTAGCTAGAATTAATGATGTTTTAAATAGTAAATTGAAGAATTTGACGATTGAAGCAATTAATTTAGAAGTTATAAATGAAGTTAAAAAAGAACTAGCAGGATTTGATGATTTATTTAATGCTATACTTCCAGCTTTATATGAAAGTTTAAATAGCAGCGATAAAGAAGAATTAGTGGTAGAAGGAACTACAAATTTATTTAATTACCCTGAATATAATGATATTGAAAAAGCTAAAGAGATGATTCAACTTATAAGTAACAAGGATTGTGTAATAGAGTTGTTAGAGCCAGATGGTGATATAACTGTAAGAATTGGTGATGAAAACTATATTCCTGAAGCTAAAGAATGTTCTGTAATAACAGCAGAGTATACATTAGGAGGTAGAGCAATAGGAAGTATAGGACTGATAGGTCCTAGAAGAATTAATTATTCTAAGGTGCTTTCTATAATGGCTCAAGTGATGAAGGAATTAAATAAAAGTCTTAAAAATCAAAGTCTTGATTAATGATTGTTGAGGTGTAGTAATGGAAGAGAAAAGAGAGTTAGAACAAGATGAAGTTCTTGAAGAGGTTAAAGAAAAAGAAACTAATGAAGAGATAGTTGAAGAAGTAGAAGACACTACAGAAGAAGTAGTGGAAGAAAATAATGAAGAGGATACACTATCTATGGTAAGAAAGTTAAAAGATGAAAAAAAGAAACTTGATAATGAACTTAATACATTAAAAGATAGATTAATGAGACTATCGGCTGAGTATGATAACTTTAGAAAAAGAACAAGTAAAGAAAAAGAAGGTATTTATACAGATGCTTGTGTTGATGTATTAAAGGAATTAGTACCTGTTTTAGATAATCTTGAAAGAGCTATTGCTGTAGATGGTAGCGTTGAAGACCTTAAAAAAGGTATAGAAATGACTATAAAAGGATTCCAATCATCTTTAGAAAAATTAGGTGTTGAAGAAATAGATACTACTTCAGGATTTGATCCAAACTTTCATCAAGCAGTAATGCATGTTCAAGATGAAAATTTTGAAAAGAATTCAGTAGCAGAAGTATTCTTAAAAGGATATAAAAGAAATGACAAGATAATTAGATATACTATGGTAAAAGTAGCAAACTAATTTAATTTTATAAAAGTAAATAAGATTCTAAATTATAGATAGATTTC
Organism: Clostridium disporicum; assembly: GCF_001405015.1. Classification (GTDB taxonomy): domain Bacteria; phylum Bacillota; class Clostridia; order Clostridiales; family Clostridiaceae; genus Clostridium; species Clostridium disporicum_B. The sequence goes on from NZ_CYZX01000021.1 coordinate 27,049, forward strand.
GAGGAGGAAATTATTATGGGAAAAATTATAGGTATTGATTTAGGTACAACAAATTCATGTGTAGCCGTTATGGAAGGTGGAGAACCAGTAGTTATTGCTAACTCTGAAGGTGCAAGAACTACTCCATCAGTAGTATCTTTCCAAGCAAACGGAGAAAGATTAGTAGGGCAAGTTGCTAAAAGACAAGCGATTACAAATCCTGATCATACAATAATCTCTATAAAGAGAGAAATGGGAACTGACCACAAAACTAAGATTGATGACAAAACTTATTCACCACAAGAAATATCAGCAATGATTCTTCAAAAAATCAAAGCAGATGCTGAAGCTTATTTAGGTGAAAAAGTAACTCAAGCAGTTATAACTGTTCCTGCATACTTTAATGATGCTCAAAGACAAGCGACTAAAGATGCTGGTAGAATAGCAGGATTAGAAGTTTTAAGAATAATAAACGAACCAACAGCTGCTTCATTAGCTTATGGTCTAGATAAGACTGACCACAGCGAAAAAATATTTGTATATGACCTTGGTGGAGGTACATTCGACGTATCTATCCTTGAATTAGGTGATGGAGTATTCGAAGTATTAGCAACAAATGGTGATACTAAGCTTGGTGGAGATGACTTCGATGAAAAGATAATGAACTACATCGCAGAAACTTTCAAAGCTGAAAATGGTATAGATTTAAGAAATGATAAGATGGCACTTCAAAGATTAAAAGAAGCTGCAGAAAAAGCTAAGATTGAATTATCATCTTCAATGCAAACAAACATCAACTTACCATTCATCACTGCTGATGCAACTGGTCCAAAGCACATAGACTTAAACTTAACTAGAGCAAAATTCAATGAATTAACTCATGACTTAGTTCAAAGATCTATTGAGCCAATGAAGAAAGCTTTAGCTGATGCGGGACTTTCAATGAGCCAAATAGATAAAGTAATATTAGTTGGTGGATCAACAAGAATACCAGCTGTTCAAGAAGCAGTTAAAAACTTCACTGGAAAAGAACCTTCAAAGGGAGTTAACCCAGATGAATGCGTTGCTGTAGGTGCAGCTATCCAAGCAGGTGTATTAACAGGAGAAGTTAAAGACGTATTATTATTAGACGTTACACCATTAACACTTGGAATTGAAACATTAGGTGGAGTTGCAACAGCATTAATAGAAAGAAATACAACTATTCCAACTAAGAAGAGTCAAGTATTCTCAACAGCTGCAGATGGTCAAACATCAGTTGAAATTCATGTAGTTCAAGGTGAAAGACAAATGGCTGCTGATAACAAGACTTTAGGTAGATTTACTCTATCAGGAATAGCTCCAGCTCCAAGAGGAATTCCACAAATCGAAGTTACATTTGATATAGATGCTAACGGTATAGTTAAGGTTTCAGCTATGGATAAAGGAACTGGAAAAGAAGCTAACATCACAATCACTGCTTCAACTAACCTTTCTGATGAAGAAGTAGAAAGAGCAGTAAAAGAAGCTGAAAAATTTGCTGAAGAAGATAAGAAGAGAAAAGAATCTATAGAAGTTAAGAATAATGCTGACCAATTAGCTTATCAAACAGAAAAACAATTAGAAGAATTAGGAGATAAGATTGCTGCTGATGATAAAGCTAAGATAACTGCTAAGTTAGATGCATTAAAAGCTGTTAAAGATGGAGAAGATTTAGAAGCTATCAAGAAAGCTACAGAAGAATTAACTCAAGAATTCTACGCTATATCTTCAAAGATGTACCAAGCTGCAGGAGCTCAAGGTGGAGCAGAAGGATTTGATCCAAACAATATGGGTGGAGCAAACCAAGGTTCAGCTCATCATGATGACAATGTAGTAGATGCAGACTTCGAAGTTAAAGACGATAAATAATAAATTATAGAGGGAAGACAAAGCCGTCTTCCCTTCTTTAAAGTTAAGATTGATAAGTTAAGAGTTAATGAGAAAACTTTAGTTAGAATTTTTTTTATAAACTTTTAACTCTTAATCCTTAATTAAATAAAGTAGTTTACTATTTTGTTTATAAATGTTAATATTGCTTAAGTAATATAATGAAAAAAATAGGTGGTGACATGATAGATGGCAAGTAAAGACTACTATGCTTCTCTTGGACTTGAAAAGGGAGCAAGTGATGATGAAATAAAAAGAGCCTTTAGAAAGCTAGCTATTAAATACCATCCTGATAAGAATCAAGGAAATAAGGAAGCAGAAGAAAAGTTTAAAGAAATAAATGAAGCATATCAAGTACTTTCTGATCCAGAGAAAAAGGCTAGATATGATCAATTTGGAACTGCTGACTTTGATGGAAGTGGATTTGGATCAGGTGGATTTGGTGGCTTTGACTTCTCAGATATGGGAGGCTTTGGAGATATATTTGAAAGCTTTTTCGGAGGCGGTGGTGGTTCATCAAGAAGAAGAAATGGACCAACTAAGGGTGCAGATATAGAATATACTTTAAATTTAACTTTTGAAGAAGCTATATTTGGAACTGAAAAAGAGATTACAATTACTAAAAATGAAAATTGTGAAGAGTGTCATGGAACAGGTGCTAAGGCTGGAAGTACACCAAAAACTTGTGATCAATGTGGAGGAAGTGGTCAAGTAAGAGTTCAAAGACAAACACCGCTTGGTAACTTCGTAAGTACTTCAACTTGTGATAGATGTGGTGGAAAAGGAACAATAGTTGATAATCCATGTCCAACATGTTCAGGAAAAGGTAAAGTAAGAAAGAGAAGAGTTATAAAGGTTAAAGTTCCAGCTGGGGTTGATACAGGAAATATAATTCCATTAAGAGGACAAGGTGAACATGGTAACAATGGTGGTCCTGCAGGTGATTTATATGTAAGAATAAATGTATCAGCATCAAAGCAGTTTGAAAGAAGAGGAAATGACATATATATAGATACTCATATCTCTATGAGTAAAGCAGCATTAGGTGTTGAAATAATTGTACCAACAGTAGATGGAGATGTAAAATATACAATTCCTGAAGGAACACAATCAGGAACTTTATTTAGATTAAAGGGTAAAGGTGTTCCGAGAGTTAATTCATCAGGTAGAGGAGATCAGTACGTAAGAGTAATAGTTGATATTCCTAAGAACTTAAACGAAAAGCAAAAGGATGCTTTAAAAGCATTTATGGAAGCTTGTGGTGAAAGTATAGATGGTGAAGTAAAGCACAAAAAAGGTTTTAAAGATTTATTTAGATAAAAAAAGCTGCGAATTTGCAGCTTTTTTAATTGGATTAAATTTTGGGTAGATTTATTGTGACAAAAAGGTATATACTAATAAAGTATTAAAAGTTAATATATTTTAAACTAGTGTTGAAAATATAAAACATAATATTAAATCTTATATAATTTTAATAGTATATTAAAACATATGATTAAAAGATGTGAGGTGTACAATGAAAGAATTAAAAGAAAAGTTATTATCTGAAATAGAGGACTTTAGAGAGTTAGGTCATAAGTTTTATGATGGGGAAGTCTCTATGATGGATTTTAAGCATGCTTCAGGTGGAATGGGAGTTTATGCTCATAAAGGTGGAAAGGAATTTATGATTAGGTTAAGAATTCCATCAGGAATAATTACTGTACCGCAATTAAATTTAATATATGACTGGGCAGTAAAGTATGGATTAGATAAATTACATTTTACTACTCGTCAAGCAATACAATATCATGGAATATCTATAGATTCAGTATGTGATTTAATGGAAGATGCATTAAAGGAAGATATATATACTCGTGGAGCAGGTGGTAACTTCCCAAGAAATGTTGCTTTATCACCGTTATCAGGAGTAGATAAAGAAGAAGCTTTTGATCCTACACCATATGCATTAGCTGTAGGAAATTATTTTATGGAAAGAATAACAACATATAAATTACCAAGAAAGCTTAAGGTATCATTTTCAAATAGCGAGAGAGATACTGCACACTGTACAATTCAAGATCTTGGGTTCTTAGCTGTTAATGAAAATGGCAAAAATCAATTTAGGGTATATTTAGGTGGTGGACTTGGAAGAAATCCGAGATTAGCTTTAATATATCCAGAGTTAATAAATCCAGATGAAGTTTTATACTATGTAGAAGGTATGGTTAATTTATTTAAGGCAGAAGGAAACTATGAAAATAAAGCAAAAGCTCGTGTAAGATATATGGTAGAGAAGTTAGGCGAAGAAAACTTCATTAATGAATATAGAAGATATGTAGAAGAAGCTAAAGAAAGAGGAGAATTAGATATAGATGTTACTCCTGTAGTATGCAATAAAGAGGGAATAGCTATAGATATAGAAGATGAAAGAATATATCCTCAAAAGCAAGAAGGATTATATAGCTTATATATTCATCCATTTGGTGGCCAAATAAAGATTGATGAGTTAAAGGCTATAAAGGATATAATTTCAGAGTTTGATGCAGTAGAGTTAAGATTATCAATGACAGAAGGAGTATATGTTAGAAATCTTAACGGAAATGAAGTAAAGAGACTTTTAGATGTTACTAAATCTATTGGTGGAAAAACTTCATTTGAATATAGTGTTTCTTGTATAGGGGTTCCGACTTGCCAATTAGGAATAGGAAATAGCCAAGAAACTTTAAATGAAATGTTAGATTATATAAAAGAAAAAGTAAATAGATTAGATTTACTACCAAGAGTTTATATATCTGGATGTGGAAATTCTTGTGGTGTCCATGAAATTGCTGAAATAGGACTAACAGGAAAGAAGAAGAGAGTAAATGATGTAGTTCAAGAAGCTTATGAATTACATGTTAATGGAAGCTTCTTAGCTAAAGAATGTAGATTAGGAAAAATTTATGGAGATATTTTAAAGAAAGATATCCCAGAATTTATATATAAACTTTCACTGGAATTAGAAGATAAAAATATGAATTTTTCAACTTATTTAGAAAAAAATGAAGAAAGCTTCAAAAAAATATTTGAAGAATTTAAGTGTTAAAATAATAACTAAATATTATATAAAATTAAAATTAAAAGGTTGCTTTGAATTATAGCAGCCTTTTAATATTGAAATAAATATAAATAGATGTATAATTAATCTATGATTTAAACAAAAGATTTGGAGTGAAGTTATATGAGAATGAGAAGAAAACCATGGGCTAGACCAGAGTTAGAAGCTTGTCACTTCTTTATACAGAAACCTAGTGAGTATAAAGGAAAATGGAAAGAATTCTTTAAGAATAATAATCCTATTTATTTAGAATTAGGTTGTGGAAAAGGAACGTTTATGGCTGTCCATGGATCTGAAAATCCAGATATAAACTATATTGCCGTAGATATAAAGGACGAGGTATTAGTATTAGCTAAAAGAAACATAGAAAAGGCATATGAAGAAAAGAATCATAAATTAAATAATGTTGCTTTAATGTCTCAGGAGATAGCTCTTATTGATGATATGCTAAGTGAAGATGATACAGTAGATAGAATATATATAAACTTCTGTAATCCTTGGCCAAAAGATAGGCACAAGAAGAGAAGATTAACTCACACTAGACAGTTAAACAAGTATAAGACTTTCTTAAAAAAAGAAGGTGAAATATGGTTTAAAACAGATGACGATGAGTTATTTGAAGAATCATTAGAGTACTTTAAAGAGTGTAATTTAGATATAAAATATATAACATATGATCTACACAATAGTGGATTTGAGGGAAATGTTGTTACAGAACATGAAGAAATGTTCACGAAACAAGGTATAAAAACAAAATTTTTAATTGCAGAATATAAATAGGCTAAATTTCTAAAAATAAAAAGACTGGATAATACAGTCTTTTTACTTTATATTTTTTTTAACAAACAATTATGGTAGGTATCCAATGTATATGTTTACTAGATAAAAGTGACAATAATGTAATGAAATTTTAAAGAAAATTTCATTGAATTTAAATTATAATAACTGTATACTTGTACGAGTGCTTTGAAAAGAAATAAGGAATAATGGTGATAAGATTATGATATTTTTTGTAACGATGATTGTATTTTCTCCTATTACTTCTATTATTCCAGGAATCTATGCAACGTATTTAATGTTTAAGAATAAAGGTAAAATAGAAAAAAACTATTTAAATATAGGTCTATTAGTGCTGTTTATTTGGTCTCTTATAGTGGCGATTATAAATGAAAGTGTATTATCATTTTTAGGATCAAGTATGTTGCTTATGTACTTTGCTATAGGATTTTTGGGACAGAGATATTTTATAAGTATAAGAAGAATTCATAAGACTTTTAAATATTCTATCTATCTAACTGCTTTAACGGCAATTAATGGAATAATAGAAAAGGGAGTATATTTTTATATTTTTAGAAAAACTGGAGAGTTTTCAAATCCATTCAATGATAGGGTTATTAGTGCTTATGGTAATCCTAATATGGCTGGGGCTTGGTTTGCAAGTGCTATATTTATAGCTTTATATTTAAGAGCAATAACAAGTGGAAAAAAACAAAAAAATATTTATACTCTATGCATTGCTATAATATTGATAGCACTTTTACTGACAGAATCATCAGGTGCTCTTGTAGCTTTTGTAGCGGCGTTTATTTGTTACTATGTTTTAAAGAGTTTAAAAGATAAGAGAAAGATGATAATTTTAGGATTAAGCATTTTTACTATTATATCAATGTTTTTAATATTAGAAAGTAAAGGTGATAGTAAAGCTGTTTTTAATGAGCTTAGAATTTCTTTTTCTTCGAGATATGATATATGGACTGGATCTTTAAAGATGATAGCTCAAAAGCCCTTAATGGGATGGGGGACGTTAGCTACATTAGAACATGGGAAAGAATTTTTCTATAACAATGGAAATAGTATACACTCACATAATATTTACTTAACATTTTGGGTATCTACGGGATTAATTGGATTATGTATGTATTTATATATAAAGCTAAAGATGTTTAAAGATTTATTTAAGCTTTATAAAACAAAAGAACCATTAGTACCATTATTAGTGGCGCTAAATGTGATTGTGATAGTTCAAGGGTTAGTTGATTGTTCGTTATATGCACCGCAGTTAGGAATATTATTTATGTCCACATGTGCGATTGTATTCAATTTATCACATGGAAAATTAAAAGTAGAAAATAAAAGAAAGAGAAAATATAAAGGAAATGTTATTAAGCTGGAAGCAAAAACAATTGTAATTTAATTAAAATGTAAAAAGGGCTGTTTATACGGCTCTTTTTAATATGGCTTTTAATAGAAATTAGATATAGACTTTATCTTTACATAAGTGTAGAATATAGAATTAGTCATAGGAAAAAATAAGAGAGGATGATATACATGGAAGGAACATGGATTGAAGTAAGAGTTATAACTACAAGTGAGGCTTTAGAGCCAGTATCAGGTATTTTTTATAGCTTAGACTGCAAAGGTGTTGCAATAGAGGATCCAAACGATATATTAGGAAGAGAGCAAGGACCATTAACTTGGGATTTTGCTGATATAAATATTTTAGAACATAAAGGAAATGCTGCTGTTGTTAAAGCGTATTTTTCAGAAGAAGATAATATAGAAGAAGTTCTTAAATACATAGATGAAAGACTTTCAGAATTAAAAGAAATGGGAATAAACCTTGGAGAAGGAAAGTTAGAATCAGAAAAGGTTCATGAAGAAGATTGGGCAAATAATTGGAAGAAATATTATAAGCCTTCTAAAGTTGGTGAGAAAATAGTTGTTAAGCCAATATGGGAAGAATACGAAGAAAAAGATGGTGAGTTAGTTGTCAATTTAGACCCAGGAATGGCTTTTGGAACAGGAACTCATGAAACTACTAGAATGTGCATACAATCATTAGAAAAGTATGTTAAAGAAGAAAGTGTTGTTTTTGATGTAGGGTGTGGATCAGGAATACTTGCTATAGCAGCGGCTAAGTTAGGAGCTAAAAAAGCTGTAGGGGTTGATTTAGATCCTGTTGCTGTAGAATCTTCTTTGGAAAATGTTCAATATAATAACTTAGATAATATAGAAATATTACACGGAAACTTAGTTGAAGTTATAGAAGGAAAAGCCGATGTAGTAGTTGCTAATATATTAGCTGAAATAATTTGTATTCTTACAGATGATGTTAAGAGAGTGTTAAAGCAAAATGGATATTTTATAACGTCTGGAATTATTCATGATAGAGTAGATATGGTAGTTGATAAGCTAGAAGCTTCAGGTTTTGAAGTAATAGAGAAAAATAGAGATGGAGAATGGAACTGTATAGTTGCAAAATTAAAATAGTCTTTAAAGGTGAAAAGTATGCATAAATTTTTTACGGCAAAAGAATTAATAAATGAAAATGTAGGAAAAATAATAGGTGATGATGTTAAGCATATAATGAAGGTGTTAAGATTAACATCAGGTGAGGAAGTAGTTTTAAATAATTGTGAAGGCACAGAATATTTAGCTACAATAAATAGTGTTAATAAGCAAGAAGTAACATTAAATATAATTAAAACTATAGAAGGAAGTAATGAAAGTGATATAAAGATAACTCTTTATCAAGGACTTCCTAAAAGTCAAAAGATGGATCTTATAGTTCAAAAGGGTACTGAACTTGGAGTTTACGAGTTTAAGCCAGTAATAACTTCAAGAGTTGATGTAAAACTAAAAGGTGAATTTAAGAAGTTAGATAGATTAAATAGAATATCTCTTGAAGCAGCGAAGCAAAGCAAAAGAAGTATTGTTCCTAAGGTTTTAGAACCAATGGATTTTAATGATGTTTTAGAAGAGATAGATACATTAGATTTAATGTTAGTACCTTATGAAAATGCAGAAGGGTTTGGTATAAAGACTCTAATAAACAATTTAAGAAAAGATAATATAAATTTAAGAGATATAAAAACTGTAGGAATATTAGTTGGTCCTGAAGGCGGATTTGAAGAGGAAGAAATTGTTAAACTAAAAGATAAAGGTGCTCATATAATAACTTTAGGTAAGAGAATTTTAAGAACAGAGACAGCTGGATTTGTAGCAGCATCTTTAATTCAATATGAGCTTAGTGATTTAGGAGGAGTAATTTAATGAAAGTTGCGTTTGCTACATTAGGTTGCAGAGTTAATCAATATGAATCAGAAGCAATGGCAGAAAAGTTTATAAGAGAAGGTTATGAAGTGGTAGACTTTGATCAGTTTTCTGATGTTTATGTAATAAATACTTGTACTGTAACCAACATGGGAGATAAAAAATCAAGACAGATAATAAGTAGAGCAAGAAGAACTAATCCAGAAGCAATAATAGCAGCAGTTGGATGTTATTCACAAATGTCACCAAAAGAAGTTTCTGAAATCCCAGGAGTGGATGTAGTTTTAGGAACTAGAAATAAAGGTGATGTAGTTTACTATGTAAACAAAGCTAAAGATGAAGGGAAATCTCAGGTACACGTGCAAGGGGTCCTTCAAAACAAAGTTTTCGAAGATTTAAAAATAGAAGATTATCAAGATAAAACTAGAGCATTTTTAAAGATACAAGATGGATGTAATAGATTTTGTACATATTGCACCATCCCATATGCAAGAGGTTCAGTATGTTCAAAAGATCCAAACAAGGTACTTTCTGAAGTAAGGGAGCTTGCTAAAAATGGATTCAAAGAAGTTATACTTTCTGGAATACATACAGCATCTTACGGATTAGATTTAGAAGGTAATGTAAATTTAATTTCAATAATTGAAGAAATTGAAAAAATTGATGGGATAGAAAGAATTAGAATAGGCTCGATAGAACCTGCATTCTTCACTCCAGAAGTTATAGAAAAAATAAAAAGCTTTAAGAAGCTTTGCTCTCACTTCCATCTTTCTCTTCAAAGTGGTTGTGATGCTACATTGAAAAGAATGAATAGAAGATATACTGCAAAAGAATATGAGGATTCAGTAAATCTTTTAAGAGAAACACTTCCAGATGTGTCAATTTCAACAGATGTAATAGTTGGTTTCCCAGGAGAGACAGAAGAAGAGTTCAATGAAACTTACGAATTCTTAAAGAGAATAAAGCTTACAAAAACTCATATCTTTAAGTATAGCCCAAGAAAAGGAACTAAGGCTGCTGATATGCCAAACCAAATTGATGGGAAAGTTAAAGATGAGAGAAGTAAAAAACTTATAGAGTTAAATGACATAAATGAAAAAGCTTTTACTGAGAAGTTTATAGATAGAGAAATGGATGTTTTATTTGAACAGCAAGTAAAAGGAAAAGAAGATGTATATGAAGGGTATACAAGAAATTATATAAAAGTTGAAGTTCATTGCATGGCAGCTAATATTACTGGTAGAATAGTAGATGTTAAGCTAGAAAAAGCAGAAAAAGATTATGCAATAGCAGAAATGGTTTAAGATAGTGACAAGTGATAGGTTTACAAGAAAGCTTACAAAGTTAGGTTAAAATAAAAATACGTTAATTATTATTTAGAAGATTTCTTTAATAGATTTTAATAAATTTCATATTTTTTATGTATAACTTATCATTTGTTATTTATAACTAATAAAAGGAGGTGAATTTATGGAGGATTGTATTTTTTGTAAAATAATAAAAGGTGAAATTTCATCTAAGAAAATATATGAAGATGATAAGGTTTTAGCTTTTTATGATATAAGTCCAGAAGCACCAGTTCATTTTTTAGTAATTCCGAAGGAGCATATAGTAAGTGCAAATGAAATAAATGAAAAAAATTGTGAAATTGTTGCACATATTTTCCTTGTAATTAATAAAATAACAAGAGAGCTTGGAATTGATAAGAGTGGCTATAGAATAGTAAATAACTGTGGTGAAGATGGAGGTCAAACAGTAGGACATATGCATTTCCATATTCTTGCTGGAAGAGGATTGCAATGGCCACCAGGCTAGAAAAGTTATTTATTATTGACAGTTTAAGTCTAAATATTATATAATATAGCGTGTGTTATTAAGCCCGTAGCTGAGTTAAAAATTAATTTGAGCTAGCGGAGGGAGGGATAATAGATGTCAGAAATTAAAGTTGGAGAAAATGAAACACTAGAAAGTGCTTTAAAAAGATTTAAGAGAAAGTGCGCTAGAGCTGGAGTTCTTTCAGAAGTAAGAAAGAGAGAACACTACGAAAAGCCAAGCGTAAAGAGAAAGAAAAAATCTGAAGCTGCAAGAAAGAGAAAGTTTAAGTAGTATTCATTTGTAATGTTATTAATTAGATAATAACTATATGAATTAAATAACTATATCAAGAATATAGTTGTGAAAAATCTGCTATGTTATTAATGAAATGAAAATAGTAATACCAGGTTGTTTTTTATAGATTTCTAGGTTTTAGCAAAAATAAAAGGTATTTATTGAATTTAATTTGATAACTGAATTATAAAAGATTTATAATATTTAAATCTTTATAAGTTACCTTCCTCAGCAATTAAATAAATAGAATTTATAAATTGTATAAACACAGCTACAGATAAAGGGATAATCACATTAAAAATATAGGTTAACTTATTTTATCAGTTATGCCAATTATTTTAATGCAAAGTAGATTTGAAGACTTATAAGTTAGAAATTATAACTATTAAGATAATGAAAAAGAACTCAATGTAAATTGAGTTCTTTTTTTATTATTTTGTGATTTTATTCCTTACTTTATCATAAAGTACATTGAGAGACTTTAATTAGGAGGAAATAAAATGGGGGAAAAGTTAAATAAAAAAAGAACTATACTAATTGAAAAGTTAGATCTTCCAAAAGATGTTGTATTAGATGTACCCAAGATAATAGTTATAGGTAAAGAAGAAGTTACTATAGAAAATCATAAAGGTATATTAACTTTTAATGAAGATGAGATAAGGGTAAATAGTAAGTTAGGGCCAATATCTATAAAAGGAGAAGGTTTTGAAATATTATATATAGCAACATCAACAATAACTATTAGTGGAAAGTTTGCTTCAATATCTTATGAGGAGTGATTAGTATGGGGATGAATAATATTAGAGCAGGGAGAATAACGGTAGAGATAAAACTTCTAAATCCGGATAGGATTTTGAACATATTTTGGAATAGAAATATAAACATATATAAAATAAATAAGAAAAATATTTCTACTATAAGATTAGATATAGATTATATTAATTATGAAGAAGTTTGTGAAGTTATACAAACTCTTGGTGGCAAAATTAGTATAGTAAAAAGAAGGGGATTCATATTTTGGCTTAGAAATATGAGGGGTAAAATTTCTTTAGTGGTTGGGTTGATGTTATTTTTAGTGGTAATATTTTTATTATCTAATTATGTTTGGGCAATAGATATAAATGTACAAGAAAACATATCACCATTTGAAATAAGACAGCAACTAAAAGAAATAGGGATAAAGCCAGGAATGGCCAAAAGTGATATAGTTGTTGAAGATATAGAAAAGAAGTTGGAAAATGCCAATAGTGAGATACTTTGGCTTAGAGTAAGAGTAGAGGGATCTACTTTGAATGTAACCATAGAAGAAAAAATAAATCCTCCTACAGAATGGAATGGGCAATATGGAAATCTAGTTGCTACTGAGGATGGAGAAGTAGTTAAGGTATATACCTATGCTGGAAGATCAGCAGTTAAACAGGAACAAATGGTTAAAAAGGGAGATGTATTAATAGAAGGCATAGATGGTAAAGAAGGGCAAGAATATATTATTGCACCTAGGGGGATTGTTATAGCTAATACTTTTTATGAAAAAACAATGCAGTTAAAATTAACTGGCACAAAGCTTGAAAGAAGTGGAGAAAGAGAAACAGAATATTACATTAGTATATTTGGAAAAAAAATATATTTAAAGAAGGCTATAAAAGACTTTAAAGAGTATGATAGAATAGAAAAGAGTGGAAAAATATTTAATGAAGTGGTATATTATGAGAGAATAGAAAAAAAAGTAGATATTACTGAAGAAGAAGCCGAAAAAATAGCTATAGAAAGTTTAGAAGAATCATTGAAAAAAGACCTTACTAGAGATTCTAAAGTAGTAGATAAGATTGTAAAGAAGCAACTAGATAGTGATGGGAATTTAACTATAAAAGTAGTTTTTGTAGTAGAAAAAAATATAGTGAACGATATTCCTGTACAATATTAACATATAATGGGATGAGAAGGTGAGCACATGAAAAAGTTGGATGAAAAAGGTTTTGGAGATTCTAAGGAAAAATGGCGTAGAAGTTTTTTGTTTACTATGGTTTTTATAATAACTTATTTTATAATGCTTACAGCTGTTGCTCCAAATAAATATGATTTGAAGGCTGGAGATATAGCGGAAGTAGATATAAAAGCACCGAGAGACATAATTAATCAAGAGGCGACTAAAGCTAAAGAAAATGAGATAATAGAAGGTGTTGAGAAGGTATATTCATTAAAAGGTGAAGTAAAAATTGAAGCGAGTAAAAATGTAACAACATTTTTTACTAAATTAATAAATTTAAAAAGTAGTGAAGCATCTGAAAAAGAAAAGATAGAAACTTTGAAAAAATTAGATAGTTTTACGTTAACTGATAATAATTATAAGACATTATTATCGATAACTAATGAAAAAGCTACAGAGATGCAATGGATATTATTGAGTGCTTTAGAAAAGGTTTATGAAAATAATATTAAAGATGAAAATGATGAAGATATAGAGGCAAAAACTATTGATGATGCTAAAAATATTGCTAATGATATAATAGATGTATCAGAGTTAGATGAAAACTTGAAGAATATATTAAAAGACATGGCGTATTCTCAAATAAAACCTAACTGGGTATTCGATAAAGATAAAACTGATGAAAAAATTACTGAAGCTCTAAAATTAGCACCAAAAGAGTATATCAAAAAAAATCAAATAGTTGTAAAAGAGGGAGAGCCAATAACTCAATCTCAAATTGAAATATTAACAGAGCTTGGTATTTTAGGCGATGGAGTAGATAAAGGATACTTATTCATTTATATAGTTTTAGCTGTACTCGTATTATTAACATTAGAACTTCAATATCTATATATGAAGAAGGAAAGATTAAGCCTTTTATTAAATACTAAAGTAGTATTTATGATTGTTATTTTAAATATAGTATCTATAATTATGGCGAGGTCATTAAATTTTGTTTCACCTTTTGTAATTCCAATAGGATGTACTGCTTTAATTATGACTTTATTATTAGATTATAAGCTATCAGTTGTATTAAATACATTGAACTTAGTTTTCATAGCAATTATTACAGGTTTTAATCCACAAGTGATTATTTTAGGGATAGTTAATATAATAGTTGCTTGCACATCGATAAAAAAGGTAAATGGTAGAAATGAAGTTTTGCAAGCGACTTTATATATGGTTATAGCTTCTGCAATAGTTACATTAGCTACAGGGTTATTAGTATCAAATAATTTTAAGATGATTGTGTCTGAAGTTACTTTTTCTATTTTAGGTGCATTATTATCGGGTATATTTGCCATAGGCTTTACACCTTTTCTAGAGAGTGCTTTTAAGATAGTCACTAATATGAAATTGCTTGAGTTATCAAATCCAAATAGTCCATTATTAAAAAGGTTGTTAATGGAAGCTCCAGGGACTTATAATCATAGCTTAATGGTTGCAAATTTAGCTGAAGTAGCAGCAGAGGCTGTTGATGCAAATCCTATCTTAGCGAGAATTGGATCGTATTATCATGATATTGGTAAGCTTAAGAGGCCTATATTCTTTGGAGAAAATCTTATGGGAAGAGAAAATCCGCATAATAGAATAAAGCCAACTTTGAGTACTCAAATTATCATTTCTCATGCTAAAGACGGATTGGAATTAGCAAAAGAGTATAAATTACCAGAAGTTATTCAAGATATAATTATACAGCATCATGGTACAACGCTAGTTAAGTATTTTTATTATACTTTAAAGAATTCCTCTGATAATCCTGATGAAATAAAAGAAGAAGACTTTAGATATAGTGGACCAATTCCATCAACTAAAGAAGCAGCAATAATAATGTTAGCTGATAGTGTTGAGGCTGCTGTTAGATCGATTCCTATGCCTACTAAAGAGAAAATTGAGGAAATGGTCAATAATATCTTTAAAGATAAATTACAATCAGATCAATTAATAGATTCTGATTTAACTTTAAGAGATATAGAAAATATAAAGAAATGTTTCTTGAAAGTTTTAATTGGTGTTTATCATCAAAGGGTAGAATATCCAAAAGAAAAATAATAATATATTCGGGGAGGTTTTTACCTTCCCATTTTATTAAAATAAATTTTGAATTAAAGGAGAAAAATATGTTATATACAGATAATAGACAAAATCAAATAGAGGTTACAGAAGAATTTATAAGGGAACTAGAAGAGGTTTGTATTTATGCTTTAGAAAAAGAGGAGGTAAAACAAAAGTGTCAAATCTCATTATTATTTGTGAACAACGAAGAGATTAGAGAAATTAACAAAGAAACTAGAAATATAGATAAAGCTACAGATGTATTATCTTTTCCTATGCTAGATTATCCAAAAGGCAAATTTTTTAAGGACGTATATAAAGATAAGAAGTTTGATGTTATGTATATGGATGGAGATGAGTTAGTTTTAGGTGATATGGTATTGTCGTTAGAGAGAGCTATGGAACAAAGTATAGAATATAATCACTCATTTAAAAGAGAAGTATGCTATTTAGTTGTACACTCTATATTACATCTACTTGGTTATGATCATATGGAAGAAGATGAAAAGAAGATAATGAGAACTAGAGAAGAGGAAATATTAAATGGGTTAGATATAAAGAGATAATTAAAAGGGTGAGAATTATGGGAGTGAGAAAGTTGTTGGAGAGTTTTAATCATGCTATAAATGGTATAATTTATGCTATAAGAACTCAAAGAAATATGAAGATACACACTATTGGAGCGGTTATAGTTTTATTAGCATGTTTTTTTGTTGATTTATCAAAAGTGGAATTTTTAATTTTAGCTTTAACTATAACAAGTGTATTTGTGGCTGAGATGATAAATACAGCTATTGAAGCAGCTATAGATTTAAATACTAATTATTATCATCCATTAGCAAAAGTTGCGAAAAACACTGCAGCAGGGGCAGTGTTGATAACTGCTATAAATGCAGTCTTAGTTGGATATATTATATTTTGGGATAAATTCGAAGAAATATCTTATGGAGTTATTCATAAAATGAAAAATTCAGAACCATATATGATATTTATTGCTCTTGTAATAGTTAGTTTAGCAACTGTTATAATAAAAGCTATATATGGAGAAGGAACTCCTTTAAAGGGAGGAATGCCAAGTGGGCATAGTGCTTTAGCATTTTCTTTATCAACTGCTATTTCATTAATTACAGAAGAACCAATATGTATAATATTAGCTTACTTAATGGCTTTTATAACAGCTCAAAGTAGAGTTGACTCAGAAGTGCATACAGTTTTTGAGGTTATTGTAGGAGCACTTTTGGGTGTTTTATTAACGCTTTTTATATTCACTATATTTAAACTATAAGTGAGTCTCTAAATCTTTGATTTAGACATAATAGTTTGTTCATTAATTCAGTTATGGAAATAAAAAATATTTAAAAAAATTTATGATATTTGAAGACAATAAATTTAAATGTGATATACTATTTAAGAATGGAGGCTGAAAATATGGATTACAAAGAAATAGTTAAAAAAGCATTAGAAGCAAGAGAAAAAGCATATTGCCCATATTCAAATTTTAAAGTTGGAGCAGCAGTTTTATTTGAAGATGGAAATATATATACAGGATGTAATATAGAGAATGCATCTTTTGGTGGAACTAATTGCGCAGAAAGAACTGCAATTTTTAAAGGTGTGTATGAAGGAAATAGAGAAATAAAGGCTATAGCTGTAGTTGGAGATACAAACGCTTATACATATCCATGTGGTATATGTAGACAGGTAATTGCTGAGTTTGTAGTAGATACATCTATACCTGTTATAATAATAAAAAATGAAAATGATTATTTAGTAAAAACATTTGATGAAATATTACCAGGAATCTTTTCAAAGAAAGATTTAAATGGTTAGGAGGAAATTAATGTATAAATCAGGATTCGTAACAATAGTTGGTAGACCAAACGTAGGGAAATCAACACTACTAAATCAAATAATGGGGGAAAAATTATCAATAGTATCAAATAAACCCCAAACTACAAGAAATAATATTCAAACTATATTAACAGGTGAGGACTATCAAATAGTTTTCGTTGATACACCAGGAATACATAAGCCAAAGCATAAGCTTGGTGAATTTATGGTTAATTCAGCAAAGGAATCTATTAAAGAAGTAGATTTAGTATTATTTTTAATAAATCCAGATGAAGAGATCGGAAGAGGAGATAAGTTCATTTTAGAAGCTTTAAAAGAACAAAAGGCACCAGTATTTTTAGTTGTTAATAAGGTTGATGAAAATAGTCATGAAAAGGTGGCTAAGACTCTACAAATGTATTCAGCAGAGTATAACTTTAAAGAAATAATTCCGATTTCAGCATTAAAGGGTAAAAATGTAGATACTTTAGTTAACTTAATGAAAGATTATATGCCTGAAGGACCTCAATACTATCCAGAGGACATGATAACAGATGTTCAAGAAAGATTTATAGTATCTGAAATAGTAAGAGAGAAGGCTTTAAGAAATCTTAGAGATGAAGTGCCTCATGGAATAGCTGTTGATGTTATTCAGATGAAACAAAAAGAAAATGGAACATATCATATAGAAGTAGATCTTATATGTGAAAAAGATTCTCATAAAGGAATAATTATAGGGAAAAACGGAACTAGCTTAAAGAAAATTGGGGAAACTTCAAGATATGAGATAGAGAGATTCTTACGCGCTAAAGTTAACTTAAAAATATGGGTTAAAGTAAGAAAAGAGTGGAGAGATAATAATCTTTTACTTAAGGAATTAGGATATAAGAAAATGAAATAATTAGGGGTGGATTTATTGGCACTTTTAAATACTAAAGGTGTTGTTTTGAAATCACAGGATTATAGAGAAAATGATAAGCTTATTTGGATATATACAGAAGCTGCCGGAAAAGTTACAGCTATAGCAAGAGGGTCAAAGAAAAGTAAAAGCAAATTCTTATCTATGACTTTGCCTCTTTGCTTTGCTGATTATTCACTTTTTCAGGGAAAAAACCTCTATAATCTTCAAGAAGGTAAAATTATAAATTCTTTTCAAGGATTATTAGATAATTTAGATAAGCTTACATATTCTTCTTACGTATGTGAGCTTATAGACATTTGTGTAGAAGATGGAGAACAAAATTTTAATCTTTTTAAAGATTTTATAACATGTCTATATTTATTAAATACTGATGCTTTAGATTATGAACTTTTAATAAGATCTTTTGAATTAAGAGTTTTAAAAGCAACAGGATATGGATTGGTATTTGATAACTGTAGCATATGTAAAAAACCTATAAATTCATCTACGTATATCTCATTAAATAATTTTGGGGGAGTATGTGATGAATGTAATAAAGTAGGTGGAATTTATATATCTAGAGCTGCATATAGTGCTTTGAGATTTTTAAACAATACACCAATGGATAAGGTTTATAGATTAAATCTAACGGATGAAGTTAAAAAACAGATTGAGAAAGTTACAACGTATATAATTTATTCAAATTATTCAAAACGTCCTAAGAGTTTAGAGATGTTAAATTATATTAAGGAGTAGTGAGAAATATGGAAATAACATTAGAACAAGTTGATAAAGTTAAAGAAAGAACTGGAGTATCTTATGCAGAGGCTAAGAGCGCTTTAGAACTTACAAACGGTGATGTTTTAGATGCTATAATTCTTTTAGAAGAAAAGGCTAAAGAAAAATATGAAAATGGTATTGGAGCTGAAAATAGTACTGGTGGTACTGTTAATAACAATACAGAAACAATAGCTGAACTTAAAGCTTGGCTTAAAGATTTAATAAATAAGGGGAATATATCAAGAATAAAAGTATCAAAAGATGGAGATACAATTGTAGATGTCCCTGTTAATGCTGGTATAGCAGCTGCTGTTATTGCTGTTATAATTCCACCAATTTTGGCTTTTGTAGTTGTTGCAGCTGTAGTAACAAAAGTAACGATAGAAATAACTAAAGCAGATGGAACTGTAGAAGTGGTGAATAAGTATATATCTAAGGCAGTTAATGATGCAAAAGATAAGGCTTCAGATATTGCGGATGTAGTTAAAGAAAAAGTATCAGAAGTTAACATTGATGCATTAAAAAAATATGATAAGAATATAGTTTCTAAAGAGAACGATAATAACACATTTGTGTATACTGTAAATTTTGAAGAGGAAGAAAAAGGAAGTAATTAATAGATAAACAGGGGTATAGTTCCAGTAAATAGAAGAAATAGGGGATAATCAGCTAATTTGACTGATTTTTCAGAAAATTAAGTATAGTCAAAATTTGATAAAATGTTATAATTATACTGTAAATATCAAATAAATCTAAATTGTCTGAATATTCCCTAAAAAGTCGAAAAGAGGGGTAAAGTGAAATTAACATCAAGACAAGAAGAGATAATTAGATTAGTTAAAGAAGGACAGCCTGTCACAAGTGAAGCTTTAGCAAGTAAATTAGGTGTAACTAGAGCAGCATTAAGGGCAGATTTAGCCATCTTAACTATGATTGGGATATTAGATGCTAGACCTAAGGTTGGTTACGTATATGTAGGACGTAAGTTAAATAGTGATATATTAGATAATTTATCAAATATTAAAGCTGAAACTATAATGTCTAAACCAGCTACGGTAAATGAAGCAACAACGGTATATGATGCAATTGTGTTTTTATTTTTAAATGATATAGGTACAATTTTCGTTGAAAACAATGATGTTTTAGTAGGCGCTGTTTCAAGAAAAGATTTCTTAAAAATTGCAATAGGTGGAACAGATATACATAAGGTTCCAGTAGGAGTTATTATGACTAGAATGCCAAATATAATATATGGTTTTCAAGAAGATAGTGCATATTCATT
This sequence comes from Clostridium disporicum, assembly GCF_001405015.1. Lineage (GTDB taxonomy): Bacteria > Bacillota > Clostridia > Clostridiales > Clostridiaceae > Clostridium > Clostridium disporicum_B. The sequence continues at coordinate 46,994 of NZ_CYZX01000021.1, forward strand.
AGCAAAGAAAATAATAGAACATGAAATTGATAGCATACCAATAGTAGAAAAAATTGAAGATAGTTCAAAAGAAAAAGACGAGTACAAAATTGTGGGTAAAATATCAAAGACTAATATTACAAAGTTATTTGTAAAACTTGGAGAAAATAATTAGGGTAATAAAAAAACGGGTATAAAAAATTAACGGGTATAAAAAATGGTATAGAACAATAAAATTTATAAAATGGGTTAGCTACGGAGCCGAGCTTCGATAGTATATATATTTATAATTGTATTGAACGGAGGAGTATTGAGATGGATAAAAAGAAGTATGTTTACCTTTTCAGTGAAGGCGATGAAACAATGAAGAACCTTCTTGGAGGTAAAGGAGCAAATTTAGCAGAAATGACCAAACTAGGGATCCCAGTGCCACAAGGATTTATAGTAACAACAGAAGCTTGTAACAAGTATTATGAAGATGGTAAGAAAATATCAGATGCAATAATAGAAGAAATACAAGAAAATATTAAAAAGCTTGAAGAAACTACTGGGAAAGAGTTTGGTAGCTTAGAAAATCCATTGTTAGTTTCAGTAAGATCAGGGGCTAGAGTTTCTATGCCAGGTATGATGGATACAATATTAAACCTTGGATTAAATGATACTTCAGTTGAAGTTATGGCGAAACTTACTAACAATCCAAGATTTGCATATGATTCATATAGAAGATTTATTCAAATGTTCTCAGATGTTGTTATGGGAGTTGAAAAGAGATTATTTGAAAATCTTATTGATGAAATGAAAGAAGATAGAGGGGTTCATTTTGACACTGACTTAACAGCAGATGATTTAAAAGAATTAGTTGTTAAATATAAAGAATTATACAAAAAGGAAAAAGGTGAAGAGTTCATCCAAGATCCTAAAAAACAATTAATAGAAGCTGTTACTGCAGTGTTTAGATCATGGGATAACCCAAGAGCTATAGTTTATAGAAGATTAAATGACATTCCAGGAGAATGGGGAACTGCGGTAAATGTTCAACAAATGGTATTTGGTAATAAGGGAGAAACTTCAGGAACAGGAGTTGCATTCTCAAGAAATGCTGCTACTGGTGAAAAAGAAATATATGGTGAATACTTAATGAATGCACAAGGTGAAGATGTTGTTGCAGGGATAAGAACACCACTTCCAATAGCTAAATTAGAAGAGCAAAACCCAGCTATATACAAACAATTTATGGATATAGTTCATACATTAGAAAACCACTACAGAGATATGCAAGATATGGAGTTCACTATAGAAGAAGGTAAATTATACTTCCTTCAAACTAGAAATGGTAAGAGAACTGCTCAAGCTGCATTAAAGATAGCTGTTGATTTAGTTGAAGAAGGTATGTTAACTAAGGAACAAGCTATATTAAAGGTAGAACCTAAGCAATTAGACTCTTTATTACATCCAACATTTGATACTACTGAAATAAAGAAATCTACACCTATAGCTAAAGGACTTCCAGCATCTCCAGGAGCTGCTTGTGGTAAGATATCATTTACTGCTGAAGAAGCTAAAGAAAGAGCTGCAGCAGGAGAAAAAGTAGTTTTAGTAAGACTTGAAACTTCTCCAGAAGATATTGAAGGTATGATAGCAGCTGAAGGTATCTTAACAGTAAGAGGAGGAATGACTTCTCATGCAGCAGTTGTTGCTAGAGGTATGGGAACTTGCTGTGTAGCTGGTTGTGGAACTTTAAAGGTTAATGAAGAAGCAAGAACTTTAGAAGTAAACGGAAAAGTTTATACTGCTGAAGATTACATTTCAATAGATGGTTCAACAGGAAATGTTTACGGAGAAGCTATTGATACAGTTACTCCTGAAATTTCTGGACACTTTGCTACATTCATGGGATGGGCAGATGAAATAAGAACATTAAAAGTAAGAACTAATGCTGATACTCCAAGAGATACTAAGCAAGCAGTTGAGTTTGGAGCTGAAGGTATAGGTCTTTGTAGAACAGAGCATATGTTCTTTGCTGAAGATAGAATAATGGCTATGAGAGAAATGATAGTAGCTAAGAATGAAGAAGAAAGAAGAGTTGCTCTTGAAAAATTACTTCCAATGCAAAGAGAAGACTTTATAGGAATCTATGAAGCATTAGAAGGAATGCCAGCAACAATTAGATTCTTAGATCCACCACTACATGAATTCTTACCTCATACAGATGAGGAAATCGCAGAACTTTCTAAGACTATGGGATTAACTTTTGAAGATTTAAAAGCTACAGTTGAAAGCTTACATGAGTTTAACCCAATGATGGGGCATAGAGGTTGTAGATTAGCTGTATCTTATCCTGAAATAGCTGAAATGCAAACTAGAGCTGTAATAGAGGCTGCTATTGAAGTTAAGAATAATAAAGGATATAATATTGTTCCAGAAATAATGATCCCACTTGTTGGAGATGTTAAAGAATTAAAATTCGTTAAGGATATAGTTGTTAGAACAGCTGAAACTGTTATGGAAGAAAAGGGAGTTAAGCTTGAATACCTAGTAGGTACTATGATAGAAATCCCAAGAGCAGCTGTAACAGCAGATGAAATTGCTAAAGAAGCAGAATTCTTCTCATTTGGTACAAATGACTTAACTCAAATGACATTTGGATTCTCAAGAGATGATGCTGCTAAGTTCTTAAATGACTATTATGAAAGAAAAGTATATGAGCAAGATCCATTTGCTAAATTAGACCAAAATGGTGTTGGTCAATTAGTTAAAATAGCAGTAGAAAAAGGAAAATCAACAAGACCCAATATTAAACTTGGTATTTGTGGAGAACACGGTGGAGATCCATCTTCAATAGAATTCTGCCACAATGTAGGATTAAACTACGTATCTTGTTCACCATTCAGAGTGCCAGTTGCTAGACTTGCTGCAGCACAAGCTCAAGTTAAAAATCCAAGATAGTTAAAATATAAAAAAAGGAAGTGGAAACACTTCCTTTTTAAAATTTAACGTTATAATATTTTTCTAAAACTACAATCATATTTTTCACATATTCTAGTTGATTTGAAGTTCTGTCAAGGCCTTTCGCTAAAAGTGTAACAAATGATTTTTTATTACATTTCTTTATATTCTTATAATAGTCTCTTGATATCTTCCAGTATTTTTGAGGGAATGCTAAATACGCTAATATATATTTAAAATCTGAAGGTGTAAGATAATTTTCTTTTAGATAACTATCTAAAACGTCAATAGTTATCTTTGTTTCCCAATTAGTTGTAGGTCTTTTTAGCAATCGTCTTAAAAAATAAGATAAATCATAGGCACTATAGTCGTATTTGCACTTATCAAAATCTATGATAAAAACCTTATTTTGATTATCTATAATTATATTTTTATTTACATAGTCACCGTGGCATAGTGATGTAGATAATTCTGAAGAGTCTATTGTGGATGAAATTTCCAAAGACAGTTTGGCTAAATCTAGGTTATAATCAAGATTATCTAAATAAATATTAGAGAATCTATCCTTTATAGTACTTGCATAATTAGCATTCTCTAAAAGTTGATTAAAGTGTTTGCTTGTAGATAAGTGGAAATCTTCAAGCCCTTTTCTTTCTGTACTCCCTTCTATAGGAAAAAAGTTCTTTGAGACTTTATGTATTTTACCAAGTGTCTGACAAGAAAGATTTATGTGAGTAGGATTATCAAAGTCACATTTATCACCGTCAATCCAAGGTGTTAATATAAAAATCATGCTGTTAAAGAGTACAAACCTAGAATTATTTTTTGAAGGAATTAACCTAGGGACGTTTAAATTATTTCTATATAACCACTCCATGGCAGAATAAACAAAAAGTAAATTTTCTTCGTTATAATACACTTTTTTTAAACAATAGGAATTACTTTGGGTTTCTACCTTAAAAACTGCTCTTTGTTTATCAGTATCTTTAAACTTTATCATAGATACAGTAGCATTTTCTAATGAGAAAAGAGGTAATATATATTTTTTTATATTAGTTAAAGACAAGCCATCATTATTAAATAAAAGTTTCTCAGAAGCCATATAAATATCTCCTTATCTTTGTTTACTAATATATAATATTAGTTTTATTTAGCAAATATACATAAGGTGATAGTAGATTTCATATATTATTTAAATGTAGAGAGTAAAGAAAGGATTTTTGAGAAAAATATAGAATAAGTATACTTGAGGTGAGTTAAATGAATGTAAGAGAGAAAATAGAAAAGTTTGAAAACTTGACATTGGCTAAACAAGCGATATTGAGCACGGAAAGTTTGGGAAGAGAAGTTTTTGAAGAAAAAGATCCAATAAGAACTTGTTTTATGGTAGATAGAGATAGAATTATACATTCAAAATCATTTAGAAGATTAAAACATAAAACACAGGTTTATATTAAAACATTTGGTGATCATTATAGAACAAGATTAACTCATACTCTTGAAGTAGCTCAAATTGGAAGAACTATTGGTGTTGGTATAGGACTTAATGAAAATTTAATCGAGGCTATAGCATTAGGGCATGATTTAGGGCATGTTGCCTTCGCACATAATGGAGAGGAAGTTTTAGATGAATTTTTAGAAGGTGGATTTAGACATAACGAGCAAAGCGTAAGAGTAGTAAAAAAGTTAGAGAGAGATGGACGTGGACTTAATTTAACACATGAGGTTATAGATGGAATATTAAATCATAGTGGTTTAAGTGAGGGTGTAAATAAAGCTAAAACTTTAGAAGGAAGAATCGTTCAATATAGTGATAAGATTGCTTATTTAAACCATGATATAGATGACTCGATAAGAGCAAAACTATTAAATGAAGGGGACTTGCCTAAAGATGTAATAAAAGTTTTAGGAAAAACACATTCTGAGAGAATAGAAGTTTTAGTATCGGATATGATAAAAGAAACTATAAAAAATTTAGAAAATAATATTTATGAAGTAGGCCAAAGTAATGAAGTTAAAGAAGCTATGGTAGAACTTAGAAGGTTTATGTTTGCTAATATATATTTAGGAGATGTTCTTAAAGGAGAAAGAGATAAAGCAAAATTTATTTTGCATCAATTGTTAGAATATTATTGTAAGCATGAGGAAAAGTTACCGGAGTTATATAGAAAAATTGCTAGTGAAGAGGGCTTAAAAAGAGCAGTAGCAGATTATATTGCAGGAATGAGTGATGATTACTGTATAGGTATTTTCAATGAATTATTTGTACCAAAGTTTGTTATCTTTTAAAAATGTTGTATAATTTATGATTTTTGGGCAGAATAAAATTTGTAAAATAAAAAGGATTTTTAAAATTTAAATAGAATTATAATAAAAATGACGACAAAATATTAATAATATATATTTAATATTAAATTTTTAAATTGAAAAGAAGGATTTTGATTTAAAATGTCGAATTTTATACAAAGTAATTAATAAAATTTATTAAGTAAGGAGGGAGTCTCCTTGCAGATTTCAGAAGAGATTCTAGAAAGAATTAAAAATGAGAATGATATTGTAGAGGTGATTTCGGAAACTGTAAGACTTAAAAGGTCTGGAAGAAACTTTATGGGACTATGTCCATTTCATAATGAAAAGTCACCTTCATTTTCTGTCTCTCAAGATAAGCAGATATATAAATGCTTTGGATGTGGAGAAGCTGGGAATGTGATAAGTTTTGTTATGAAAAATAGAAATATGTCATTCTTAGATGCAGTTAAATATTTAGCTAGTAGAGCAAATATAACATTAGAACTTCAAAATGAAAAGAAAGATAAAAGCTTACAAAAAAAAGAGTTATTGTATAGGGTAAATTTAGAAGCGGGAAAATTCTTTTTTTCAAATTTGATGAGTAATGATACTGCAAAGGAATATTTCTTAAATAGGGGCATAAAATTAGAGACTATTAGAAGTTTTGGATTGGGATATGCAAACAATAGCTGGAATAGTCTTATGAATCATTTAAAACGAAAAAACATATCTGAACAATTAATGATTGAAGCTGGGTTGCTTTCTGTAAATCCTGAAAAAAATAGAAAGTATGATAGATTCAGAAATAGAGTTATGTTCCCAGTGTTTGATTATAGAGGAAAAGTTATAGGATTTGGTGGAAGAGTATTAGATGATTCAAAGCCTAAGTATTTAAATTCACCTGAAACATTGGTTTTTCAAAAAGGGACTAATTTATATGGCTTAAACTTTGCTTTAAAGCATAATATGAAAGAGAGATATTTTATCATTGTTGAAGGGTATATGGATTTAATTACTTTACACCAATATGGTATAACTAATGTGGTAGCATCTTTAGGTACGGCGCTTACTATTAATCAGGCAAGGCTTCTCAAGAGATATGCTGATAAGGTAGTTATATCTTATGACGCAGATATGGCAGGTCAAATGGCAACAATGCGTGGGCTTGAAATTTTAAGAACAGCTGGATTTGATGTGAGAGTATTATCAATACCTCAAGGAAAAGATCCTGATGAATTTGTGAGAAGTAATGGTAAAGAGGCATTTTTAAAACTAATAAATTCTGCAGAACCGTTAATAGACTATAGACTAAAAAAGGCTGAAGAAGGAATAGATTTTAAAAATAGTCAATCGAGTATTCTATATGCTAAAAAAGTTATGAATATTTTATCAGACTTAGATCCTTTAGAAAAAGATGTTTATATAAAGAAAGCTTCAGAAAATACAGGAATTAAAGAGCAAATTTTATATGATATGTTAAGTAAAAGGATTAATGACAATAATGATGTAAATAATGTGAATAATAAGGGAGAAAATGGAACAAAATTATATATAGAGCCTGCATTTTTAAAGGCTGAAAGAGCCTTATTAAAACTTATTCTAGAAAATAATGATTATTTAGACTTTATAGAAGAAAAATTAGATGAAAATGACCTAGTATTGCCAGAACATAAATTAATTTTCACTATTATTAAAAGAGCAAAAGGGGAAAATAAAGATAATGTTATATCTTTTGTTGAATCTCAACTTAATAATGCTGAAAGTATAAAAGAGTTTATTAAAATTAAAGATATTAATCTGTTTTATGTGGAAGATACAAAAAGATTAATAGAAGATTATATCAATGAAATTACTAATTATAAATTGAAACAAAGGATAGAAGAGTTGAAGAAACAACAAAAAATCCTTGAAAATCAAGGAAAGATTGAAGAATCTATATCTTTAGCTATAGAGTTGGCTAAAATTAGTAAAACACTTAAAAGAGGAAAATTGAATTAGGCTAATGTACTGGAAGGAGGTAATTAAGTAGTGGAAGAGAAGACTAAAGCAGCTTCAAATAAGAAGAAAGATATCCAAGATAGAAATGAAAGGATGTCTATAGTAAAGAATCTACTTGATAAAGGAAAAAAAGCAGGAGTATTAACATATAAAGAGATTTTGGATGAAATAGACCATATTGATTTAGAACCTGAACAAATTGAAAAAATTTATGAGGTTCTTGAATCTATGGGAATAGAAGTTCAGGGTCAAGCAGCAGAGGTAGAAGTAGTAGAAGAAGATTTAGATCTTACTATACCTGAAGGTATTGCTATTGATGACCCTGTAAGAATGTACTTAAAGGAGATTGGTAAGGTTCCACTTCTTTCATCAGAAGAAGAAATGGAGCTAGCAAAAAGAATAGAAGAAGGTGACCAATATGCTAAAAAGAAATTAGCAGAGGCAAACCTTAGACTAGTTGTAAGTATTGCTAAAAGATATGTAGGAAGAGGTATGCTTTTCTTAGATTTAATTCAAGAAGGAAACCTTGGACTTATTAAGGCAGTAGAAAAATTTGATTTCCGTAAAGGCTTTAAGTTTTCAACATATGCTACTTGGTGGATTAGGCAAGCAATTACAAGAGCTATAGCAGACCAAGCTAGAACAATAAGAATTCCTGTTCATATGGTTGAAACAATAAATAAGCTTATAAGAGTACAAAGACAATTACTTCAAGAGCTTGGAAGAGATCCTTACCCAGAAGAAATATCAAAGGTTATGGATTTACCAGTAGATAAGGTAAGAGAAATACAAAAGATAGCTCAAGAGCCTGTTTCATTAGAAACTCCAATAGGTGAAGAAGAAGATTCACATTTAGGTGACTTTATACCAGATGATGATGCTCCAGCACCGGCAGAAGCTGCAGCATTTACAATGTTAAAAGAACAATTAATAAATGTTCTAGATACATTAACACCAAGAGAAGAAAAGGTATTAAGACTTAGATTTGGATTAGATGATGGTAGAGCAAGAACTCTTGAAGAAGTTGGTAAAGAGTTCAATGTTACTAGAGAAAGAATAAGACAAATTGAAGCTAAAGCTTTAAGAAAACTTAGACATCCTTCAAGAAGCAAAAAGCTTAAGGATTATTTAGACTAGTAAAATAGCACCTAAAGTCGGTGCTATTTTATTGGTTAAATTTATAAGAAATAAAAATTAAAAAATAACATAATTTATATTTAAAGAAGTTAAAATATTAGATAGTCACTAATGTTTTAACTTCTTACTAAGTTAAGGCTTAAAAGCTAATATTTACAAAAAATAGAGCGCAGAGGTAATAATAATGGATAAGAGCAAAAGAATAGAATTTATAGTATCAAATCTAGAAAAGGTAACGACATTAGCAGATATAGGAACAGACCATGGATATGTACCATTACTTGCTTTAAGAAATGGGATATGTGAGAAAGCTATAGCTTGTGATATAAATAAAGATCCATTAGCTAAAGGAAAACTAAATGCAATTTTAGAAGGAATAGACGATAAAATAGATTTTAGATTAGGAAATGGTTTTGAACCATTAGAAGTTAATGAAGTAGAAGAAGTTGTAATTGCTGGTATGGGCGGTAATCTTATAAGAGATATAATAGAGAAAGATTTAAATAAAGCAGCTTCATGTAATTACTTAGTACTTATTCCAGCGCAAAATCCAGAAGTTTTAAGAGAATATCTTTATAAAAATGATTTTGAAATAATTAAAGAGGATTTATGCTTTGATGAAGGTATTTACTATGAACTATTTATGGTAAAAAAAGCTGAAGGTCATGCAACAGAATTAGATAGCATATACTATGAAATAAGTCCAATTTTATTAAGACAGAAACATCCATTAATGAAAGATTATGTTGATTATAAAATAGAAGAATACAATAAGATTTTAGGCTTTATAAAAGATGATAGCGAATCAGCACTAAAGAGAAAATCAGAAGTTAGTGAAAAAATAGAGATACTAAATAGAATGAAAAATTATTTATAGGTGATAATATGAAAAAGGTGAAAGAAATTATAGAGGTTATGGAAACTTTAGCTCCTACTTTTTTAAAAGAAGATTTTGATAATGTAGGTCTTATGGTAGGGGATAGAGAGAAAGAAGTTAAAAAGGTTTTATTAGCTTTAGATTGTACATTAAAAGTAGTAGAGGAAGCTAAAGAAAATAATGTAGATTTAATTATAACTCATCATCCACTTATATTTAGACGTCCAAATAATATAACAACTGATACCATTCAAGGTAGAAAGATAATAGAGCTTATAAAAAATGATATTAGTTTATATTCAAGTCATACTAATTTAGATTCAGCTAAAAGTGGTTTAAATGATAGTATACCCAAATTATTAGGCTATGACTCATCAGAGATTTTAGAGGTTAATAAAAGAGATGAGAAAGCAGGTCTTGGAAGAATAGTAACTTTAGATAAGCCTACTAAATTAGATGAAATTGTAGATAATGTTAAAAAAGCACTAAATATTAATAATCTAAGAGTGGTTAAAGGTAAAGAAGAAGTAAATAAGATTGCTATTATAAATGGAAGTGGGCAAGATTTTATAGGTAAAGCTGTTAGCAAAGGAGCAGATTGTATTATAACAGGAGATACAACATATCACTTTGCTTCAGACTATAAAGAAATGGGAATAAATATAATTGATGCTGGGCATTTTGCTTCAGAACAAATTGTATTCTTTAATGTGATGAAAAACATTATTGATAAATTTACTGACGTAGAATTTATTTTATCAAAAGTTGAAGAAGATCCGTATACATTTTTATAAATTATATTAATTACGTAAAATTTAAAATTATAGTAATAAGGCAAATAGGTAAAGACATATTATAAACTATAGTAATTAGTAAGGTTGGTATTATGTCTAAGAAAACTGATTGGGGAAAAGTATTAAGGGAAACTGTTAATGATATAATATGTGCTATTAAGACACCGTCAGCTAAGCCAAAGCAGTCTAAATGTCCAAATCCAGCGGCAAGGATATGTATATTTGTGCTTATTGGAATAACACTATTATTTTCAGGAATAGGTATCTATAGTTGGATAATTCTAATCATGTTGTTCATAATTTTATATTTTGTTTAAAAAAACTATTTGTCATAATTGAATATGTGTGATATTATATTTCTTGCGAGTGGTACATGCAATCGCTGCTAGCTCTAGAAGCTAGGAGAGGAAAGTCGGAGCTCCATAGGGCGATGGTGCTGGTTAACGGCCAGTCAAGGTGACTTGAAGGATAGTGCAACAGAGATATACCGCCAGAAGACTTTTAGTCTGAGTTCACTTAGGTGACTGGTAAGGATGGAAAGGCGAGGTAAGAGCTCACCAGCATGGTGGTGACATCATGGCTATGTAAACCCCACCTGGAGCAAGACCGAGATGTAGCATATGGGTGGCCCGTCCCGCTACGTGGTGTGTCGCTTGAGCTTACTGGTAACAGTAAGCCTAGATAGATGATTGCTTAATACAGAACTCCGCTTACGGACTATCTCGCATCCATGATGAACACTAGCTTAACGGCTGGTGTTTTTCTTTTTTGGCAAGATTTTGGCAAGATTTATTTCTTAGAAATGTAGTTTAGGTAAATTTGAACTAAAGGCATCTATAACTTTTTTTTGTTGAGACATATCTATATGGCTATAAACTTTAAGTGTAAAGGAAGGATCATAATGTCCTATTCTTTTAGAAATGGTTGTTATATCTGCACCAGACATCAATTGTAGAGAAGCTGCTGAATGTCTTAGATCGTGCCATCTAATATGCTTTTTAATTTTAGATTCCTTCATTAATCTTTGTAATTTGTTATAAAAAAACATTGGATGAACGTGTTGACCATTTTCATGCCTAAAAACAAAGTCATATATTTTTTTCTTATATACAAACTCTTCAAAATCACCTCCAAGAATGGCAAGATTTTTGTCATAAACTGATTTTAACCTTAAAAATATATCTTTTAGGTTATCAGAAAAATAAATATCTCTCATAGAATGTTCAGTTTTGGGTGTCTCTTGTACTACAGTATGCCCTTGAATATAAAGTAAAGTATTTTTAACTGTTAATGTCTTGGTATCAAAATCAATATTATCCCAAGTTAATCCAGCTAACTCTCCACGCCTTAATCCAGTTTCTAAGGTTATTATAAAACCGGCAGCGAATAAAAAGTCAAAATGGCTAGTAGTATCTAATAGACTAATAATAGTATTAATTTCATCATACGTTAGAATAGAATAATTAACAGCATCTCTTTTAGGTCTATCAGCAGCTTTGCATGGATTTTTAAATACTAACTCTTGCTTTAATGCTCTATTGAATATGGCATTTATTAATATATATATACCTTGTAAAGTTGAACCGGTTAAAGGTTTTTCAGGATTTAAGTACTTTGCATTATTTAATGTCCTATTTATTGACATACCATTAATATCATTGATTTTAATTGGACCTAAAGTAGTCTCTAAATATTTGTGATAAAATGATTTATATCTAATATAAGTATTTAGCTTTAGATTAGTCTTAGCATAATACTCTATATACTCTTCGGCTATTTCACTAAACCTAATAGTATTATTATCAATATACTTATAATCCTCATATTTAGATATTGCATCTCTTAATGCTTTAGTAGCAGATTTTTTATCAGAAAAGCCTGACTTACTAATGCACTTATATTTATTTTGCAATTTAATATAAAATAGATATTGATAGCTTTTACCGTGTTTACGAATGTGTCCTTGCAATATAATCCACCTCTGTAATTTGAATTTTAGTTGTACCTACCCCAGAATTATATAGTTAACTATATAACACATAAATAGTATTATACTGGGAAATATGGTTACAAGATAAACGACATGGCATAAATAACTAAATAATTCAATTTTGAAATGCAAAAAATAAGGGTCAGCAAATGCTATCCCTTAATAATACGTAATAGTTATATAAAATAATTCTTAATTATTAATTTATTGTTGAGTTAACATAATTTTAAAGGTAACCTAAATTGTTTTTACTTCCGCAGATAAAATCACAAGATAATTCACAACTTAGCTTAAATTCTTAGTTTCTTTTTATAAGAAGTATTTATACTTATTGTAAGTACAATATCGGTAACTACTTTTTTAGCTGCTTCGATTGACTCTGTAAGTATTTTACTAGACACTAACATGGTATTGCGCCTATTTTGTGTAATGTAGTGGCAATATTTATCTAGAGTAAAGGAAGTGCTTGAATGTCCTAAAATATAAGTTAGATTACAGATATCGCCGTTGCTATTCTTTATATAATTTGATGCAAATGTATGTCTAAAGTCATGCAAAGTAAGGTCAGTATTAAGACCAAGTATTAAAAAGAGTTTTTTTAATTGCTTCCAAGGCCAAAGAGGATGAAGTACTTTACCATCTTCATGAACAAAAACAAAATCATAATTCTTTCCATTAAAGTTATTTTTAATATATTTATTTCCTAAGGCTTGTCTATTTTTATGATAAATTTTACGTAAGTACGCAAGGATATCTATCAACTCAGTGCTGAGTGGAATAACTCGATAGCTAGAATTGGATTTTAGTTTATTAGATAAAAGTACCTTTCCTTTGTTGTAAGTAAGCTGATGACGAACAGAAAGAGTTTTCTCAGTAAAGTTAATATCACTCCAAGTTAATCCTAATAATTCTCCTCTACGTAGGCCAGTGTGTAAAAGTATATTTATTATTGCGTATATTAAATAGTCAGTATGAAACGAAAGATTTAAAGATGATAGCATCAATGCTATATCTTCAGCACTAAAAATTCTTGGAAGTGTTTTTTCTACTCTAATTTTATCAGCATTTGTACAGGGATTAAAAGCAACTATATTACATTTGATAGCTTTATTAAATATCGAATTAATTAGAGAGTAAATGCCTTTTACGGATTTAGAAGATAGAGGTTTAACAGGATCGAGGTTTTTGGCTGCTGCTAATAATGAATTTATAGTAACTGTTGTTATATCAGATATTTTCATTTCACCGATTACTGGATAGATATATTTATTGTACTTATACACGAAAGATGTATAGGTGTTAGATGATTTATGTGGCTTTATATAACCTTCAAGATAATCTAAAGCAATCATATTAAATGTTAATTCGTTAGTATTAACAGGATTACTTCTGATTTCTTTAATAGCAAGTTCTAGTGCTTTTGCAGCTTCCTCATATGATAAAAACCCTGACTTGGTTATCTGCTTACGGGTTCCATCTGCAGCTTTTTGTGAAAATATATATTGGAATCTATCCTCACCTTTTGAATTTTTTCTGGATCTAATATGACCTTTCAAAGTATCACCTCAAATATCTAAAATTCAGAGCTCTTAATTATATTTTATATACTTTTTTGCGGCTTTCAATAGGTTGAGAGTGTGTTGGGAAGCATAGGTAAAAACTAATATATTTGGGTATAAATAAATATAAATAGATACAAATGAATACTAAATATGTACTATAGATACAAATGGATATAAATAGATAATGGGTTTATTTTTAAATATATATTAGATGTGAATAAAAGAAAAATAATAAAAATATTGAAAATGTGTAAAAAGATGGTATAATTAAATCATAATAGCACGGATTGAATAGAGATTAATAGCTATTCATAAGCTAAAATTTGCAAAGGAATGCCATATACAGAGGAGAGGTATATGGAAAAGTTATTATTTTCAGTTAAGGAAACGGCGGAAATGCTATATGTAAACAAAAATAAAGTCTATGATTTAATCAAGCAAGGAAAGATTGGATATATAGATCTTGGTACACGAAAAATTCCCAAGACTGAAATTGATAGGTTTATAAGAGAAAATACTATGTATATGTAGCGATAAGCCGCATAATAATTCAAAAGGATTTGAATTAGCAGCAGGAAGCTAGAGTTTTTACTCTGGCTTTTTTTGTTATAAAAGAAGTTGAAGATGAATGATTTAAAAAGAGAGGTATATATGATGATTGAGAAGTTAATTTGTTTTTTTAGACAATTGATTATTGCCATTAGAAGAAAAAAAATTACATGCATTAATGATGAAAAAGATGTAAATATTGAGGAAGAAATAGAGGCAGAGCTAAATAATGAAACAGAAAGAGATTTTATAGAAGTAGAAAGCAGCGGAAAAACAACTGAAGTAAGAAGGTGTGAAGCAGTAGTGATTTTGACTAATGGGGTAGCTATTAGTGAATCTTTTATATGTGATGGAACATTAAATGCTACGGATAGAAGTTATTTATTGATTATAATATATAAATTTAATTTGGCTATGGGATATGCTGAAGTAAGTATAAGCGATTTTTTAGCGTATACGCATACTACAAATAGAACTAATGTTATAAAGGTGATTGAAAGGTTAGAAAAGAAAGAGGTAATTGAGAAGATAAAAGGTGGGGCTAATGATTCCAATAGATTTTTGGTACTTAAACATATGCTTATAATTGGTGGAAGTAGAATAAAATATGATACTAGTAACATTAATGATACTAGTGGCAAAAGTATTGATGAGGAAATAGAATACAAAGATATAATTTTTAAGGAAGTAAGTGAGGATGAAAAGTTAAGTACTAAATATGCAGCCTTAATGATTAAGGATACGTGTTATAAAAATATTAGAGAGTTAAATGGAATTAGCGAAAATTACACAAAGCTTGAGAGTATAGCTAATGAATTGATGAAAAAGCAGAATGGGTAGAAAGTATAAATAGGCTTTGAAAGGTGTATATGACAGATAATAAATTATGAGATAAATCACAAAAAACAATGAATTTTAAAAATTAAGTTCATTTTTACTAAGTAGAGTAATTAAAATAATAGTATATTTGTATAATATACTAAAGGAATTTTAAAAATGCTATGGAAGCCTCTAAGAGGTGATAAGAATGAATACTAGCGAAAAGAGAATATATGATGATGTTATAAGAAGATTAAGGAGCTATTCCGGTAATGATATGTGGGAATGTATATTAGAAGAACAGGATGGAGAGTATAATATAGCCTTGCCTATAACGATGGATATCTTAGAACTTATTATCAATTATGAAAAAGGGAAAAAAGAAATTGATGAAAGAGTAATAGAATTTTATTGTGGATGTTATGAGGTACTTTATGATTTAGACGATAGCATAAACTGGAATAATTATTTAGATGAGTAAAGTGGGTGAAATATATGAAGAGAGAAAAGATATTTTACCAATTTTACAAAGCTATTGAAAAGTGTACAGCAATAGGTGCAGATAAGCATAGTTACAAAAAGAGTGGTTGTGAAAAAATTAAAATATTTAGTTATGAAGATA
Source organism: Clostridium disporicum (assembly GCF_001405015.1). Lineage (GTDB taxonomy): Bacteria > Bacillota > Clostridia > Clostridiales > Clostridiaceae > Clostridium > Clostridium disporicum_B. The sequence goes on from NZ_CYZX01000021.1 coordinate 62,556, forward strand.
GACGTAATATAATAAAGGTTACTAGTTTGCTTTGTGATTATTTAGAAGAGTTCTATCCTGAGATACAGTATATAAAAGATATAAATACGGAACATGTACAAAGTTTCTTTATTGAAAAGGCAAATTACTGTACTAAAAGCACTATGAAGAATTATAATTACTGTATTAGGAAGTTAGAGAAAATGGTAAGGCAGGAGCTGCACTTATATGTAAACTATACTAGTAATGTTAAGATACCCAATGTAAATTATACTGAATTAAGGACAATAAAGATGAGCGATGCCGATTTGCAGATAATAATAAATGAGTGTGATAAGAGCAAAAGTAAAGCTGTAAGTGGAATAAAAGTAGCAATAATGTTTGGCCTGAGAGTCTCAGAGGTATGTAAGCTTAAAGGAAAGGATATAAGGCTTAATCAAGGAATTATTCATGTCCATGATTCAAAGGGAAAAAGATGTAGAGATATTAAAATAGAAACAGAAGAACAAAGAAATCTTTGTGAATATATAAAATCTGTAGTTAGTGATGAAGATAGAATATGTCCACTAAGAGAAGATACGGTAAATGTAACAATAAAAAGGATGCTATTAAAGAATAAGATAAGCAGATATAAAGACGCAAAGACAGGAATACATTCTATTAGGAAGGCCTATGCGACAAAAGAGTATGAAGATAATTTAAGGCAATGTACTGATCAAACCAAAGCGTGGAATGATACAGCATTAAAATTAGGGCATAATGAAGGAAGAACTGCCTTAAAGAATGCTTATGTTAAAGATAATTAAATAAATAGAATAAATGAAAAGAAACCTAACATTTAGTTATGTATAGGTTTCTTTTTTTGAGGAATAATTCTTTTCAATTATACTAATATATTTAATAACTGATTGCTGTATAAAAATATAATTTTGATTATAAAGTGGTATAGAACTTTATATAATATAAAGAATTTTAAATATTGTTATTAGGATAAAGCCAGAGCTTTAAATATAAAAGGGGAATATATTTAGATATATAATTTATTATAGGAGTGAAATACATTAAAAGAAAATAATAAAGAGATCTATTTACTCTTTTGCTGGTAGTTAGTAAATATCTCTTCCTGTTAATTTAACAGTGTATATGATAACTAATACATATGTGAAGAGCCTGAAAAAACAATAAAGCCAGTAATTTAATAAAACGAGTAAGGGGTTAATGCTAGTTAGCCTTATTATTGATGCTTAAAAATAATCTATTGAGAATTAAAAATATTGAGAAATATTCCAAAAAGTGTGAATAGCTGATGGATAGTGGGATAGAATATTAAATGTTTTAAAATTAAATCTTTCTTTATTATTTAAAATAAGTAGAAAAGGGTTGAGCCTAGAGGCTTGCTCTTTTTCTTATTGTCGAAAAATATTTTTATTTGATTATATAGCTGAAAAACAGATGGTAATACTTTAGACATAACCAATTAATTATATAATAAAAGGAGAGATTTTTATGAAGAAATCATTTATTAAAACATCAGGTGGTATCTACACTATCGATAGTTTGTTTATGAGGTTGGTGTTAGTATAAAGTAGTGGACACATTAAATCGAACTAAGTAAAATAATATTTAGTTAAGAAAGGATGTGTCCATTATGGG
>NZ_CYZX01000022.1 GCF_001405015.1 Clostridium disporicum
TTATAACCTCCTATTTGTCGTGTCAAAAAACTTGTTCATTTAGAAATAATTTCATATAAATATATGAATAAAAAATAAAAAGACCGTCTACTGAAATGATTTTAAAAATCATTTCAGAGACAGCCCCTTTTTTGGCATAAAAATCGGAATAAATTAATTATGTAGTTATTTTAGGAAGTTTAGTTATAAAGGAATCTATAATGTTTTCTGATGTGATAAAGTGATGTGGAAATAAGTTTAAAATTTAAATTATGGATTACACTATTAGAGTTATTTGGAAAATAGATGGGTATAGGAACAATTAAATAATAATGAAAAGTAAGATGATATATTTAAAAAATAAAAATGCTAAACTGAAAATAATTATCATAAATAAAAGTAAAAGGGATTTTAATTTAAGAAATAGTAATAATTGAGGAGTTATATAGATAAATATAAATAGGAAAATATAATCGAAGTAAACTATTATAAAATACTCTAGGGTTAAGTAGCGTGTTTAGTTAGCAGCAAAAAAGTAGTAGGTGTTGTATGAATTTTGTATAATTTCTACGAGAGTTAATATCACATGTTAAGATGGGATTGTAAAAATAATATAATATTAAAGATGGATATGAAATTTTTTGAGAACATGTATGTTATGTAATAGCTGCTTTAGAAACTAGTATTTATGGATCTTGTAGAGTATCAATATACCACAAGGGTAGAAATGCTATATTGATTCAAAATAGGATAAAAGTTATAAAAAAATGAAATGTTAAATTTACTGAGTAAGATTTATTAAAGGTGGTTTTGAAATACAGTAAAGTAAATTTAATCTATAAAATTTAATAGGATAATTTTGAAAACATTAGGTTAACTAGTGTTTTTTTTAGTAAAACTTTTGTTGAAAAAGTCAAATAAGCAATGTTTTAAAGGAATATTTTACAATATAATTATAATTTAATTAATTAAAAATAATCCAATAAAAGAAAATATAGAAAAAATGATGAAAAAAATGTATAAATTTGTTACAATGTTATAAAAGAATTCTTTTAGGTTAGGTGACATATGAAAAAAAGCATAAGAAATATTTTAGTATTAATATTTTTATTTATCTGTATTTGGAGTGAAAATGTATATTCAGCAAGTAAAATAGGTAATATAAATTTTCAAAGTATAAGTATAGATGATGGATTATCTCAATCTTTAGCGGAGTATATATATCAAGATAGCTTTGGATATATATGGATAGGTACTAATGATGGATTAAATCGATATAATGGAAATGAGTTTAAGGTATATAAAAATATTAAAAATGATGATAATAGTATCAGTAATAATATGATTAGTTCATTAGTTGAAGACAATAATAAAAATTTATGGATAGGAACAGATGGTGGCTTAAATAAAATGAACTTATATACTGGTGAAATAACTAGATATTTAGTTTCGGAAGAAGACAAGCTATATTCTAATACTGTTGTAGATGAACTTTTATTTGATACCAAAGGAAGACTATGGGTATGTACTATTAATGGTCTTAATTTATATGATAGTGAAAATGATACTTTTATTAAAGTAGCAGAAGAGTACTTAGAGAATAAAGGTATTCAAGATATTGCAGAAGATGGTGAAGGGAATATCTGGGTATCTACAAGAGATGGTCTATTTAAATATAATCATGAAAAAAATGTTGTAGAATCTTTCTATCATGATGTTAATGATAAAAATACAATTAGCGAAAACAATATTTTTTCTCTTTACTATAACGATAGTAAGTTATGGATTGGTACTAAAACTGGTGGATTAAATATAATGAACCTAAAAGATTATAGCATAAAAAGATATGCACATGATCCTAGTAATCCCAATTCTATACCGAGCAATCTTATTAGAGACATACTTAAAGATAAAGATGGTAATATGTGGCTAGCAACTGATCAAGGATTGGCTCATTTTGATGAGAAAAATGAGACTTTTTATACATATACAAGTAATACAGATAAGCATAGTATATGTGATAACAATATCATTAATTTATATCAAGATAGATTAGGGGTAATATGGATTGGAACCTTTAGTGGAATAAGTAAGTTTTTCCCTAATAATGACTTTGAGGTATATAGAAATGACCCTTCAGATGATAATTCTTTAAGCAGCAGTAGTGTTTGTGGGATATATGAGGATGATGAAGGTAATGTTTGGATTGGAACTTTTAATGCTGGTATAAATAAGGTTAGTGGAGATAAAGTAACTAGATATTATAATGACTTAAATGATGTAAATTCATTAAGTAGTAATAGAGTAAAAGATATAACTGGAATAGAAAATGAAATATGGATAGCTACAGACAATGGTTTAAATAAGTATGATAAAGATACTGAAAAGTTTACTGTATATAAAAAAACAGATGATGAAAATAGTGTAGTTAATAGTGAAATAAGAGTTTTATATATTGATAGAGATGGACTTTTGTGGATAGGAACTAGAGGGGGAATATCTACATTTGATAGGGAAGAGAACTTTACATCTTATAATGAAGTTTTAGAGAAAAATGGGATATATGAAAAAACAATTAGTGCTATTTACGAAGATAGTGAAGGAATAATGTGGTTTGGCCTTGGTAATGATGGCGGACTTGTAAGTTATAATAGAGAAACAGGAGAGGTAAAAAATTACTTAAATGATGAAAATAATGAGAACTCTTTAAGCTTCAATAATGTTAGATCTATATCTGAAGATGGTTATGGGAATATATGGATAGGAACTCAAGACGGATTAAATAAGCTAAATAAAAAAACAGAGAAGTTTACAGTATATTCATTTAATGATGGATTATCAAATAATTTTATTTATGGTGTAATTGTAGATGATTATGATAATATTTGGGCAACTACTAATTATGGATTATCTATGTATGATCAAAATGAAGAAAAATTTGTAAGATATTACGAGGCTGATGGACTTGCTACGAATGAGTTTAATGGATTTTCTTATCATAAGAATAAAGATGGGCAAATTTATGTAGGTGGGGTAAATGGAGTAACAAAATTTAACCCTAGAGAACTTCAGCTTAAAATGGAGACTAGCAATGTAATAATAGATAGTATAAAGACAATTGGGGGACTAGAAGTAGATTTACGACATAAGGTTGTATTAGAGTATGATTCTAGGGAATTATATATAAAGTTTTTTATTCCAGAGTATAAAAATATGAATCAAATGCAGTATGCATATAAGTTAGAAGGTATGGATAGTGAGTGGACTTTTTCAGGAACTGAAAACTATGCAAGATATGCAAGTATACCACCTGGAAAATATAAAATGCTTATAGCAGGGAGAAATTATAATGGAGTTTGGTCGGATATATCAAGTGTAGAGATAAAGGTTAAAAATTCTATTTTTAAAACGCCTATTGCATATATTATATACATACTTATAGTATTAGCAGTAATATATTTCTTTTATAATCAAGTTAAGATTTTAGATTCATTAGTAACTCAAAGGACTCAAGAGTTAAATAATAAGCTACATGAAAATAAAAAACTTTACAAAAGACTTATAGAAGCAGAGCAATATAAGAATAATTACTTTGTAAACTTATCTCATGAACTTAGAACACCATTAAATGTAATTTTATCTATGGAACAGCTGATAAGATCATTAGTTAAGTCAGGAAAGAAAATAGATAACGATAAGATGGAAGATTATATGAATACCTTAGGTGGAAATTCAAAGAGGCTTTTAAATCTTATAAATAATATTATAGATACCTCTAAAATAGATTCTGGTGCATATAAATTAAATAAAGAAGAAGTAGATATAGTATGTCTTGTAGAAGATACAGCACTATCTATGGTCGAACTTGCAAGGTCAAAAAATATTGATTTAATAGTTGATCCAGAAGTAGAAGAATTATCTATAAGTTGTGACAGGTTAGATATAGAGAGATGTATAGTTAACTTAATTGGCAATGCTATAAAATTTACAGAATCAGAAGGAAGTATTATCGTTACTGTTAGTGAATTAGATGATAAAGTTAAAATAACTGTTAAAGATACAGGTGTTGGAATTGATGAGAAATACCATAATAGTATCTTTGATAGATTTGGACAAGTTTATGATGTTTCTTCTGAAGAGTTTGGTGGAAGTGGATTAGGATTAACACTAACTAAAAATTTAATTAATCTTCATGGTGGAGAAATTAGTGTAGTTAGTAAAGTTGGAGAAGGAAGCGAATTTATTATAATATTACCTATTAAATAATATTTCTAGTAAAATATATTATTGATAAAAGAGGGCAGAGTAAATATAATCTGCTCTCTTTATTATATATGTTAATAATTATATATACATTGAGCATACTAAATATAAGCGTTTTGTAATTTAAGAATTTTTAAATAGGTATTGTAAAAAATAAGATAATGATATATTATATACAATATAAAGTTCATATTAAATACACATTAAGAGGGAGGACGTAATATGAGTTTATTTTTAGGAAAGATACACTATTGGTTATTTAATAAAATACAATGGTTTGAAATTTTAGAAGAAGATATTATAAAAGTTGCAAAGGACGAAGGAATATATACAGAGGAAATAAATGATAAAATAAATAAAAAGTACGGAGAAAAGTTACATAATAAGCCTTTGGAAGATATGATTGATACTGGAAATATTCATGGATGGTTACAATCTAAAATCAATTCTGCTGAAGGAAGAATGGCTGCATGGACATCAATAATAATAAACAATAGTAAAAATGGTATAAATAAGATAGAAAAAGTATATATAGATCAAGGAATAAAAGCTGCAAAAGAGATTAAGGAATCTGGAAAATCTTATAAAAATGCTGAAGAGATATATAATTTAATGAATGATTATGTATTAGATGGTATGCCTTGTGACAGAGTAAATGTTATAGAGGAATCTTCAGAAGAATTAGTTAAGTGGACGAAGAGAATTTGTGTGCATAAAGATATATGGGATGCAGAAAATATTGATGTTAAGTATTTCTATGATTTTAGAGGTCTTTGGATTAAAGCTTTTGTAAGTGAATTAAATAGAGATTTTGAATATTTAGAAGTAGATAATGATACAAGAGTTATAAGAAAAATATAGATGGAGGAGTAATTAAATGATAAAAAAAGTAGATATAATTGCAGATGTATTAAAGAAGAATAAAAATGCAGAAGAAATCTTAAGAAGTTTTGGAATGGGATGCTTAGGATGTCCATCAGCTACTATGGAAAGTTTAGAAGATGCTTGTGAGATTCATGGGATAGATATAGATGAAGTACTAAAAAAATTAAATGAATAATAAGTAGTAGAAATCACCTTGAAATATAGGTGATTTTTTATTTGTAACAAATTTATAGAAAACCTTAGAATTTCGATAGAAGAGTTAAGAATTTTGTATGGAGTTAAAATGTGGTAAAAATTATAATTATAACTGTAAACGTTATTAAACAATGAATAAAATTAAAGGTAAGTATGGAGGGGAAACTTTATGAAAAAGGTAAAAAAATTAGTTGCACTTGCAGTTGCAACATTAATGATGACTGCATCATTAGTAGCTTGTGGATCAAGCTCAACTTCAGAAAGTACTGGAGGTAATGATACTGAAACATCTACAGAAGCAAATGCTGATGATACTAAAAGTGATGTAATAAAAGTAGGAGTATGTTTATACAAATTTGATGATACTTATATATCAACAGTTAGACAAAGTTTAGAAGCTATACAAAAAGAAAATTCAGATAAAGTTGAATTTGAATTCTTTGATGGAAAAGGTGACCAAGCTACTCAAAATGATGCTATTGATACAATAATATCTAAAGGTTTTGATTTATTACTAGTTAACTTAGTTGATACAGGAGCAGGACAAACTGTTATCAATAAAATTAAAGATGCTGGAGTTCCAGTAGTTTTATTCAATAGAGAACCAGCTGCAGATGCTATAAAATCTTATGAAAATGCTATTTTCGTAGGAACTAACGCTCAAGAAGCTGGAGTTATGCAAGGTAAAATATTAACTGATTTATGGAATTCTGAAAAAGACACATTAGATAAAAATGGAGATGGAAAAATCCAATATGTTATGTTACAAGGTGAACCTGATAACCCAGAAGCAGTTGCAAGAACAAAATATTCTGTATCTACTTTAAATGATAACGGAATTGAAACAGAAGAAATAGCTCAGCAAATTTGTAACTGGCAAAATGATTTAGCTCAAACTGCTATGGAATCTTGGCTTTCTAAAGATGGTGACAAGATAGAAGCTGTTATAGCTAATAATGATGGTATGGCACTTGGTGCAATTGCTGCATTACAAGCTGAAGGCTTAAATAAAGGTGATGGAGAATATATACCAGTTATAGGTGTTGATGCAACAGAAGCTGCAAAAGACTATATAGCTAAAGGTTATATGCAAGGTTCAGTTCTTCAAGATGCTCCTGCAATGGCTGAAGCTCTTTATACTATAGGAATGAACTTAGCTAATGGTAAAACTCCTACTGAAGGTACTTCTTATACTATAGATGATACTGGAGTAGCTGTAAGAATACCATATCAACCATATACAAAATAATTTAGAATAATTAATAAAATTTGGAGGTGTTTAAAAAAGCACCTCCAACAAATATGCATAAAAAATACATTTATAATACAATTAAATTTAATTTCGATAAATAGTAAGAAAAGTGGTGAGATATTTTTATGGCAGAATCTAAATACATTTTAGAGATGATAGATATAAATAAGAGTTTCCCAGGAGTTAAAGCTTTAGATAATGCAAATTTAAAGGTTAAAGAAGGAAGCGTACATGCGCTTATGGGAGAGAATGGTGCAGGTAAATCAACATTGATGAAATGTCTTTTTGGGATATATATAGAGGATAGTGGTGAAATCTATGTAGATGGTAAAAAGGTTAAATTCTCAAATCCAAAGCAAGCTATGGATAATGGAGTTGCAATGGTTCATCAAGAATTAAATCAAGTTTTACAAAGAGATGTAATGGATAATATATGGCTTGGAAGATATCCAGGTGGTAAAGGTATTGTGGATTCGAAGAAAATGTTTGAAGAGACTGAAAAAGTCTTTAAAGAACTAGAAATAGATGTTAATCCTAAGACAAAGATGGCAAAGCTATCTGTTTCACAAAGACAAATGGTTGAAATTGCAAAAGCAGTTTCTTACAATGCAAAGATATTAGTTTTAGATGAACCTACTTCATCTTTAACTCAAGAAGAGGTAACTCATTTATTTAAGATAATTAATAAGCTTAGAGATAGAGGTTGTGGAATTATTTACATATCTCATAAGATGGAAGAAATACTTGAGATTTCTGACGATGTTACAATTATGAGAGATGGTAAATGGATAGCTACAGAAGAAGCTAAAGATCTTACAACTGATAAAATTATTAAACTTATGGTTGGACGTGATTTAACTAATAGATTCCCACCTAAAACTAATAAACCAAGTGATGTAATTTTAGAGGTTAAGAATTTAACTGGTAAATATGAGCCAGCAGTTAAAGATATATCATTTGAACTTAAAAAGGGAGAGATATTAGGTATTGCAGGGCTTGTTGGGTCAAGAAGAACAGAGCTATTAGAAACTATTTTTGGTATTCGTCATCATAGTTCTGGTGAACTTATATTGCATGGAAAAAAGGTTGAAAATAAAGACTCAAGAGTTGCAATTAACAACGGATTTGCTCTTTTGACAGAAGAAAGAAGAGCAACTGGTATATTTGGAGGATTAGATATTAAATTTAACACTATAATTGCTAGCATAGATAATTATAGTAAAGGTATGTTAAATGAAAAGAAAATGGTAGAAGATACTAAATGGGTAATAGATTCTATGAAAGTAAAGACTCCAAGTCAAAAGACACCTATAAAATCACTTTCTGGAGGTAATCAACAAAAAGTTATTATAGGAAGATGGCTTTTAACTAACCCAGAGGTACTTTTGCTAGACGAGCCAACAAGAGGAATAGATGTTGGAGCAAAATATGAAATATATCAATTAATAATAGATTTAGCTAATAAGGGTAAAGGCGTTATTGTTGTATCTTCAGAGATGCCTGAGTTACTTGGAATTTGCGACAGAATTCTTGTAATGTCAAATGGTAGAATTGCTGGAGCAGGAACTCCTGATGAATTATCACAAGAAGCTATTATGGAATCAGCAGCAAAATATATTTAGAATTGAGGTGCAACTTATGGAAAAGATTAAAGAACAAAATAAAACAAAAAAACTGAATTTAGAGGATTTCTTATTAAATTATGCATTATATATAGTTTTATTTATTATGATAGTAGTGTTTATTATTAAGGAGCCTACATTCCTTTCTATTAATAACTTTACAAAAATATTAAGCCAAGCATCTACAAGAGGTATACTTGCTCTTGGTGTTGCAGGACTTATAGTATTACAAGGAACTGACCTTTCAGCAGGGCGTATTTTAGGATTAACAGCGATAGTGTCAGCTTCATTACTGCAATCAACTAGTTATGCTTCAAGAATGTATCCTAATCTTCCAATGCTACCACTTATACTACCTTTAATAGCAGCAGTAATAATTGGAGGAATATTTGGAGCAATAAATGGTTTTGGGGTTGCTAAGCTTAAAGTACATGCATTTATTATAACTTTAGGTACTCAGCTTATTGCATACGGAATATCTTGTCTATATATAGATAGACCACCTCTAGGGGCTCAACCTATTGCAAACTTAGATGAAAGATATACTGAGTTAGTAAATGGATATTTTAAAATTGGAACAATAAAATTACCATACTTAATATTCTATTTAGCAATTGCAGCAATTGTAATGTGGTTTATATGGAATAAGACAAAACTTGGTAAGAATATGTTTGCTATTGGTGGTAATCCAGAAGCTGCAGCTGTATCAGGAGTAAATATAGTAAAAAATATAATGTTTATATTTATAATTTCAGGAGTGCTTTATGGAATAGCAGGATTCTTAGAAGCAGCAAGAGCAGGTTCAACATCTACTATGACAGGATTTAACTATGAGCTTGATGCAATCTCTGCTTGTGTTGTTGGGGGAGTATCTTTCTCAGGTGGTGTTGGTACAATTCCAGGAGTATTAATAGGTGCAATTTTACTTCAAGTAATTAACTACGGTTTAAACTTCGTAGGAGTTAATGCTTATTGGCAATACATTATAAGAGGGTTAATAATAATTATAGCGGTATCACTTGACGTAAGAAAATACTTAGCTAAGAAATAATTAAATATAAGTTCAAGTATAAAACCCAAAATTAAGGAGGCAAGCTAAATGGAGATAGAAGAAAAAAAGAAAAACGAAGAAAATAAAACGGTTAGAGATACTATATATGGAAGAATAGATGTATCTGTTAAGACAATGGATAAAGTAATAATAGGACTTATGATAGTTCTTGCTTCTTCTATAATTTTAGGCGTTATAATGTAAATAATAAAAATTCCCTAGTGGTATGGAAAATAATCTATATCACTAGGGGATTTTTTTATGCAAAAAATACTCAGATGTGATATATTATAATATATGTAATATTGTGGAATAATTATGGGATTAAATTCATATTTGTATCGGAGGAGATTATTATGACTTTATATACTATTATGGTAGTTGATGATGAAGAGGAAATAAGGCTTGGAATAATAAAGAAAATACCATGGGAAGAGTATGGATTTAAAGTTATAGGAGATGCAGAAAATGGACAAGAAGCATTAGAAAAAGCAGAAAAGCTTAGACCAGATATAGTTATGACAGATATTAAAATGCCTTTTATGGATGGATTAGAATTAGGAAAAGAATTAAGTAAAAAAATGCCTGAGACGAAAATAATTATTTTTTCAGGTTCTGATGATTTTGAATATGCTCAAAAAGCTATAAAGATTAATGTTATCGAATATGTATTAAAACCAATAAACTCAAGTGAATTAATTGAGATATTAAAGAAATTAAAAGCGAAATTAGATAAAGAATATAATGATAAAATAAACTTAGAAAGTCTTCACAAACATTATTCAGAAAGTTTACCAATATTAAGAGAACAGTTTTTAGCTTCTGTAATAGAAGGAAGACAAAATAAAGAAAGTTTTGTAAATGAATGTGATAAGTTAGGAGTAAATCTAAAATGTAAACATTTAGCTATATCTATAATTGAGGCAGAAAAAGATGATGAAAATCGCCTAAATTTAGACGGTAGAGAAGAGTATATTATTAATATAAGTATAAAAAAAATATTAGATGATGAAATAAATAAGTATTGTAGAACAATATCTTTTATTTATTATGGTAAAGTAATAGTTATTGCTTTATTTGATAAAAGAGAACAGATTGCTTCATTTATCGAAGGATTAAATAATTTTAGTAGTATTTATAAAAAAATTCTTGGAATAAAACTATCAATAGGATTAGGAAATATAGTAGATAATCCATATGATTTAAATATATCTTATCTTGGTTCCCAAGATGCTTTGAATTACAAATTCTTATTTGGAACTGGAAAGGTAATCTATATTGAGGATGTAGAGCCTGATAAATATGAAGAATTAAAATTTACTGAGCAAGATGAACGTAAGTTGTTGGATACGATAAAGGTTGCAGAAGAAAGTGATATTGATGAAGTAATAAATAATTTATTTAAAAAAACAGAAGAGGTTATCTTAGTTTTGGACAAGTATAAAATTTATTTCTTAGAGATAAATATAGCTATGCTTAAACTAATACAAAGTTATAACTTAGATGTAAGTGAGATTTATGGAGATAACTTTAATCCTTATAGCAGTGTAGAAGAGTTTAGTTCTTTAGAAGAGGTTAAGAAATGGTTTACAGACAAGGCTAAAAAAATTAATTTAAATATAAGAAAAGAAAGGATGAATTCATCAAAATTATTAGTTGAAAAAGCTAAAGAGTATATAAATAACAATTATACTGATTATGATTTATCAGTAGAAAAACTTTGTGATTATCTTCATGTAAGTCCAACTTATTTTTCTACTATATTTAAAAGAGAAACTGAAATGAATTTTGTAAACTACCTTACATCAGTAAGATTAGAAGAAGCTTTAAAGCTTTTAAAAACAACAGATGATAAGACGTATATAATTGCAGGAAAGGTAGGATATCAGGAAGCAAATTACTTTAGTTACGTATTTAAAAGAAAATATGGAATTGCGCCATCGAGATACAGAAGGAATTAGATATGAAAAAATTTTTGAACTTTATAGCAGATAAAATAAAAGATAGATATGACCATACTAGTATAAGGTATATTATTTCATTTTCATTTACTGTTGTTGCAGTAATATGTATGTTAATTGTAGGAGTATCATTTTATTTGAAGTCTATACACACAACTGAAACAATGGTTTTAGAAAATAATAAAGCTATGATAGAGCAAGTAAATTTAAATTTAGATAGTTATTTACGTAATATGATGAAGGTATCTGATGGGATATACTATAACGTAATAAAACGAAAAGATTTAGCAGTTGAAAGTATAGATAAAGAAATGGATCTTTTATATGAAACAAATAAAAGTTCACTTGTTAGTATATGTTTATTTTCAGAATATGGGGATGTAATAGCTGCATCCCCTATTGCTCAACTAAAAAATTCTATCGATCCAAGAAATAATGAATGGTTTATTAGTGCAGTTGAAAAAAGAGAAAATTTACATTTTTCAACTCCGCATGTACAGAATTTATTTGTAGATAATAACTATAAATATAGATGGGTAGTTTCTTTAAGTAGAGCTGTGGAACTTACTTATAATGGGAAAATAACGCCAGGAGTTTTGTTGGTCGATATGAATTTCAGCGGAATTGAGCAGATATGTAAGAATGTCGATATGGGTAAATCGGGATATATCTATCTTATAGATGGAAATGGTGAGATAATATATCATCCTAGACAACAACTTATTTATTCAAATTTAATTCAAGAAAATACAAAGGAAAGTGCTTTTTATGAAGATGGAAATCATATTGAGGAGTTTTTAGGTGAAAAGAGGATAATAACAGTAAAAACTGTAGGATATACTGGGTGGAAAATAGTTGGTGTTAAGCCGATGAATGAACTTTCAAAAAACTATATTCAAGTTGGGATTTTTGCTATTTTTATATTGATAGCAGTAATTTTTATTCTTGTGGCTGTTAATATTTTTGTATCTACTAGAATTACAAATCCAATAAGGGAATTAGAAAAGTCAGTAAATGATTTGGAGAATGGAATAATGGATGTAGATATATCTATTAAAGGATCTCATGAAATAAAGCATTTAGGTAAAGCTATAAAATCAATGGCAAATAATATGAAAAAACTTATGGATGACATAGTTATTGAGCAAGAAGCTAAAAGAAAAAGTGAACTTAATGCATTACAAGCTCAAATAAATCCACATTTTTTATACAATACGTTAGATTCTATTATATGGATGGTAGAAAATGAAAAATACGATGGAGCTGTAGTTATGGTAACAGCACTAGCCAGACTTTTTAGAATAAGTTTAAGTAAAGGGAAGAATATAATAACTTTAAGAGATGAACTAGAGCATGCTAAAAACTACTTAACTATACAAAATATAAGATATAAAAATAAGTTTGATTATTATATTGAAGCAGATGAATCTATCCTGGATTTATCATGTATCAAATTAATAATTCAGCCTCTTATTGAAAACGCTATATATCATGGTATGGAGTTTATGTATGGAGATGGGGAAATAGTAGTAAAAGCCTATGTGACAGATGAAATTTTATATATAGATATAATTGATAATGGGCTAGGTATGACAGAGGAAGCTGTTAACAAGTTATTGACTAATGAAAATAGTTCTAAAAAGGGGTCAGGAATAGGATTGAAGAATGTTAACGAGCGAATAAAACTATATTTTGGAAAAGATTATGGTCTAGATATATTTAGTGAACCAGATGAGGGAACAACTATAAGAATTTGTATGCCGAAAATAAGTTATAGTGATTATTTATCAAAGGAGGAAAATAGATGAGAAGTAGAAAAAAACAGTATTTAATTCTCTTTGTATTGATTTTAAGTCTATTTTTCTTAATTATGCTTAGTAAAAATTTTATTTATGGAGAGGATAATAAAATTTATAAAATATCAGTTATTATAAGGGGAAAAAGTAGCGAAAGTTGGATGATAACAAAAGAAGGAATAGACCAAGCTGCTTCTGATATGAATGTAGATGTAAGTTTTATTACACTTTCTGAAGAAAATAATCTAGATGAGCAAGAGCAACTAATAAAAAGAGAAATTGATGATGGGATAGATGCACTTATAGTTGTACCTGTAGACTATGAGAAAATGTCAAGCAGTATAAAAAGTGCTAAAGAGAAGGTTCCTGTTGTCCTAATAGAATCTACAGTAAAAAACATTGGAAATATTCCGTATGTTTCTTGTGATAATTATGAATTAGGAAAAAGTTTGGCAGAAGAAATTATAAAGGCCGGAAACTATAGAAATAATATTGCTATTTTTAATAGTGAGACAAGCTATAGTAGTGTAAAAGAAAGATGTAAAGGATTTGAAGAAGTAATTAAGGAAAGTAAAAATAATTATGAATTATGGGATACAAGTAGTGATGTGCTAGAAGGTATAGAATATGTTAAAAAAAGAGTTAAAGAAAATAATATAGATATAGTAGTTGCATTAGAACCATCTACTCTAGAAATATTAGCACAGGCTAAGAAAGAGTTAACTTTAGAGAATGAAGAATTTAATAAAATTGAAATTTATGGCGTAGGAAGTACAAATAAGATAATAGCATTATTAGAAGAAAATATAATTAATTCTACTATAGTACAGAATGAGTTTAATGTAGGATATTTAGGAGTACAAGCAGCAGTAGGGCTTATAAAAGGTGAAAAGATAAGTAATAAAAACATTGATTTTTCCATCATATCAAAAATTAATATGTATTCAGATGAAAATCAAAGATTATTATTTCCATTTGTTAGATAGTATTGATAAATACAAACTAGGAGGGGAATTTGAATGGGTAAAATGAGGGGATGCTCAACTTTTGCAGCAATAATCTTTATCTTTAATTATTTAGTTGGCTGCACAAATAATAGTGAAATATATAATGATATTGATGAAATCAAGATTGGAGTAACGGTATATAAAGAAGATGATAAGTTTATATCAACAATAACTAATAATATACTAGAGCTAGCTAAAAAGAAAGAAATAGAGGAAAATGTAAAAATAACAGTAGATATTTTAGATGCAAAAAGTAATTTAGCTAATCAATGTAATCAAGTTGATAAATTTATTTTAAATGATTATGATGTGATTTGTGTAAATATTGTTGATAGAACATCAGCTGCAACTATAATAGATAAAGCTAAAAATAGTAATACTCCGATTATATTTTTTAATAGAGAGCCAGTGGAAGAAGATATGAGAAGATGGAATGAAGTGTATTATGTTGGAGCTGAAGCCGAACAGTCAGGAGAGCTTCAAGGCAACTTAATAATTGATAAATATTATATGGATAAAGATTCTGTTGATAAAAATGGAGATGGTAAAATTCAATATGTGATGTTAGAAGGAGAGCATGGACATCAAGATACTGCTATAAGAACAGAATATAGTATTAAAACTATTGTTCAAAGTGGAATTGAAGTAGAAAAACTTGCTGATGATACGGCAAATTGGGAGTTTGCACAAGCAAAATCTAAGATGACTGGTTGGATAAAAGAATTCGGAAGTGAGATAGAAGTTGTATTTAGCAATAATGATGATATGGCTTTAGGTGCTGTTGATGCATTAAATGATGCTAAAATTTATGATGTGATAGTAGTAGGTGTAGATGGAGTTAAAGAGGCGTTACAAGCCGTGAAAAATGAAGAAATATTAGGAACTGTAATTAGTAATTCTATGGCTCAAGCTGAAGGGATTTTTAACATTGCGTATTTAAAAGCAATAAATGGAGATTTAAGCAATGTAGATGGATTAGAAGGTAAATATATAAAAACAAAGCATATAAAAGTAGATAAAGAAAATGTAGATTTATATTTAAATTAATTTTTGATAAGATAATTAATAATTATTGTTTACGTAAATGTGTTATAATGTTTTTAATAGTGGTTATGGAGGGATAATATGGAGATTTTTGAAAAGGTTTTAGGCGTTTTTAATAATAAAGAGATTATTTGTTATAGTATGTCAAACTCTAAAGGGGTAGAAGTTAGAGTTTTAAATTATGGTGGAATAATAACTGATATATTAATGCCAGATAGAAATAATAAAAGAGAGAATATAGTTCTTAAGTATAAGAATTGGGAAAGTTATATCGAAAATCCATCATATTTAGGTTCTTTAATAGGTAGAACTGGAGGCAGAATTTTCAATGCGGAAGTTGATTTAGGAGATAAAAAATTAGTTTTAAACAAAAATTATAATCCAAATCAAGGTCATGGAGGAAATGAAGGGTTTAATAAAAAGTTCTATGAAGTTAAATATGAAGCATTAGAAAATGAAGCATATATTGAGTTAAGTAGAGTTAGTCCTGATATGGAAGAAAATTATCCAGGAAATCTTAAAGTTAAAGTTAAATATATACTAACAGAGGATAATGAATTAAAGATAAGATATTACGCTAAAAGTGATAAAGATACATTAGTAAATATGACAAATCATAGCTATTTTAATTTAAGTGGAGATGGAAAAGAAAGCATACTAAATCACAACTTATATATAAATAGCAAAAGCATTGTTGAGTTGAATGATGTACAAGCACCAACAGGATTACTTATGTTTATAGAGGGGACAGAATATGATTTTACTTCAAGCAAGAAAATAGGAAAAGGTATAGATGGTAATCATCCACAATTACTTCAAGGAAAAGGATATGATATTCCTTGGTATATTGAAGGAGGGGAAGGTCCAGATCTAGAACTTTATGATGAAAAGTCTGGAAGAGCATTGGAAGTTTATACAGATAGAAAGACTATAGTTGTATATACTCACAATTATCCTGATGATGAAATTTTAGAGAATGGTAAGTCTAGTCAGTGGAGATATGGAGTTGCAATAGAACCTCAAAATCCACCAATTGGGGTGAATTCTTGCTTTGTTGAAGATTCAATATTAAAACAAGATGAAGAATATATAAGCCAGACAATATACAAATTTGAAGTTAGGTAAAAATTAGTATGAGAATAAAATACTTTATTTAGATAATATTACAAAAAATATGCTTAATATTTGTAAATAGTGTATATGGATGAAAATGATTTCAGAGTGTAAAATTTAAGTATATTGAGAAAGAATAATGGAGGGGTTAAGAATGGCAAATTTATCATTAAAACATATTTATAAAGTTTATCAAGGAGATGTAACTGCGGTTAAAGACTTTAATCTTGAAATTGAAGATAAAGAGTTTATAGTTTTTGTTGGACCATCAGGATGTGGTAAGTCAACTACATTAAGAATGATTGCAGGATTAGAAGATATTTCACAAGGTGAATTATATATTGGAGATAAATTAGTAAATGATGTTGAACCAAAAGAAAGAGATATAGCAATGGTATTCCAAAACTATGCATTATATCCACATATGTCAGTTTACGACAATATGGCATTTGCATTAAAGTTAAGAAAAGTTCCAAAGGCTGAAATAGAAGAAAAGGTTCATGAAGCTGCAAAGATACTTGATATTGAACATTTATTAAAGAGAAAACCAAAGGCTTTATCAGGAGGTCAAAGACAAAGAGTTGCATTAGGAAGAGCGATTGTAAGAAATCCAAAGGTATTCTTAATGGACGAGCCTTTATCTAATCTTGATGCTAAACTAAGAGTTCAAATGAGAACAGAAATAATTAAATTATATAGAAAATTAGAAACTACATTTATATATGTAACTCATGACCAAGTAGAAGCTATGACAATGGGTACAAGAATAGTTGTTATGAAGGATGGGGTTATTCAACAAGTTGATACACCACAAAACATATACAATAATCCAGCAAATCTTTTCGTAGCAGGATTTATAGGAAGTCCTCAAATGAACTTCTTAAACGGAACTATCGAAAATGATGGCGATGGATTAGTAGCTGTATTTAATGGTAATAGAATAGATATTCCAGCTGATAAAGCTAAAGTATTAAAAGCTGATGGATATGTTGGTAAGGAAGTTATATTTGGAATAAGACCAGAGCATATAAGTGATAAAGATGAGTTAATCAAAGATAATCCTCATAGTGTTATAAATGGTAATGTTGAAGTAATTGAACTTATGGGTGCTGAAAGTTACATTTACACTAAATGTGGAGATAATAATATGAATGTAAGAGTTGAAGGAACAACTTCTTTAAAAATTGGACAAGAAGCTAAATTGTTCTTAGATGCTAATAAATTACATGTATTTAATAAAGAAACAGAATTAAAAATAGTTTAAGTAATTAGAAAGTAAGATTATATATTTTGTAATTATAAAAGGGTTGAGGTGATTTTGTGAAATTTATTGAAAAATTAGTAGATGATATTTATAAGAGTTCGAAAATTCCTTTTAATCTAAATATAGATGGATTTGGAATATATTCTACACCTCTTTTTGACAAATCACAGAATTACTTAACAAAGAATTTTAAATTTGAAAATACTAAATGCTGCATAAAAGTTAATGCAGCATTTAGTGCTATTTTAGATTTATTAATTTTTTGTATAAAAGATAAGTTAGAAGATGGATTTTTACATAAAAGAGATATAATATTATCATTACTAAAAGGTGAAGAAATAGAACCAGAGATATTAAAGGCAACTTTACCAGCACTTACTAAAGAATTTTATCTAGTTAGTATTTATGCGGAGAACAATATAGAAAGTATATACGATTATATTAAAGAATGTTATACTGATAGTGAAGTTGAGGTTGTAATTTATAAAGGAAATATTATAATTATAGGTGAGCTAGAAGATGCTAGAGATCATATGGAAAGTATAAAAGAAACTATTGACAATACATTTTCCGGGAAATATTATATTAGTTATTCTAAGGTTTTAGATTTAAACAAAATAAATAAAGAGTTTGAAGATAATATAGCTAAAATAGAGTTAGCTAAAAAATATAATTTTAATGAATCTATAATTGATGATAGAAATATGATATTTGAAGGTATAATAGATTCAGTTTCAGACTATGTAAAGGAAGATGTTTTTGAAAAAGTTAATAATGGATTTTTAAAATTAGATACTGAGATGATTAAGACGATAGAGGTATTTTTTAAATGTGGCCTTAATTTAAGTGATGCGGCAAAAGAACTATATATTCATAGAAATACTTTAATTTACAGGTTAGATAAAATTGAAAAATATACGTCTTATGATATAAGAGAATTTAATAATGCAGTAATATTTAAATTAGTTTTTTTCTTATGGAAGGAAAAAAAAACTAAAAATAGTTGAAAATGTTTGCAAATTATTTTATAATTGATATTGGAAACGATACCGAATTAAATGTAATTTATAGGGTATAAAATCACATATTTGTGGTTTTATACCTTAAACAAATAATATACCTAGTTAATTATAGAAAGAATAATATAAAAATTTTTAAAGAGTTTTGGAAACGGTGCCGAAATTATAGCTGAATTTTTATAAAAGGAGAAGAAAGATGAATATTAGAGATATCGCTAAGCTATCAGGTGTTGGCGTAAGTACAGTATCCCGTGTATTAAATAATCATCCTGATGTAAAAGAAAGTACACGGGAAAAGGTAATGCAAATTATAAAAGAAAGCAATTATATTCCAAATAATAGTGCGAGAATATTGAAGCAAAATAACACAAAAAATATTGGAGTGTTAATTAAAGGGGTTTTCAATCCGTTTTTCTCCGAAATGCTTAACGTAATAGGAAGTAAAATAAATGAGTCCAAGTATACTATGATTTTACAGCAAAATGACTATGGACTAGAAGAAGATGTTGATACATTAAAATATTTTATTAAGGAGAAAAGATTACAAGGAGTTATATGCCTAGGAGGAAATTTTGTGGACATCGATGAAGAGAGTTTTAGAAATATTGATGTACCAGTAGTTTTAACTTCTGTAAATACAGTAATTCCTAATATAGAAGACAAGTATTCTACTGTTGGAATTGATAACTTGAAATCAGCTTATGACGCAACAAATTATTTAATAAAATTAGGGCATAAAAATATAGCAATAATGTTAGGTGAAAAAAATGACCTTTGTATAAGTTGGTGGAGATATAAAGGGTACAAGAAGGCTTTAGAAGAAAGTAACATAGATGTTGATACAGAAAATATGTTAATAGGTAATTATGATACTAGAACAGCCTATAATGAGGCGAAAAGATTTTTACAGCAACATAATGGTGTAACTGCTATTTTTGCTATTTCTGATATTATGGCAGTTGGTGCAGCAAAGGCAGCAGCTGATTGTGGTTTAGTAGTAGGTAAAGATATAGCAATTATGGGGTTTGATGGGATGGATATAAGTGAATTTTATAATCCAGGAATAACTACTATGAAGCAACCTAAAGAAGAAATGGCATTAAAAAGTGTAGAGTTGTTATTTGCACTTTTAAGTGGAAAAGGTGAGCACAGACAAATTTTATTAGATACAGAATTAATTGAAAGAGAGTCTTGTAGTAGTATTTAATTAGATAATTATATGGTTATTAATTAGCCATAATAATATATAAATTGTATAAGCATTAAAATGAGAGGGATAGGTGGAAAAAATGAATAGAAGTGCTGGAGTAATAATGCATATATCATCTTTACCAGGAAAGTTTGGGATAGGAACTTTTGGACAAGAAGCTTATGATTATGCAGACTTTTTATATAAATCAGGGTTGAAGTATTGGCAAATATTGCCCCTTGGGCAGACGGGATATGGAGATTCTCCATATCAATCTTTTTCAGCTTTTGCAGGTAATCCATATTTTATAGATTTTGATTTACTAGCAAAAGATAATCTGTTAAGAGAAGATGAATATTTAAATGAAAATTATGGTGACAATAAGAATTATATAGATTATGGATTACTATTTAAAATAAAATATGAGGTATTAAGAAAAGCTTATAATAATTTTATAAATAATGAATCAAGTCACTTAAGAGAAGAGTTTGAAAAGTTTAGAGAAGAAAATAAATGGTGGCTTGAAGATTATGCACTATATATGGCAATTAAAAATCATTTTAACCTTGTAAGTTGGCAAGACTGGGATGATGACATTAAAAAAAGAGAAGTAGAAGCTTTGGAAAAATATAATGTTTTACTTAAAGATAATATAGAGTATTGGGAGTTTATACAATACCTATTCTTTAAACAATGGAATGATTTAAAGAAATATGTTAATTCTAAAGGAATAAAAATAATTGGTGATATTCCTATATATGTAGCAGAAGATAGTGCTGATGTGTGGAGTAATCCAGAAAGTTATTTAATAGATAAAGAAACATTAAAACCTATAAGTGTTGCTGGATGTCCACCGGATGCCTTTTCAGCTACAGGTCAATTATGGGGAAATCCAATATATGATTGGGAATATATGGACAAGGAAGGTTATTCTTGGTGGATAAAGAGAGTTAGAGAAAGTTTGAAGTTATATGATGTTGTCAGAATAGATCACTTTAGAGGATTTGAAAGCTATTGGAAAATTCCTTATGGGGAAGAAACAGCTATTAATGGAGAATGGGTAAAAGGGCCAGGAATGAAATTATTTGATGCAGTAAAAGAAGCTTTAGGAGAAGTTAATGTAATTGCAGAAGATTTAGGTTTTTTAACTGTTGAAGTAAAAGAATTTTTAGAAGACTCAGGATTTCCAGGAATGAAGGTTTTACAATTTGCTTTTGATGAAAGAGAAGAAAGTAATTATCTTCCTCATACTTATAATAATAATTGTGTAGCTTATACAGGAACACACGATAATGATACATTCAGAGGATGGTATGACTTAACTGCTCCAAGAAATGATGTGAAGTATTGTAAAGAATACTTAGCTCTATCTGATGAAGAAGGATATAATTGGGGATTCATAAGAGGAGTTTGGAGTAGTGTATCAGATCTTGCAATTGCAACAATGCAAGATTTCCTAGACCTTGGAAATGAAACAAGAATAAATATGCCTTCAACATTAGGTAATAACTGGAAATGGAGAATATCTGAAGGAAGTTACGATGATGAATTGGCAGAAAAAATATATAGATACACTAAAATGTATGGAAGATGTGAATAGTTAATAGTTTTAAAGCCAGCAATGCTGGCTTTTTATATTGCTTTTTTTATTGATTAGTAGAGAATATTTTTTAACGATTAACTTTTAACTAGTATTTTAGTTCTAAGATTACATAAAAAATAATATAATCTATTAGTTTAATAATGAGGTAGAGTATATGAATAAAAAGACTGTATATGAATTTTTTATAGGTTTATTAGCGTTACTATTAGCATTAATGTTAGTTATTGATATTTTTATTCCATTACCTAAAGAGGTAACATTAAGTTTCTATTATATAGAAAATATAGTTAGGCTTATTTTTATTGGAGACTATGTAGTAAGATTTGTTATATCAAAAGGTAAGAGAGAATTTATAAAAAATAACATGATTGATTTACTGTCAATAATACCACTTAGAGCTTATGTTAAAATAGCTGCAGTTATTAACTTAGCTTATATTATAGAACCTAATATTATAATAAAAATCTTTAAAATATTTATGCTAGGAATATTTTTTATAAAGTTTAAGGTAAAAACAAAAGAGGAGATTAGAACCAATAGAGTATATTATCTATTAATAATATCAACTACAATCATTGTTATAGGTGCTGTTATAATATCGCTTATTGAAGGAATATCTTTAGGAGATGCTTTATGGTGGAGTTTTGTAACTTTTACTACAGTAGGATATGGAGATGTTGTTTTAAAGACACAGTTAGGTAGAAGTATAGCTGTAATTCTTATGGTTTTTGGAGTTGGATTTATAGGAATAACATCAACGGCTATTGCTCTAAGAGTTTTAAATGGTGGGAAGAAGGAAAAAAATAATTCATATAAAAATGAAGTATTAGAAGGAATTAAATTAATGCTTGATAATTATGATAGTTTAAGTGATGAAGATATAGATAATATAGTGAAAATATTAAAATCATTAAGAGATAGATAAAGGTAAAAATTTTGATTTAATATTTTAGGATTATATAATAGATAACAAGCAGATGTGGCGGAATAGGCAGACGTGCTATCTTGAGGGGGTAGTGAGAAGTTCTCATACGGGTTCAAATCCCGTCATCTGCACCAAGAAAAAAGTATTTTACACATTATTTAGTTAGAGGTGAAATAAAAAATAGATTTGAAATTTAATATTGACATATATAAGCAAATGTAAATATAATAATTTTATAATTTAATAGAGTTCGGATGAAGGTAGTGGGAGAGAGACAGATTATTGTCCGCCGAAGAAGCAAATCTTTCAGGTAACAGGACCGCTATTGGACGAGCCTCTGGAGAGACTCAAAGAGAGCACCGAAGGAGCAAGGTTTAAGTTTTATTAAACTCAAACTCTCAGGTAAAAGGACAGGGGATAGGATAGTTAAAAATTAAAAGTTAATAATTAATACTTAATGTGAAAGATTAGATAGACTAGCTTTAAAAGTAATTTAAGCAAAGGTTTAGCCATTAATTATAGATTGTTAATTATAAATTATTAATGTATCTAAGTCTCCTCCGTAATTTTAAATTAGGAGGATTTTTTTATGGAAAAAATTTTATCAACTATCAACAATATTGTATGGGGAGTACCATTATTAGTTTTATTAGTGGGAACTGGAATTTATTTTACTTTTAAGTTAGGATTTATTCAAATAAGTAAATTAAAGTTAGCATTTAGGTATGTGTTTTCTAAAGATGAAAATGAAATAGAGGGCTTAGAAGGGGATGTTAGTAGTTTTGCAGCACTTTGTACAGCATTATCATCAACTATAGGCACAGGAAATATTGTTGGAGTAGCAACAGCAATTGTAGCAGGTGGACCAGGAGCAATCTTTTGGATGTGGATAGCAGCTTTTTTTGGTATGGCTACAAAGTATGCAGAAGGAGTGCTTGCTGTAAAGTATAGAGAGGTAGATTCAAATGGTCAAATGGCTGGTGGACCAATGTATTACATTGAAAAAGGACTTGGGTCAAAGTTTTTAGCAAAAGCTTTTGCAGTGTTTGGAGTTGGAGTTGCACTTTTGGGGATAGGTACTTTTGGGCAAGTTAAGTCAATTGCAGATGCAGCAAAGCTAAGCTTTAATGTTCCTATAATAGTAACAGCTATAATTCTTACAACAATAGTATCTTTAGTAACATTAGGTGGAATAAAGAGAATTTCAAAGGTATCAGAAGCTATTGTACCATTTATGGCAATAATGTATATAGTAGGAGTTTTAATGGTATTAGCTGTTAATATTAAATTAATACCAGAAACCATTATGTTAATTATAGAAAGTGCATTTAATCCTAGAGCTGCCTTTGGAGGAGTTGCTGGTATTACAATTCTTATGGTTATGCAAAGGGGAATTGGAAGAGGTGTATTTTCAAATGAGGCAGGATTAGGAAGTGCGCCTATTGCAGCAGCAGCAGCTAAAACTAAAGAACCTGTAAGACAAGGTTTGATATCAATGACAGGAACGTTTATTGATACAATAGTGATATGTACGTTAACAGGATTAGCAATAGTTATAACTAAGTCATATAATATTGGCTTAGATGGTGCAGCAGTAACTACTTCAGCTTTTAGCTCAGCATTACCTATATTTAATATAGGGAAATATATTGTTAATATAGGGCTCATATTTTTTGCATTTACTACTATAATTGGATGGAATTATTATGGTGAAAGATGCATTCAGTATTTATATGGAGTTAATGCTATCAGGCCATATAAAGTTGTTTTTATTATTCTTGTTGCAATAGGACCATTTTTACCTTTAGATATAATTTTTATTATAGCTGATATTTGTAATGGTCTTATGGCGTTACCAAATTTAGTGGGGCTTATAGGGTTAAGGAAGATAGTAATTAATGAAACAAGAGATTTTTTTAATTTAGAAAATAATAAAGATAAGGTAGAAGTAGATTTAGAAAGGTAAAACATAAGAATTTCTTAATAAATATATGAGATATTCTTAATAGTTTTATCATATATTTATTATGTGAGGTGATTATGTGAATGAAAAACTTATATATAATGGTATAAATAACTATGGATATAAAACAACAAAAAAGAAGGTTAAATTGTATCCATTTATAGTTGTAATTATATTTACTGCTTTAATACTGTTTGGAAGAAATATATTCTTTACTAGAACAGATTTCGATACTTTAGGTTACGATAAAATAAAATATTATATAGATGTGACAGATAATGTTAGTGAAGGAAAAGCTCAAGTAAACTGGCAAGAAGTTGCGGCTATAAATGAAGTGCTTAATGATGGTAAAGAAGATGAACTTGTTTCAAAGATAGCAAAAGTGTTTTTGAAAAATGGTGAAAATGGTGAATATACATTATTTACTGTTGATGAGGTTTTAGAAAGATTAAAAGTAAATAATGAAGAAGAAGAGAAGGTAAAAGCTTTTCTAAATGAAATAAATGATAATACTTTATATAAGGATTTATATAAAGATGAAGCTAAAATGACATTTATTAACGAAATATATCCAGCTGCTTTAGATAATTATTATAATTATGGTATTTTACCATCTATAACAATGGCACAAGCTATATTAGAATCTGGATGGGGAGAGTCTGAGTTAGCATTAGAACATAATAATATATTTGGAATAAAAGCAGATAGTCGTTGGGATGGAGCTATAGCAACTATGACAACAAAAGAAAATTATGATGATATTATAGAGGCGAATTTTAGAAAGTATGATAATATTCTTCAATCCATAGCAGATCATGGTGAATTCTTGAATGAAAATGAAAGATATAGGGTGAATGGTTTGTTTGATGGAAAAGAATATAAAAGCCAAGCACAGGCTTTAGAAAATGCAGGTTATAGTACAGCGGAAGATGAGAACGGAGAAAAAATATATGCAGATAAACTTATTAATGTTATACAAAAATATAACCTAATGATTTTTGATTCCAAAGCAAAAAGTGGCTTGTAAAAGCCACTTTTTTTGCAGTACTAAGAAGTTAGTAAGTTGTTTTAAAAGAACGTTCGTTAGAAACTATATCTTTCTTTTTAATTGAATAATCATCAATTCGTATAAATCTATTTCCTTTACTGATTATTGAAATATATTTATCTACAGATTTTTCATCACCTTGTACTTCAAGTTCAACCATACCGTTATCCAAGTTTCGAACCCAACCAGTTAATGAAAGCGAAGTTGCATTCATTTGGCAAAAAAACCTACATCCTACACCTTGGACTCTTCCATCTAGAATTACATGGTATCTTATCATAGCATCCTCCGTTTTTATTAATATTTATTATTAATTATACCATAAAAAATGATAGAAGATATTAGTGAAGATATTAAGAAAAGTTTGTACGTTTCAAATTTCAAAGAAATTGATAAAATACAAATTAACTTTAGATTGCTAGGGTTAAAATAAAAAAGAAGCGAAAAATTCGCTTCTTTTTTTATTGTGACAATACTTCTGTAAAAGCATCCTCATATAATTTTAATGTACTTTTGTCTAGATCAACAAATAATACACATTTATCTAATACTTCATCTGAAGGATATGCAGCAGGATTAT
Source organism: Clostridium disporicum (assembly GCF_001405015.1). GTDB lineage: Bacteria > Bacillota > Clostridia > Clostridiales > Clostridiaceae > Clostridium > Clostridium disporicum_B. The sequence goes on from NZ_CYZX01000022.1 coordinate 25,760, forward strand.
TTTTTGTTTCATCATCTAATAGATCGAATGCAGCTTTATTTGGAGTTGAATATCCTATATAATCAACATTTTCTTTAGCATTTTGAGGATCACATAAGAAGTTTATAAATGCTTCAGCGCCTGCTTTATTAGGAGCATCTTTAGGTATTACTAAAGCATCAACCCATTTATTTGAACCTTCTTCAGGAATAGCATAAGCTAAATCAGGATTAGAAGCCATACAGTATATTGCATCTCCAGACCATACAGTAGCAAGAGCTTTTTCTCCAGATATCATATTATCTTTAACTTCATCATTTACATATATAGGATTAGTTAAAGATAACTGTTCTATTAAAGCCTTTTTAGCATCTTCTATTTGAGATGGGTCAGTAGTATTTATTGAATATCCATCTTTTAAGAAAGCAACAGCTAAAGCATCTCTAAGAGAGTTGAACATATATATTTCATCATTATATTTACTATCCCATAATATATCCCAGCTAGTTACAGGATCTGTAACTCTAGTTGTATCATATAATATACCAACAGTTCCCCACATGTATGGTACAGAATATTCATTGTTTGGATCATAAGATAAATCCTTAAATTCTGGGTTTATATATTGATAATTAGGTATATTATTAAAATCTATCTTTTCAGCAAGACCTTCATTAATCATTTTTTGAACCATGTAGTCTGATGGTACAACTAAATCGTAAGTACCTGGATTAGTTTTTACCTTTTGATACATTATTTCATTAGTATCGTAAGTATCGTAGTTAACTTTGATTCCAGTCTCTTTCTGAAATTTTTGAATTAATGCTTCATCAATGTAGTCCCCAACATTAAAGAAGTTTATAGTTCCATTTTCTCCAACATTACTATTTCCGCAGCCAGTAAAAAGAGAAGCTGTTAGAACAGTAGCAGCTGCAAGAGCACTTAGTTTTTTAATTTTTTTCAACCTTACCACCTCTTGAAGTAAATTCTTTTCTATTAACAATTAATAATAAAATTAATACTGTTACAAACATAAGCGTAGATAACGCATTTATTGAAGGGTTAATTCCTTTTCTAGCCATAGAGTAAATTTCAATTGATAGGTTAGTTACTCCAGGACCTGTAGTAAAGAAACTTATTACAAAGTCATCTATAGACATTGTAAATGCCATAAGAAGTCCAGCGAATATACCAGGTTTAATTTGTGGTAATATTATTTTTCTCATAGCATATCCAGGCGTTGCGCCTAAATCTAATGCAGCATCTGTTATATTTGCAGGCATTTGCTTTAATTTAGGTAGTACTGATAATATTACGTAAGGTATATTGAAAGTAATATGAGCTAATAACATCGTTAAAAAACCAAATTCTATATTTAATAATGGTTTAAGGAATATAAATAAACTCATAAGTGATATACCAGTAACTATATCTGGATTTAAAACTGGTAAGTAGTTTATATTAAGCAGTGTTTTTTTAGGAAGTCCTTTCATTCTATGAATTCCTATAGCTGCAAGAGTCCCTATAATTGTTGCTATTATTGATGCAACTACCGCAATTATTAGAGTATACTTTAATGCATTCATTATTCTTGCATTTTGAAATAACTCACTATACCATCTAAGAGTAAAGCCATTCCATTTACCCATAGATTTAGAATCATTAAAGGAGAAAACCATTAATGTTATTATTGGTGTATATAAAAAGATAAATATTAAAATAAGATAAAATCTCTTTATAAAAGATTCAAGTTTTTTTACCATAACATGCTTCCTCCTCCTTCTTTATCGTCAGAACTTTCAAATAGGTTCATAATACCCATTGAAATTAAGATTATAATCATCATAAATATAGCTATGGCAGAACCGAAGTTCCAGTCACCCATAGTAGTGTATTGCTGTTCTATTAAATTTCCTAGTAGCATGTATTGACCACCACCAAGAAGTCTTGATATTACGAAAGTTGAAACAGCAGGCATAAAGACCATTGTTATTCCAGATATAACACCTGGCATACTTAATGGAAATATTATTTTTGTAAATACTTTTACTCTATTTGCACCAAGATCGGATGCTGCATTTATTAAATCCTTATCCATTTTCGTAAGAACAGTGTATATAGGAAGCACCATAAATGGAAGGAAATTATAAATCATACCAAGAAGTACTGCAAAATCATTGTATAGAAGATTGATTCTACCAACACCTATAAAAGCAAGGAAATTATTTATAATTCCGTTTTTTCCTAAGATAGGGAGCCATGCATAAGTTCTAAGTAGAAAGTTCATCCACATTGGAACTATAAAAAGCATTATAAGCATATCACGTTTACCAGGTCTCATCTTAGAAATTAAATATGCTACAGGATATCCAAGGATTAAACAACCTATAGTAGCTTTAAGAGCAAGCCAGATACTTCTTTTAAAGACTGTAAAGTAATTTGGATCTAATAATCTCTGAAAATTTTCTAGTGAAAATTTATAACCATCTGAAGTACTTACTGTGAAACTGAAGAATATTACTATTAAAAGTGGAATTACAATAAATAGTGAACTCCAAACAATATAAGGTGCTGCTGGAAGTATACTTTTTCCATTGTTTTTTTTCATGATTATTCAGACACCTTTCTCATTATGTGGATAGCTTCAGGATCAATATTTAATCCTACCATACTATCAACTACAGCAGATTTTGTGTTATGTATTATCCATTTTTGATTTTTTTCTTCAACTTCAATTTCATAATGTACACCTTTAAAGGTTACTGTATTAACTTTACCTTGTAACATTCCACTTTCAGGAGATGTTATTTCAATATCTTCTGGTCTTATTACTACATCAATTTTTTCATTTTTATCAAATCCTGCATCAACACATTGGAATATAACATTAGAAAACTCAACTTTATAGTCTTCAAGCATAATTCCATCTAAAATGTTACTTTCACCTATGAAGTCTGCAACGAAAGCATTAGCTGGTTCATTATAAATGTCTTCAGGTGAACCCATTTGTTGGATTACCCCTTTATTCATTACTACGATAGTATCTGACATAGTCAATGCTTCTTCTTGGTCATGAGTGACGAAGATAAATGTTATTCCAAGCTCTTGTTGAATTTTCTTAAGCTCAATTTGCATTTCTTTTCTAAGCTTTAAGTCAAGAGCACCAAGTGGTTCATCTAATAATAAAACTTCAGGTTCATTTACTAAAGCTCTAGCTATAGCAACTCTTTGCTGTTGACCACCACTTAATGATTCAACAGATCTTTTTTCAAAACCTTCAAGAGCAACTAGTTTTAGCATTTCTTTAACCTTTTTATCAATCTCATTTTTAGGAAGCTTCTTTATTTTTAAACCAAAAGCTATGTTTTCATATATATTCATATGAGGAAATAAAGCGTACTTTTGGAATACTGTATTTAACTTTCTTTTATATGGAGGAAGATTTGTGATGTTTTCATCTGCAAATAGAACCACACCTTCATCAGCATTTTCGAAACCTGCTATTATTTTAAGTGTTGTTGTTTTACCACAACCACTAGGTCCTAAAAGAGTTAAAAATTCATTTTTCTTTATATTTAATGAAAGGTTATTTAAAACTTTATTCTCTCCGTATGTTTTAGAAATTTCTTTTAATTCAATAATGTTTTGACTCAAAATAAAACACCTCTTTCTTAATGCTAAAATGATGGTGGAGTACTAATCCAAATCACCTTTGCTGGAGTTTTTCCAGAGTTGGAAATATAGTGATTTGATCTTGGTTTAAAGTAAAAACTTTCACCTTTCTTTACTTTAAATTTCTTTTTACCAAGATGTAGGGTAATACTTCCAGATAAAACATACCCAAACTCTTCACCTTCATGAGGTTCTTCTTCTATATATTGCCCATTAGGTTCAAGAGTTATCATAATTGGTTCCATTTCGTTTTTTTGAGCATTTGGCACCAACCACATAAGACTATATTTTAATTCTTCATTTTCTGTTTCAAACATATCTTCGTATGTATATGTAATTTTTTCTTCTTTATCATCGCTAAAAAATTCTTTAAGGTTTGTCCCTAATATTTCTAGAATATCTATTAGGGTAGCGATAGATGGTGATGTTAAATCATTTTCAAGTTGAGAAATAAATCCTTTTGAAAGTTCACATCTATTAGCTAGCTCCTCTTGTGTAAGACCTTTCTCGATTCGCATTCGCTTGATTTTTTCACCTATCTCCATATTTTCACCTCCTACTACAAAAAAGTTTAGTAACTATTACTAAACTAAAGGTTTAAAATTACTAAACAAACAAATAGTATTATATATATAATGTGGAAGAAAAGCAATGTTTTTGTTAAAAAAAAATTAAAAAAATATCAATGAAAAACGTTGAGTTGAAAGGGTTTAATGGAATATGAGGTATTTGGAGTTTAAAAATATTGCATTAAAAGTTTAGTATAACTAAGAAAAAGAAAAAAGTGTTAAAAATCGGGAATAATGATATTATCAAAATGTCAAGTAAAAATCAAAGTTATATAGTTAAAAGGAAAAAAATGTTGTTTAGGTAGAATTAACAGCAAGAAATATCGTGGGAATAAATTACATTAACAAAAGGTGATAAAAAGTGTATAATTTTGATATATATAAACAAAAATATATGGATATTAATGTGAAAAGTTAATTGAACTAATATATTTATCAGGAGGTTGAAAATGATAAAGGGAAAAATACATTCCATAGAAAGTATGGGATTAGTTGATGGGCCAGGAATTAGAGTAGTTGTGTTTATGCAAGGATGTGCATTGAGATGTAAATATTGTCATAATCCTGATACTTGGTCAGGTGAAGGAGAATTACTTATGACTCCTGAAGAATTAATAAATAAGGTTTCAAGATTTAGAAGTTATTTTGAAAGATCTGGAGGAGGAATAACATTTTCAGGGGGAGATCCTTTAAGACAACCAGAATTTTTAATAGAAGCATTAAAATTATGTAAGGACAAGAATATACATACTACGTTAGATACTTCTGGAGTTGGTTTTGGAAATTATGAAGAAATATTAAAATATGTTGATTTAGTACTTTTTGATGTTAAACATCTTACTAAAGAAGGATATAAGGATCTAGCAGGTAGTGATATTGATGAAAGTTTAAAATTCTTAGAAGCTTGCAAAAAGTGTGGTACTAAGTTATGGATAAGACAAGTTGTAGTTCCAGGTATTACAGATAGTGAAGAGTATATTAGGAATCTTGGGGATTTTATAAGAACTCTTGAAAATGTTGAAAAGGTAGAATTATTACCATATCATCTTTTAGGTATAAGTAAGTATGAAACTATGGGAATAAAATATAGACTAGAAGGAATTCCAGCTATGGATAAGGAAAAATGTAAGGAATTATATAAGTTTTTATAATTGTATTGTAAAAGGAGATGTACGATAAGTACATCTCTTTTTTTATAAATAAGTATATCTTTTATTATATCCGTAATTATTAAAAATATAAATGATACTTTGTATATAGTTATTATAAAATATTGTAAACATTTAGTGTGAAATGTAGAAATATATAAGAAAAAGCAAATGTAAAATAATGGAAAATAAAGTTGCAAAGAATTATAATTTTACTAGAGGTGAAATATATGAAAAGTAAAATTAAAATGATTTATAGAAGTATTTTTTTTGTTATTGTAATAGGTTTAATCGGAATAATTATTTACAAAGATATAAACAGAAGTGAAAATAAGAATATAGCGACTTACTCAGATGAAGCAACTAATTATAATTCAAATGAAACTAAGGATGAAACTATTAAGTTTGATGAAGAAATAATAAAAAAAGATGAAATAGAAGATGAACGAATTGAAACTATAGAAATAATGGCTGTAGGAGATTTGTTAATGCATATAGATATTGTACAAGCTATGTATGATTGGAGTAACGATACTTATAATTTTGATTATAATTTTGAATTAATAAAAGATTATTTAAGCAAAGCTGATTTAACTATAGCAAACTTAGAGACTACTTTAGCAGGAGAAGAAAGTGGATACTCAGGATATCCTTGTTTTAACACTCCAGATGAATTAGCAGATTCATTAAAAAAATCTGGAGTAGATATAATTAGTAATATGAGTAACCATTCACTAGATAAAGGAGAATATGGTTTTATCCGTACTAGAGAAGTGTTAAAAGAAAAAGGTTTTGATGTTATAGGAACAAGAGATAGCGAAAAAGACTCAAGATATATTATAAAAGAAGTGAAAAATATAAAAGTTGGAATTACAGCCTATGGATACACTACAGATGCTTATGAGGAAGCTAGAGGATTAAATGGAATACCTATTCCTGATAATTTATATAGCTTAATGAATACTTTTAATCCATATGATTTAGACAATGACCTTTTAGAAATGAAAAAGGAAATAGATAAAATGAAAGATGATGGGGTAGATGTAATAGTATTTTATATGCATTGGGGAGAAGAATATCAGTTAGAACCAAATGAAAGTCAACTAACAATAGCACAGTTTTTGGCTAATGAAGGTGTTGATATAATTTTCGGAGACCATCCGCATACAATTCAACCTATAGATATTCTAGAATCAGATGACGGTAACCATAGTACTGCGGTAATATATTCCCTAGGAAATTTTATATCTAGTCAGAGAACAGAAAGTATAGGTAACCCTTATACTGAAGATGGATTAATGGTATCTGTTAATATAACTAAGAATTTTAAAACTGGCGAAGTTACAGTTGATGTACCGCAATATATCCCTACATGGGTAAAGTTAAATATCTTTAATGGAAATTATTGTTATCAGGTAGTTCCAGCTACGGAGAATGAAGCTGATTATTTGGATTACTATCAAACTATAAGAGTAGATGAATCCTTTGATAGAACATTTGGAATTGTAGAAAGTTATAATGATAGTATAGAAGTGTGGAGTGGTAATTAAATAAATTGCTGAGAAATTTAGGAAAAGGCTTGACTTAATTTAAAAAGAAAAAGGTTACTGACGTGACAGGGAAAACATTGATTGTGGCAATAGTGCAAAGTATATATTAGTACTTTTAGCTATTACTTAAGTTAACTTTTCCCTACTACGATAGTAGCCTTTTTATTTCCATGTATTTGACTTTTTACCTGTGAGCTTTGCGAACAGCATTTTAAAAGTATGTATAACTTAAGGTGATTAGCTATTTAGTTGGTTTGAAAAAAATCCAGGTTTAATAAGTTTCTTTTTCATACCCTCTATAACAAGTAAATATACCGCAGCTGTATCGAATCTAGCATCATGGTAATTTCCACTTCCTTGGAATAATTCATCAGCTTTAGCTGCTATTGTTTCATCAGAAATTCCTAAAAAGTTTATAACTTCAGAAAGTTTAGGGTTTTTAATACCATTTCCATTAGCAGATGGTATATTACATATAGGTTTATAATAAGCCATAGTACAGAAAGTTCTTTTTGGTTCCCAATTGGTATCTATCATGCCAGCTTGATAAAGTGAGTCTACTTCATGTTTTAAGAATTTAACATCAAATTGAACATTATGACCTATTACAAAGTCAGCATCAAAGAAGTCTTTCATAAATTCTTGGATTTGATCAAAAAATTCAAGACCATCTGATAATTCATATAATTTTTCTAAAGAAAATCCATGAATAGCTTCAGCACCTTCATCCATTTCATCAACTGTAAAGAAAAAATTCTTACCTATAGTAGTTTGTGGTTTAGTTGAAGTATCTACAGTTATATAACTTAATTGGCATATATTACCTGGTTTTACGCTAGTAGTTTCAGTATCGAAAAAAAGTAATTTCATTATTTCCTCCAAAATAAAAAGATATATGTTTAATAATATCATATATCTTTTTAAAAACAAATAAGAAACTCCTAAAAGAAGTTTCTTATAAATCTTATTTTAATTCAGCAGAAATTATATTTAAAAGCTCAATACAAGTTTCTTTTGTTTTGTTATTTAAATCTAATTCTGGATTATACTCAACAAAATCTATAGATTTAACCAAGCTTGTACCTAAAATTGATTTAAGAAGTTTTTTACTTTCTTCAAAAGTTAAGCCATTTTCTACTGGAGTACCAGTGCCGGGAACATATTCAGGATCTAAACAGTCTATATCATAAGAAAGATGAATATTTTTTATATTATTTTCTTTAATCATAGATAGTAAATCAGCGATAATTTGATCTAAATTACCATTTTGTATATCATCTATATTCCAAACATTTATTTTAAGTTTTTCTATCAATTCAACTTCACCTTGATCTAAGTCTCTACATGCTATAATAAATACATTTTCAGGTTTAACTTTAAAATCATCAAAAAAAATTGAAGTTAATTTTTCATAACCAATCCCCATAGATGCAGCTAATGGCATTCCGTGAATATTGCCAGAAGGAGAAGTTGTTTCTGTATTAATATCTCCATGAGCATCTATCCATATTACGCCTAAATCATTACCGTAATATTTACTTGAACCTGCAATTGAGCCTAAAGCTAATGAATGATCACCGCCAATAATAAAAGGTAAAGTGTTGTTTGTTAATGCTTCATATACTTTAGAGGCAAGTCTATTATTTGCATCAACTACTTGTTTTAAATATTTTAATTTATCATTTTCTAAGAACTTGTCCTTTGACTCTATATAATCCACATCAATGTTACCTAAATCAGTAACATAATGATTCTTTCCTAATATTTTATCAAGGTTGTTTTCTCTTAAAATGTCAGGTCCCTTTTCTACACCGGGTCTATCGCAACCATAAAAAAGAGGCATTCCAATAATACTTATATCCATAAAAAACCTCCAATAAACAACTTATTTTTTAAAACAATAAATATATATTAATACTTAAAGTTTTAGAAGTAAACAATAATTTAAAAAATATAGTAATTTATCCGTAATAATATATTCCTTATACTAATATTCTGCCCATTAAAATATTAAGAAAACGATAGAAAATTAAGAAATTTAGGATTTTTTTTCCGATTAAAAATGGCTAAATAATATTTTTTAAATCGATAAATGTAAAATTTATAAAGAATTCATATTGTTATTAAGTTTTTTTGTGAAAAATGTGATAATATATACTAAGAATATAATAAATACTTTAATTTGTTCACAAAATAATTATGAAGAAAAGTAAAAAGTAAAAAGTTTCAAAATTATAATTAATACGTAAATTTATAGTTATTAATTATGGAGGTTTAATAATGAGTGAAGATAATACAGTTAAAAGAAGGCAGAATAAAGATAAGAGAAAAAAGTGGTCAAATAGGAAGAAAATAATTGTATCTACTATATCTGTTTTAATAGCAATTATTATGCTTTTATTAGGCGGATATCTTTATGTCAGAGGTAAAATATATAGTAATGATAATTCTAATTCTATAAAAGATAGTGAGTATCAAGAAGTACCTGGAATAACCAATGTATTGCTTATTGGTACAGATGCAAGGACTTTAGATGAACAGTCAAGATCAGATTCTATAATAATTGCGACTTTAGATAATAATACTAAAAAAATTAAATTAACATCATTATTTAGAGATACCTTAGTAAATATTCCTGGGTATGGAGAGCAAAAGTTAAATGCAGCTTATGCTTTAGGTGGTCCAAGTTTACTTTTAGAGACTATAAATGATACATACGATATACATATAGATAAATATGTAGTAATTAATTTCTGGGGATTTGAAGCTATAATAGATCAAATTGGTGGAATAGAAGTTGATGTAAAAGATTATCAACTTGAAGAACTTAATAAGTACATTGGAGAATCTACTGGCGGAAATGATTGTCCAGTAACGCAAACAGGATTGCAAGTTTTAAATGGAAAACAAGCATTATCTTATGCAAGAATAAGATACAATACAGGTGATGAGTTTGAAAGAACTGCTAGACAACAAGAAGTTTTAATGAAGGTAGCAGAGAAGCTTAGGGAAACAAAACCAAGTAAATATCTTGGAATAATGAATAAAATGTTAGATTATATAAAAACTAACATTGATCCACTGCAAGCTTTAAATATGGCTTATACAATATATAAATTCCCTTCTTTAGTTACAGAACAATTACAAATACCAACGCCAGAACTTGCTGAGGGAAGATTGTATAAGGATTTAGGATGGGTATTCTTAATGGATGGAGAGCAAAATGCTCAAATTCTTCATGATTTCATATATAATGATAAAATTCCTAATCCTGATGAATTTGATTACTATTCTTTATATCAAAAGTTAGCTCAATATGCTGCAGATGAAGATATATATAATAGTCAAAATGGAATAAATCCAGAAGATTATGAAAATATTGATCAAGATTTACCAAAACAAGAGGAAATAACAAAACCGCCAGTTGAAGAAAAGCCTATAGAACAACCAGGTGGAAGCACAGAGCAACCAAGTGAAGGTACGGAGCAACCGGGTGGAAGTACAGAACAACCAGGTGGAGGCACAGAGCAACCAAGTGAAGGTACAGAACAACCAGGTGGAAGTACAGAGCAACCAGGTGAAGGCACAGAGAAACCAGATGAAGGTATAGAGAAACCAGGTGAAGGCACAGAACAACCTGTAGATGGAACTGATAAACCTGTAAATGCAACAGATCCAGTTCAACCAGAAGATATATCACAAGAACAACCACAGACATAAGAAGATTAAGTATATTGTAATAGTAAATGGAGATAGGTATTTATCTCCATTTTTTATTAAAAATTTATTAATAATATAAAAAAATAATTAATATATGATATAATAACTTTAAAACAATAAGAACACGAGGTGAAAAGATGGGTTCATTTAGAGGGATATTACTAAATATTATACTTAGTATTCCAGCAGTTATGATTGCATTTACTGCACAAGGATATGGAAAAGCTTTTGTTGCTGATAGATTGGGCGATAAAACTCCTAGATTTCAAGGTAGACTAACGCTAAACCCAGTAGCACATTTAGATCCTATAGGATTCTTAATGATACTTTTAGTTGGATTTGGTTGGACAAAACCGGTAGAGACAAATCCAAGTGCTTTTAAAAGAGGTTATAAAGATTCAATTAAGGTTGCAATAGCACCACCTTTAGCGAATTTGATAGTAGGTTTTTTAGGGGCAATAATATATGTTTTATTTAATAAGTTGTTTATGTGGCTTCCTGGCAGTATATTTGTTGTAATAGCAGGAATGTTAGGAGCTATAGTTACAGTAAATGTTGGGCTAGCTATATTTACGCTACTTCCACTTCCTGGCTTAGCTGGATTTGATATATTTAGAGCAATATCACCAAAGAATTTTTATAAGTATGCGGATAAAATATATCAATATCAGTTAATAATATTAATGTTAGTTATAGTGCTTGGTAGAGGAATACTATCAATGGTTTCTTCATATATAATTAACTTCTTTTTATATATTGTAAGCTTTATATTTAGCTTTATATAATAAAAAAGTAAGTAGTTTAAATGCCCTTATGTTTTAATAAGGGCATTTAATTTTTACTTACTTTTTACGTATTATTAAATCTCTATCGTATACTTCTCTAAAGAAATCTCTAGCTCTTAATGCTTGATGAATTTCTACATCTAAATTAAGTGGTGAAGATAGGAGAATAATAACTTCTTCATCATTAAGTGTTACTTCAACATCTTTAACAGAAGAAACTAGGCTTCTATCTAATCCTTCTGCAATCTTTAATAAAGCTCCAATTTCATATATAGCTTTTAAATCAAGCTTATTGATTATAGATGAGAATTGAGGAACTGGTATTTGATAATTATTAAATCTATGTGATGCGGCAATAGCAGCGCTCATTAATAACTCTTTATGATTTAGAACATTTATATAAGAGTTAAGAATTATATAAAAAGAATGTTTATGATGCTGTAAATAATTAATACTTATACCACAATCATGAAGTAGTGAACTAGTTTTTAATATATTTAAATAATTATCATCTAAGTGATGTAATGGTTTTAAAGCGTTAAATAAATCTAAAGTTATTTTATAAACTTGATTAGCGTGATCGATATTGCAGTTTAATGAATGTAGTATACCATATAAACTATAGTCTAATATATCATGAATTACATCATAATTATTATCTAGGAATTCATAAAGTATACCTTCTCTTAATGAATGATTAGATATCTTTATATATCTTGAGCTCACTAAATCAGAAATATTATGGAATATTGCTAAAGAAGTAAATATTGTATCAGCCATATCTTGCTCAAGACCCTCTATCTTACGACGTTGTCTTAAATCTTTAGATTTTACCATGTTATAAAGTTCATGTATTTCATTATCTAATAATTCATAGTTATTAAAATTATCAAAAGGATAACGTCTACGTTTTTTATCTATTTTAGCTATATTACGACCTACATCTCCTATAAGAATTATCGACTCAAAAGAATTATTTAACCAATCAACATCTTTTAAGTGATTACTTATGAAAGAATTACATTCATCTATAGAATCAGATAAAATTCTATCGTTTAATCCATAATTATATGTTAAATTAATATTACCAAAAGGTAGTACTGACCATTCTTCGATATTACCATCTTTAACCCAGGTTAAATTTGTTGAAGTACCAGTTATTTCAACAACAAGAGAGTTTTCTACATTTAGGCTTTTTACTATTCCTAAATAGTTATAATATATTTCTTCTTTTGGAGTTAATATTCTTAAGTCTAAATCGAAGTTATCCTTAAGTGATTTAACTATGATTTCGTTGTCACAAATTTGGTTGAATGAATTTGTTGCTATAGCAATTATATTCGAAGTGCAACTAGCTAGACATAAAGACTCGTAAGTTTTTAATGTGGAAATTATATAATGCAATTTTTCATTACATACCTTACAAGTATTATTTAAATTGTAGCAAATCTTCATTGGGGTTTTTAATTCATCTACAACTCTGAAATACCCGATTTCTTCAATTTCTGCAAGTACAAGTCTAAGTGAACTTGAACTTATATGAATAATTCCAATTTTAACCATAACGCACCTTTTCTTATCTCATTAAATTTATATATTACATTATCTTATTGTACATTTAATTTTATATAAGTTCAAATAAAAATTTATGATTTATTGACAAAAAATCTTTTTATTAGTTATAATAAAATGAAAAAAGAAATTCTATGAAGAGGAAAAGTACTTTAGTTAAGTCTTAAAGCGAGTGAACGATGGTGTAAGGTTCATAAGATATATTAAAGGAAATAGAGCCTTGGAGAAGTTTACCGAATTAAGTAGGATAAACCGTAGTAGCTGCGTTAAAGCGTCGAGGTGGCATTGAATAAAAATGCAATTAGAGTGGTACCGCGGAATATCCGTCTCTTTATTTATGGAGATGGTTTTTTTTATTTTAAGGGAATAATAGAAAGTATAACAATTTTTTTGAAGAACTTAGAGTACTTTGAAAATTTAAAATATTATTGTGATAATAAATGTTGGAGGTAGTTTTATGGATTATAAAAAGAAAGTTGCAGAACTTATAAAAACAGAAGTAGATATGGATATAGAAAGCATAGAAAAGTTAATAGAAATTCCACCAAAGCCAGAGATGGGAGATTTTGCTTTCCCATGTTTCCAATTAGCTAAGGCTTTTAGAAAAGCGCCTAATATGATAGCAGAAGAGTTAAAGGAAAAATTAGATAAGGAAGGTTTTGAAAAAATAGAAAGCTTAGGACCTTACTTAAACTTTTTTGTTGATAAAGGGACGTTTACTAAGAATACAATAGAAAAAATACTTGCTGAAGGTGATTCTTATGGAAGCTCAAATATAGGTGAAGGAAAGACAGTATGTGTTGAATATTCATCTCCTAATATAGCTAAGCCGTTCCATGTAGGACATTTATTTACAACAGCTATAGGGAATTCTTTATATAAACTATTTAAAAAAGAAGGCTATACAGTTGAAGGTATAAATCACTTAGGAGATTGGGGAACTCAATTTGGTAAGCTTATATCTGCTTATAAAAGATGGGGTAATGAAGAGGCTCTAGAAAAAGATGCAATAGCAGAACTTTTAAGAATCTATGTTAAATTCCATGATGAAGCTGAGAAAGATCCATCTTTAGAAGATGAAGGAAGAGCATATTTTAAAGCTTTAGAAGATGGAGACAAAGAAGCAGAAGCTTTATGGGAAAGATTTAGAAATTTAAGCTTAAAAGAATTCCAAAGAGTATATGATATATTTAATGTTAAGTTTGATTCGTATGCAGGTGAAGCTTTTTATAACGATAAGATGGATGTAGTTGTAAATGAGCTAAGAGATAAAGGTTTACTAGTTGAAAGTAATGGAGCTCAAGTTGTAATGCTTGATGAATACAATATGCCTCCATGTATAGTTTTAAAGGCTGATGGGGCATCTATATATGCTACAAGAGACTTAGCAGCTGCTATGTATAGAAAGAATAAGTACGACTTTTATAAGTGTATATATGTAGTGGGAACTCCACAAGCATTACATTTTAAACAAGTATTTAAGGTATTAGAGCTTGCAGGGCACGAATGGGCTAAGGATTGTGTGCATGTTGGATTTGGATTAGTTAAGTTTGCTGATAGAAAATTATCAACTAGAAAAGGTGAAGTTATACTTCTTGATGACTTAATAAGAGAATCAATAGATAAGACTTTAGAAGTAATAAATGAAAAGAATCCAAACCTTGAAAATAAAGAGGAAGTAGCTAAAAAGATAGGGGTAGGAGCAGTAGTATTTACTTATCTTAAGAACTCAAGAGAGAAGGATATAGTTTTTGATTGGAAAGAAATGCTTTCATTTGAAGGGGAAACAGGTCCGTATGTTCAATATTCTTATGCAAGAGCAAATAGTATATTAACTAGAGCTGGTGAAGTAAATGAAGCTCCAGACTTTACAAAGTTAAATTCTAAAGAAGAATTTGAATTAGTTAAAGCATTAGAAAGTTTTGGTAAAAACATTCATTTAGCTATTGAAAAATTAGAACCATCAGTTGTTACTAGATATGTTATTGAAGTGGCTAAGACATTTAATAAATTCTACAATAATCATTCAGTGTTAAATTTAGAAGATAAGAGTTTAATGGCAGCTAGATTAGCGCTAGTAAAATCTACATGTCAAGTAATTAAAAATGGATTAGAATTAATAGGTATAGAAGTAGTAGAAAAAATGTAGGATTTGAAAGTAGGAGCTATGCTAAATAGCTTCTACTTTTGTTAATTTATGATATTAACAAAAAGATAACAGAAAGTTTATTATCGGAAGGATAAATTCTGTTATAATCAAAGAGTAAAATGAAAGGAGGCACAAAGAACGTGTTTTTGAAGAACAATAAGTATAAAGATGCAGTGGTAGCTGCATTATGGATAGTAGTTTTTAGTATTTTAGCATTTAAATTGTTCGGGTACCTAGATGACATAACAAGCACTCTAGGAAAAATAATTTCGTTATCAATGTCATTTATATATGGAATAGTAATAGCATATGTATTAAATCCTATAGTAAAGATAATTGAATCAAAAACGAAAATGAGAAGAAGTCTTGCAATAGCTGTAACTTATATATTGTTTATTACGATAATCGCAATTATATCAATATATGGAATACCGAGTTTAATTGATAGTATTAGAGATATGATTAATAAGGTGCCAGGTTATATAGATTCAGCTCAGAGATTCTTAAATGATATAGTTAGCAACGATAATATTAATGGATTAATTAATTCTACTGGTACATTAGGTACAATACAGTCATATATAGAAAAAATAGGATATGTTTTAATGAATTTATTAGAAGGTTCATTTAATACTTTATTTAATTTATCCTCACAACTTGTTAAAGTAGTTCTAGGATTCTTAGTATCTATTTATGTTTTATCAGATAAAGATAAACTTATAAATGACTGGAAGAGAGTCTTAGTACTAGTGTTAAAAGAGAAGAGGGCAAAACAAGTTATTGAATTTGGTAGAATATATAACAATATGATAGGTACATATATAGGAATAAAAGCTATAGATTCAACTATAATAGGGATAATGGCATTTATATTGTTAACTATAGTAAAATCAGAGTATGCTTTATTGCTTTCTATAATTGTTGGTATAACTAATATGATACCTTATTTTGGGCCTTTTATAGGAGAGATAGTAGGATTTTTTATAAATATATTTGTTTCTCCGACTAAAGGTTTAGTAGTGTTCTTAACGTTATTTGCATTACAGATGTTTGATGGTTGGTATTTAGATCCTAAGCTTATAGGAAGTAAAGTTGGGGTTAGACCATTCTGGATTATATATGCAGTAGTGATTGGTGGAGGATTCTTTGGACCTATTGGAATGTTACTTGCATCTCCAACAGCAGCTACAATGAAGTTTTACTATTCAAAGCTATTAGAAAAGAATAAAGAAGTAATAAAGAATATTGAAAAAGTATAAAAAAAGGAGTGTATGGACTCCTTTTTTTATACATAATAGTAATTAGTTATATCAAAATTTATATGAATTTTATTTATCATCGTTTTTATATTTAGAGCAATGAGAAGAACAACTTCCACAATTACAATTGCCTTTAGATGATTTTTTTATGTTTTTATATATTATAAATGATGCTATTAAAACTATCACTATTGTTATAAAAATCTCCATAATATACATCTCCTTTATATGATTAAAGAACCTATATTAAATACTAAGAAAGATACTATCCAAGCTAAAACAAGTTGATATCCAACAGAGAAAAGTGTAATTTTTAAACCGAATTCTTTTTTCATAGTACCTAAAACAGTTATACAAGGTGTATATAGTAAAACAAAAACTAAAAATGATAGTGCAGATAATGCTGTAAAGTGTAGTGGTAATAAGACAGAAAGGTCTCCGCCGAATATAACACTCATAGATGAAACAACAGTTTCTTTGGCAATTAATCCTGTTAATAGCGAAACAGAAGCTTGCCAGTTACCAAAACCTAACGGTTTAAATATAGGTGCTAAGAAACCACCTATAGATGATAATATACTGTTATTAACATCTGTCATGCCTGAAAAATTAAAGTTCGATAAGAACCATAAAACTACGCTCATGGCAAAGATTAATGTACCAGCTTTTATGATAAAACTTTTACTTTTTTCATAAAGTTGATTTAAAATACTTTTAAATGATGGTAATTTATATTCAGGCAATTCAATTAAGAATGGCTCTTCATCTTTTTTGAATAAAGTATTTTTAAATAATATCCCCATTAGAAAAGCTAATAGGACTCCCAAGAAATAAAGGGAAGCTACAATAATACCAATATTATTTGGGAAAAATACTGCAGCAAATACGCTGTAAACAGGTAATCTAGCATTACAACTCATCAATGGAACAAGAAGAGCAGTAAGTTTTCTATCCTTTTCGCTCTCTAGAGTTCTAGCAGTCATAATTGCTGGAACTGAGCATCCAAAACCAACTATCATTGGTATAAACGCTTTACCTGACAATCCCATCTTTCTCATTATTTTATCCATAAGGAAAGCAACTCTTGCCATATATCCACTATCTTCTAAAATTGTTATGCAAGTAAATAGTGATAAAATTATTGGTAATAAAACTAATATTCCACCAACACCGGAAATTATCCCATCAACAATTAGAGAACTAAACCAAGGACTAGAATTTGATAATAAAGTTGATACATAGGGAATAATAGTATCATTTAAAAATCCATCGAGTAAATCAGAAAGAGGTTGTCCTATCCAACTGAATGTTACTTGGAAAATTAAAGCCATGGTAATAAAGAAAATTGGATATGCTAACCATGGATTTAATAAAATATTATCAAGTTTATCTTTTAAAGTTTTTTTCTCCGAAATATGTATTTTGTTACATTTATCTAAAAGTGATGAAATAAAGTTATAAGCATCCTTTTCTGAAGAAAATTTATAATTATTATCATCTGTTATCTTTAAGAAATTATCAGATTTTATAGTTTCTTTAATTTCATTTATTCCTAATCCTTTGGCAGCTTGTATAGGAATAACTGTTACCTGTAATAATTCTGAAAGTTTATTATAATCTATTTGAATTCCTTTTTTCTCTGCTACATCAATCATATTTATAGCTAAAATGATTGGCTTTTTAAAAGCTTTTAATTGAGTGGTTAAATAAAGATTTCTATCTATATTTGAAGCATCAATGATATTTAAAATAACATCAACATCACCAGTTTCTAAAAATTCTTTTGAAACTTTTTCTTCATTAGAATAGGTATCCATAGCATATATACCAGGCAAGTCCATAATTTTCACATCATCAAATGTTCCTTCTTTTCTGTCAACAGTAACACCAGCCCAGTTTCCAACTCTTTGGTTTGAACCAGTTAAGGCATTAAAAAGAGTTGTTTTACCGACATTTGGATTACCTAATAGGGCAATAGTCTTCATTATGTCATCTCCTTTATTTAGTCAAGCATATGTTTTTTGCATCTTTCTTTCTAATTGCAAGATCAAAGCCTCTTAAGTTTAAGATTATAGGATCTCCTAAAGGAGCAATTCTTTTTAGTTCAATTTCTGTTCCCTCAATACAACCTAAAGCGGAAAGTCTTTTAGCTAATTTGGAATCTCCATTTATTTTATCTATAATACCTTTTTCTCCAAGTTTTAAATCACAAATGCACATAAATTCCACCTCAAATTGAAAATCATTATCATATTTATGATATCAAAACTTTAATAAGGGGTCAATATATTAAAATCTCGCATTAGTTTAAAATGCTGTATTAATAGTAATAATTATATATTCACTTGTAAAATAAGATGATATAATGAAAAAGAAAGTTTGGTATATTTGAATTGAGGGGGAAGAAACAATAAACAAGAAAGAGTGATATTTTTGATAATTAGAGAAAATATAATAGAGTTAGAGGAACAAGAGTTAGATTATATTCTAGAAAGAGATGATGTTAAATTTAAGCCTGAAGAATTAATATTTTTCGATTTAGAACATTACGTGTATAAAAAACCTAAATGTGTAGGTGTTTTTGGTGCATGTGTATTTGATGAAAAAGATAAAAAACTTCATGTTACTCAATATATGATAGAAGGAAAAAATGATGTGGTAGATATATTGATATTAGCAAAGAAGTATTTTATAAAAATGAAAGAAGAGGGAAAAAAAGCAATAGTAACATTTTCAGGCAATAATGACTTTACAGTAATTAATTATTTATTTAATAAGTATGGTATATATTATGACTTTACAAAAGAATATGAATCTGTGGATATTCAAAAAGAGTATGAGATGGATAAAAAGACATCTATAGGATTAAAAAACCTAGAAAAAGTATTTGGTATACATAGAGAAAGTGAATTAATCAGTGGTTCAAATTTAGCTAAAACTTTCCATAAGGTATTGAAGGATAAAGAATATATTGAAAGAATGCCAAGTGAAAAAATAGAAAATATATTATTGTATAATGAACAAGATGTTGTAAGTTTATATTCTATGTTTATTTCATGGAGAAAATATATTAACCCGATAGAAGAAATGAACGAAGAAGCATAATGTTTATTATCAATATATTGATTTAAGGATAACATCCTTAAATGATAGATGCTCCTAATTATTTAGGAGCATCTATCATTTATAGGAGAATTTTTTATAGATATTATTACCATCAGAAATTAATACTATAGTATTATCTATATCCGTTCGATAAATTTTATTAGAGCGTGAATTTAATAGGTTTAATGTTTTAGAAGTTGGATGGTTATAATTATTATCTTTTCCTACTGAAATAACAGTTATATAAGGAGATACTGCATTAAAAAATGCTGTAGAAGTAGAAGAAGATGAACCGTGATGTGCAATTTTTAATACATCAGATCTAATAGAAGTATTTGAATTTAAAATATCCTCTTCATTAGTTTTTTCAGCATCACCAGTAAATAAAAAAGAAGTATTACCATATTCAATTTTAAATACAGCAGAGTAAAGATTAAGATTATCACCATAATCTTTCAAGAGTGGGGAGTATATAATTATATTTACATTTTCCCCTAAATCAATTGATGTTGTATTTATATCAAATACGTTTATTTTTTTATTTTTAGATATAAGTGATTCAACCATTTTTTCAAAGGATTTTGAAGTATGTGTTATCTTAGGGGCATAAAATTCACCGATATCATATCTTTTTATAACTGAATACATATTTCCTATATGATCTTCGTGAGGGTGACTAGCCAAAATATAATCAAGTTTTTTTATATTTATGGAATTAAGATAATTGAAAAAAATAGAACTACTTTCCTTAGGACCAGAATCTATAAGAAGATTTTTATCATTAACTTGCACTAGAATTGCATCACCTTGACCAACATCGATAAAATGCACGGTCATAATTGAATTAGAATTTGCTGAAGTATTAGAGCAACTATATAATAGGATAATAAAAATAAGAAATAAAAGTTTGTAAAATTTCATAATAACCTCCAGGGTATTACTAATGCTTAACAATATTACGAAAAAATATACAAACTTATTAACATATTTCTTGAAGTAAAATCTTTTAAATAGTATAATTAAAACAATTAAATAAAAAAGGTGTGAGAAAGTTAATGATAATAAAAGGGATTTTATACGGGGCGTACATGTTAAATGTAAGAGTGAAAGCTATAAAACATTCGTGGATAAAAAAGTATAAGGGGCAAGAAGAAGCAGATAAATATGCTCAAAAAACTGCGTATCTTTGGGCAAAATACACAATAAAAACTATTGGGATAGATTTAGAGGTAAAAGGATTAGAGAATATTCCTGATGAAGCATGTGTTTTTATTGGAAATCATACAAGTATATTAGACATACCTATTATGTTTTATACAATAGATAGATTAGTTGGTTTTGTAGCTAAAAAAGAAATGTTGAAAGCTCCAGTTATTGGAACGTGGCTTGAAAAGGCACATTGTATTCCATTAGATAGAGAAAATCCAAGAGAAGCAATTAAAACAATTAATTATGGAGTAGAATTATTAAAAAAAGGATATTCGTTGGCTATATTCCCAGAAGGAACTAGAAGTAAGGATGGAAATATAGGAGAATTTAAAAAAGGAAGTTTAAAGCTTGCTACAAAGGCAAAGGCACCAATTGTACCAATTGCAATAGATCGTGCTTACACTAGTTTTGAAAAAGATAAAAAATTTAAACCTTCAAAAATTAAAGTTACTTTTGGAAATGCAATTAGTACTGCTGAATTAACTAAAGAAGAAGAAAAGACTTTAAATGAAGATGTTAGAAACATTATTAAATCATATTTAAGTTAGAAGATACTTTAATAATTAAATAACTTAAGTGAAAATTGTTATATTCAGTAAGAATTTCTTATTTATTTTGCATATTAGAGTATTTTTTGAATAAATAATATAAGATAAAGCCACATTGGGGAGGAGATTGCTAAATGCGAAAAGAATTTTCTATCAATAATGATAAAGTATTAATTAATTTTACAGCGAAATATTGTACAACTTATGAGATGGTACTTGATAGTGATGGGTTTAGAAGAACGTTAGAAGTTTATTTAAAGAAGGCGCAAAACAAGAGATCTAACTCATATAGATATTTAACAGAGGCCCTTGAGAGTAATGATATACAATATATAAGAAAAAATCTTGTTACAGTGTTTAAATGGTTAACATTAATGACTGTAGAAGAAATATTAGAAGTAAATATAAATTATAAAGGGTTATTTGAAGATAGAAATGAATTTATAAAAGTAATAGAAGATTTTTATCGTTTTTGGAGAAGGCTAGAAAGATATACTATTATCCATACGGATAGAGTGAGACAGGGGCTTGCGGCTATGAGCTTTACTGAAGCAAATAGTAATTTTTCAAGATTAATATTAAAGTTATATAGAAAAGTAGAAGAGAATGTTTTAGGAGAAAAACCGCTTGTATTTAGACAAATACCAGTTGGGGGAAATTGTAGTGTAATGATAAATAAGGTGAATTGGCCAATGCCTAAATCTTATAGAATGCTACAAGAAATAAACTTTATTGATTGTATTTTAATTGAACCTCCATTTATAACTTATCCAAAAAGAAATACAAGAACGGGAATATTCTCAGAGGTAACTGAAAATCCATTAAAAAATTGTGTTATAAATAAAGAACATTGGTTCTGCTATCCAGCGAAAGTAGGAGAATTGTTGGCATATGTATATTTCCATAGAGATTTTATGGAGCATGGAATAACTCTATGTAATCTTTTTGAAATGGCAAAAAGAGATGAATGTAGAAATAGAAAACCAGATATAATCTATGTGTTTGGAGGAACTGATAAAGAAGATGACTTCAAGACAGTATTTTATGATGATGTAGAAAATGATATTATGTTAGGATACATTAATCATTCAGATCAAATTGATTATTTTGGATATATGAAAAAGATGATTTTAACTCTTCACAATTTGATTATGATAAAAAGAGGATATCTACCAATACATGGTGCAATGGTTAATATTAAGCTTAAGAGTGGTAAAGAAGCCAATGTTGTAATTATGGGAGATAGTGGAGCAGGAAAATCAGAGAGTTTAGAAGCTTTTAGAGCACTTGGTAAAGATAATATAAGTGATATGACAGTGATATTCGATGATATGGGTATATTTAAAAATACAGATAATGAAGTAGTTGGATATGGTACAGAAATCGGAGCATTTGTTAGATTAGATGATTTAGAGCAAGGTTATGCATTTAATGAAATAGATAGAAGTATATTTATGAATCCAGATAAGATAAATGCTAGATTGGTAATGCCTATAACTCCATACTTTGAAATAGTTAAAGGCTATAAAGTAGATATGATGCTTTATGCAAATAACTATACAGCGGTGGAAGCTGAGGATAAATCTATAGAGTTCTTTGGAAATGTAGATGAAGCTATTAATGTGTTTAAAAGTGGTGCAAGAATGGCAAAAGGGACTACATCTGAAAAAGGGTTAGTAGAAAGTTACTTTGCAAATCCTTTTGGGCCAGTTCAAATGAAAGAGAAAACTGATGTATTAATAGAAGAATATTTCAATCTTATGTTTAAAAATAATATTAAGGTAGGACAGATTAAAACTTGTTTAGGAATAAAAGGACAAGAAAAAGATGGTCCAAGAAGAGCTGCAATAGAGTTATTTGATATTATAAAAACATTATAAACAAAAAAATCCTTCGATAAAAAGAAGGATTTTTTTTATTTGTCATTACTTGTACTTTTGCTTTTCATAAAAAATGAAATAGCATATAAACCACATATACCAACTAATGTATAAATAATTCGAGTAAATACGGACATATCACCGAAAATGTTGGAAATTAAATCAAATTGAAATATACCAATTAGCCCCCAATTAATAGAACCAAGTATAATTATTGCAAGTATTATAGTATCTAATAATTTCATAAAAAACCTCCTTATTTATGATACTGTTGCTATAGTAACCATAAAAAGGAGGTTTTATTCGCTAAATAGTAATATTTCTGTCTATAGGTTGATTTAAAGATATAATAGTATCGGTTCGTTGAATTCCGGTTATAACATTAATTTTATTTAAAAGTATATCTTGAAGATCTGTGATGTTTTTACATATAACTTTGGCAAATACTGAATAATCACCAGTAGTTAAATGCAATTCAACAACTTCTTTTATTTTTGATAGTTCGTCAAAAACATCATTAAATGAAGATGTTTTATCAACATATATTCCAACAAAACAACAAACATCATATCCTAACTTTGGAAGATCAAGTAATATACGAGAACCTTTAATTATACCAAGTTCCTCCATCTTTTTCATACGAACATGTATTGTACCACCACTAACATGACAAAGTCTAGCAATTTCTAAATAAGGAGTTCTACAATCCTTAACTAATATATCTAATATCTGAAAATCTAGTTCATCTAATTGATAACTCTGATTCAAAACTAACACCCCTTTTAATAAATTTATAATATCTTTAATATATTTTATCAAATTATATAAGAAAAAAGAAGTATTAAATAAAATCTTTTAAATAATAACTCAATATTTAACGTTTTATCAAAATATGGAAAAATAATATTACTTGAAAATATGTTAAATAAAAAGTAATATATAAGTGTATATATATATGGAAGGAGCAAACAGAGGATGGGCATTTTATTTACAGTATTATATTTTGTAATATTATTAGCAATCACATTTGGAATTCTGTTCTTAGGTAGAAAATATGTTTTCTCAAAGGTAAGAATAAATAAGTTTATACCACTAGGAATATCAATAGCATTATTTGTTTTACAAATGTTTTTACCAAAGATTATGCAAGAGCAAAATTTATGGTTAAGTATGATTCTTACAATAGTTACAGTAACATTTTTCTTATGGTTCTTAGAAATTCAAACTACTGGAGGGCCTAAGAAGAAAGAAAAACAAATAGAAATTAGACCTAAGGCTAAGCCAAATAGAGTTAAGCATTTAAAAAATCAAAAAGACAATAAGTAAAAAGATGAGAAGTATAGCTTCTCATCTTTTTTATAAGGTGTTTTCATCAATAATATTATAGTGATAAATGAATATGGGGGATGTAATAGCGATTTTTCCATTAGATTGATAAACTTTTATTACATACCAACTTTCGTTTTCAGCAGGAATATGTTCATAGAGATACTTAATGCTATTTAAATTTATATTATTTATTGATTTAATAAGTTTACCACCATTAGTTATTATTTCTATATCTTTTATTCTATATTTAACATCTTCAGCAAAAATTAAAAATTTTAATTTTTTATTGTTAGTAACAATACTTTCTCCCATAAAATTATTGTTTATTGTAAAATATAATCGCAAAAAACGAGATTCAGTAGAATATGTTCTATGCATCCTAAATGCATCTATTAAAGCTTCTTTAGATAGCTCATTTCCAATGTATACCGTAAGGTTATCAGATTCATCGAAGTTAACTCTATGATTATCTTGACCATTTATAGCACCTAATTTCCAACCGCAATCTAATAGTTGAAAAAAGTATTTTTCATGGTAAGTAATCTTTGCAGATGGATTCCCATTACAAACTTCTATTGAAGTAATTATATTATTAAATATTGGATCATAGGGTATATCCATTATGTTTTTATGTGGATGATTAATAGATATAAAAGCAGTAGGATTATTTATCATCCATAGTGTTAAAAGTCTTAAGTCTTTAAGAGTGCCAGTAAAAAAATTTTTTGAATTTATTACGTTAAAATCACCATATGATTGAGTTTTACATTCGAAACCAACAACTGGAAGAAAATCATCATGAGACTTTTTAAATTTATTACAAATACTAATTAAACTTTGCCACTTAGTTGATGAACCGTCTTTAGATGATTTATTATTAAGAAAATCATTATGATCAGTTATAAATAAATAATCTAAGCCACATTTGGCTGCGTATTCATAAAGCTCAGTAGGTGTTCCTCTACCAGTAGAGTAATTTGAATGACAGTGAGGTATTCCGTAATAAAATCTAATTTTATTTTGATCAAAGACTATATTATTTTTACTTTTCTTTTTTCCCAAAATGTATACCTCTTAATAAATTATTACATACTTATATATAGTATTAGGAGTATTAAAATAATGACAACAATTATAAATGATGATAAAATAAAGTGAAACTTTGGAATGAGAGAGGTTTAATAGTAATGGTTAAGGAGTTTTATGGAAAGTATCCTAATATTAATGAGACAGCATATATATCAGAATCTGTAGATATTATAGGAGATGTTTTAATTAAAGATAATGTTAATATATGGTTTGGTGCAAGGCTAAGAGCTGATATGAATAAAATAGTTATTGGAGAAAATACTAATATTCAAGAAAATTCAGTTATTCATATAGATGTTGATTATGAGACTATAATAGGTAGAAACGTTACAATTGGGCATGGAGCTATAATTCATGGATGCAATATAGCAGATAATGTTTTAGTAGGAATGGGGTCTATAATATTAAATGGAGCTAGAATTGGTAAGAATACTATTATAGGTGCAGGATCATTAATAACTCAAGGCAAAAGCTTTGAAGAGGGGGTTCTAGTATTAGGAAATCCAGCTAAGGTTATTAGAAAATTAACAGATGAAGAAATAAAGAGTATTCAAAAATCTGCTGATAATTATGTGGCCTTAAGTAATAAATATAAAAAATAGGAGGACTTATGTTAAAAATAGGTGATTATAATACTCTAAGAGTTGATAGAGAGAAAGATTTTGGTTTTTACTTAGTAGATAAAGAGAGTGGAGAAGATGTATTACTTCCAAAATCTTTAGCTGAAGGAATGAATGTTGAAGTTGGTCAAGAAAGAGAAGTTTTTATTTATAGAGATTCTAAAGATAGACCTATAGCTACTTTTAAAAAGCCATTAGCTAAAGTATATGATGTGGCGTACTTAAAAGTTGTTCATCAAGGAGAATTCGGTGCGTTTATAGATTTTGGATTAGATAGGGATATTTTTGTTCCACTTAAAGAACAACGATTCAAACTTCGTACTGGAGATAAGTATTTATTCTATATATACTTAGATAAGACAAATAGATTAGCAGCTACTACTGAAGTAGAAAACTACATAGAAATAGCTGATGAGTCTGTAGGATTCAAGGTTGGAGATGAGGTTACTGCGATGGTTTATTCAAGAACTCCATCAGGAACATTGAATGTTGCTATAGATGGAAAGTATAAAGGATTAGTTTTACCTAATGAATATTATGAAGAAATATTCCCAGGAACAGAAATGAAGTTAAGAGTTAAAAGAATATATGAGGATGGAGTTATAGGATTAACTCCAAGAAAAACTAGATTAAATGAAAGAGATGAACTGAAAGAAAAGATAGTTAAATATATGAGAAAAAATGGTGGATTTATGGAGTTTAACGATAAATCTAAACCAGAAGATATTAAAGCTACTTTTGGAACTAGTAAAAACTACTTTAAGATGGCGTTAGGTGGTCTTATGAAAGAAGGTAGAATTGAGCAAGATTCAGAGGGATGCAGATTAATTTAGATTATATTTTAAAGATGTTACAAAAGTGTAGCATCTTTTTTTATTAGGAAAGTAATTAAAGAATGGCGAGAGGTCATTTTTATAATTAGAATGAAATTTTGTGGTAAAAAGAAGAAAAATAAATAAAAATAGTAATTTAAAGAAAAAATTGAAATAAAAGTGAGAATGATGTAAAATTTATAAGTATGAAAAAGTAAATAAAAAATGATAAGAAGTTTTGCTTAAATATAGTAGTTATAGTGGGGTAATTTAGATATGAATCAGGGGTTTATGATAAAAAGAGCAAGTACAAGGGATATAATAAATATTTTAAGTATAATAACATTTTTATTTTTTACATCTTTTGTTATAAATGGAATTGTGGATAAATATTTTATAGAATATTTATGTAAAACTATAATCAGTATGTTTTATATAGTTCTAATGATTTATTCGTTAAGCAAAATTAAATATAAGTGTAATAGTATTTTATCAGAAGATTACGGAGATAAGTTTTATTTACAAATATCAGTTGGATGTGGATTTTTAGCAATTATTACAATGATTAAATCAGCAATTTTCTATTCAACATATAGTAATAATATAGCTTTAGATTTAATATCAAATAAAACTGTATTTATTAATAATATATATTATTTGCTACAAATAATTTTAATAGCTTATACACTAAATAATTTCAAAGAAAATATTAGGAGTTTTATAAAGATATTATCCTTAGGGCTATTAGTAAACTTTATTTCAATAAATATATTTAAAGTAAGTGTTGGGACAATAGCTTATTCCATTAGAACTATATTTTTTATATGTGGGTTTATATTTTTAGTTTTTCTTGTATATAGAGCTAAGGAAAATTTTGAAAAAGAGGCTTATAAAGGTATTTTAATTTATTTAATTTCAAAAGTAATATATTTGTTGTTTATGTATTTCAAAAGATATGATTTAGGAGATTATAAATTCTATTTAATCTTATTAGTTTTTATTGTAGGTGAATACTCACTTTTAAAAGTATTGATAATCAATAATTTAATAAATACAGAAAATAATTTAAATAAAAAGTTAAGATATATATTATCCTGGTATGAAGGGATATTTGAGAATATGCCAGATGCAGTAACTATAAGAGAAAATGATAAAATAATATACATAAATGATAGTTATAAAAATTTCTTTAATATTAAAAATAAAAATGATCTTATGGGAAAGAGTATATATGATATTGTAGATAGCGCCTCTTATGAAAAAATTAAAGAAAAAGATAAAATACTATCTAAGGAAAATATTTTGAAACCAAGACATAATACATATACTATAAATGGAATAACGATAGAGTGTGAAGAGATTGGAGTTAAATTAAAAGATACATATAAGGATTTATATTTATTTATATTGAGAGATATAAAGTATAGAAAAGAATATGAGAATATGATAGTAAAATTAAAGCAAAAGGAAGAAGATGAAAAGTTGAAAAATCAATTTTTTACTAATATATCTCATGAATTTAAAACACCTGTAAACGTAATATATTCTGCTATGCAGATGCAAGAAAAGTGTATAGAAGAAGGTAATTTAACAGGTTGTGGAAAATATACATCATCAATAAGACAAAATTGTTTTAGACTTATAAGATTAATTAATAATATATTAGATATAAACAAGATAGAGAGTGGGTACTATTCTCCTGCTAAAAAGATAGTAAATATAGTGGAAAAAGTTGAGAATATTACAGAATCTATAATAGATTATGCTTCTTTTAAAGGGATAGAGGTTATTTTTGACACAACTGAAGAAGAAATTTTTTGTTACTGTGATGAAGATTCGTTAGAAAGAATAGTATTAAATTTAATATCTAATGCTATAAAATATAATGAATATGGGGGTTTTATTTTTATAAATATAGAAAAAGATAATGATAAAGTAAAGATATTTTTTAGGGATAATGGTTGTGGAATAGAAAATGAGAGAATAGAATCTATATTTAATAGATTTGAAAGAGGAGATACTACTTTGTATAGGAAAACAGAAGGAAGTGGAATTGGATTAAACCTTGTTAAATCTATGGTAGAAATTAATGGCGGAAATATAGTTATAGATAGTGAAATAGGAAAAGGCACAACAGTAAAAGTAGAATTTCCTGTAGTACAATATAATGTAGAAGATTATTATAGATTACAAGACGAATTTACCTTTGAAAACACACTTGTATCTAAAGTGGAAATAGAATTTTCAGATATATACTTTTAAAATAAGCTAATCTTTTATTAGATTAGCTTATTTTAAGTTATTTAGTTGTAAGGGGTAGGTGCCTAAATCTTTTTCTATAATTGTATCTAGTGATAATATTTTTATTGTATATGGATGAGGAAGATTTTTTAAAAAATCAAGCGCTTTAGAACTTAAAGGAGAAGTGGTAATTAATATACCATTATATAATGATTTTGATATTAAAATGCCTAAAAGGCTTTCTAGTTCGAATTCGCTAACCATATTTTCTTTAGGAGTCTTTTTACAATAAACATAATAGCTTGTATTATCTAAAGTACATATTATTGAAGAATTTGAGTTAGATACATCAGAAAATATTATATTACTATATCCTAAATAAACTAAATATTCACCACACCAGATTTGAAATTCTTTTGCAGTTAGTCTTATCAATGAATTAATTAATGAATTCCCATTTTTATATTCTTTTGATAAATTGTAAAGCTCTAATGCTTCAAAAATTATTTTGCCGATTAACGGACAAAAAAAGATAATTATAATAAAAAAATAAACATTATTAAAACTCATTACTTACCTCCAATTCAATATTACAATTTTTATATAATCTAATTGATTTAGTAAGCTCATAACCATCAACTAATTTAATTTCATAGTTAGATGATTCGTTTAATTCTCTGGCAAAATTACAGGCATCTTCAGAAAATGAACTATTATTAATTAAAATACCCTTTTTACATCCATTAGAAATCATTCTTCCTAAGAATGATTCTATGTCTTTCTTTGTAGTAAGTGTAAATAAAGTTTCATTAGTAGAATCAGTAGCTGTTTCATTTTGAATACATGTTATATAGATATTCTCTCCATTTAATATACCTTTAAGATTTGTTAACTCAGGAGAGTTATCTTTAAAAATAATAATATTTTCATAATTATGAGTAGAAAGATAAAATTTAATTGCCTTAAGAAATCTATCATAATTACTTTGTTGTAAATCTTTTATAGAAAGAATTCCTTTTTCAATTTTTTCATTTGATATTTGCTCTTTAAGAGAGATAATATTTTCTTCAATAAACTTAGAAAGAAGTTTTAATGAGAAATATATTAAAATTATAAAAGGAGTATATTTTAATAAACTCATATAGTAATTCACCTCTTTATAGAGTATTGACAAATATATCTATGTATATACAAAAAAAGCTAGTTTATAAGAGTGAATCTTATAAACTAGCTGAAAAAATAAATATCTAATTATTCTTCAATATTAGAATTTGATTTATCATCATTATTAAAAATATTTTTATCTAAATCACCTGTTATAGAGCTTGTTATAACTGCTGAAACCATAGTTCCATTAACGTTTATCATAGTACGTGCCATATCAAGAATTGGATCTATAGCTATGATACCTGCAGCTAATGGGAAAAATTCTCCAAGTCCAACACCGCTGATAACAACTGAAACAGCCATGATAGCAGTTCCAGGTAAGCCTGCTATTCCAAGTGAACTTATAACGATGACAATTATTAATGTTGCATAGAAAGATATATCTAAAGGTCTTCCTACCATATTTGCTAAAGTTACAGCCATAAGTGCAGGATAGATACCGGCACATCCATTCATACCCATATTAGAACCAAGTGAGCCAACAAAAGTAGAAGTACCTTCTTTTATGCCAGCATTTTCTGTTAGAACTTTAATAGTTACAGGTAAAGTTCCAAGGCTTGAACGAGATGTAAAAGCAAGTACAAGTGCTTCTAAAACATTTTTAACATATTTAAATGGATTTAATTTGAACAGTGAAACTATAAGCATTTGTAATATAAATGCAATAGCTGTAGAAATATATATTGCAATTATGAAACCAAATACTTCTTTTAATGAACTTATACCACGTGAAGCTATTACATTTGATAGTAATGCAACAACGGCATAAGGCATAAATTTAATAATTGTTATAGCAACACTTGTTATGATTGTATAAGAAGCTTCAATGAAATCTATAAAAACCTTAACTTTATCATATTTTTTTACTTTTAATCTTCTTATAGAAAGACCTATAAAAGTTGCAAATATAACTATAGCTATAACATTTCCTTTAGCCATTGAATCTACAATGTTTGAAGGTAATAAACCTCTTAATGTATCTGCTATAGGCTCGATTTCTTTAATTGTAGCAGAGCCAGCAATAACATTTGCACCGACACCTAGTTTCATTATATTTGCTACAATAACACCTATTATTGCAGATAGAGCTGTAATAGATAAAAGACTTATTATAGATACTCCTGTAAGTTTACCTATATTATCATCTTGAGTCATATTCATAATTACTCTGATGATAGATATTAATACTATTGGAACTACTAGCATTTTTAATAAATCAATAAATCCATTACCTATAAGTCCATACCATTTAGAAACTTCACTAATCCATGTTATTTCAGATGGATTTGCAGGGAATTTAGCTACAAGTTGGATTAATAGTCCTAATAATAAACCTATTATAGTGGATAGAATCATTCTAGTAGAAAATTTAAGCTTAGTTTTGCCTTTACCTAAAAAACTGATTCCAAAGAAAATTAATACTAAAATTCCTATAAATAATACAGTTTTAAAATCTGAAATCATTAAAAACTGTTGAAAAAAAGTTGAATTCATTTTTTTTCTCCTTTCGTAAATAACTCTTTAATTTAGTATTATATATTTCAATAAAAATTAATTCAACAAAATTTAACAAAAATAGATAAAAAAATCTTGAATACTTTCTAAAAATGCTTTAAAGTTATAAGTAAACGATTTAAAAAATGAGGATTTTTACATTTTATTATTCAAAATGTGGAAAAAAGGTATTTTAATAAATAAAATATAATATTATAATAATATATAAGTAGAAATTTTATAACTAAGAATTAAGGGGGAGTCTAATATGGAAAAAGTATTAAGATGTAGTATTCTAATAGTTGATGATTTTAATAATGTTTTAGTAGCTGAAAGAGGAAAAGGAAAAGGTGCAACTAAAACTTGGGGGTTATTTGGAAAAGAAATTAAAGGAAAAGAAGATGAAGAAAAATGTATTACAAAAGCTGTTGATAAAGATATAAAGTGTAATATATTTGATTTAAAACCTTTTAAAGAATATTTTGATGAAAAAGATAATGGGCTTAAAGTATTTATAGGTAGTATAAAAGAGTACATAACATGCCATAAAAGTATAAATCAAGTTAAATGGATTGGAAAGAATGATATAGATAAATATGAATTTAACCAAGAAGATATAAAGATTCTTAAGGATTTTTTTAATATATAAAAGATGAAGCAATTAAGCTTCATCTTTTTATTTTTAAAATTATTATTTGATTTCAGTCAAGTTATGCCAGTATCTAGTAGGCATATGCATTTTTTGAAGCTTTGAGTTTTCTCGTTCTTTTATATTTATAGAATTATAGAATGTTTTCCATAAGGATTCAAATTCATCATTAGAATAGTTTAATAAATTTTTTGTTTCATCCTTAGAAAGTTCAGTTATTATACTATTATTTTTATTATAGAAAAGAGCAATTTCTCTTTTCAAATCATGAATTATAAAGTTCTGATCGGAAAAACGTTCTATAAAGTGAGTAGATATTATAGGCAAAATATTATGGTCAGGCTCAATAGTACTATAGTATAATTGGGCTTTAATTTTTTTGAATCTAACAAACCCAGTAAACCTATGAGATTCTAAAGAAACTTTTCTATAATATTTATCAACTAGAGAGATTATCTCATTGTTCTTAGCTAAGTTTATATTATTTCCATAGTTATAACATAGTTTAATATATTTATATATTAATGTTTCTATATTATTAACATCACTTAAGTAGAGATAATAAATAGTTTTTAATGTAGTATAACTAAGTTTGTCACGTATGCTTGAATAAACTCTATTAAATTTATCTATTTCAGTTACAATCTCTATTGGAGATGAAATAAGATTAGGTAAATAATTTTTAGTTTTAGTTATTTTCACCTCTGTTTTAGATGAATAACAATAGAATATACATGTTAATAAACCTTCAAATGTACCGTCATATAAATACTCATTTATCATAATTATATTTCTCCTATAATTGAAGAATTTTTATCTTTCAATAAAGATAACTTGTTAAAAGAAGGTGATAAAGCAATGTTATTATCAAAAAAACTAAGTTGTTCATAATTGTTATCTATTATATTCAAATCAACTTTTGGAGATAAAACTTTCTTTATTTTATCACCATCTATATCTACAGAACCAAAATATTTTCCTTTACAGGTTATAAAATATTGAGCTCTTTTTAAAACTACTCCTAATTTTTTTAAATCTTCAAAATCTAAAGAAGATATTCTTCTAGAGCTAAGAATTTTTTTTGCACCTCGTATTCCTATACCAGGAATTCTTATAAGAGTTTCGTAAGGGGCTTTATTTATTTCTACAGGAAATAGGTGAATGTTATTAATTGCCCAATTTGTTTTAGGATCAAAATTTATATCGAAGTTAGGAGCTTTATTATCTAATAATTCATCAGCTTTAAAACCGTAAAGTCTAAGAAGCCAGTCGCCTTGATATAGACGATGTTCTCTTAATGTGGGCGGATTTTTTATACTAGGTAAATTTTTATCAGTATTAACAGGTACATATGCAGAGTAATAAACACGTTTTAATGAAAATTTATTATAAAGGTTTTCACTTAACTTCAATATATTATAATCACTTTCTTTAGTAGCACCAACAATTAGTTGAGTACTTTGTCCTCCAGGAACGAAAAGTGGAGCAGATTTGAACTTTTTTCTTTCATCATTGTATAGAATAATATTATTTTTTATGGATTTCATAGGAGTAAAAATACTTTCTTTGTTTTTTTCAGGGGCAAGAAGCTTTAGTGAATCGTTTGAAGGTAACTCCAAATTAACACTCATTCTATCTACTAATGTTCCAGCTTTTTTTATTAATGATTCATCTGCACCAGGAATTGCTTTTAAGTGGATGTAACCTCTGAAGTTATAACTATTTCTAAGTTTATCAACAACATTAGTTAACATTTCCATGGTATGATTGGCGTTTTTAAATATGGCAGAGCTTAAAAAAAGCCCTTCAATGTAATTTCTTCTATAGAAATTAATAGTTAAAGATACAATCTCGTCCACTGTAAAAGCTGCTCTTTCTATATCATTAGACTTTCTATTTAAGCAATAAGTACAATCGTAAATGCAGTAGTTAGTTAATAGGATTTTTAATAGAGAAATACATCTTCCGTCTGGAGTAAATGAGTGACAAATTCCAGAAGTACTCACTGAACCTAGTTGACCTTTTTTTGAGTTTCGATTTGAACCAGATGATGAACAAGATACATCATATTTAGCAGCATCACTTAATATTCTTAATTTTTCATTTATATCCATAAAATCACCTTCAAATATATTGGTCTTATGTCAATATTTTGGACACAAAAAGTCAAACTTTTTTATGCTGCACTTCTAGCTAATAATTCACATTGATCTGGAGTCATGTAATTAATAGAAGAGTGTAGCCTTTTTCTGTTATACCAACCTTCAATATATTTAAAAA
>NZ_CYZX01000023.1 GCF_001405015.1 Clostridium disporicum
CATTTTTTGTGAAGTTTTTCATATTATTACTATGCGCAAAAAAGGAAGTTCAAATTCGAACTTCCTTTTCTTTATCGGCAAATATCAAATTTTTTTTGATACAGCCCCATTTTTTATATTTTATAGTGTAATTAGGGGGTACACATATAAAAATTATTGTTTATTTTATTTTGAAATAGCATTTTGAGCAGCATTTTCACCAGCTAATCTTCCTGATGTATATGCAAATCCTAAAGTACCACCTTCAAACATTACATAATTATTACCATATAATCCACCTGCATCAGCCCCAGCAACCCAAAGATTTTCTATTGGATTTCCTTCTTCATCTACAGCTTGGATATTTTCATTTATCTTAACTCCACCTAGGGTTCCTAAACATCTTAAATCAACTTTAACAGCATAGAAAGTACCTTCTTCTAAAGAATACATATATTTAGACTCTTTATAGAATTGAGTGTCTTTACCGTTTTTGCACATTTCATTATAGTTATTAACTTCCTCAACTAAATATGGAGCATTGATTAATTCAGCTAGTTTTTCAATAGAATCAGCTTGAAATGCTACACCACACTTTACTGCATCTTCAATTGTTGAACTATAATCATAAGGAGTTCTATTAGTTTCACACATAGCATCTAAATCTTTAACATGTCCAGCTTCTTGATATGTTAAACCTTGCCCATATAAATGTCCCCATCTGTCAGCAAATACTTCTGCAAGACCTTTTTCAGCTACTTCATTTATTATTGAATCATTTAGTATTATATACATGTCTCCATCTGGTTGATTATACATATATGTTCCTAATGCAGCACTTTCATAAGCTTCTTCTTCATTACAGAATCTTTCCCCTCTATTATTTACGAATAAAAGAGGATTACGTACAAGTTCTGTCAATTTTGATGAGTTTTCCATTTGTTTTGCTTCTGGACCATATTTCATTCCAAACCATTGAGCAACTTCTATCCCCTCTTCAGCAGCACCAGCACTCCATGCCATATTTAATCCATCACCAGTAGCAGTTCCAATAAGTCCTGTCCCAGCTTTTTCCCCAAATACCTCTGCCATCATTTCAGCATTTCCACCGAACCCACCTGTTGCTAATATTACTGATTTAGCATTTATTTTTAGTGTAGTTCCATCAGCTTTTTTAGCTATAACTCCAGCAACTTTATTATCTTTATCAAATATTAATTCTTCTCCTGGAGTTTCATATAAAACTTGTCCCCCATTATCTACAACTTTATCATGTAAAGTTTGTATAGCTACTGATCCACCATCTTGATAATAGTGAATAGTTGAAGGCATTCCTACGTGAGCATATTGGGCTCCCGCACCTGAATCCATAAGTAATAAGTTAACACCATTTTCCTCTAAGTAATTAACTGTTTTACCTGCTTCATCTATTATCTTAGTTATAAGTCTGCTATTAGCATAATAACTACTATCTTTTACATACTGTTCGTATAGCCATTCTTTATCTACTTCTTTACCAGCCTCTTTTTGTTGGTTACTATCTGCTGCAAATAATCCCCCAGCCATAGTCCCTGCTCCACTTACAGTACCAGCCTTCTCTAAAAGTATTACTGATGCTCCATTATTAACTGCTGCTAAAGCTGCCAATGAACCTGAAGCTCCAGCCCCTACAACTACAACATCTGTTTCAATTTCTTCAACCTTATTTTCAGATTCTGATTCTGTTTTCGTTTTTAAAACATCAATATTTCCTCCTGCTTCAGTAGCACATTTTTCAACTGCTTCTAATAAAGCATTAGAAGAGTTTGTCGCTCCTGATACAACATCGACAGCCAAAG
Source organism: Clostridium disporicum (assembly GCF_001405015.1). GTDB lineage: Bacteria > Bacillota > Clostridia > Clostridiales > Clostridiaceae > Clostridium > Clostridium disporicum_B. The sequence goes on from NZ_CYZX01000023.1 coordinate 1,818, forward strand.
TTTGTCCGTCAACTATTTGTGATATAACCTTATCCATAGCTATATCACCTAATCCTTCAGTTTCTTTACTTTCGATAACAGAAATTCCTACTATGCTGCTTTCATTAAATTCAACCTCTACTGTTATGTCTCCATTATTTCCTGTAGCGATAGCAGTATATTTTCCTGATTTATATGTATTTGAACTACTATCTGTTCCACCACTATTTGTATTAGTATTACTACATCCAACCACACTTAGTCCCATGACTATAGATAACACTAAAGCTGCAATCTTTTTCATTTAAAATCTCCCCCATACTATAATTTTCTTTACAAGGAAATTTTAAACTAATGTGTTAGACACTAGTCAATAACTTTGTTAAATTTTATTCATTGTATAGGTATCCAAAATATATAATGTACTTCTCTGCAATTTATCTTTTTATTAAAAGAATCTATTCCAGCCTCTAGAAACATATCTCCAACTACTTTTAATTTTTTTCTCTTAACCTCATTAATTACTTCCTCTAACGCTTCAATGCTAGATCCATTATAAGGTTTAGCTACAACATATCTATAGCATTTTTGAGGCTTAATATACTCAACAGGATATGTACAGTTAATACCTATGTTATTAGCAGTATCTTCACCTATGACTAATCCCCATTGGTAATTTATTGATTTCTCATTAGTAAAATAATCTTTAGGAACCTTTAAAGCCTTTGTAACAAAAGGAAAATATTCAATCCATTCCTTAATTCTTTCCTTAGTAATTTCATCTTGGTCAAATTCAGCATTTTCAGTTTGCTTCAAAAAATAGAACCCTGGTGAAATCACTATAGTTATTTTATCTTCGCATTTTTTAAAAAGCTCGCACTGTTCTTTTAATTCAATAATTCTCTTATTCATACTATTCAATTTTATTATCTCTTTCTCAATATCCTTAGCTTTATTATCTAATGTTGCTTGTATTTCTTCCAAAGAATATTCATTCATAATCTTAGCAGAATCCCTAATTGTGAATCCCATATTTCTAAATCTTTTACTAGCCAAAATACGCTCACCATGTTGAATTGTATAAAATCTATACTTACAATCCTGTTCCTTAATAGGATTAATTATTCCATACTTCTCATAATGTTTAACCAAATCTACAGTTACTCCCATTTCCTCAGAAAACTCTTTAATCTTATACCTTTTTCTTATTGTCATATTATCTCCTATTTTGCAAATACTCTCGTTTATAATATAACAATTATATTATATACTAACTAATTTTCAAATATTAATCTTTTATAATCAGTTAAAATATAAGGAAGTGGATAAACCACTTCCCTCTATTTCTTTACTAAATCATTTTCTTCTATTTCTTTTTCTTGTACTTTCATATTCTTATTTTTATTTTCTACATTTTCCTTCCATAGTGGTTCTGCTCTCTTAGCCCAAGTTAATCCATAATTTATAGTTTTCTTACATAAATCATCCACATCTTCTGGGTCTATAAATTCTGTTGATTTAGCTCCTGAATTTTTAACCATCTCTGCAATTTTAGGTGCATTATCTAATATAGGACAAGGTCTAAACTGATTATTATTAAATGGTTGATTTTTTTGATATTCTCTAAACAAAGGTTGTCCTAGAGCTTCAAGTAAAGACACTTCTTTTATATTAGCATTTGAATAATGACAGAATACACAAGGTTCTACATCTCCATTAGCATTAATATGGCAGTATCTTCTTCCCCCTGCAACACATCCACCAACATATTCTGCATCATACCAGAAATCCATATTAAATATAGGTTTTGTATTACGCCATGCTCTTATAGTTCTATACAGTTTTTCTCTTTGGTCTGGGGTTGCCATTAATGAAGTATCTGTCTTACATCCTATTGGCATAAATGTAAAATACCAAGAGAAATAAGCACCCTTATCTATCATTAAATCTATAAATTCTTCTGACAATACGCTATCACAGTTTGCAGTTGTAAAACATGTTGAAAAACCAAAAGGTATTCTATTAGATTTCATTAAATCCATAGCTCTCATAATGTCTTTCCATGAACCTTCACCCCTTCTACCATCTGTGGCATCATCAAAGCCCTCAACACTTATTGTTGGTACTAAATTTCCAACTTCTATTAAATCTTCACAGAATTTTTGATCTATTAATGTACCATTTGTAAACAACATAAATACACAATCATTATGTTTTTTTGCTAATTTTAATATATCGTTCTTTCTGACTAATGGTTCTCCACCAGTCATTATATAAAAATATATTCCTAACTCTTTACCGTCTGTAAATAGTTTATCTAATTCATCATAACTCAAATTTAATGATTTATTATAATCAGCGGCCCAACATCCTATACACTTCTTATTACAAGCTGTAGTAGGGTCTACTAATATTGTAAACGGAGTTTCATACCCATACTTTTCCTTACTTTGTGCAACTACTGACCATCCTTTAATTGATGCATTTAATAAAAAGTTTGTAAATACAGTTTCAACTATATGAGAGTCTACATTATTAACTAAATTACACATAAGTCTTGTCCAATTGTTATCTGGGTCTTTTAAGTATTCATCTACCATATCATATTGAGCTGTATATAAATTCTCAGTATCAAATTTCCTAAGCCATGATACAACCTTTGGTAAATTCTTTTCAGGGTCTTTTCTTAAATATCCTAGAACTTGCTTTATAGCTAATTGTTGAATTTTAAATTTTGGACTTATCATAAATACACCTCTCCTTTAAATGATTTGAAAATAATTTAAAATAACTTTTATACCAATACTTAATAAAATAATACCACCACAAATATCAATTTGTTTCTTATATTTATTACCGACGCAGTATCCTACCCACAATCCGTAAGCAACCAACAGCGTAGTTATTATAAATTGAATAATTATAGTCCTTATAAATCTAGTTTGCAATAATCCTAATCCAATTCCTAAAATAAGTGCATCTAAACTTGTTGCTAATGCTAAAGTTACACTACCTTTATACCCAAAAAACTCTTCCCTTCGTTCATCTATATTAGTATTTACGAATGCATTTTTAAAAGACTTAAAAGCTAAGAAAAATAAAATTATTGCTGAAAACCACTGATTCATCGATATTATTTTTTGATTTTCTATATTTAACATCGGGAATATAGCAATAAGCATTCCTATAATTAGCATTAAAGTTTGAATTCCTCCAAATATAATCCCCACTATAGCTGCATTTGATTTTTTCAAATTTCCTTGATTTGACCCCCTACATACAGCTACTGTGAATGAATCAAGTGCTAATCCAATAGCTACTATAATCACCTCAAATAAGCTCATTTTATCTAATTCCCTCCCTTCACTTTCATTATAGATATCAAATTTAGCTTTTTACACATATGATATTTTTTAAATGTATATTAAAACAAACGAAAAGACGACTTTGTAGCCGTACATATACAAATATATAAAATTGTAGTCATAGTCTATACTTTTGAAATCTTTGAATATATTAATTTTAATTACCCTTCTCCATTCATACAGTTAATCCTCTCATGTATAATGTCATCTAATGAATTAGTAACTAATATCTCATATTGCTTAGTTAAAGTCTTTGCTGATACCTTTAGTCCATCTTCTATCCATCTTTTTATAATAAACGTTAACCCTCTTGAGTAATATTCTGCTATATCATCTAGAGAAAACTGTTCTTCATAACCATTTTTGCTATTACCATATTGATTAAATAACTCTTTGAATATTTTATTTAAATTGCCGCTTATAATTTCCTCAAAAGAATTTTGTCCTGTTACTTTTATTGCTTTAAGATAAAATTCTTTGTTATTTTCAATTCTAGAAAACATATAGTGAATAGCTTCATAAGGCATCTTATTATTTATAAGCATTTCACTGCCTTTAAATATATCCTCATAGCATATTTGCTCCAAAACCTCATATTTGTCAGCAAAATGATTGTAGAATGTTGGCCTAATAAAACCAGCCTCATCAGTAATCATCTTAATAGTTATTTTATCAAAATCATAATTTAATATTAAGTTTTTAAAACTCTCTAATAATGCTTCATGAACATCTTCCTTTTTATTATTCATATGTCACCTTCACCTATATAAAATCTAATTTTATCTTTACTTGAAGTTAAATTATTAAATATTCTTTTCATAGATTTAATTATATTTTGTAATTAATAATTAAATCACCTCCATTTATAATGGAGGTGACTATTTCTTATTAATAAAATATTATTAAATTCAAGTGAATTTTATACTTAAAACACTGTAAATTAACTATTAACTTATATTAAATTTATTTTATAGCAAAAAATATAAATAGAGTGTTGAAATTACTTTCAACACTCTTAAATTAAAGTTTAAACTCTATTTATATAATTATTTTAAGATATATTTAGCAGCTTCTTCACCAGATATTCTTCCGAATACTACAGCAGCACAGTAAGCAGCACTTGAGTTAGCAACTTCACCAGCAGCATATAAACCTTCAATAACTTCATCATTGTTGTTTAATACTTCTGCCTTTTCGTTAGCAGCAACTCCACCTTTAGTCATGTGAACACCAGCTTCGAACTTAACACCATAGTATGGTCCTTTGTCTATCTTATCAGATAAAGCTTTTTCTCTGAATGGATCAGCTATTTCACCATCAACAGCTTTGTTAGCAGTTTCAACAGTCTTAACTAAGTTTTCAGCATTGATTCCTAATTTTTCAGCTAATTCTTCTAAAGTATCAGCTTGTACATGGTATCCTAAAGCATTGTGCTTTTGTAATCTGTATGAATTTTCATATAAATCTTGATCGTAGATGTAGAATGCTCCACCTTCTTGATCTAATACAGCGTTACCTAGAGTTAATCCACCCTTAGTTTCATCTATGAATCTTTCACCGTTCTTGTTAACATATATAGTAGATCCGCCACCAGTTAAGTCTCTTCTACCACTTATGATGTTAGGGAATATTCTTATGTTGTCCATTTTTTCTAACTTAATATCATTTTCTATGAATACTGGAATGAAATCACCAGTAGTACCCATTTGGTTAGAAGTTTCTAATCTTTCTGTTCCTGGAGCGTATTCAGCTAATAATTCTTTATTGTTAGAGAATCCACCTGTTGCCATTATTACAGCATCAGCTTTTATGTCATAGTATCCTTCTTTACATTCAACCTTAACACCAGTAGCTTTTCCGTCTTCTATTATTAAATCAAGACCCTTAGTACCTGTTCTAACATCTATTCCTAATTCATTAACCTTTTCTTCCATCTTAGCTTGGATGTGTTCCCCAGCATAAGCATCAGCTTCAGCCATGTGGCTTCTTCCTGAATAGTTGTAGTTTAAGTTAATTCCCATTTCTTTTAACCATGGTTCAAGTTCATAAGAACCTTGTGCTTGAGCCATTAATCTTTCATCTGTATCCCAAGCTCCACCATCTTTTAAATCAGCTACTAAAGCTTCTGGAGTATCTTCTATACCGTTAGCTTTTTGAGCTTCTGTGTTTATTAAGTCATAGAAGTTCATATCGAACTTACCGTTACCACTTAATATATCTAATTTTTCTATAACTATTACATCTTCAACACCATTTTGTTTAGCTTCTATAGCAGCAGATAAACCAGCAGGTCCTCCCCCTACAACAACTAATTGTGTCTTAACTTCTTCTAAATCTTTCTTTTCAACTTCTGGACCTTGAGTATCGAATGATATTTTATATTCTCCCATTCCAGCTTCTTTCATAGCTTCAGCTACTGCAGCTTTAACACCAAATGATGTGAATGTTGCACCTGATACGCTATCTACTACTGGGCTTTGAGCTTCGATTATTCTTTCTGTTAATATTGGTAAAGCTCTGTCGTATACAACTGAAGTCTCGTGGTTAGATACAACATTAATTCCTGTTATCTTTCCATCTTCAGTAGATAATTCAACTTTGATTTCTCCACCATATCCATGTCCAGCTCCTTGAGTTGTCTTAGCTCCTCCATTAGTTGTTGAGCAACCAGCTAATAATAAAGAAGCCATTGTTACTAAGCAAATAATTTTTTTCATAGTTCCCCCTAAAAAATCACTTTTTCTCTTATTAAGTTATTATTTTATCAATATAACCTTGCATGAATTATTTTAACATAATTTATAATAAAGTCAATAAAATTTCATTTAGAGTTAAAAAATACTGTGTAAAACGTTATTATTTACATTTTATTACTTTATTGTATTTTTATTTAAATAATTTTTAGATATTTTACATTTCTATAAATTTAATCTGAATTCAGCATACTATTAAATTTTTTTAATTATATTACCCTTTTGTTAATTTATTAATAAATATAACAATTAATTTATATATAAAAGAGGAGCATCCTTTTTTAAGGGCAGCTCCTCGATAATTACTTATTTATTTAATATGTGCTTAGCAGCTTCTTCACCAGATATTCTTCCAAATACTACAGCTGCACTATAAGCTTGGCTTGAACTTGTTACTTCACCAGCAGCATATAAACCTTCAACAACCTCGTTGTCATTGTTTAAAACTTCTGCTTTTTCATTAGCAACAACCCCACCTCTTGTCATATGTATAGCTGATTCTACTTGAACACCATAGTATGGTCCATTTTCATTTATAGTATTAGTAAATGCTTTTTCACGGAATGGATCTTCTATTTTTCCTTCAACAGCTTCATTAAATGTTTTAACAGTTGCTTTTAAGTTTTCAGCATCTATACCTAATTTTTCAGCTAATTCATCTAATGTTTCTGCTTTTGTATGGTATCCTAATTTAGTATGCTTTTGTAGACGATATGTATTATCGTATAAATCTTGATCATAAATATAGAATACTTTACCATCTGGTTGCTCTTGAATTGCCGTAGCCATTGTCATTTCTCTCTTAGTTTCATCTATGAAACGTTCACCATCTTTATTAACTAAAATAAATCCATCTGGTCCACCAGTTAAATCTCTTCTTGGTATATTAATGAATGGGAATACACGAGTAATATCCATATTATCTAATGCTATATCATTCTTTTCAAACACAGGAATAAAATCACCAGTAGTCCCCATTTGATTTGATGTTTGAAGTGTTTCTGTACCTGGAGCATATTTCGCTAGTAGTTCCTTATTACTAGAGAATCCACCTGTTGCTACTATTACAGCATCAGCTTTTATATCATAAGTTCCTTCTTTAGATTCAGCTTTAACACCAATAGCTTTTCCATCTTCCATTATTAAATCAAGACCTTTAGTTCCTGTTCTAACTTCTATTCCTAATCTATTAATTTCTTCTTCCATTTTTTCTTGAATATGCTCTCCAGCATACGCATCCCATTCTGTCATATGATTACGAGTATCAAAGTTATAATTTAAATTTATTCCCATATCACGTAACCATGCATCTAATTCATAAGAACCTTCTGCTTGAGCAAGTATACGTTCATCAGTATCCCATGCCTTTTTAGTTTCTTTTAAATATTTAACAAAATCTTCGACTGTATCTTCTATTCCATTAGCTTTTTGAGCTTCTGAATTAATAAGGTCAACAAAGTCTAAGTCAAATTTACCATTACCACTTAATATATCAAGTTTTTCAATTACTATAATATCTTCAACACCATTTTGCTTAGCTTCTATAGCAGCAGATAAACCAGCAGGTCCTCCCCCTACAACAACTAATTGTGTCTTAACTTCTTCTAACTCTTTCTTTTCAACTTCTGGACCTTTAGTATCGAATGATATTTTATATTCTCCCATTCCAGCTTCTTTCATAGCTTCAGCTACTGCAGCTTTAACACCAAATGATGTAAATGTTGCACCTGATACGCTATCTACCTCTGGGCTTTGAGCTTCCACTATTCTTTCTACTAATATTGGCAATGCTCTGTTAAATACAACTGAAGTTTCTTCATTAGATAAAACTTTAATATCTTTTATTTCTTTTCCTTCAGTTACTAACTCTACTTTAATATCTCCTCCATAACCATGTCCAACTCCTTGCGTTGTCTTAGGTCCATTGTTCGTCGAACAACCAGCTAACATTAAAGAAGCCATTGTTACTAAGCAAATTATTTTTTTCATATTTCCCCCTAAAAAACCTTTTTCTTTTGTTAATGTTATTAAATAGTTAAATTATTAACTTTTTATAGAATAATATTAACACATTTTCACACAAAGTCAACAACTTATACACAAACAAAACAGATTTTATTCATTTTAAATTCACATTTTGCATAATTATTCTTATAAATATACTTTCTGGATAATTAATATTTTAACAATTCGTTTTGTCATCCCCCATTTTTTATCATAATAAAAAAGAGTGTGAATTATATTCACACTCCTTCTAATTTAACTAAACTATTTCTTAAAAATTACTTCTCATTCTTTAATGAACACATTTCTCCGCTACTCTACGAAATGCGGACTTAAATTCTAAGTTCAATCTCCTATTTCACTAAGAATTTAATGTCTCCTTGACAAGTAAAGCTACGTTCTCAGCAGTAGGATTCAGCAAATCACTCACTTTGTTCGCTCTTTGGCATCCCTTGCATGGAACGTGCTAATTACTTTTCACCCTTTAATGAACACATTTCTCCGCTACTCTACGAAATGTGGACTTAAATTCTAAGTTCAATCTCCGATTTCACTAAGAATTTAATGTCTTCTTGACAAGTAAAGCTACGTTCTCAATATGAGCTGTATGTGGGAACATATCTACTGGTTGAACCTCTAATGTCTTATAGCCATTTTCATCTAGTATAGCTAAATCTCTAGCTAAAGTACTTGGGTCACAGCTTACATATACTATTCTCTTTGCATCTATATTGCTTATAGCATCTAATAATTTCTTGTCACAGCCTTTTCTTGGTGGATCTACAACTACTACATCAGCCTTTACCCCTTTATTTATTAAGTCTGGTATAACTACCTCTGATTCACCAACAAAGAATTCAACATTCTCTACATTATTCTCCTTAGCATTTATCCATGCATTATCTATAGCTTGAGGGATTATTTCTACTCCATAAACCTTCTTAGCTTTCTTTGATAAAAATAAAGTTATAGTTCCTGTTCCACAATAAGCATCAAATACTGTCTCATTACCTGTTAACTTAGCATATTCTAATGCCTTCGAATATAATACTTCTGTTTGAGTAGGATTAACCTGGAAGAATGATAGTGGAGATATATTAAATCTAAATTCTCCTATATAGTCTGATATTGTATCTTCTCCCCAAAGAGTCTTTGATTCAAGACCTAAAATAACATTTGTAGACTTTGAATTTATATTTTGGATTATGCTCTTTATTCCTGGAACATTATCTTTAATAATATTTACGAACTCATCTTTATAAGGTAATTTATCACCATTAGTGACTATTACAACCATTACTTCATTAGTTGTAAAACCACGTCTTATCATTATATGTCTTAATATTCCATTTTCATCATATTGTCCATCAACATTATATGGTTTTATATTATTTTTAATTATCCACTCTCTAGTTAACTCAACCACTTTATCTGCTAACTCATCTTGAATAAGACAATTTTTCATATCTATAATTTCATGGCTTCTCTCCGCAAAGAAACCTATCTTTAATTCTCCATTAACAAGTCCTATAGGTAATTGAACCTTATTTCTATATCTCCAAGGGTCATTCATCCCAAGTGGATACTTTACTAATTCAGGATTTAATTTTCCTATCTTTTCTATACAGTCTTTAACTCTATTATGCTTAAAGTCTAGTTGTGATTTATATGAACTATGTTGAAGCTTACACCCTCCACATCTCTTATATACATCACACTTTGGATTGCATCTATCAGCAGAGGATTCAATTACCTCTATTAATTTTCCATATGCATAATTCTTTTTAGATTTAATTATCTTAACTCTAACTTTTTCACCAACTAAAGCACCTTGTATAAAAACAGGAAAAGTATCATTAATCTTAGCGACTCCTTCTCCTTCATACCCTTGAGATACTATATCTAAAATATATTCTTTATTCTTTTCTACCATCTATAATCTTCTCCTTTTAAATAAAGTGCAAAGCACTTTATTTATGGCAATTTATTTCTTTTAAGCTAACAAACATAACTATTCTATCATATACTAATATGGTTCTCTACTTAATTTGTACTATTCTAAATTTTGGATAAAAAAAATACACCTTACGGTGCATTTTTCGGAATCAGTTGCCACACTGTTACCATTATAATCTCTCCACGAAATTTCAATGATATTAACATTATAGCCTAAAATCGCAACATAAATTGTTAACATTCTGTTAACTTTTTATATTTTTCATATTTTTGATGTATTTTATTGCATTTTTAACGGTATTTTATTTAAATTTTGAATTTTTTCCTTCATTTTTTATATTCCTTATTAATATCCCCATATACCTAACCATTTTGTTAATAAATTATAAAAGAAAATAATCAATAATTCTTTCCCCATTTATCTTTCATATACTTAGACGTACCTTTTTTTAATTCTGACATAAAAACATAAAAAAAGAAGCACAGAAATTTCTGTACTTCTTCTTTTATATAAATTATTCTATTACACTTACTTTTAAAAGGTTAGTTGATCCAACTTGACCCATACCAGCAGCTATAACAATTGTATCACCTTTTTTAGCGAATCCATTTTCTACTGCTAATTCTGTAGCTCTTTCTATTCTTTCATCCATAACCTTTTTGTGCTCAGCAACTATTGGGTATACTCCAAAGTTGAACGCTAAGCTCTTAGCAACTTTTTCTGTTTCAGTTACAGCAACTACAGCACAGTCTGGTCTGCATTGAGAAATTCTTCTTGCAGTAGCTCCACTCTTAGTTGAGCAAACTATTGAAGCAGCTTGTAATTCATTAGCAGCGTTGCAAGCAGCTCTTGATATAACTCCTGATATAGCAGGAATGTGCTTCTTAGCCTTTGAAACAGCTGTTTCATAGCTTAATTGTCTTTCAGTTTCAACAGCTATCTTAGCCATAGTTTGAACTGATTCTACTGGCCAATCTCCGTTAGCTGATTCTCCTGATAACATTATAGCATCTGTACCATCTAATATTGCGTTAGCAACGTCAGAAACTTCTGCTCTTGTTGGTCTTGGGTTTCTCATCATTGAGTCTAACATTTGAGTTGCAGTAACAACTATTTTTCCAGCATTGTTACATTTTTCGATCATCATCTTTTGAACTGCTGGTAATTTTTCGAATGGTATTTCAACTCCTAGGTCTCCTCTAGCAACCATTATACCGTCTGAAACTTCGATAATTGAATCTATGTTGTCAACACCTTCTTGGTTTTCTATCTTAGAGATTATTAGGATGTGTTCTCCACCATTTTCGTTTAATATCTTTCTAATAGTTTCAACGTCTGATGCTTTTCTTATGAATGATGCAGCAACAGCGTTAACTCCCATTTCACAACCGAATTTTAAGTCAGCTATATCTTTTTCAGTTAAAGCTGGTAACTTAATTGATACTCCTGGAACGTTAACTCCTTTGTGAGTAGCAACAAATCCTGTATTTTGAACAACACAGTGGATTTGATTTCCATCTATTGATTCAACTGTTAATCCAACTAAACCGTCATCTATTAATATAGTATCTCCTGGTTTAACATCATTAGCTAATCCAGCATAAGTTACTGAACATTCTTGAGTGTTACCTATAACATCTCCACCTGCGTGTACAGTGAATTTATCTCCTGCTTTTAATTCAACCTTCTTAGGCTCGAATTTACCAGTTCTGATTTCTGGTCCTTTAGTATCTAACATAACAGCAATTTGCTTATTGTGCTTCTTAGCTAATTCTTTAACTAAGTTAATTCTATCTGCATGCTCTGCGTGATCACCATGTGAAAAGTTGTGTCTTGAAACGTTCATTCCTGCTTCAATTATTTGTGATAATACTTCTGGTTTTTCACTAGTTGGACCTATAGTACATATTATTTTAGTTTTTCTCATGTAAATAACACTCCTTCTTGATTTAGTTTTATATCTATTAACAAAGCTTGTTACTTTGATATTTCCTCTGAAATAGAGAATAATTTATCATCAAATTTTCTACCTAAAGCTAAAGCTTCATCTATATCTTGGTCAAAAATTTGGTTTTCCTTAATTCCGATAACTCTTGAAGTTTTTCCTTCTAATAATACCTCAACAGCTTTTGATCCCATTCTTGAAGCTAACACTCTATCAAATGCAGATGGTGATCCACCTCTTTGAATGTGACCTAATATAGTTGCTCTTGTTTCAATTCCTGTTTGTGCTTCAACATATTTAGCTAAGTCATAAGCCCCGCCAATACCTTCTGCTAATAAAACTAGGTTATGAATTTTTCCAACTTCTTTACCTTGTTTTATTACGTTACATAATTCGTCTTTATCGAATCCTTTTTCTGGAGTTATTGTGTATTCAGCTCCACAAGCAACACCTGCATAAAGAGCTAAATCTCCGCAGTTTCTTCCCATAACTTCTACGATAGAAACTCTTTCGTGAGAACTTGAAGTATCTCTTATCTTATCTACACCTTCTATAACAGTATTTAAAGCTGTATCAAATCCTATTGTGTAATCTGTATAGCTTAAATCATTGTCAATAGTTCCTGGTAGCCCTATAGTCTTAACACCTAGTTTAGATAGTAATTTAGCTCCCATGAAAGAACCATCTCCACCTATAACAACTAAAGCGTCAACACCATTTTTTGCTAATAATTCAGCAGCTTCTTTTCTTACTTCTTCTTGTTTAAATTCTAAACATCTAGCAGTTCTTAATATTGTACCACCTCTATGGATTATGTCTGATACTGATGATCTATCCATTTCAAATAATTCACCATTAATTAATCCTGCATATCCTCTTTGAACTCCAACTACTTCTAGGCCATGATGTAGTGCAGTTCTAACAACAGCTCTTATTGCTGCGTTCATTCCAGGTGCATCTCCACCACTAGTTAAAACAGCTATCTTTTTGATACTCATAAAATATTCCTCCTCGTCACCATGGTGGTCTGTGCATGTCCCACCTAGTTTGAAATATTCCTCTATATTATTATTTTATTATTAACTTTTTATTACCTTTTTTATTTTACTTGCAAATATAAACTAATGCAACTAAAATAACCATCTTGTTTGTAGTTTTTTATCGATAAAATCTTGATTTCACTGTCTATTATACCCTAATGTTGACGAAAATATATACTTTTTTAATATGTATACTCTTATATATGCTCATTATTCAGCTATTTATTTCCATAAATGGAATTTTGTAAACTTTATCATTTTATATGTGTTACACTATTTATGTATTTTATTATTTTTTTGAGGATTTTTATAAAAAATAAAATAAGAGGTTATTATTAACCTCTTATTCTACTATTTTTATATTTTCTTCACCGTATAATTTATATAATTGGTCTAATAAATCATTATTTACTCTTACCCACATTTCTCTAGGCATCCTATAGTTTTTTCTATCATCTGCTGTAAAGATATATAAGGCAGAATCACCCTTATGTTCAGACGTTATTCCTATTAGACTTGGTTTCGTTTCTTTTGCCTTTTTAAGATTATCAACTCTTATAAATACTTTTGTTGAATTTACCTTTTCTAAAGGTTCTATAGTTTCACATATAAGTTTAACAGGTTCATCTTCCTTCATGCTTACTCTACCTTTAATTATAACCATACTATCTGGAGTAATTAAATTTCTTACCTTATCTAAAATCTTAGGAAACACTATTACTTCTATGCTCCCGCTTAAATCTTCAAGCTTTAAAAACGCCATAATCGAATTACTTCTAGTTACTTTTTGATTCACTTCAGCGATAATCCCACCAAGTATTACCTTATCTTCATCATGAATAGAGTACTCCTCACCATCAACACCTTCTAAATGAGCTTGTTGACATTTATAAATATCATCTATACTTATTGAAGTGTACATTTTTAAGCTTTGAACATATTCATCTAATGGATGCCCTGTCAGATACATACCTGTCATTTCTTTTTCCATAGCTAATAAGTTATTTTTTGAGAATTCATTTATATTTGGGTATTTTACTTCTGGTTCATTTATATTTTCCTCAACTAATCCAAATAAGCTTATTTGTCCATCTATATTTCTCTTTTTCTCATTAGATACACTATCCATTACCTTTTCATATACAGCTAAAAGCTTTGATCTAAATATCTTAAACTCATCAAAAGCCCCAGCCTTTATTAAACTCTCAACAGCTCTCTTGTTAATAGCTGATAAATCTATCTTATTTATAAAATCTACTAAAGATTCAAATCTACCTTTATCACTTCTTGAAGCTACTATACTTTCAACTACATTAAATCCAACATTTTTTATTGCAGCTAATCCAAATCTTATAGTATCACCTTTAACAGTAAATTTTGAATAACTTTCATTTATTGCAGGAGGAAGTACCTGTATCCCCTGACTTTCTGCAAAATTTATATAATGAGCTACTTTTTCAGCAGTTCCCATAACTGAATTTAACATTGCTGCTATCATTTCAACAGGATAATAATGCATTAGGTATGCAGTTTGATATCCAACAACTGCATATGCTGCTGCATGTGATTTGTTAAAAGCATATGAAGCAAAGTCCATCATTGAGTCAAATATTTTATTTGCAGCCTCTTCTGAGATTCCATTTCTTAAACATCCAGGAACTTCAACATTTCCATTGTCGTCAACTATACCATATATGAAGTTCTTTCTTTCTTGTTCCATAACACTATGCTTCTTCTTTGACATGGCTCTTCTAACCATGTCACTTCTACCAAGAGAGTAACCACCTAAATCTCTTACTATCTGCATTACTTGCTCTTGATACACCATTACTCCATACGTAACATCTAAAATACTTTCCAGCTCTGGTGTCTCATAGTGTACACTATCTTTGTTTCTCTTTCCTTCTATATATCTTGGTATTTCGGCCATTGGACCTGGTCTATATAGCGATATCCCCGCTATGATATCTTCTAAACAGTCTGGCTTCAATTCCTTCATGAAAGATGTCATTCCTGGTGACTCTAGCTGAAACACACCAGCGGTCTTACCTTCCCCAATCATTTTATAAACTTCTTTATCTTCAAAATCTATTTTATCTAAATCTATGTCTATACCTCTATTTTCCTTAATCATCTTAACTGCGTCATTCATAACAGTTAAAGTTCTAAGACCAAGGAAGTCCATCTTTAATAATCCAAGCTCCTCAAGAGTTGTCATATCAAATTGAGTTACTATAGACTCATCATTTTTTTGTAAAGGTACATATTCTACTAATGGTCTTGACGCTATAACAACACCAGCTGCATGAGTAGATGAGTGTCTTGGTAATCCTTCTAAAGTTTTACTAACATCTATTAGATTCCTTACTCTTTCTTCTGTATCATATATCTTCTTTAACTCTGGATTTAAATCAAGAGCCTTTTCAATTGTAATTCCAAGCATTGTAGGAATCATCTTAGCAACTCTATCAACTTCTGAATATGAGTAATTCATTGCTCTTCCTACGTCTCTAATACAAAGCCTTGCAGCCATTGTACCAAATGTAATTATTTGAGATACATTTTTCTCTCCATACTTTTCAACAGTATAATCAATTACTTCCTGTCTTCTTTCGTAACAAAAGTCCGAATCAATATCGGGCATACTAACTCTTTCTGGATTTAAAAATCTTTCAAAAAGTAAGCTATATTTTATCGGATTTATTTTTGTTATTCCTAAAGTATAAGCAACTATTGATCCTGCTGCTGATCCTCTTCCTGGACCTGTTGGAATTCCATTATCATTTGCATACTTTATAAAATCCCAAACTATCAAGAAGTAATCAACATATCCCATTTGATTTATTACTCCAAGCTCATAATTAAGTCTTTCAACATAACTTAAAGCCTCTTCATTAGAGTTACTAAACTCTCTTATCTCATCAAGATTTACTTCTTTCCCTCTAAACTCTTTAAATACATCATATCTATCTATAAGTCCGGCAAAACAAACCTCTTCTAAATAATCAAAATGTGTTTTATATTCTTCTGGTACAGGGAAATTTGGAAGCTTTGATACATGGAACTCATAATCAAAATTACATTGTTCTGCAATTTTAACAGTATTCTCTAATGCTTCTTTCGAATATGAAAATAAATCATACATTTCCTCTTGTGATTTTAAATAGAATTGGTCTGATGGATACCTTCTTCTATTAACATCATCAACGGTTTTTCCTGTTTGAATACACATCAATATGTCATGTGCTTTAGAATCGTCTTTATTTATATAGTGAACGTCATTTGTTGCTACTAAAGGTATTCCTGTCTCTTTAGATAACTTAATATTAGTATCGATAACCTTCCTTTGTTCTTGCATTCCATGGTCTTGTATCTCTAAATAAAAATCACCATGGAATATATCTTTATAAAGTAAAGCTACCTCTTTTGCTTTTTCATAGTTATCTTTTAAAATCCAGCTTTGTACTTCTCCTCCAAGACATGCACTTAATGCTATAAGCCCTTCACTATGCTGTCTTAAAAAGTCATGGTCAATTCTCGGTTTATAATAAAAACCATCTATTGAAGCTGTAGATACTATATTCATAAGATTTTGATATCCAACTTCATTCTTAACTAATAAAACTAAATGATGCGTACTATTATCTTTATCATTTATCTTTATGTCCTTAGACTTTGCAGCTACATAAACCTCACATCCTAATATAGGCTTTATGCCTTGTGCCTTTGCTTCTTTGTAAAAGGCAACACATCCATACATAACTCCATGGTCAGTAAGTGCTATACTTTCCATCCCAAGCTCTTTAGCTCTTGAGATAATCTTCTTTATCTTAGCAGAACTATCAAGCAAACTATACTCACTATGAAGATGTAAATGACAAAACTTCTTTTCACTCAAGGTATCACCTCACTTTTCCAATGCCATAAGGCGCTTTTCACTTTTAATTATGAAACTACTTCATAGTTTTACTAAATAAAAATAAATTGCTAAATTTAAATCAATTTGAATTCACTCATCAATTCTTAATTATTCATTCTTAACTATATTAGTAGTTTCCTGACCTTACTTCTTCTGCTATTTTTTCTATTTTTCGTAATCTATGGTTAATTCCTGATTTTCCTACTGGTGGATTTAGCATTTCACCTAACTCTTTTAAAGACTCATCAGGATAACTTAATCTTAATTCCGCTACTTCTCTTAAGTTTTTAGGTAATCTTTGAAGTCCTATTGTACTTTGAATTAATTTTATACTTTCTACCTGTCTTACTGCTGCATTAACAGTTTTACTTAAATTAGCAGTCTCACAGTTAACTAGTCTATTTACGTTATTTCTCATTTCCTTCATTATTCTTATATTTTCAAGTTCTAATAATGAAGTATGCGCTCCAACTATGTTTAGAAGGTCAACTATTTGTTCTCCTTCTTTTATATATATAATATGGCTGTTCTTTCTTTGAATAACTTTTGAACTTAAACCAAAAGAGTTTATTAGTTTACATAACTGAATAGCATATTCTTCACTATGAGTAACAAACTCTAAGTGATATGTTTTCTCTGGGTTACTAATGCTCCCCCCTCCAATAAATGCTCCTCGTATATACGCTCTCTTAAGTTCTTCTGTTTTAACCATCTCTGGCTCGATAGTATAATCTATAGTCAACACATCATCAACTTCTTTAAATATTCCTGTTTCTTTCAGTAATTCTCTTACGCCCATATCTTCTTCTATAAGAACCATATAAATATTGTTCTTTTTTAAAGAATTACTTTTTTTAACTAGAAGTTTTGAGTGTATATCAAAATAATCTTTTAATATCGTAAATATATGTCTCGCTGATGCTGGATTTTCTGTAGTTATTTTAAAGCTAAGTCCTTTTCCACTAAAACCAATAGTTCCACTTACCTTCATTATTGCTGATATCTCAGCTAAAGCCTCTTCTTTAGATATCTCTATATACCTACATATTTCTCCTTTAACTTTTGATGAAAATGACATACTTCTATTTCTCCTAACTATGTTTAAATATATTTTTTATTATATCATAAACTGACCCAACTGTGTCATAGAAAAACAATAACTATTAAAGGATAAATATAACTTTATTAAGAAAATGTACTTTTACTTTTAAAATAACAGGACTTAAAATAAAAACATGTCATTCAAATAGCTATAACTACTATTTAAATGACATATTTATATATCTACTTCTAATTCTTCATTAAATATTTTTATCTAACAAATAACTATTATACTATATTACTCTCTAGTATTTCTTTTTTCTCTCATTTTTTGAAGCGAATAAACATATTCCAGTATTTTTTCTTTATCCCATTTTAATTCTTTTTCTATCACAGTTTTCATTATTATATCAGCTAAATATTCTGAATCATGTTTAACATATCCTTTAGTTATCTTAACTAAGTTTTCTTCAACTATTTCTACACCTAAGCCTTTAATATTATCCCTATCCAATTCAACTAACTTTGAACCTTCTTTCAAATATCTTTCTTTAATATCATCCGGAATAGTACCATTATTAGCAATTACATAATCAACACATTTCTTGCCACCATAATTTATTAATGTTTTTAAATGATCAGCTGCTGTAAAGTCATCTGTTTCTCCTGGTTGAGTCATTATATTTGATATATATATTTTTATTGCATCACTTTCACATATTGTATCAGCTATATCAGTTACTAGCAGATTAGGAATTATACTTGTATAAAGACTTCCTGGCCCCATTATAATAGCGTCAGCTTCCTCTATTGCTTTAAGCGCATCAACTAAAGGTTTAGCATTTTCAGGATTTATCATAAGCTTTTTTATTTTAGACTTTCTTGCTATAGCCTCATCTGGTATTCTTGACTCTCCATCAATTTCATCACCATTTTCTAATATAGCTACAAGCTTCATATCATCAAGAGTTACCGGTAATACTTTACCTGTAACAGCAAGTACTGAACTCATTCTTTGTACAGCCTCTTCGAAATTATCACTTATCCCAGCCATTGCAGCTAAAAATAAGTTACCGAAGCTTTGCCCTTCAAGACTACCTTCTTTAAATCTGTATTGTAATAATTTCTCCATTATTGGTTCAGTATCTGCTAATGCTAATATACAGTTACGAATATCTCCTGGAGGAAGCATCCCAAAATCTTCTCTTATCTTTCCAGAACCTCCACCATCATCTCCAACAGTTACTATAGCAGTTATATTATTAGTGTAGTTCTTAAGCCCTCTAAGCATAGTCGAAAGACCTGTTCCCCCTCCAACTACTACTATCTTAGGACCACTTACAGAAAGTCTTTCATCATCTATTAAGTCTTCTACATTTTTATCATTAATAGTTATATTTATCTTATCGCTATTGATTAATCTTAATATAGATTTTAATCCTTCAGATATAGATATAACTATAACCACTACTCCCAATAACCCCAAAAATATACATACCATTTTTCTAGTTAAATCATATTCTTTATGAATAAATACTTCTCCTACTCCTAATGCAAGTAGTATAGTTCCGACGAAACCAAGTAATACCCATCTTTTTATTCTAGCTCCTGGTTTCATCAAGTAATCAAGTATCATAATTTTTTATCTCCCTTATGAACATCCTCTTTAATATCTCTATGCTCAACATACACATTATAGTTACTAGCATGTAACTTTTCATATATAGCATTTGCTATAGCTACAGATCTATGTCTTCCCCCTGTACATCCTATCGATACTATAAGCTGACGTTTTCCCTCTTTATTATAATTTGGTATTAAGAACTGTAACATATCTACAGCTTTTTCTAAGAATACCTTAGTTTCTTCCTGTTGTAATACATAATCTTTAACTGGTTCATCATTACCTGAATGAGGTTTTAATTCTGGAATGTAGAATGGATTAGGTATAAATCTTACATCAAATACTAAATCTGAATCTACAGGAATTCCATACTTAAATCCAAAACTTAATACAGTTATTGATAATTGCTTTTGTGGTGCTTCCACATCACCAAAATTCTTAAGCATTTCCTCTCTCAAATCTTTTATTGCGTATTTTGATGTATCTATTATTATATCTGCTTTCTCTTTTACTTCTCTTAATTTTTCTCTTTCTAGCTCTATTCCAGTTATTACTCTTCCTCCTGGAGATAATGGATGACTTCTTCTTTTTTCTTTAAATCTCTTAACAAGAACTTCATCAGAAGTATCTAAAAATAATATTTCATATTTAAATTGTTCCTTAGATAACTCCTTTAAGCTATCAAATAAGTCATCAAAGAATATACCACCACGTATATCTATTACTAAAGCTACTTTGTCAATCTTTCCATCACTTTGCTTACATACTTCAGCAAACTTTGTTATTAATGTTGGCGGAAGATTATCCACACAAAAATATCCCATATCCTCTAAACTATTAGTTGCTTCTGATTTCCCTGCCCCTGATAATCCAGTTACTATAATAAATCTCATCTTTTACCTCCACTTTATATAATTAAAAGTTACTAGTTAAGAATATAAAATCACTTCTTATCTTAAAACTTATTTATTAAAATTTAACTCTCATTAATCCCATCTAAGCTTTTCTTAACTATAATTACCTTACCAATTAAATTATATCACAATATATCCTATAAACAATTTTATATATTAACATCAAAGGCTTTACACAAATACTTTAGTAATTATTTCTATATATCTGATACTAAATTATAAAATAAAAGGCTTATCTTATTAAACAATTATAAGACGAGCCTTTTCTTATATAAAAATTATAAATCTTCACCAATTATTCTTACTTCTGTATGAAGCTCTACTCCAAACTGTTTCTTAACTTCATCTTGTATATGATGTATTAAATCAAGTATATCTTTAGCAGTTGCTCCACCTTTATTTATAACAAATCCTGAATGTTTTTCTGATATAGCTGCTCCACCTATACTATACCCCTTTAATCCAGCATCCTGTATTAGCTTCCCTGCAAAATATCCTTCAGGACGCTTAAATGTACTTCCTGCTGATGGATACTCTAAAGGTTGCTTTGATTCTCTCTTATTAGTTAAATCTGCAACTAAATCCTTAATAGACTTTACTATACCTTTTTCTAGTTTGAAGACTGCAGATAAAACTACATACCCTTTTTTCATAACTATCGATGATCTATAACCTAAATCTAATTCTTCATTATTTAAAGTAATTATCTCACCATTTTCATTTATAACATCTGCACTTTCTATTACTTGTGACATTTCTCCATTATAAGCACCTGCATTCATAAATACAGCTCCACCTACAGTTCCTGGGATACCACATGCAAATTCAAACCCTGTTAATGAATTTTCAACAGCCTTATCTGAAACCTGCTTTAGCATTGCTCCACACTCTGCTTCAATTCTTTCTCCATCTACAGTTATATTATTAACCTTAGTTAATGACATAACTACACCTCTAAATCCACCATCTTTAACTAATAAATTTGACCCATTTCCTATAACATAAAAAGGTATATTATTTTCCTTACAAATATTAACCGTTCTTATTATTTGCTCCTTATTTCTAGGAGTAACTAATATATCTGCAGGACCTCCTACCTTAAAATTTACATATTGGCTTAATTTTTCATTTATCTTAACATCTTCATCACTATAAAAACTAGTAAATAAATCCACGTAATTATTATACTTATTCATTATTGGCTCCTTATTTTTCGATATTCTCCATAGTTAAATAGTATAAATTAAATACTAATATTTAACAAGTGCTTTCACTTATATTCTATTTATTTCCATTAAAGTGATTATATATACTTTCTGCTGCTTTCTTATCTATTGATGGTGTTTCTAATATTTCCTCAAGTGTAGCTTCTCTTATCTTATCAACACTTCCAAATTTCATAAGTAATGCTCTTCTTCTTTTTTCTCCTACATATGGTATATCATCTAATATTGAATGTAACGTTCTTTTATCTCTTAAGCTTCTATGATAAGTAATTGCAAATCTATGAACTTCATCTTGTATTCTTCTTATCATCTGCATTAAATTTGATGACCTATTAATAATTAATTCTGTATTATTATATACAATTCCTCTAGTTTGGTGTTTATCATCCTTAACAAGTCCACAGACTGGTATATCTATATTAAGCTCCTTTAAAACTTCAAGAGCCACATTTACTTGACCTTTTCCACCATCCATCATTATTAAATCAGGAAATACCGAAAATTTTCCTGCTGAAAATTTTATTTTACTTTCTTGTATAGCTTTTATTTCTTCTAATCCGTGAGTAAATCTTCTTGTAAGTATTTCTCTCATGCTATCATAATCATTAGCACCTTTTACTGTCTTTATCTTAAATCTTCTATAATCACTATTTTTAGATCTACCCTCTTCAAAAACTATCATAGTTCCTACAGAATCAACACCTTGAATATTTGATATATCATATGCCTCAATCCTTGTTGGCCAATTTTCTAAATCTAATAGTTGTTGTAATTCCTCTAAAGAAATTCTATTTATTTCTTTTTCTCTAAAATATTTATCCTTAAACTTTTCTAATGTTATCTTAGCATTGTTTTTAACCATCTCTAGCATTTCCTTTTTCATACCCTTTTGCGGCACTTTAACAAATACTTTAGACCCTCTTTTTATAGATAAATATTCTTCTATTAAATCCTCATCTTGTATAGCTGGTACATATATCATCTTTGGAACTTTGGCTGTTCCTGAATAAAACGAAGTTATAAACTCTTGAAGCAATTCTTCAAGACTTTCATTTGCTGTATTTTCAAATATAAAATGTTCTCTTCCTAAAATCTTTCCATCACGTGAAAAAAATACTTGGATACAACTATCCTTCTCATCTTGATCTACATTAATAAAATCTTCATCGCCTTCCATAGTCTTAAAAATCTTTTGTTTTTCAACTATAGCTTCAATAGCTAAAATTTTATCTCTAAAAGATGCTGCTTTTTCAAATTCTAAATTCATAGATGCCTCTTCCATCTGTGATTTTAAATCTTTAACAACTACATTATCTTTCCCACTTAATATATCTATAATGTTATCTATCATCTTTCTATATTCATCTTTTGATATATGTCCTCCACAAGGACCTAAACATTTTTTTATATGATAATTTAAGCAAGGCCTGTACTTTTCACCATTCTCTTTTATTGATAACTTACAAGTTCTTATTGGAAATATCTTATTTATAAGATTTATTGTCTCATATACAGCACTTCCATTAGTATATGGCCCAAAGTACTTACTTCCATCTTTGGCATAATTTCTAGTTACAAAAACCTTAGGAAAATCATCTTGAAGTGTTACTTTAATAAATGGATAGAACTTATCATCTTTCAATAATATATTATATCTAGGACTATATTTCTTAATTAAGTTACATTCTAAAATTAAAGCTTCCATTTCAGAATCAGTTACTATGTACTCAAATTCAGCTATGTTTTTAACCATAACTCTAACCTTTTCAGAATGATTCTTAGAATTCTGAAAATAACTTTTAACTCTATTCTTTAAAACCTTAGCTTTTCCAACATATATAACTTCACCTAAAGAGTTCTTCATCATATAAACACCAGGCTTATCAGGAAGATTCTTTAAATGATACTCAAAATCAAACACTTAACCACCTCACTCCATAGTTAAAAGTTAAAATATAAGAGTTAAGAGTTTAGGATGAAACTGTATTCAGTTTCTAAAATTATGATATCCCCAAACCTTTAACTCTACAAAATTAATTACTAACTTATTAGTTTTTTCTATTACATCTATTAATTTATATCTACTATAACCTATCTTATTAAGAAATAACTCTAAGAGTGTCGAAAAGTTTCTACACCAACGTTTATAACTTTTCACTCTTAACTAGCTTAATATCCTAAAACTGCTTGTCGTACTACTTGGCTAGCTATTACTGCTGCTGATCCTGCACCACTTTCTCCATTTTCAACTATAACTGCTACTGCAATTTGTGGATCATCCATAGGTGCTGCCGCTATAAACCATCCATGTGGCACAGCTTCACTTCCATCTGGTAAATTATAATCTGCTGTACCAGTTTTTCCACCTGCATTTGTTCCTTCAAAAGCTGGCCATCTATATATATTATTATCTACAAGATATTTCATATAATCTTTTACTGTAGCTGCTACATCTGAAGGAATAGCTTGACGTATTTCTGTACTAGCTATATTTCTAACAATATTTCCATTCTTATCAACTATACTATTTACTAACTTTGGCTTCATTAGTACCCCATCATTAGCTACAGTAGCTGTAACTAGTGCCATTTGCATTGGAGTTGATAATACTGATCCTTGACCTATTCCGCTTTGAGCCATATTTCCTTTTTCGTAATCTTCTAATGTCGGAAATTGACTCGCTGTAGCTGTAAATCCTTCTCCTCTAATTACAGAGTTAAATCCAAAGCTCTCTGCTGTATCTTTTAACTTTTCATTTCCTAATTCCATAGCCAATGTACCAAATACAACATTACTTGAAACCCTATAAGCTCTTCTTAAATCTATAATTCCGTGAACTTCATAAGCAAAGTTATTAAGCTCTGTCCCATCGTCAAATGTTATTTTACCTTCATCATCAAATTGTCTTTCAGCAATTCCTGGAATATTCTCTAAAGCACTTGATAAAGTTACTGTTTTAAATACTGACCCTGGAGGATATATCCCATCTATAGCCCTATTTATAAGAGGAGTATCATCTGCACTTCCTGAATTTGCCTTATCTATCTCTGCATCTAAATCATTTGGATTAAATGTTGGTTTAGACACCATAGCTAAAATCTCTCCTGTTTTAGGATTTATAGCTACTACTGCCCCTTTATTATCTCCTAATGCATCATAAGCAACTTGTTGAAGTGTAGTATCTAAAGTTGTTATTATTCCATTTCCCTCTTTAGTATCTGATTTCCCAACTAGCATTCCAAAATTCATATCATCAATAAATGTCTTAAAGTTTTCTTTAAAATTAAAGCTACCTGTATTAGCCTTATCTTCTTTTAAGTTTCTTATAAAATCTCTTGGATGAACAGTATCTAAAAAATCATTTATTCCATTTCTAAATGTACTATAGTTACTTAGCTCACCATCATAAGTTTCCTCTAATCCACTTAAGCCATATGTTTGATCTATATATCCTAATGGATGAACAAATAAATTTCCATATAGATAATTTCTTTGTTGAGATGTTTCATCTATTCTTTCACTTGTAGCTAAAGCTGTTCCATTTCTATCGTAAATAGTCCCTCTTAATATTTCATTTCTTTTTGCCCATAATCTCACATTCCCAGAATCATTCGCTATATTAGGACCTTTAAACACCTGAAAATATGCTATATAAGATATTAGTGCAATAAAACAAAATAAAAAGATAGTCATAACATGTCTTACACTTTTCCCTAAATCATTCATCCTTTATGCCTCCTCAGAAATCTTTTGCAATATTCCTAATGCAAAGAATGTAGTTAAAATCGAAGAACCACCGTAACTTATAATTGGTAAAGTTATACCTGTAAGTGGTATTACAGTAAATATTCCACCTATAATTACTAGTGTCTGACATGCTATCATTGTACTAAACCCTACTGCTATTAATTGTGAAAATTTATCATTAGTGACGAAAGCAGCTCTTATTCCTCTATAGAATAATAAAAAATAAACTATCATAATTCCTATAGCGAATATAATTCCAAATTCCTCACATATAACTGCATAAATAAAATCTGAATCATTAACAGGTATATACTCTGGATATCCCTGCCCCAATCCTGATCCAAATAATCCGCCAGATGCAATTCCATACAATCCTTGAACTATCTGCATTCCCTCATCATATCTATAAGCCCACGGATCTAACCATACCTTAACTCTTCTTTTGACATGAGCAAATAAAAAGTATGCTGCAGTTGCTCCTACTGCTGATAATCCCAAGCAAGTAAAAACATATTTCTTTTTAGCTGTTGCAACATATAACATGGTTACAGAAATACCAAAGAAAATTAATGCCGAACCTAAATCTGCTTGTAAAACCATACATGCTAAAGAAAACATAGTTACTAAGGCAGGCTCTAATAAACTTTTAAAATCCTCTTTAAAAGTTTCTTTATTTTCATATGTTGCTAAAGAAGATGCTAAATATAATACTAATGCAATCTTACCAAACTCTGATGGTTGAAACATAAATGGCCCTATTTCTATCCAGTTTTTAGCTCCACCTACTGTTGTTCCAAATATCAATGCTAAAGGCATAAGTATTAAAGTAATAATCATATATATCTTTTTATATTTAGCAAAACTTCTTAAATCTGGTAATATAGCTACTATCAATATGTAACCAACCATTCCCAATGTAACCCACACTAACTGCTTTATTGCCAATATCTTATCTAATCTATACAAGGTAGCTATTCCTATTACAGCTAATATACTTGCAAAAATAAGGATGAATTTATCCCCATCGGGATAAAATCTCCTTATTACAAAATGAGAATATCCTATTAATACACATAAAATAACTCCCATAATTATTGCAAATTTATCATAAGGTTGTTCTAAAAAACCTAGATTGACAAAAAGCAGCAAGCATAATAAGTATATTAGTTTTAATAGTCTTTTTTCTTTTTTCAATACCTTCATCTACTTCACCTCTAAAGCTTATCTGCTCTTAGTACTGTAAAAATAGCACTTCCTATTTTTATTTCATCTCCAGTTGTAAGTTTTATTTTTCCTTCAACTTTTTCATCATTTACATATATACCGTTGGTACTATTTAAGTCTTCAATATATAATGTATTATTTTTTGCATATACTCTTGCATGATGTCCTGATACAAATGGTTCAGATAATATAATAGCATTATCATCCATTCTACCTATTGTAACATCACCTCTTATTAACATTACTGATTCCTCTTCAAGGTCCTCATTTCCACCAGCTTTTGTAATTTCAAGACCATATTTATTTAAATTAGGATTTGTATTCTTCTTTCCTCCTGTCTTAACATCCTTGTACATTATTTTTAATGCATAATATATTATTAAGTATAGGATTATGATAAATACTATTCCTGATGCAAATGTAATCAGCCTACTTATATTCATTACTCCACCTCATATTTTTCTTATATTTACCATTATATATTAAATCTTATCTATAAAAATAACAAGATATAGCACGCTATCTTAATATCTTTTTAAGATATTTTCCAGTATAAGACTTATCAACCTTCGCTACTTCCTCAGGGGTACCTGTGGCAATTATCGTTCCACCTTTATCTCCACCTTCTGGTCCAAGGTCTATTATATGATCTGCACATTTGATCATATCTAAGTTATGTTCAATAACAACTACAGTATTTCCTGCATCAACTAGTCTTTGTAATATCTCAACTAATCTATTTACGTCATCTACGTGAAGTCCTGTAGTAGGTTCATCTAATATATATAAAGTCTTTCCTGTACTTCTTTTAGACAGTTCAAATGCTAGCTTAATTCTTTGGGCTTCACCACCTGATAATTGTGTTGATGGTTGACCTAATCTTATATATCCTAAACCTACATCATATAAAGTTTGAATTCTATTTTTAATTCTAGGTATATTTTCAAAGAACTCTAAAGCCTCTTCAACTGTCATATTTAATATATCATCTATATTTTTACCTTTATATTTTACTTCTAAAGTCTCTCTATTGTATCTCTTTCCTTTACAAACCTCGCAAGGTACATATACATCAGAAAGGAATTGCATTTCAATTTTAATAATTCCGTCTCCTGTACAAGCTTCACATCTTCCACCTTTAACATTAAAGCTAAATCTTCCTGGTTTATATCCTCTCATCTTTGCTTCTGTTGTTTGTGAGAATAATTCTCTTATTATATCAAAGGTTCCTGTGTATGTTGCTGGGTTTGATCTAGGTGTTCTTCCTATAGGACTTTGGTCGATATCTATAATCTTATCTATATTTTCAAATCCTGTTATTTCTTTATATTGACCAACTGGATTTTTACTCTTATTTATTATTTTATTTAATCCCTTATATAATATCTCATTTACTAAAGTACTCTTTCCAGATCCTGATACCCCAGTAATCATAGTTAAAACTCCAAGAGGAATTTTAATAGATACATTTTTCAAGTTATTTTCCTTTGCTCCAGTTACAGTTATAAAGTTACCATTACCTTCTCTTCTTACTTCTGGAACCTTAACTTCCTTTACCCCAGTTAAATATTGACCAGTTATAGATTCTTTACAGTTTTTAATTACATCAACAGGTCCTGCTGCTATAATTTCTCCACCATGTTCTCCTGCTCTAGGTCCAATATCAACTATAAAATCTGCTTCTCTTATAGTATCTTCATCATGTTCAACTACTATAACAGTGTTACCTACATCTCTTAAATTTTTAAGAGTTTCAATAAGTCTATCATTATCCCTTTGATGAAGTCCTATACTTGGTTCATCTAAAATATATAAAACTCCCATAAGAGCTGACCCAATTTGAGTTGCTAGTCTTATTCTTTGAGACTCTCCTCCTGATAAAGTTCCAGAACTTCTAGCCAAACTTAAATAGTCTAATCCTACGTTTAATAAGAAATTCAGTCTACTTTTTATTTCTTTTAATACTTGTTCTGATATTATCTTTTCTTTATCTGATAATTGTACCTTATTTATAAATTCAAGTTCTTCTTTTATTGACATTGTTGTGAATTCATAAATATTCTTATCCCCAATAGTAACAGCTAATGCTTCATTATTTAATCTAGCTCCTTTACACTTTGGACACTTATTATTGCTCATATACTGCTCTATTTCGCCTTTAATAACATCTGAGTTAGTTTCTCTATATCTTCTTTCTAATGCATTTAATTCACCTTCATATGAATAAAGATACTTAGATTTCACTCCATCCTTAACATACTCTACTGTTAGCCTCTTCCCATTAGTTCCATAAAGAATTAAATCTAAATCCTTTTTGCTTAACTCCTTTACAGGCTTATTTAAATCTAAATCATATTCCTTAGCTAACGCCTTTAATATAGCAAATGTCCAAGAATCTTCCTTAAGTCTTCCTTCTCCCCAAGTTGCTATAGCCCCTTCCATAATACTTAATTCTTTATTAGGTATTACTAAATCTGGATTAAGCTCTATCAAAGTTCCTAATCCATCACATCTATCACACTTTCCAAATGGTGTATTAAAAGAAAATAATCTTGGTTCTAGTTCATTGATACTTATACCACAATCAGGACAAGCAAAGTTTTCACTAAATAAAATGTCTTTTCCACCAATAATATTTATAACAACTAACCCATCAGCTAATTTAAAAGCTGCTTCTATAGAATCTGTTAGCCTTCCTTCAATTCCTTCTTTAATAATAATTCTATCGACAACTGCATCAATATTATGTTTCTTATTCTTTTCTAGTTTTATTTCATCTTCTGCTAGCTCATATATTTCACCATCAACTCTAGCTCTAATATATCCATTCTTTTTAATATTCTCTAATAGTTTTTCATGAGCACCTTTTTTTCCCCTGATTATAGGAGCTAAAACTTGAATTTTAGTTTTATCCCCAAGCTCCATTACCTTATCAACAATTTGATCCACTGATTGTTGGGATATTTGCTTTCCGCACTTAGGACAGTGAGGAATTCCTACCCTTGCATATAATAACCTTAAATAATCATAAATTTCTGTTATAGTACCAACAGTAGATCTTGGATTTTTACTTGTTGTCTTTTGATCTATTGAAATTGCTGGAGATAATCCTTCTATATAATCAACATCTGGTTTATTCATTTGCCCTAAGAATTGTCTTGCATATGCAGATAGTGATTCTACGTATCTTCTTTGACCTTCTGCATATAAAGTATCAAATGCTAATGAAGATTTTCCTGAACCAGATAATCCAGTAAACACTATTAATTTATCTCTTGGTATCTCTAATGAAACATTTTTCAAATTATGTACTCTTGCACCCTTTACAATGATTTTATCTTTCATAAACTACTCCAATCTTTCAGTATTAACCTCGTATATTACTTATTTTTCACATAATTTCCGACCTTTAACCCCGAACTTGTGTTTGTATATTATTGTAGATATTTCCACGGAAATTGTCAATTGTTATTTCTTTAGTTTCTCTATCATATCTCTAAGCTCTGCGGCTCTTTCAAATTGAAGGTTTTTAGCTGCATCCATCATTTCATCTGTATATTGCTTAATTAACTTCTTCTTATCCTTAGCTGATAATTCAACCTTTTCATCAACATTATAATCTGAAGATTCCTCTGCTACCTTAGTTGCTTCTATTACATCTCTAACAGCCTTAATAATTGTCTTTGGAACAATTCCGTGCTCCTCATTATATTTATTTTGAATTTCTCTTCTTCTATTAGTTTCCTTTATAGCTCTATCCATAGAACCAGTGATTCTATCAGCATACATTATTACTTTACTTTCAGAATTTCTTGCAGCTCTACCTATAGTTTGTATCATTGATGTTTCCGAACGTAAAAATCCTTCCTTATCAGCATCTAATATTGCTACTAAAGCTACTTCTGGAATATCTAGACCTTCTCTTAAAAGGTTTATTCCTACCAGAACATCAAATTCTCCTAATCTTAAACTTCTAATTATCTTCATTCTTTCTATAGTCTCTATATCAGAATGCATATAAGTTGTTTTCACTCCTAGTTCAGTTAAATATTTAGTCAAATCTTCAGCCATTCTCTTCGTAAGTGTAGTTACAAGTGTTCTAAATCCTCTTTCAGAAGTTTTAATAATCTCTGCATAAAGGTCATCTATTTGTCCTGTAACAGGTCTTATTTCTACTACTGGGTCTAATAATCCTGTAGGCCTTATTATTTGCTCAGCAATATTAGTTGAATGATCTAACTCATATTGAGCTGGTGTTGCAGATACAAATACTACTTGATTTAGTTTCTTCTCAAACTCTTGGAATTTTAAAGGTCTATTATCATAAGCACATGGAAGTCTAAATCCATACTCTACTAATGAGTCCTTTCTTGATCTATCACCGGCATACATAGCTCTAACTTGTGGTAATGTAACATGGCTTTCATCTATAAACATTAAAAAATCGTCTGGGAAGAAGTCTAAAAGAGTCTTCGGTGCTGTTCCTGGGTCTCTTCCATCCAGTATTCTCGAATAATTTTCTATTCCACTACAATATCCCATCTCTTTAATCATTTCTAGGTCAAAGTTTGTTCTTTGTCTTAATCTTTGTGCTTCTAATAACTTATCTTGAGATGTAAGTTCCTTAAGCCTTACTTCTAATTCATCTTCAATTTTATGTATAGCTTTATCAATAGTTTCTTGTGAAGCAGCAAAGTGAGATGCAGGGAATATAGCTATATGATCTCTTTCACCTAATATCTTACCTGTTAAGATATCAAACTCTCTAATTCTTTCAATCTCATCTCCAAAAAACTCTACTCTAATTCCTTTTGTAGATGATGATGCCGGTACAATATCTAAAGAATCTCCTCTTACTCTAAAAGTACCTCTAGAGAAATCTATATCATTACGTTCATATTGTATTTCTATTAGCTTTCTAATAATTTCATCTCTTTCTTTTTCCATTCCAACTCTAAGTGATATTGTAAGCTTTTTATATTCATCAGGATTACCTAATCCATAAATACAAGATACTGAAGCTACTATTATTACATCTCTTCTTTCAAACAGTGCTGATGTAGCCGAGTGTCTAAGCTTATCTATTTCATCATTAATAGAAGCATCCTTTTCAATAAATGTATCTGTTTGAGGAACATATGCTTCTGGTTGATAATAATCATAATAAGAAACAAAGTACTCTACTATATTGTTTGGGAAAAACTCCTTAAATTCTGAACATAATTGAGCTGCTAAAGTTTTATTATGAGCTAAAACAATAGTAGGCTTTTGTACCTTTTCAATTATATTTGCCATAGTATAGGTTTTCCCTGATCCAGTAACTCCTAATAATGTCTGAAACTTTTCTCCACTCTCTATACCATTAGCTAGACTTTCAATAGCCTTAGGTTGATCCCCCATAGGCTTAAACTTAGAATGTATCTTAAATTCTCCCATTACTTCAACTCCAAACTTTTCATAATCTAATATACTAATTTTACTTTTAATTTTTACCATATTCAAATGTTTTATAAGTGAGCCCCCAAATTTCATATTTGGTTGGGCGAACTTACACATTCGAACGCATGTGAGAGGGTATTTCATTTAACCTTCAGAAATTTCATATTTGGTTGCTCGAACTTACTCATAGAAATTCATATGAGTAGTAATCTTACTTTTTTAAATTTAAATATTTAGTCTGATTCTTCGAATTTAACTGAAAGTCCAAATATCCGATTTATAAACTTCAAGTTACACTGTAAATGTATATCTACAACGCCTTCCATTAAAATTAAAATTAATATTAAAATAAAAGAAACTGCACAAAGCAGTTTCCACATTAATTCTTAACTTTTCATATTTAGTTTTTAACAAAATTTACTTCTTTTCTCTAAGTTCTTCTAATACTTTCTTTAAATCATCCGCTCCTACACCTAGTATATCCTCTTGTTTTACCATTTTAGGAACTAATAATATCCCTAACCTTTTGTTTCTAGGTTGTACCAAATATTCAACAACGTTACCTGCATCTTTTTTTATTCTTATCTTTAATTTAAAAATACTATCTTTTGCTAGTTTAAAAATATCTGTTTCTGACTTAACCACTTCATCATTAATAGCTAGAATCTTATCTCCTCTTCGTATGCCAGCTTCAAATGCTGGAGAACTTGGAGCTACTTCTAAAACAGAAATTCCTTCTTCATCACTAACATATATATATTCACCTTTTGCTTCAATTCTTCTTTGATATCTTAAGATACCTTCATAAGCAAGTGGTACATATATTATTGTTAATATTTGTCCTACTATTCCAAAACCACTTATCTGAGCTACACATATTACTGAAATGCCATAAAGTAAAGCTATTGCTCCAGAACTTAATGATTTTTCCTTCTTTTTCTTCGTAAATGTAACAGCATTGTATCCTATAACTCCATAGAAAGGTATTGTAGCTATCATCGCTGTTGTTAAAATACTTAATATATTTGTATGATTAATAATTGGCCACCAATTTGGTGCTGTCATTGTTGTTCCTGATGATATTTGATTATTAAAAATCATAAAAATAGCTATAGGTAATGCCCAATATCTATTTAATGAAAATCCACCTATTATCTTTCCTTCTTTACTTGTAAATACAGGAATTGCACCTCTACTTCCATCAATTATTATTAATATACCTTGAATAATATATATAACTCCTACAAAAGTCATAAGAGATAATATATCAACACTAATAAGTGATTTCTGATTTATTAAGCTAGCTAAAATATTAAACACTAAACTTAATATAGCTAATATAGCACTAGAGTATGCAAACTCAACAAATTTAGGTTTGTAAAATAACATTAGTATAGAAATCATAAACACAAACTCTATACCTGAGTTTTCATAAAAAGTTACTCCTAATAAACTTAATATTAAACTACCTAGCGCACCTGCAATTATACCTAATACAATTTGAGATAATGTAAGTTCTAGGGGAGAGTCTAAGCTTTCCCCTAAAGTCATCTTTTGAACAATTGAGATACGTCTATTTTTAAGATAAAACATTATTCCCATAATTATAAGCATAAGCAAATGTAATGGCTCAACTATAGCTGTCGCTACGGATTTTAAAGTATATATTATTAAATCCATATTAGTCTCCTATTTACTTTTCTTTAATTACCTCTAAAGCTTTTTGAAATTGTGGGTCTATATTTCTACTATATTCTACTTCTAATACTTCTTGTGGAATTTCTACAGTTATATCTGGAGATATTCCAGTTCCATGTATATTTTCTCCATCTGGAGTATAATACTTAGAAGTTGTAACTTTTAATCCTCCTTCATTGTCTGGAAGACTTATAAGTTGTTGAACTATACCCTTACCAAAAGTAGTAGTTCCTATTATTGTAGCAGCATCATGATCTCTTAAAGCACCTGTAACTACTTCTGATGCAGAAGCACTTCCTCCATCTACAAGTACTACTAATGGCATTCCTAGTAAATCTCCACCTTTTGATTTTGAAACTACTTTCTGATCATACTTATCAATTGTATAAGTAACGATTTCACCTTCTTTAATAAAATGAGATGCTATTTCAACACATTGATCTAAGTATCCACCTGGGTTTCCTCTTAAATCTAATATTAGTTTTTTCATTCCTTGCGCTTTTAATTCATTTATTTCATCTGTGAATTTTTGGCTTACTTCTTCATCACTAAATGTAGTTATCTGAACATATGCCGTTGAATCATCCAGCATTTCACCTTTTACTGATTCATTTTTAATTTCTGCTCTAACTATCTCAACTTCAAATGGCTCACCATCACCTCTTTGGATAGTTAACGTTACCGGCTGACCTTCTTCTCCCCTTACTCTAGCTACTACTGCTTCAGTATTAAGATCAACTACTTCATAATCATCTACCTTTAATATTACATCTCCAGCTTTTAATCCTGCTTCTTCTGCAGGTGAACCTTCAATTGGTGCAATTATCGTAACTTTATTATCTCTAACACCTAATTGAGCTCCTATTCCATAAAAACTTCCTTGACTTGATTCCATAAAAGTATCAAATTCTTCTTGAGTCATATAAACAGTATATGGATCTTTAACAGCTGATGCCATACCTTTCATGGCTCCTTCTAATAATTTTTGATCATCTATATCGCCATCATATTTTGAATAGATAAGATCTCTTAATGTAAATAAGTACTTATATTTCGAAGTATCTCCTACACTTGATAAGTCCGCGATAGCTTTCTGAGGTGCACCCTTAAAAATAACTCCATTAATGGCTAATACATTTCCTAAATATAATAGTAGTCCATGTGAGGCTAATAATACTACAACTATCAACCCTATCCTTAAAGCCTTTTTTCCTCCCTTTTTAGAATTATTTTCACCTCTGTTCAAATCCTCCATACCTTATACTTCCTTTCGAAATAAATTTTGAAAAATTATCATTTTTTTATATTAAAATATTGATATGATGTATCTACTAATGCAGATACATCATATCAATAAAAAATCCCTAGAAAACTAGATTATATTAAACTATTAAGAATTTTCTTAAAGCTGCAATACTTCCTATTGCACCTACAATTACACCACCAAGTATAAATCCACCTAACATAGTAGTTAATACAAATGCTGGAGTAACTAAATTAATTAAGAACATTGATGATAGTATCCAATTAAATACCCCATTATATGCGAAGTATAAAAGAACACTTGATAAACCTGCTCCTATAGAACCAATTATAATACCTTCAATAACAAATGGCCATCTAATAAACCAATCTGTAGCTCCAACGAACTTCATTATTCCTACTTCTCTTCTTCTAGAGTAAACAGTTAATTTAATAGTATTCATTATTAAGAAAACAGATACTCCTATGAATATTACAAATAATCCTATACCTACTACTTGAACAACCTTAACAAATGAGCTTATCTTTTCAATTTGTTCTTTTTGATTTCTTATACTTTCAACTCCGCTCATTTTTTCAACTGCATTGCTTACTGCATCAGCATAACTTGGATCTTCTAAAGTTACTATAAATGAACTTGGTAATGGGTTATTTGTTAAGTCATACCCTTCTAATATACCCTTATTTTCAGCTAAACTTTCTTGTAAGTTTAAAAAAGCTTCATCTTTTGATTCATATGTAACATTTTTTACACCTGTTTGCTCATTAAGTTTTACTTCTATTTCTCTTTGATCTACCATTTTTATATCATCATTTAAGTATACTCTTATTTCTACTTGAGATGCTATATCTTCAATACTTTTATTAAAATTTAATGCTAATAAAGTAAATGTTCCAAATATAAAGAATGTTATTAAAACAGTTAGCATTGCGGCAAAACTAATAGTTCTATTTCTTTTTATACTTTTTAGGGCATCTACTATAAAATAGTTAATAGTATTAATCTTCATTTTCGTACATCCCCCTCGAATCATCTCTTACAATATTTCCACTCTCTATAGCTATAACTCTCTTTTTCATAGTATCTACTATGTCTTTTGCGTGAGTAGCCATTACTATAGTTGTCCCTGCTGTATTTATATCCTTAAGGAGATCCATTATTTCTTTAGCTGTTTCTGGATCTAAATTTCCTGTAGGCTCATCGGCAATTAATACTGATGGATTATTAACAATAGCTCTTGCTAATGAAACTCTTTGTTGTTCTCCCCCTGATAATTCATTAGGGAACATTTTATATTTATGAGATAATCCAACTAGAGATAATACTGTTGGTACTCTTTTTCTTATTTCTCTTGGTGATGCTTCTACTACTCTCATAGCAAAGGCTACATTTTCATAAACATTTAAGTTAGGAATTAATCTAAAGTCTTGGAATACCATCCCTATCTTTCTTCTGTAATATGGAACCTGCTTTCTTGTAATATCAGCTAGTTTTTTATCTGCTACTATTACATCTCCTGTTGTAGGTTCAACTTCTTTAAGTAACATTTTTATAAAAGTTGATTTACCTGATCCTGAAGGTCCAACTAAAAATACAAATTCACCTGTATCTATTTTAACATTTACATCTGATAGTGCTTTTACATTATTATTGTATATTTTAGATACGCCTTTAAACTCTATCATATCTACACCTCTCCTCCACATGTTCATCCTTATACTATAGGCTTATTATATCATAATAGCATTATTACACCAAGTTTTAAAGTTTTTCCAGTTATTTTCTCTTAATTATATGATTTAAATCCTTCACCTAATACTTCTGCAGATTCGTTTACTGTTATAAATGCTTCAGGATTTTTTTCTTTTATAAATTTCTTTAAAGTTATAAATTGTTTAGTATCTAAAACTGTATATATAATCTTAACATCACTTCCTGTAAATCCACCTTGTGCATTTAACACCGTACAACCTCTATTTATATCCTTAGTTATGTATTCTAAAACTAATTTTTCCTTATTAGTTACGATAAATACTTGTTTACAAGTATTAAATCCATCAATAAATTTATCTATTAATATTCCAATCATAACTACGCTAAAGAATCCAAATAATCCTTTATCAACACCAAAAGCTCCAATAGCCATTAAACAAACTAATGAATCTGTAATAAGAACTGCACTTCCAACACCTATTGCTGTATATTTGCTTATTATAGCTGCTATTATACTAGTTCCTCCTGTTGATGCTCCCTCATTAAATACAATAGCTGCTCCCATGGCTAAAATTCCTGACCCAAAAAAGCTAGCTAAAAATAAGTTTTCTGTTAAAATTCCTGGAGTAAAAAATGTTTCAATAATATACATAAATACTGAAAGCATTATAGTTGCATAAATACTTTTAGCTCCAAATGATTTTCCTAAAACAAAAAAGGCTACCACAAATAATAGTATATTAAGTACAAATACAACTATACTTGTGCTTATTCCTGTAAGGCTATTAACTACTAACCCTATACCAGATACCCCTCCTGAGGCAATATCATTTGGAAAGAAGAAATATTCTAATGCTATAGCTGTTAACGCTATTCCAATCGTTATAAGTAAATACTCCTTAATTTTTTTCATCTTTAACCACCCATCCCATCATTAATTATTCATCTCTTACTCTTCATCAATACCTTTAAAACCTTCTCCCATAACCTCATGAACTTCCCCAACTGTTATGAAAGCATTTTTATCAACATCAGCTATAAATCTTTTCAATTTTATAAATTCATTTCTACCTAATATCGTATATAAAAGTGTTGTTTCTTTTCCAGTAAACCCACCTACTCCATTTATAAAGGTACATCCTCTTTCAAGGTCTTCTAATATAAACTTACTAATCTCTTCATTTTTAGGACTTATTATCGTAACTTCCTTACACACATTAAAACCAGCTATAACATTATCAATTGCAAATCCATTTGCTATTACAGATAGTAACGAATATAAACCTGCATTTATTCCAAAAGTAATTGCTCCTAATAGTGTTACAAAAAAATCTACCATTAATAACCCTTTTCCTATATCAATGTGCATAAACTTATTTAATATCTTTGCAATAATATCAGTGCCTCCGGTTGATGCATTAGCATTAAATACTATAGCCATACCCAAAGCTGAAATAATTGTCCCAAAAACAGTAGCTAGCATTAAATCATTCGTTATATTAAAAGGTGCAAACTTTTCCAATATATATATAAATGTTGATAATACTATACTTGCATATATACTCTTCCTGCCAAATTTACTCCCTATAATTAAAAATGCAACTACATATAGTATAGCATCCATTATAAGCATAAGAACACCTATTGGTATAGATGGCAAATAATTATTTATAACTATTGCTAACCCTGTTATTCCACCAGCTGTAATGTTATTAGGTTCAAAAAAATAAACAACTGATATCGCTACTAATAATACACCAATAGTTAATAATACAAAATCTTTTATTTTATCCGTTCTCATATTCTCTCTCCTTATTAACCAAATTCACTTCTATTAGTTTTACTCATTTATACCTCATTTATCCAAAATATTCTAAAACTTGATAAGAGTCAAGTTTTTCTAATTAATATTTTATTAAAAAAGACCTAAATATGTTGTAATTAATGGAAATTTTCAAATTATATTTTAACTCTTCTTTCTTTATTATTATCTTATATTAAAAAATTTCTAACTATAAAAGACTGCGATTCTTAACCGCAGTCTTTAGTCATAATTTATCTATTTCTTTAAATTAATTGCTTTTTTTACTTTAGCTACTATATCTTCTGAAGTTAAGTTATACGCTTTTAATAATTCATCTGGCTTACCACTTTCACCAAAAGTATCATTTATTCCAACTCTTAAAACTGGAACTGGATAATTTTCAGCTAAAACTTCAGCTACAGCTGATCCTAATCCACCAATTATGCTATGCTCTTCAGCAGTAACTATAGCACCAGTTTCTTTTGCTGATTTTATTATTAATTCTTCATCTATTGGTTTTAAAGTATGTATATTAACAACCTTAACGTTGATTCCTTCTTTACTTAATATATCTTTTGCTTCTATAGCTGAATCAACCATTATACCTGTAGCAAATATAGTTGCATCAGTACCTTCAGAAACTACAACACCTTTACCTAATTCGAACTTATAAGTAGCTTCATCATTAATAACATTAACTGCAGCTCTACCTAATCTTACATAGCAAGGTCCATTATATTCTGCTATAGCCTTTATAGCCGCTCTAGTTTCAACATCATCACTTGGAGATATAACTACCATATTTGGTATACTTCTCATTAATGATAAATCTTCGACTGATTGGTGAGACGCACCATCTTCTCCAACTGTTAAACCAGCATGTGTAGCACATACTTTAACATTTAATTTTGGGTAACATATTGAATTTCTGATTTGCTCAAAAGCTCTTCCTGCTGCAAACATGGCAAAAGTACTTACAAATGGTATCTTACCACAAGTTGATAAACCAGCAGCTACCCCCATCATATTTCCTTCAGCTATTCCCATATTTAAAAATCTTTCTGGGCAAACAGCTTTAAAATCAGCAGTTTTAGTTGATTTTGAAAGGTCTGCATCTAAAACTACTATATTAGTATTTGTATTTGCTAATTCAGCTAACGCTTTACCATAAGATTCTCTTGTTGCTATCTTCTTGCTCATTTTATCTGTCCCCTCCAATTTCAGCTAAAGCTTTTTCACATTGTTCTTTGCTTGGTGCAGTTCCATGCCATCCAGCTTCATTTTCCATAAATGATACACCTTTACCTTTAACAGTCTTACAAACTATTGCAGTAGGTTGACCTTTGTGATTCTTAGCCTTTTCTATAGCAT
The DNA here is from genome assembly GCF_001405015.1 of Clostridium disporicum. GTDB lineage: Bacteria > Bacillota > Clostridia > Clostridiales > Clostridiaceae > Clostridium > Clostridium disporicum_B. The sequence continues at coordinate 41,845 of NZ_CYZX01000023.1, forward strand.
CTATTATTTCATCAATATTATGACCATCAATAATCATAACATTCCACCCAAAAGCTTCAAATTTTTTATCTATTGGAGTTGGATTCATTACTTTTGTAATATCTCCATCTATTTGTAATCCATTAAAATCTATGAATGCAGTTAAGTTGTCTAATTTGTAATGAGCTCCACACATAGCAGCTTCCCAAACTTGACCTTCTTCTAACTCTCCATCACCTAGAAGTGTATATACTCTATAATCTTTATTATCTAATTTCCCTGCTAAAGCCATTCCAACAGCTGTAGATATACCTTGACCTAATGATCCAGTTGACATATCTATTCCAGGTAAACACTTCATACTTGGATGTCCTTGTAATCTTGAACCAAATTTTCTTAATGTCTTTAATTCTTCTACATCAAAAAATCCTTTTCTCGCTAAAGCACTATATAAAACTGGTGCAGCATGACCTTTAGATAACACAAATCTATCTCTATTAGGGTTTTTGTCATCTGATGGATCTATATTCATTTCTTTAAAGTAAAGAGTTGTTACTATATCAGCTGCTGATAATGATCCTCCTGGGTGCCCTGATGCAGATTCAGTCAGCATTGTTACTATGTCTGCTCTTATATTTTTAGCCATTAACTTTAATTCTTCGGTATTCATAATTTTGAACATCCTCCTTTAATTTATATATATGAAACACTTTCTCCTATTGTCGAATGTGTAAGTTCAGCTAGCCAAATTATATGTACCCTTCGAGTAAAATTTGGAGCTTCACTTATATGAAACACTTTCTCCTATTGTCGAATGTGTAAGTTCAGCTAGCCAAATTATATGTATCCTTCTAATAAAATTTGGAGCTTCACTTAAAAGTATAAATCTATTGTATGTAAAATCTTTAAAAATATTTTACCATAAATACTAATCACTGTATACTACATATTTTTAAAAAGTATATCATATTTTCTTTTATTCGTTATATTGTATATCACTTATTGTTAATTAATTATTTTTTTATCTAATTAACAATATATTTAATATGTAATTATTATATAAAATTATCATTTTACAAAATAAAAGCAGAGCAATTACGCTCCGCTTTAAATTTAATAGATAGTAAAATATTAAATCAATCCTATGCTAATAAGTAATGCTCTATCTACTTTTTTCATATCAGCATCTGTCATATGCCCTATTTTCTCTTTTAATCTTCTCTTATCTAATGTTCTCACTTGCTCTAGCAATACAACTGAATCTCTATTTAATCCGTATTCTTCAGACGAAATTTCAACATGAGTTGGAAGTTTAGCCTTATTAATTTGAGATGTAATAGCAGCTACAATAACTGTTGGGCTATATTTATTCCCAATATCATTTTGTATTATTATCACTGGTCTAATTCCACCTTGCTCAGAGCCAATAACAGGGCTTAAATCTGCATAAAAAATATCCCCTCTTTTTACAACCATAGTCGTCATTAAATTCACACTCCGCAAAGCCATTTCTCATATTCATTAATACTGTCAAATTCATACTGTAAGGTTTCAGGTGACGACTCAAATAACTGAGAAATTTCTAAATTAATATTAGCCATCTCAATATATCCACTTTTCATTAATTCATAAAATTCCATATTATTTTTGTCTTCATTATATCTTATTAAATCTTCGCCGATAAATTTCCTATTTTTTTTAAATTCTAATTTATTTTTATTATTGAACAATTTTGACATATTTCGCCTCCAAAGAGTGCATATTTTCTACCATAAGAAAATTATATTGCAAAATATGTCAATTTGTAAATAGAAATGTCTTTATTTTTATAAATAATTTCTTACATTTACCATTTTCCCATCTTTAATATAAATTCTAGGAACTCTTCTACCTATCATACACAATATTTCATAATTTATAGTATCTAACATTTTGGCCATATCATCAGCATTATTCTTCACTCCATTATCTTCTCCTAATAATACGACCTCATCTCCAACCTTAACTGGACCTATATCTGTAACATCTACCATACATTGATCCATACATATCTTTCCTACTACTGGAGCTAGCTTACCATTTATTATTACATGAGCTTTCTCATAAAGCCCTCTAACATATCCATCTGCATATCCTATAGGTAAAGTAGCTATTACGCTATCTCTTTCAGTCCTAAACTTTCTTCCATACCCTATGTACTCACCTTTTGGAAGTTCCTTCACATGAATAACCTGACATTTTAATGATAATGCTGGCATTAATTTTAACTTATCTTTATTTATATAATCTGATGGATAATAACCATAAAGTATTATCCCTGGTCTTATTGCATTATAATGTGCATCTTCTATATCAATAATAGATGCACTGTTTGAAATATGTTTTAGTCCTAAGTTTACTTCTCTTTTCTCTATTTCATTTATAAAGGAATTAAATTTTTCTATTTGATTATGTGCATAGCTTTTATCTTGTTCATCTGCATTCGAAAAATGTGTAAATATCCCTGTGATTCTTAAATTGCTTAATTTACTAATTTCCACAACCTCTTCAACACTTTTCTCATTAGGTAAAAATCCTATTCTACCCATACCAGTATCAACAGCTATATGAATTTTTGCTACCTTTCCTAAAGCCTCTGCCTTTTTAGATAATTCTTTAGCATAGTCTAAAGAGTAAACAGTTTGTTCTATATCATTATTTATTAGCATTTCTGAAAATGCTACATCAGTATATCCTAAAATTAAAATAGGTACTTTTATCCCTGCTTCTCTTAGCTCTAAAGCTTCACTTAACATAGCTACTGCTAGCCTATCAGCTCCATTTTCTATAAGAACAGGAGCTACATCTACAGCCCCATGTCCATAAGCATTAGCTTTAACAACTGCTATAATTTCTTCACCATTAATATTTTTCTTAATTTCTTTTATATTATTTATAATATTATCTAAATTTACTTCTGCCCATACTGGTCTAATATTTACATCCATTTTACTAACACCTCATATTTATTATATCAAACTACAATAAACTATCATCTATTTGTTTTACTTTTTTAAAATCCTTAAATATTATTCTTAGTGTATCTTCACCATCTTTGTTATACACAATTATTCCTATAGGCGTTTTATTCTTTTTATCTACAAATAATCTAGCTACATTTAAATGTTCATTATCTAAAAACAACTCTAAATCCACTTGTATATAAACTGTATCTCCCCACTCTTCTTGATCTTGTTTTAATGAATCACTTTTAATTGGGAATGATAATATTCTATTCATAAACGCTAAAGGATGTAATACATCTAAACTTTTATCTATTACATAATCTGAGTTAGATATATTATCTATAACTTGGATACCATCGTTTTTGTATACTTTAACTATATCTTCTCCAAACTCTACTCTTACGCCTTTATCCCTCGAATAATACTGTACCGTATCTTCTCTTTCTTCGCCTCTGCTATTTTTAATTATATATTCTACGTTGGCTTCATAGCACTTTATATCTTTTAAAGATTTTATAATTTCCTCATTTGTTGGAAGCATAACTCCTCTAAAGACAATAACTAATAATATTGAAATAAAAGGAATACATAATAATACTGCTATAATAATTTTCTTCTTCATAAATCCTCCACTTACTAATATTTCATTATTACTAATATTAAGTAATCCTCAGATTTATTCATATTTTACATTATTATATTATGAATAATAGTTGAAATGTTATCTATTATATCACTTGCAGTCACTGAGTATTTGTATTTACCTGCTATTTCTCCAGCTTTCCCATGAACATATGCACCGATTAATGCACTTTCAAGAGGACTGTGTTTCTGTGCTAATAATGATACTATCATTCCAGTCAAACAATCACCAGAGCCACCAGCGGCCATTTTACTATTACCAGTGGTATTTATATATGTTTTTTCCCCATCTGTAATAACTGTATTATAACCTTTCAATAAAACTATACTCTTATATTTTTTAGCATATTCTTTGGCAATATTTATTCTATCACTTTCTACTTCTGAGATACTTTTACCAACAAGCCTAGACATTTCTCCAGGATGAGGTGTTAAAATCATTCTTCCTTTTAATCTATCTAATATTTCAGGCCTTCTTGATAATATATTTATCCCTTCAGCATCTATAACTAAGTGACAACTACTATTTTTAGAAATATATAATAGAAAATCTTCATATTCCTTACTACTTGGTAATCCAGGCCCATATGCTATAGCATTTGCTGTTGATATTAACTTGTCCACCTTTTCTTCTTCATTAAAATTAGAAGTCATGGATTCTATTAACATTCCACTTAATATATCTTGTATATCTTTAGGAGTAATTAATGTAGTCAATCCTGCTCCAGTCTTTAAACAAGCTTTTGTAGCCAAGTACGCTGCCCCTGTAAATCCTTTGCTACCAGCAAAAATTATTGCTCTACCATAATCACCTTTATGCCCATATATTTCTCTTTTTCTTATAATGTCTCTATAATAATAATCTTCTAAAATAGTTACACCTTCATTTATAATATCTTTTATTTCATTAGGAATACCAATTGGAATTACTTCAAGGTTCCCTAGATATTTAAATGAATTGTAATTTATAAACCCTAATTTTACCACTTCAAAAGTATATGTAGTTGATGCCTTAACAGCTCCTCCCATCGGATTCCCAGTATTACAATCTAGTCCCGAAGGAACATCTACAGCTATTATATATTTTTTGCTATCATTTATTACCTTTATTACTTCTTTATAAAATTCATTTAATTCTTTATTTATGCCTATCCCAAATATGCTATCTATAATTATTTCATTAAAATTTATTATTTCTTTTAAGTTATGTATATCGCTTATGTCTTTTATAAAAGATATTTTACAGTTCATATTGTCAATTATGTTATAATTAACATTAAAATCATTACTATAATTTTCTCTTGGGCTTATAATAACAAAATGAACTTCTCTTTTAGCTAATACAAGTTTTCTGCCAATAGCAAGTCCATCTCCACCATTATTCCCAGTTCCACAAATAACTGTAAAACTTTGACCTAAATCTTTAATTTTTGAAAACACTTCATTAGCTGCATTTTCCATTAGAACAATACTTGGAATACCTACTATTTCTATTGCCTTTTTATCTATCATTTTACAGCCATCTCTACTCATAACATACATTTATCTAACCTCCATAGTAACAAATGCAATTGCACAACTTTTATTATGTGATATAGATATATGAAATATAACTTCTTCGTATTCTAAAAATTCCTTCACCTTATTAGATATATTAACTATAGGTTTTCCAAGTTCATCTCTAAGAACTTCTAAGTCATTAAAAGAAAATCCCCTAAATCCTCTTCCTATAGCTTTGCTTATAGCTTCCTTAGCAGCAAAATTTCCTGCTATACTTTCAAGCTTCATAGATTTGCTCTTAAATAATTCTATTTCTTTTTCAGTAAATGTCTTTTCTAAAAACTTAGGTGTTCTTTCTATGGCCTTTTTTATTCTTTCAATTTCTATGATATCTGTTCCAACTCCAAGTATCATGCTATCACCTCTTATGTATCTATCATACTATACATAATAATTATACACTAGCAACTAAAACTTCCTCGTTATTAAAATCTTCTATACACTCATCAACATATGCACCTATAATATCTATTAAATGGATAGGTGATACATTATTTTTATACAATAATTCTAATATAGGTCTAACCTTTTCTTTTTTTGTAGAAATTATATCTACAGAATCTCTTTCAATATTTATTAAAGATTCATCTTTAAAGTCTTGTCTTTCGACCTCAATTCCAAAAGCTTGTCCGCTTTTTGTTTGACATTGAGTTAATCTGTAGAAGTACATAATCTTTTTTCCTTTATTTTCAATAGCTAAACTTAATGATTCTACTATCTTCATAGTAATACCTCCTTCACATATTTCATATTATTAAAGATATCACATTATTTTTTCAAATTATGTCAAAAATTGTTCCATATTTATCTAAAAATTCCTTACTAATTCTACATAAAATGTTATTTTAAATTATTTACCATTACGTTTTACCCTTCTATTTGTAAATATAAAGCAATTTTTATTTGCTTATTGTCGAATAATATAATACATAAATTAAAAGGCTGATAAAAAAGATTTATAAACTACTTTTTTAGTAATTTATTCATTCTTTTTTACAGCCACTTTTAACAAATTTATTGAGTTTCTATATTCATATCTTCATCATTTTTATCAATTCTTCTATTACCGACAAATTTGAAGTCCTCTGCTACTACTTCAGCTATATATTTCTTATTACCAAGCTTATCTTCATAGCTTCCAGTCCTTAATCTACCACTTAAACTAATATAGCTTCCTTTTCTCATATACTTACATATTACTTCCGCTTTTCTACCCCATATAGTAACTGGTATTAAATCAGCTTTTCTTGTTCCATCAGCTGCTTTAAAATTTCTTTCAACTGCAACTATAAATCTAGTAAATACCTTCTCACCATCTTCTATAGTTTTTAGTTCAGGGTCTTTAATTAATTTTCCTACTAAAACTATTTTATTCATTAAATTCCACCTCCTGAATATTACTTCTTTGATTATGCCCAACTAGATGCATTCTATACATTTTATATCTATTTTTTCTTTAACAAATTAAAAATTGTGTATTTAATTAAAATAATGAGTAAGAATACTTTTAAATAAATCTCTGAAATCCAATCTTAACTAAAAAAAGACTATGCTATGCATAATCTTTTTTACTTTATTCTTAAATTATTTTTTCGAATTACAAGGACAGAATTTATTTCTCCACCTAAGATTAAAATTATCGATGATATATAAAGCCAAGTCATTAATACAAAAACAGCTCCAAGACTACCATATAGTCTTGAGTAATTACTAAAATTATTTATATAAAATGAAAAGCATAATGAAACTATAAGCCACCCAATTGTACTAACTATAGCTCCTGGAAATGCTTCCCTCCAGCTTATTCTTTTAGCTGGTGTATATCTATATATTCCTGCAAATATACAAATCATTATAATTAAAACCATGATATATCTCAGCAAATTCCATAGCTTTCCTATGAGTGCATTATACGGTATATATGAAATCAATAAATTGCCTATCAGATTTCCAAATACTAATAATACCAATGCTACAACTATAGTAAATGCTAAAGCAAATGTACATATTAAAGCTATTATTACTCTCTTTATAAATGACCTATTTTCTTTTAAATTATACGCCTTATTAATACCTTTAGTAACAGCTCTAAATGCAGAAGATGCTGCCCACATAGATAATACTATAGATACTCCTAATAATCCTGTATATTGATTTTCTACAACCTCCACTACAATGCTAGATGTTAATTCAAAAACACTACTAGGAAGTATAGCACTTAGCCCTTCAATTATTTGCATAGAATCCAACTTACTAAAACCTATTATTGTCATCAAGAATATTAGAAAAGGGAAAAATGATAATATTAAATAATATGCTAACTGTGCTCCTAGTGCGAAGATATCATCATTCTTAATCTTAATAATAAAATATATCATAAAATCAAAGAAAGACCTCTTATTAATCCTGTTCTCTTTCGACATAAATCTCACCACATCTTTATAAATAATTTGTTATTATATTATATAATAGTTTTTACCAAATTTTATTATACTTATAATATTTTTATTTTTCTATCTTAATTATTTAATAACTATGTTGTATAATTCAATTAAATAACAATTTTCGGGGGTGTACTAATGCTACAAGTAATAGAAAACGATTTTTTAAAAATCTCTTCATCAATACACGGTGGAGAACTTCACAGTATACAAAGTAAAAAAACTAATACTGAATATCTATGGAACGGAAATCCTGACTTTTGGAAATATCATGCTCCAATTCTTTTTCCTATAGTAGGTAAAGTTAAAGATGGTAAATATAAAGTTGATGGAAAAACATACGAACTTCCTCAACATGGTCTTGCTAGAGTTAAAGATTTTTCTATTAAAAACTCTGAAGGCAACAAAATTACTTATGAATTAATTTATTCAGAAGATACTCTTAAAGTTTATCCTTATAAATTTTCTTTATGTATTTCATATGAATTAATAGATAACAATCTTAAAGTTTCTTACAAAGTAACTAATTTAGATAATAAGACTATTTATTTTTCAATAGGTGCTCATCCTGGTTTTATGTGTCCTTTAAAAGATAATGAAACTCTTAACGATTACTACTTTGAATTTAATAAAAAAGAAACTGCTGAGCTAATGACTTTAGATATGAATGTTGGATTAATATCTCATAATACTATTCCATATTTAAACGATGAAAATATTATTCCTCTTCATAAAGAATTATTTAAAAACGATGCTTTAATATTCAAAAATTTAGACTCTAACTTAATTAGTATTAAATCTAAAAATCATAATCAAGTGTTATCAATGGATTTCACAGGATTCCCTTATATGGGCTTATGGGCTATGCCAACAGGATGTCCTTTTGTTTGTATAGAACCTTGGTTCGGTCATGCTGATTTTGTAGACTTCGATGGAGAGCTAAAAGATAAAGCAGGAATTCAATCACTAGAAATCGGTAAAGAGTTTAACTGCTCATACAGCATAATAGTAACAGAATAATATTAAGAGCGAATCTCGTAGGTTAAAAGTCGACTTCGTCTAACTGAAAATGCTACTCACGTAGCAGGGAAAAGTTAATTTAAAGTGAAAGTGCTACTATCGTAGCAATGAAAGTAGTAACACCGATATACTTTCTCTAATTGCTATATGCAATCCTTTCACCGTCACGTCAGTGACATTTTTCCTTCAGCTGACTTTTCCCATTTGGCAAAGTCAAACTTTTCACCAAAGTGATTCGCTCTTTATTTATATAGTTCTAATTCCCATTCTTGTGGTAACATACTTCTATATTTCGAACTATTATACCTGTTATCTACTAATAAAACCCTTCCTTTATCAGTTTCAGTTCTTATAACTCTTCCTGCTGACTGTAAAACTTTATTTATTCCTGGATAGGCATATGCATAATCAAACCCATTTACCCCAAAATATTCTCTAATTATGTCATTTTCAATAGATACCATAGGAAATCCTACTCCTACTACAACAGCACCTATTAATTTATCGCCTGGTAGATCTACTCCTTCCGAAAACATTCCACCTACTACTGAAAAAGCAGCCAAATTTGCCCCTTCCTCAAATTTATTTAAAAATTCCTCTTTATCACTCTCAGAAAGTCCTTCTCCTTGAACTATAGTATTTTCTTCACTATAAATTTCAACATATCTTGAATAGACTTTTTTCAAATATTCGAATGAAGGTAAAAAGACCATATAATTTCCTTTTACCTCATTAATAAATTTATTAATAACTGTGCATAACTTATCTATATTATTATATCTATTCACATATCTCATATCTAACGGATATAAATATGTTGATAAATTTTCTTTTTTGAATGGTGAGCTAAATTTAACTCTAAAACTACTTTCACTTCCCCCTAATAAGTCTATATAATACTTAATAGGTGATAGCGTTGCTGAAAAAATTACAGTTGAATATGAACCATTTATAACTTCACCTATATTTTTAGATGGATCTATACAAAATATTTTTATGGAAAACTCATTTTTTTCTTTTTTTAGTATTGTTGTATATTGTTTAGAATATAGTTCACTTAAAGAAACAAAGCTTCTTACCTCATAATAAAAATCTAATATTTCTTCATATCCATTAGTATTTTTGCTTTTTACTAGATACTCATCTGCTTCAGCTATAAATACCTTAAGTAATTTAATTAATTCTTTATATTGAACATTGTGATATAGCGTATTAACATTTCTTTCCTCTAATTCTCTTCTTATTTCAATTAATTCTTTATTTATATTATTAGCCACTTTATATAATTTAGGAACTTTCCCTTTTAATAACCTAGTAATTGATAGAACTTTACTTTTAAATATTTCTCCACTATACATATCTCTTGCTCTGTTTACTAAATTATGAGCCTCATCTATTAAGATTATATTTTTTTCATTGTCATCTTCAAAAATCCGTTTTAATTTTGCTCTAGGATCAAATGCATAATTATAATCACAAATAACTCCATCACACCATAATGATAAATCTAAAGCTAATTCAAAAGGACATACTTTAAATTTTCTTGCATACTTCTCTAATGTTGTCCTAGAAAATATACTTTCCTCTCTTAATATTTCACTTATTACTGAATTAATCTTTGTAAAATAATCTATTGCATATGGGCAATCATCTGGATTACATTTAACTTCGCTGTTTATACAAGCTTTTTCTTTAGCAGTTAAGGTTATAAATCTAAACTTTAATCCATTATTAATAAGTCTCATATAAGCTTCTTCTGCAACAACTCTAGTTATAGTTTTAGATGTTAGATATACTATTCTTTCCCCTCTTCCTTCAGCTAAGCTTTTTATAGAAGGAAATATAGTAGATATAGTCTTTCCTATGCCAGTTGGCGCTTGAGCAAATAATATACATCTCTGCTTTATAGAGCTATAACAGTTCATTGCTAACTCTCGTTGCCCTTTTCTATATGTGTCGAAAGGAAATTTAATCTCTTTTATACTTTTGTTTCTTTCAACTTTGAAATTTTCTCTTAATCTAACAGTATCTATATATTTATCTACTATATTAAATACAAACTCTTTTAATAAATTAAATGAAAATACCTTTTGAAAACTTTTTACTTCACTAGTATTCAAATTATAATAACTTAATCTTATAGAAATACTATCTAATTCATTATCCTTACAATAAAAATATCCATAAAACTTACTTTGAGCCCAATGTAATGGATTATAATCTTCATCTATATATAATAAATCTCTATAAGTAGATTTAATTTCCTCAATTATAACTTCACTATTTTCTTTTATTATTCCATCTGCTCTACCTTCTACTAATAATAAAATATCTCCATAGTCAAATTTCCCTTCCATCTTAACTTCTTTTTCATATTCGACATATATCTTTGCATTATCGCTTTGAAGTTTTCCATGAGCTATAGTTCCTTCTATAGCTCTCATTCTTGATACATGCCTATCGTCAAGACTTCCTTGTTGTAATATATATTCAACTATTCCTCTTACAGATTCTTTAACTACTAAATTCATGTCTTATCCCTACCTAAATCTAATATACTTATTATATCAAATTTTAATAGTAATCATAATAAAAGAACTGCCCACTTAAGACAGTTCTTATTCTGAATGATATTCGTTTACTATTTTTTGAACTAATTTCTTAATTGCACTTGCTTGAGCAATTAATGTCATAACTACAACAAAAGTTCTTATACTATTTTCATCTTTTTCATCTAATTTAAGTTCTTTTATTACTTCATTTAATTTATCTTCATTTAATGCTGGGGTATTTAAATACTCTGTAAAGCTATTGCTCTGAGTTTCGACAAAAATTTTATACGCTGTTTCCCATGCAATAATATCATCCGATCTATCGTTTATATCATTAAATGCTAACCTAAATACTTTTTTAATCTCTTCAGTAGTAAGTACAGGTCTCATAAAACTTAATAATACAAGTTGAACTAAATGAATTTTAGTATATCCTCTTTTCTTACCATCTTCTGGCTTACTAATTACTTCACTTTTAATATAATTTTGTACTATATTATTAGTATATTTATCATCTACAAATTTATCATTTAAAAAATCTATAACTTGTGATAAGAAAAGGTCATATTTAGGTAAATCATCATATGATACTATAGAATCTTTAGAAATTTCTTCTGCCAATTCTCTTATATAGTTTTCGTCCATTTTATCAGCCATTCCTATTCACCTCATATTTTATTTATTTATTATATTATATAGTAAAGAAAAACTTATTACAAGTTACTTTTCCCTTTTTTTGTAATTATTTTTAGTCATTTTAATATTTCCTCACTCCCCATCTCATTTTTTACCAATTTTTTTATTTTTTTTTTAATTTGCTTCAATTTGCGAATATTTTTACCGAAAGCTTAGTAAGCAAGCCATTTTTCATCATTCATTTTATTACATATTTTTTTAAAACGCCCTTGACTTTTCAAAAATATGGTAGTATAGTTTATTTATAAATTTATTTAGAATTAATATTCTATATAAATATTTTTTTTTACGTTTTTGTATTGACTTTAAATTACAAATTTGTTAATATTGAACTGCAAAATGTCGAAACTTGTTAAGGAGGAATTTAAAATGAAATCAACTGGTGTTGTTAGAAGAGTAGATGAACTAGGGAGAATAGTTATTCCTATAGAGTTAAGAAGAACTTTAGATATAGCTGAAAAAGATGCTTTAGAAATTTATGTAGATGGTGAGCAAATAATCTTAAAGAAATACGAGCCTGCTTGTATATTCTGTGGAGATGCTAGAGATGTTGCTAACTACAAAGGTAAAAACATCTGTAAAAACTGCTTAAACGAATTAAAGTCAGATAGATAGTTTATATACATATTTTTTAAAAGGAGCTTTGCTTAAATGCAATGCTCCTTTTTTAACAAAGTGCAAATCACTTCGGTGTAGCTGCCTTTTCACTTATGCACTTAGTGCACACTTTTATTCAATTTCTATTGCTATCTTATAAACATCCTTCTTAGGTAAATCTCTTTCCTTAGATACGACCTTTATAGCCTCTTTTTTACTTATTCCAGTATCTATAAGTTTTTTTAAATGATCTTCTATAGAAATGTTAGCAAATGCTTCTTCTTTTTCAGCTCTAATCTCACTATCTGTTTTACCTTCAATAACTAAAACAAACTCACCTCTTGGTCTATTAGCTACAAACCAATTATACGCTTCCTCTATTGTTCCCCTAAATATATCTTCATGTAATTTAGTTAATTCTCTACATACAGCTATTCTCCTATTTCCTAATGATTTATTTAAGAAATCTAAAGTTTCTATAAGCCTATGTGGTGATTCATAGAAAATAACTGTTTCTCTTTTATCTTTTACTTCTTCCATAAGAGATTTTCTATCTTTGTTTTCCCTTGGTATAAACCCTCTGAAAACAAATTTAGTAGTATCTAGTCCTGAATAAACTAAAGCTGTTGTAAAAGCTGTTGCCCCTGGTAATACTTCAAAAGGTATATCTTGTTCAATACATTTTTGAACCACTACACTTCCTGGATCTGATATTCCTGGTGTACCAGCATCAGTAACCAAAGCAATATTTTTGCCATCCTTTAGTTTTTCTATTATATCATCACTCTTTCCTTGCTCATTATGTTGATGATAACTAAATAAAGGTTTCTTTATATTAAAATGATTAAGCAATTTTAAAGTTTGTCTTGTATCTTCAGCTGCTATTTCATCAGCATTTTCTAAGGCCTCTAACGCTCTTAATGTTATATCTTTTAAATTTCCTATTGGAGTTGGTACTAAAAATATTTTTCCTAAACTCATTTTAAAGTCTCCCGTAAATCTTATCTATTTCTTTGCTATAATTTCCGTTTTCATCATATACATACAACGGTTCATCCCATTTTAAGAATACTCCACCATCTCTTTGTCCTTCAACTAAAACTATATTAGGTGCCTTCTTAGCACTTGGATGAATCATCTTAACCCTTTTAGGCTCTATATTATACTTTCTCATTAACCCAAATATATCAGCTAATCTCTCTGGTCTATGTACTATAAACATTCTTCCGTTATCAGCTAATAATCTTCTAGCTGACACTATAACATCTTCTAAATTACAAAGTATTTCATGTCTAGCTATAGCAAGTTTATCATTAGGATTTAAAATTCCAGCATTATTAAGCTTATATGGTGGATTAACAGTAACAACATCAAATCTACCTAATTCATTAACAAGCTTTTTATCTTTTAAATCAGCACACTTAAACTTTACTATATCATCAGTTTTATTTAATTGTGAACTTCTATTGGCCATCTCAACCATATCTTCTTGGATTTCTACCCCCCATACTTCTTTAGGACTATACTTTCCATAAACTAAAAATGGAACTATTCCTGTTCCTGTACATAAATCTAAGACTCTATGCTTCTTTTTCACATTAGCAAAATCTGATAAAAGCACAGCATCTACACCAAATCTAAATCCTGATTGCTTTTGAATTAACATTAATCCATTTAACTGTAAATCATCAATACTCTCATCTATATTTATATTAACGTCCATATTAATCCTCCAAATATCTTTACTACTATTATGCACAAAAAAGACTAGGAATTAAACCCTAGTCCTAAAATACATATTAAAGTACTCTTCTAGCTGTGTAGAATGATGTTACAGGTGATACCTTAACAACATCTCCTTCAGTTGGAGCGTGTATGTAACTTCCTCCTCCAACATATATACCAACATGATCTCCACCATAAGTAAATACTAAATCTCCTGGTTGAAGTTGATCGTAAGAAATAGCAGTTCCTACTCCCATTTGGCTATAAGTTGTTCTTGTAATTTCAACACCTGCAGCGTTTCTATATACGAAACTTGTAAATCCTGAACAGTCAAAGCTTGTTGGACCTGTAGCTCCCCAAACGTATGGAGACCCAAGATATCCATAAGCAAAATCAACTATAGCATTTCCTGTTGCAGAAACTTCACCTCTGTTAGGTTTATTAGCAGCAGCTTGTTCAGCTTCAATCTCAGCAACCCTAACCTTAGCAGTTTCTATATATTCATTTATTTCTTCTTCAACTATACTACTCTTAATTTGATTGTCTCTGATGTTTCTTAATTGGCTAATTGCACTTTGTAGTTCATCAAGCGAACTTGATGAATCTTGAATTACACCAATTTGATATTGAATTAATTTTCTTTCAGATACAGCTAAATAATCTCTTTCAAATATAGCTTGTTCTGCTTTTGCTTCTTCAATTAATTTTTCTTGTTCTGCTTTCTTTTCTTCAAATTCACTTAAAGTTTTTGAGGTTTCTTCATTAATCTTAGCTAATTCAGCATTTTTCTCATCAAGTGACTTAATCTTATTATCTAGTTTTTCTTGCTTGTCATTAAGTTCTTTAACCATCTTTTTATCGATGTTAATTAATCTTGATGTAGCTTCTACCTTAGTTAATAAATCATTAAAACTATCTGCACTAAATATAAGTGTTAAATAACTTGCTTGTCCACCTGACTTGTATAGTTCTCTAACTCTTTTACCTAGTACTTCTTCTGTTTTCTGTATTTTTTCTTTGGCAGCTTCAATTTCTTTTTCAGTATTTGTAACCTCAACTTTAATGTCATCCATTTGTTTTTGGTTATTTTCTATCGTTTCCAGTAATGGCTCGATTTGTCCATTTAACGCATATATCTCACCATTTATTTCATCTATTTTTTGAGTTAATCTGTCATATTCTTGTTGATTTTCTATTACATCTTGTTCTGGTGTTGCGAAAGCTGGCATACTAAAACTTGCTATAATTGTCGTGGCCAAAATCGCAGATAAAATTTTCTTTCTCATCTTTGCTTGGTCTTCAGACCTTCCCCCTTTCCTTTTGTAACACATTACCATTATAACACTTATGGAAAGTTAGGACAATGGTAATTTTTCTTATTTAGCCATAATACGCTATTATAATGTATACAATACATACAAATTACCATACTTATACTTGTATGAAAATGATTTATCATTTTATTTATATTACTAAATTTCTTAATTTATTATACTTTTAAAAAAATTTATATATTTTTTAAAAAACTTGTTGACATATATCTATATAAGTTTTATAATAATCATGTGCTACGGGGTGTAGCGCAGATGGGAGCGCGCGTGGTTTGGGACCATGAGGTCGCAGGTTCGATCCCTGTCACCCCGACCAAGGTAGGTAATAAAACCTACCTTTTTTTATTGTTAAAATTACTAACTTACTATACATAACTTTAAATATATTTATCATGAGGTGATATTTTGAACACAATTAAAGCAGCAATCTTTGATCTTGATGGAACACTAGTTGATTCTATGTGGGTATGGGAACAAATCGATATTGATTTTTTAAAAAGTAAAGGATATACACCACCTAAAGATTTAAAGGATGATATAACACATTTAACATTTAGACAAACTGCAGAATATTTTAAGGATAGATTCAATTTATCTGACTCTATTGATGAAATTACTGATACTTGGAATAATATGGCCTATGACTTCTATTCATCTAAAGTAAAACTTAAAGAAGGTGTAATTCCATTCTTTAATAAGTTGAAATCATTAAATATAAAAATAGGACTAGCTACTAGTAATTCACTTCCTTTGTTAGAAGCTACACTAAAAAATAATGGTATTTATCATTTATTTGATGCTATAACAGTTACTGATGAAGTTAAAAAGAGTAAAGAAAATCCTGATGTATATCTTCTATGTGCTAATAAACTTAATGTATCTCCTAAGAATTGTGTAGTTTTTGAGGATATAATAGCTGCTGTAAATGGAGCTAAGCTAGCTGGAATGAAGGTTATAGGGATTTATGATAAAGCATCTGAAGATCAGAAAGAAATTCTAACTCAAACCTGTGATAGATATATTCTTAATTACAATGAATTAATTTAAATAAAAATAAGTTTTATTATATACAATACAAAATTAATAACATAATAAAAGAACTGTCAATTAGTACAGTTCTTTTATTATGTCTTATATTATTAGAATCTTTTTACTTCGTATTTATCTTCTAATTCCTTTATTACAGTCATAAACTTCTTTTCTTGAGCTTGTTGAGTAAGTCTTCCTAAAACTTCTTGTTTAACAGCTTCAAATGGCATAACATCTGCACCATTCTTAGATTCTACCTTTATTAAGTGATATCCAAATTGAGTTTTAACTGGTTGACTTACTACTCCTGTTTCTAACTCAAATGCAGCATTTTCAAATTCTGGAACCATCATTCCTCTACCAAATTCACCTAAGTTCCCACCTTGCTCTTTTGATGGACATGAAGAATATTCATTTGCAGCTTCTTCAAATGTTAATTCATTATTATCAATTTTAGCCTTTATTTCTGAACATAAATCTTCATTATCAACTAATATATGTTTCGCAGATACTGATTCTTTTCCTTTAAACATTTCTTTATTGTCTTCATAATACTTCTTAGCATCTTCTTCTGTTACAGTAACTTCTGATAATACTTTATTAACTGCAGCTTGAGTTAATAAATCTTTCTCAACTTGCTTTACTTGAGCTTTAAATTCTTCAGTTTTATCTAATTCCATTTCTAAGCCTAATTTGTTCATTAATTCAAATTGAACCATTTGCTCTAATAATTGCTTTTTACCCATATCTGAAGAAAAATAACCTCTTTTATCTTCAGGGTATCTCATTATTATATTATTTAAATCATTTTCTGTTATTTCATTTCCTGAAATTATTGCTAATACTTTGTTTTCCATTACATTAACTCCTTTTTATCTTTATATTTAAAATTATAACAGATTTTCCAATGTTGTATACATAAATAAATTTATTATTGTAAATCTAAAAATTAAACTATATAATAATAATTATTATTATTTAATATTTTATACTTAGGAGGTTTATATGATTGAAATCAATTCTATAGTTCCAAACTTTTCACTTATTGGTTCTGATAAAAAAGAACACTCTTTAAGTGATTATAAGGGAAAGAAAATAATACTATATTTTTATCCTAGAGATAATACTCCTGGATGCTCTACTGAAGCTTGTGATTTTAGAGATAATAATTCTATTATTGAAGATATGAATGCAATAGTTATTGGTGTAAGTAGAGATTCTTTAAAAAGTCATGATAAATTTATTGAAAAATTTAACTTACCATTCTTACTTTTAAGTGATGAAGATGAAACTCTTTGTAATTTATTTGGAGTTATTAAAGAAAAAAATATGTATGGTAAAAAAGTAATGGGAATAGAAAGAAGTACTTTCATTATCAATGAAGATGGTGTTCTAGTAAAAGAATACAGAAAAGTTAAAGTAAAAGGACATATAGATACTATTTTAAAAGATTTAAAAAATATGTAACAAAAAAGCACTAACATAAGTTAGTGCTTTTTTCCTGGTGGCTCGACCAGGAATCGAACCAGGGACACGAGGATTTTCAGTCCTCTGCTCTACCGACTGAGCTATCGAGCCACATTACCAGGCAACGTCCTACTCTCCCACACAGTCTCCCGTGCAGTACCATTGGCGCTGTAGAGCTTAACTTTCCTGTTCGGAATGGGAAGGAGTGTTTCCTCTACGCC
>NZ_CYZX01000024.1 GCF_001405015.1 Clostridium disporicum
AAGTTTTTCATATTATTACTATGCGCAAAAAAGGAAGTTCAAATTCGAACTTCCTTTTCTTTATCGGCAAATATCAAATTTTTTTTGATACAGCCCCTTTTTGTTAATAATTAGATTTGATGTCGGTTAAATTAGATAATAACTTTTATAATAGAATATCAACGTGTAAAAAATCAAATTATATAGTGAAGGATAATAAGAAGTTTTCTGTAAGAATAGGTAATTGACTAAAATTTTATACAGATATATAATTACTAAAGATAATTACTATTAGTAATTATCTTTAGTAATTATATAAAGGGGGATATTATGAACGATAAATTAGTAAAAGAAATTTTTGATGCATGTTTTATAGCAAAGAAAGTTACTGAAATGATGCCAGAGCTTCCCAAAGATATGAAACCGAGACATATACATGTTATTGATGCTATTTATACATGTAAGAAAAATAAGGAATTAGTATGTGTGAGTGATATAAGTAATGCTTTGAATATTACTACACCAAGTGTAACCAAACTAATAAAAGAATTAGAGAAGAAAGACGTAGTTGAAAAAATAGAATGTAAGGAAGATAAAAGAATAACTTATTTAGAATTAACTACTTATGGTAAAGAACTGTATAAAGTGTTTGTTGAGGAATATCATAGCAAGGTAGCAAAAGTTTTAAATAATATATCTGATGAAGAGGCTAAAACTTTTATTAAAGTTGCAGATGAGGTTTATAGTCTAATTAAAAATAATATTATGGAGGATAATTAGATGAGTGATAAAATAGATTTTTCAAAAGGAAAGTTATTACCTATAATTTTAAAATTCTCCATACCAGCGGCTATTTCTTTATTAATTACTGCTATTTATAATATAATTGATAGAATATTTGTAGGAAATTTTGTTGGTAATACAGCTCTAGCAGCATTATCCATATGTTTTCCGTTATCATTTATGATGATAGCTTTTGGATTAACATGTAGTGCTGGTGGCTCCACTTTATTTTCTTTATTTCGTGGTAATAAAGAAGAAGATAAAATGAATTTATCATTTGGTAATGCATTTATAATGGTTATTGTATTTGAAGCAATACTTACAGCAATTTTATTAATATTTCCTGATATATTTTTAAAGGTGTTTGGAGTTACTGATACAACATATAACATGGCTAAAACTTATTACACTATAGTGTCTTTAGGTTGTGTTTTTCAAGGATTGACATTCGTTTTTTGTGATTTTGTACGTGCTTCTGGAAAACCTATAATGGGAATGTGTGTCACAGCTATTGGAGCTATAACTAATATAGTATTAGATGCTATATTTGTTGCAGTTTTAAATTGGGGGATAGAGGGAGCAGCTATTGCAACAGTAATAGGACAAGTTATTTCTGTATTATTTGGTGCTTACTTATTATTTTGTGGTAAAACACTTGTAAAGATAAAGAAAGATACTTTCAAATTAGACTTTAAGCTTCAAAAAGAAATATTTAGATGTGGATTTGCTTTTTGGATAGCACAAATGGCAATGGGATTTATAAGTTTAATTTATAATGGTCAACTTGGAAAATATGGTGGAGATATTGCTATTAGTGTTTATGCAGTAATTTCAAGTATAATGACATTTGTAATAATGCCAGCTAGTGGAATAAGTCAAGGTATTCAACCGATTTTAGCATATAACTACAGTAGTAAAAATACTTTAAGAGTTAAAGAAACTTTAAATAAAGCATCGATGCTTTCGGTAGGGGTAACATCAATAATATGGGTTGTAGTAATGTTCTTTCCAGCTTCTATTATTAGAGCATTTGGAGGTGGAGAGGAGTTAATGTCTATAGGGATTGCTGCTCTAAGATGGAATTTTATAATTACTCCTATTTTAGGATATGTAATGCTATGCACAACATTCTTTCAATCAATTGGTAGACCTAACCCATCAATTGTAATTAGTTTATTGAGACAAGTAGTGGCTTTAGTTCCTTTCTTATATTTATTGCCTAAAGTTATAGGAATTAACGGAATATTTATGGCTCAACCTATAAGTGATATTATAGCACTGGTAATTTGTGTAGTATTGATTAAAAGAGAATTTTCTAATATAGCAAATGATAAGTATAATGTCGCCTAAAGTTAATAGAAAAATTACTATATATAACATTGATATTTAAGCTATATTTTTCAGAAGAAAGAATAGCTTAAATATCAAAAGAAAAATATTTGCGGAAAATTTTCCGAATTAAGTTGTAAAAAAGTAATGAATATTTTGAAAAAATATGATATAGTTAATTATATCAGAAATATGTAATCGGTTTTTGAAAACATTTCCTGATAGGAATTTAATTATTGAATTCTATTTAGAGGTATTGTAACATAATATATAATAGTAAATTTATAAGCTATAAATAAAAATTTATATAATAAATATTAAATATAATGTTTTAGTTTTAGGAGGAATTATCATGAAAAATATTTTATTAGTATGTGCTGCAGGAATGTCTACAAGTCTTTTAGTTAATAAGATGAAGGATGCTGCAAAAGCAAAAGGAATAGAAGTAAACATTAACGCTTTACCAGTTTCAGAATGTTCAAGCGTTGTTGATACAGTTGATATAGTTTTACTTGGGCCACAAGTTAGATTCCAAAAACCACAAGTTGATGCTTTAGTAAAAGGAAGAGTTCCAGTAGAAGTAATCGATATGAGATTATACGGAACTATGAACGGTGCTGCTGTTCTTGATAGAGCATTAGAATTAATTAAATAGTTTATAGTATATTATTAGGTGAATTCATCAATTTGAATTCACCTTTTTTATTTCAGTTTATAAACACAGTAGTTTTAGCAGGAACATTATCATATATCCATTTAGCATTAACTTTAGCTAGACGGATACAACCATTTGAAATTTTCATACCTAAACGACCATCTTTAATGGTTCCATCTAAATTATACAGAATTGAATGAAACAAGTAGTCATTTTTAAATTGAGAGTAATAATAACAAACATATCCATGAGAATATCCAAAGGAATAACCTTTAATTCCTATATAGAATGTACCTTTAGGTGTAGGGGTAGTAGGTTTGCCTATGGAACAAGAATAACTTTTGATTAGTTTCCAATTAGATTTTTTACCTGTAAAAATATTAACTTTAAAACTTTGAGTATCAACCCAGATCAGATAATTGGTTGTACTAGATAAATTACTATTATTAACAAAGGATTCACCATAACTAGAAAGAGAATTAACTAATAGAAAGTCTGATAGAACTGTAGTATTTAACTTTGTAGCACGATAGATATTTTTTAAAATATTTATTAGCATAATATATCTCCAATCACTAATTATATAATTATATAAAGTTAGGTAATAAATATAGTTGTTCCACCAGGGATATTTTCATAAATCCATTTTGCATGAGGTGTTGATAAACGAACGCACCCGTCTGTAAGCATCATTCCAAGTCTATCGTCTTTTATGGTTCCATCTAAGTAATAAGGTATTGAGTGAAATAGGTAATCGCCTTTTATTTGAGTGTAATAAAGACATCGAAAGCCTCTTGATTCTCCAAAAGAATATCCTTTTACCCCAACGAAGTAAGTTCCTTTTATAGTTGGATTATTAGGCTTTCCTATTGTGCATAGATAACTATTAATAAGAGTCCAGTTATTTTTTGAACCTCTAAAAATATTAGTTTTAAAATTTTCAGTATCAACCCAAATAAAATATGGCGAACTACTAATGAAGCCGTTAGTATTTACAAATTTCGTTGCGGAATCTAAATAATAAGAACTTGTTCTAAATGAATTTACTAATAGGCGACCATTAAGTCGTCCAAATCTATATAAGCCTTTAACTTTGTTAATAAGCCACATAACTTAAACTCCTTAAAATTTACTTATACTCTATTTTATTTAAATGCTCCCACTTTGTTGATGGTTGTCGAAATAATTATATTGATTTTTGTGATTTACTGTTATACTATAACTATAACAAATATATCGGGGGTAATAATATGTTAGAAATAAAAAATTTCTCAAAGGCATATAAACAAGGTAAAAAGGCAGTAGATAATATATCTTTAACAATAAATTCAGGTGATATATTTGGATTTATTGGACATAATGGAGCAGGTAAAACTACTACAATAAAATCTGTAGTAGGTATATTAGAGTTTACTGAAGGAGAAATATTAATTGATGGATTATCAATTAAAGATAAACCTATAGAATGTAAAAGGATTATGGCATATATTCCAGATAATCCAGATTTATATGAAGCATTAACAGGAATTCAATATTTAAGCTTTATATCAGATATTTATGGGGTTAGTAAATCACAAAGAGAAGAGCTTATAAAAAAGTATGCGGACAAGCTTGAATTAACTAGATTTTTAGGTGATTTAATAGGATCATATTCGCATGGAATGAAGCAAAAGTTAGCTGTAATTTCTGCATTAATTCATAAGCCTAAATTATTAGTATTAGATGAACCTTTTGTTGGGCTAGATCCAAAAGCTGCCCATACATTAAAAGAGATAATGAAAGAAATATGTTTAGAAGGTAGCGCTATATTCTTTTCTACGCATGTATTAGAAGTTGCTGAAAAACTATGTAATAGAGTGGCTATAATAAAGGATGGAAAAATTGTTGCACAAGGAAATACAGATGAAGTAAGGGGTAATAGTTCTTTAGAAGATATATTTATGGGGTTGATTGATAATGAATAATTTATGGGTTGTATTAAAAGCAACATTTATTAATGATTGGGGATTAAATGGATTTTCAAAAAATGTTTCTGGGACAAAAGAAAAAAGAAAAATGATGATGTCATCTTTAGTGCTTCTTATTGGAGCAATGGCAATAGCATTTACTGTAACTATGTACGCTTATCTTATGGCTGATGCTTTAGAAAGTATAGGTTTTTTAGATTTACTATTAATGATGGCTGGATTGATGAGCGTTATGATGGTATTTTTTACATCTATATATAAAGCTCAGGGAACATTATTCACTTCAAGAGATTATGATATGTTAATGTCATTGCCAATTAAAAATAGTGTAATTCTAACTAGTAAAATAATAAATTTATTAGTGTTCAATTGGATATTTACAGCCTTTGTGCTTATACCAACTGGAGTTATATATTATATGAGAGTTCCAGGATTATCATGGCTTTATTTCGTAATATTAATAATATCAGTTATATTTATGCCATTAATTCCAGTTATAATAGCTTCAATTTTAGCTGTATTTATAAGTTATTTTGCTACTAAGTTTAAGCATAAGAATTTAGTAACTATACTAGGTGCGACTATTGTTACATTACTAATTCTTATAGGTTCATTTAATATGAATTCTATTATTGAATCATTAATGATAAATAGTGCTTCTATTATGGAAGGTATAGGTAAAATATATATTCCAGTAACTTTTTTTACTAATGCATTAAGAGATACAAACTTAATAGAATTAGTAAAGCTTATAGCTATATCAATAGTTCCTTTTATAATATTCATAATTGTATTTAGTAGATTATTTGGGAAGATTAATGCTAGACTAGGAGAAAACTATAAAAAGGCAAATTACAAAATACAGTCACTTAAATCTAGTAGTATAGCTAAAGCTTTATTACAAAAAGAGATAAGAAGGTATTTCTCAACACCTATATATGTTTTAAATACAGGCATTGGAATGATTATAATTTTAGTAGCTTCAATTGCGACTCTATTTGTTGATGGACAAACTTTGGCTATGTATATGGAAATACCATATGTAGATGAACTAATGCCACTTAATGTTTTGTTAATAATAGCTTTTGGAATAGGAATATCGTGTACAACGACCTCTTCAATATCTTTGGAAGGGAAGAATTTATGGATAATGAAGTCATTACCTATAAGAGAAAAAGATATATTTAGAGGCAAAATATTATTAAATTTAATTATTACTATTCCATTAGGAATACTAGCTAATTTAATATTTTCCATAGGCTTAAAGTTTAGTTTTGCAGCTTTAGTATGGAATTTAGCATTTACAATAGTATTTTCTTTATTAACAGCAATAGTAGGTTTACTTATAAACTTATATTTACCTAAATTAGATTGGGTATCACCAACTGTAGTTGTAAAACAAAGTGCAGCAGTAATGATAGAAATGTTATTTGTATTTGCGATTATTGGATTATCTATAGGAGTATTCCTTTTATTTAAAATAACAAATATAACTATGTTTTTATTATTATTGTTAGGTATACTTGTAATTTTATTAATAATTTCATATAGACTTCTAAATACAATTGGGATAAAGAAGTTTATTAAATTATAAAGTAAAGTTAAAGTTTATATTGATAAATAAAATAAAGAGTTTTGAAAGTACCATAATAAAAAATGGTACTTTTTTTATTAATTTAAGTAGCGATTAAGTGTATAGAAACATAAAATATATTAGGAAGTTATGATGAATAAAAAATAGTTAAGTACTATCGAGTGGGAATAGTATGATAAAAGATGAATGCGTATGTAAATATGAGTTATGAAAAGAACTTTTAGAAAAATATGACTATGAAGAATGGTACAGAAAAGACATTATTAAAAAATAATATATAACTAGAAGAGCTATGCATAATAAATGTATAGCTCTTAGTATATAAATAAAAAAATGAAATATGTAAATAATAAGTTGGAATTAGATATTATCGACGATAAAAAAACAATAATTAAATTTTTAGAAAAGCCTAATATAATGAAGAAAAATTTATTTTATAAAAAGAAGAAAGAAGAGAGTTTAAGGAGGTAGTTTTATGCAAGTAATAAAAAAAGATGGTAGATTACAAGAATTAGATGCTAATAAGATTAAGATTAGTATTTTAAATGCAACAAGTGGAACTAAGGCGCTTTTAAATGAGTCAGATATTAAAATAATAGTAAAAGATATAATTAAAATTATAGAGGATTTAAGATCTGAATATGGTAATACGTCAAGTTATGAAATTGTAGGAGTTGTAGTTGAGGTATTAAAGAGAGATGGATTTGATGATGTAATTTCATCTTATATAGAATATAGTAAGTAGTTTGCCTAAGGGCAAGAGATAAATGTTTTGCTAGAGCAAAAGATGAAAGATTGCTTTGTGGTAAAGTGAAGGGTTTTGCTCTAGCAAAAAGTAAAAGATTAACTTTTGATTAGGACTAAAACATTCTTTCGTGTTATAATAGTACCGATATTTTGAAGCAAGGATCGGTGAATTATATGTATAAATTAATAGCATTAGATATGGATGGAACTTTATTAAATGAAGAAAAAATAGTAACAGAAAGAACTAAAAAGGCAATACAAGCGGCGAGAGATAAAGGTGTAACAGTTGTTCTTGCAACAGGTAGACCAATTGATGGTGTTACTAGATACTTAGAAGAGTTAGATATGTACACAGATAATGATTATGTTTTAAGCTATAATGGGGGATTAGTATTAAAGACAAAGAGCAGAGAAGTTGTATGCAAGATGGGATTAATAGGGGAAGATGTTCATTATCTTTACGATTTAAGCAAAAAATTGGGTGTTAATATTCACGCATTCTCTGAAGAAAATGGACTAGTTACTCCTAAAAATAGTAAGTATACTGAAGTTGAAGCAAGTATAAATAACATAACAATACAAGAAATAAATTTTGAAAATATAAAAAATGATGAAAGTTACATAAAGGTAATGATGATAGATGAGCCTGAAATACTTCAAAATGCTGTAGATAATTTACCAAAGGAAGTTTTTGAAAAGTATACAGTTGTTAGAAGTACTCCTTACTTCTTAGAGTTTTTAAATAAAGAAGTTAATAAAGGTGTAGGTGTTGAGCTTTTAGCTAAGCATTTAGGTGTAAAGAGAGAAGAAGTAATAACTATGGGTGATGCAGGAAATGACTTACACATGATTGAATATGCAGGAATGGGAATTGCAATGGGAAATGCTTTTGAAGAAGTTAAAAAAGCTGCTAATTACATAACCGATTCAAATAATGAAGATGGAGTTGCAACAGCTATAGAAAAATTTGTTTTATCTTAGGAGGAATTAAATCTTTATGCATTATGGAAACCTTCAAAAAATTAGAGATGGAAGAAGAACTTATGCAATAACTCCAGATATACCTGGTGGATTTGTAAGTGCAGAAACATTAGAAAAAATAGCTAAAGTTTCAAAGAAGTATAATGGTGTATTAAAAATAACATCAGGTCAAAGAATTTTAATTACAAATCTTAAGGAAGAGGATTTACCACAAATTTGGGATGACTTAGGGATGGAACCAGCTGTTGTAAAGGCTAATTCTGTTAAGAACGTAGAAATATGTCCAGCGGGCTTTTGCAAAAGAAGCAAGTATAATACTATAGGAATTGGAATGAAGTTAACTAAAAAGTATGGCAAGAAGGATATGCCTTGTAGAACTAAAATAGGAGTTGCTGGATGTAGAAATTCTTGTGGAAGTGTTTATGCTAAAGATGTAGGAGTAATAGCCGATGTAACAGGATTAATGGTAGTTGCTGGAGGTTCAGCAGGGTTTAATCCAAGAATTGCAGATATTATTGCAAAAGATTTAGATGAACAGCAAACTTTAAAACTTATAGATTCTATCTTTGATTATTATAGAGAAAATGCTGAGTTAGGTGAAAAGCTAGGATTTATGATAGAAAGATTAGGAATAGAAAAATTTAAAGCAGATGTAATAGAAAAAGCAAAATAATTAATAGTTAAGAGTTGATACTTTAAAATTAACCATTAAACTAAGATAAAATTTCTTTGAGGATATTTTAAAATCCAGCAAAATATAAATATTATTCTGCTGGATTTTTTTTATGAATAGTTACTATTAATTCTTAAATTTTAAAATGTCATAGTTGATAAAATATATCCAAAGTATCCAAAAGACATTAAAACAAGATTCCATACAAAAATTCCAATAGAGGAATATATTATATAATCTTTGAATTTAACTTTGAAAATCCCAGACATTAGAGATATAAAAGTTCTAATCGTAGGAAGCATTCTACCAATAAGACACATCTTAGCTCCATATTTTTCAGCTGTTTCTTTAGCTTTTCTTAGTGATTTTTGAGTACTCGGAAATTTATTATAAAAAAAGTTATATATGATATCACCAAATTTGGAAGACACTAAATAATAAGTTATACTTCCAAGAATTGACCCTAAAGTTGCAATAGCAAAAACTATCAGAAAAGAATGTCCACTGCTTTTTATAAAAACACCTACAGCTGGCATAATTACGATTGCAGGAATACCGGTAAGATTTAATGCTTCTAAGAACATAATTATAAAAATAATTACTAAAGTATTAGCTTTTAAAGTTTCTATTAAATTTGTCATTTGTTTCTCCTTATACTTGATAAATGTAATATATAGTGGTGAAGCTACCTTTATATTTTTTCTTATTAAGGTAAGTTGTCCATAGTTACTTACCTCATAAGATACTACCGAGTTATGACCGCTATTTGAGAAATATAGATATTTTCAATTAGAAGTTATAGAGTTATAAGGTAGAATAAACATCAGGTAAAGTACTTATATAATATAAAATTTTAAATCCATTCTAACCTAATTATTCTAATATTATAACTTCGCTATAAAGTTCACACAATATGTAAGCAAATCTTTTACTGGGATAAATACCATATAGATTTATTTTTCATATAATGCCTTAGATAAAATATAACTTAATACTATTATATCTAATCATAACAATGATAATTGTTAAGAAACTGTATACAAAATGTTTTTATAGTAAAATATTGAAATCAAGCGTATAGCTAAGAAATTTTACATATAAATATTAAAGATGAATTGTTTGCTAGTATTTATATAAGGTTTTTTCTGTTTTTAGAAATATATAAGTAAAAACGGTAAGTTTAGAATGAATATTTATTATGAAAATATGAAGGTTTAAGGGTAAGATTAGATGAATAAAAAGGATAGAATAAATAGAGGCAAATTTTATATTTTATTAACAATAATATTTGTAGCTCTGACTCTTTTAATATTAAATGTAAAGTATCTTAATGGTAAATTAAGTATAGTGGTGATAGCTAATTTTATAAGAAAAAATGGTGTTTTTTCGTCTTCGATATATCTTTTGATATTTGCGATAAAACCTTTTTTTGTTATAATTCCATCAAATATAATAGCTATAGCTGCTGGAAAAGTATTTGGCGCTTTTTGGGGATTTATACTAACTATGATTGGATATTATATTTCTGGGACTGTGGCATTTTTTTTATCAAGGCTTTTAGGGAGAAGTTTTGTAGAAGATTTAATCGGAAGTAGATTTGTAAAGCTAGACCAAAACCTTGAGAAAAATGGATTTAAAATACTATTTTTATTAAGACTTCCTCCAATATTACCATATGATGCATTAAGTTATACTTGTGGATTAACTAAAATAAAGTATAGCGATTTTATTTGGGCATCAGTTTTAGGGGTAGCTCCTGAAACACTTTGTTATGTAATTTTAGGAATGAACTTTAATAATCCATTTTCCGTGAAGTTTATATTGCCATTAATAATTATTATTTTTGGGATAATTTTCGCAAAGAAATTAGTCAAAAGATAGTAGTTTATATCCAGATTAATCTATAAAAGATAAAATGTTGGATTAATTAATTAATCGTGTTACAATACAAGAGAATATTTTTGTAGAGAGGAATGTTATAAAATGGATAAGTACAAAGAACAGTTTATTGAATTTATGATTGAAAGTAATGTATTAAGATTTGGAGAGTTTACTACTAAGAGTGGAAGACAAACCCCTTTCTTTATTAACACTGGAAACTATACTACTGGGGAACAATTAAGTAAGCTTGGTGATTTTTATGCTGAAGCTATAAAGAAACATTTTAATAATGATGTAGATGTTTTATTTGGACCTGCATACAAAGGAATTCCACTAACAGTAGTTACTGCAGTATCAATGAATAAGCTTTACGGAGCAAATGTTCAATATTGTTCAAATAGAAAAGAAGTAAAGGATCACGGTGAAGGTGGAATATTACTAGGAGCTAAGATTGACTCTGATAAGAAAGTTGTAATAGTAGAAGATGTAATGACTGCTGGAACTTCAATATATGAAACTGCACCAATATTAAAAGCGCAAGGAAATCCACAAATACAAGGATTAATAATTTCTGTTGATAGAATGGAAAAAGGTAGAGGTGAAAAGTCAGCTCAAGAAGAAATTAAAGAGGTGTTTGGAATTCAAACTTACTCAATAGTTACAATGAAAGAAGTTGTAGAGTACTTATATAACAGAGAATTGAACGGAAAAGTATATATAGACGACAAAATCAAAGTTGCAATAGAAAAATATTATGAAAAATATGGTGTATAAAAAAATTACAACCGAAACTCTCTAAAAATATTGACAGCATTAAAAAAAAATGGTATCTTAGATTAAAATAAAGAACCTTTAATGAAATCCAGAGAGATTTAAAAGGAAGTGTAATTTTTATTAGACAACGGGATTATTATGTCTTCCTTTAGATAAAGGAAGACATTTTTTTATTATTTCTTTAAATTTAGCCCTGAGAGGTTAAGAAGGAGAGGAAAATTATATGATGAATAAACATTTAATAAATCCAATGGACTTTACGATAGAAGAATTAAATGAAATCTTTGAATTAGCACATCGAATTATATCAAATCCAGAAGAGTATTCACACGTATGTGAAGGAAAAATACTAGCTACTCTGTTTTATGAACCAAGTACCAGAACAAAATTTAGCTTCGAAGCTGCCATGATGAGATTGGGCGGAAAGATATTAGGGTTTTCAGAACCAAATTCAAGCTCAGCAGCAAAAGGTGAAACTTTAGCAGACACTATAAAAATGGTATCTATATACTCAGATATTATAGCAATGAGACATCCTAAAGAAGGATCAGCTAAGGTCGCAAGTATGTACTCATCAGTACCTGTTATAAATGCAGGGGATGGAGGGCACCAACACCCAACTCAAACACTAACAGACCTTTTAACGATAAAGACTTTAAAAGGTAGATTAGACAATCATGTTATTGGTATTTGTGGAGACTTAAAATATGGTAGAACAGTTCAATCTTTAATAACAGCCATGTCAAGATATAAAAATATCAAGTTTGTTTTAATATCACCAAAAGAATTAGGAATACCTCAATATATAAGAGAAGAGGTTTTAAATAAAAATAATATAGAATTCAGAGAAGTAGAAAAGATAGAGGATGTAATAGAAGAATTAGATATCCTTTATATGACTAGAATTCAAAAAGAAAGATTTTTTAATGAAGATGAATATATGAGATTAAAAGATAGCTACATTTTAGATGCAGAAAAGATGAAATTAGCTAAAGAAGATATGATAATAATGCATCCACTTCCAAGAGTAAATGAAATAGATGTTGAAGTTGATAAAGATAAAAGAGCAGCATACTTTAAGCAAGCAGAGTTTGGTATGTATGTAAGAATGGCTTTAATGGCTAAGTTATTGGGGGTAGCGTAATGTTAGAGATTACAAGTATAAAAAATGGATTTGTATTAGATCATATTAGAGCTGGGGTAGGAGTTAAGATATTTAAATATCTTAAACTTGAAGATGGAGAAAATGAAGTTGCATTAATAATAAATGCAAAAAGTATAAAGAATGGTAGAAAAGATATAATAAAGATAGAAAATGCTACAGAAATAGATTTTACAGTTTTAGCGTTATTATCGCCAGGAATAACTATAAATCAAGTTAAAAATGAAGAGATAATAGCAAAGATAAAACCAGAATTACCAAAGCAAATTAAAGGAATAATTACATGTAACAATCCAAGATGTATAACAAGTGATGAAAAATACTTAGAGCATGTTTTTGATCTTGTTAACGAAGATAAAGGATCTTACAAATGTCAGTATTGCGATACAATAATTAATCCAAGTGAGGTATAAAAATGAGCAACTTATTGATAAAAAACGTTAATGTAGTAGATGCGTTTCAAAACTTCCATGGAGATGTATATATAGAGAACGGAATAATAAAGGAAGTTGGACAAGATATAAAAAAGGATAATGTTGAAATTATAGATGGAAACAGCCTAACTTTAATGCCAAGCTTCATAGATACTCATGCACACTTTAGAGAACCAGGATTCACTCAAAAGGAAGATATTGAAACTGGATCTAAAGCAGCAGTAAAAGGTGGATATACAGGAGTTTGTTTAATGGCTAATACTTGGCCAGTATGTTCAAACTATGAAGTATTAAATCATGTAAGAAATAGAGCAAAAGAAGTTGGATTAACAGATATACACCAATGTGTTTCAATAACTGAAAACTTCAAAGGTAGCAATATAGAACATTTAAATATGTTTAAAGATGATAAAGAAGTAAAAGCTATATCAGATGATGGTGTAGGAGTTATGGATTCAAGCGTAATGATGAAGGCTATGGAAGTAGCTAGAGAAAATAACTGGATAGTTATGTCACATGCTGAAGATAAGACATTCTCAAAGATAGATATGAGAATGGCAGAAGATTTAATGACAATAAGAGATTTATATCTAGCAAAAGTAACTAAAGCACATCTTCATATGGCTCATGTAAGTACAGTAGAATCAATAAATGCTATAGAGAGAGCTAAAGAAGAAGGTGTAAATGTAACTTGTGAAGTAACACCTCATCACTTAGCTTTAGATAGTAGCATAAGTAATTATAGAGTAAATCCTCCAATAAGAGAAAAAGAGGATGTAGAAACTTTAATAAGAGCTATAAGAAAAGGTGTTGTAGATTGCATAGGAACAGACCACGCTCCACATACTGAAGAAGATAAGAAAAATGGAGCGCCAGGAATGGTTGGATTAGAAACTGCTTTTTCAATATGCTACACGACGCTAGTTAAAGAAAATAATATCTCATTAAATAAATTAAGCGAATTAATGTCTAGAAATTCAGCTAATATTTTAGGAATGAATAAAGGATTAATAAGTGTTGGAAAAGATGGAGATATGGTACTTGTAGATTTAAATCAAAAGGTTACTGTAGATAGAGAGAAATTTGTATCAAGAGGTAAGAATACACCTTTCCACGGAAGAGAATATTACGGTGAAGTTAAGATGACAATAAAAGGTGGAAATGTAGTTTATAAAGCTTAAGTAAGGAGAATTTTAAATGGATAAATTAATAATAGATAAATTATATGAAAGAGTAGAAGAAAGAGGAGTAGTTTGTTTAGGGTTAGATACAGCTGTTGAGTATCTTCCAAGCCACGTATTAGAAGGAAGAACTTTAAGTGAAGCATTATTCCACTTCAATAAGGAAATAATAGATGCAACTTTAGATGTTGTAGCTTGCTTTAAAGTTCAAATAGCTTACTATGAAGCTTTAGGAATTGAAGGATTAATAGCTTACAAAAATACACTTCAATATTTAAGAGAAAAAGATGCAATAATAATTGCAGATATAAAAAGAGGAGATATAGCTGCGACAGCTTCACAATATGCAAAGGCGCACTTTACAGGAGATTTTGAAGCGGATTTTATAACTCTAAGTCCATACATGGGAATGGATAGTATCGAACCATACCTACCTTACATGAAAGAAGGAATAAAGGGAGTATTCGTACTAGTTAGAACTTCAAATCCAGGTGCAGAAGATTTTGAAAATCTTGATATAGTAGGTGGCAAAAAGTTATACAACGCTGTTGGTGATAGATTAACTGAAATGGGTCAAGAAGTTAAAGGTAAGTACGGATATACTCAAATCGGTGGAGTAATAGGATGTACTCATGTTGAAGAAGGTAAGGAAATAAGAAGCAGATATAATGATATGTTCTTCTTAATACCAGGATATGGAGCACAAGGTGGAAAAGCTGAAGATGTAGCTCTTTACTTAAACAATGGAAATGGTGGAGTAGTAAATTCATCAAGAGGAATATTATTAGCGTATAAAAAGGAAAATAGAGAAATGGAATTTGCTGCTTGTGCAAGAGAAGAAGCTATAAAGATGAGAGATGAAATAAGAAGAGCTGTAGAATCTAAGTAATGGGGGACAATATCATGAAGTATACGAAAGCAAAGATATTATCTAATACAGAAATAGTAGATGGAATATATAAAATGGCGGTTGAAGACCATAATAAAGTAAATGCAGGTCAATTTTATATGTTAAAGCATCAAGGTGCAACACTACTTCCAAGACCTATAAGTGTTTCTGAAAAGGAAGAAGGAACAGTAACATTTTTATATGCTACTGTAGGTAAAGGTACAAAAGAGTTTGCGAACCTTAGAGAAGGGGAAACTATAGAATTAACAGGTCCTCTTGGAAATGGATTCGATATAGATAAGAAATATGGTAATGTTGCTTTAGTTGCTGGAGGTATTGGAATAGCACCTATGGTGGAACTTGCCAAGAGATTAAGAGAAAAGAATAAAGGTATGAAGATGGATCTTTATGCTGGATTTAGAGATGACATATATTTAACTGATGAATTATGTAAGTACATAAATGATGGATATGTTTCAACTAATACTGGAAAGTATGGTCATAAGGGATTTGTAACAGATTTATTAGAAGTTGATAAATATGATACAGTATTATGCTGCGGGCCAGAAGTTATGATGAAAAAAGTAGTTGAAATGTGTAAAGAAAAGGGAGTTCAAGTATATGTTTCAATGGAAAAACATATGGCTTGTGGGGTTGGAGCATGTTTAGTATGTACATGCAAAACTAAAGATGGAAATAAAAGAACATGTAAAGACGGTCCAGTTTTTGATGGAAACTATGTTGAACTATAGGAACTAAGGAGTACGTGATATGTTGAAGGTTAATATAAATGGAGTAGATTTTAAAAATCCTGTAATAGCAGCATCTGGAACATTTGGCTTCGGAAGTGAATACAATGAGTTTTACGATGTGGGAGTTTTAGGCGGAATATCATCAAAGGGATTAACTTTAAATCCTAAGGATGGTAATAATGGAATAAGAGTTTTTGAAACACCATCAGGAATGATGAATTCAGTTGGACTTCAAAACCCAGGTATAGAAAGATTTATATCAGAAGAACTTCCAAAGATGAGAAAGTTAAACACTAACGTTATAGCTAATGTTGGTGGAGGTTGTATCGAAGATTACGAAACGGCAGTTGAAAAGCTAAGAGGAACAGATATAGATATGATAGAACTTAACATATCTTGCCCTAATGTTAAGTCAGGGGGGATGGCTTTTGGAATTAAATCAGAAGTAGCTTATGATGTTGTATCAAAGATAAAGAAAATAGCAGATAAGCCTTTAATGGTTAAGCTATCACCTAATGCTGAAAATATAGTAGAGATGGCATTAGAATGTGAGAGAGCTGGAGCGGATTCAATTTCATTAATAAATACACTTAAAGGATTAGCAATAGATCCATATAAGAGAAAGCCAGTATTTGATAATGTTTATGCAGGGGTTTCAGGGCCAGCAGTTAAACCAGTAGCACTTAGAATGGTTCATGAAGTAGCAAAGGCTGTAAGCGTACCAGTAATAGGGCTAGGTGGTATAGTTTCAGGAATTGATGCTATAGAGTTTATGATGGCTGGAGCAAGTGCAGTTCAAATAGGAACAGTTAATTTCTTTAATCCTAATGCAGGTAAAGAGATTATAGAGCAAATGGAACAGTTCTGTAAGGAACAAGGTATAAAAGATATAAATGAAATAATAGGAATTATATAAATATTAGATAGAGAAATATGGTACACCTATTGAAGTTAATTTAGTAGGATTACTTAAAGCGTATTATTTACGTGAATAAAGTAAAGAAACATCTGACTAAATTAGGATAAGGGGTAAGGAAGCACCTACTAACATATGTTGGTAGGTGTAAAACATATATAGGTTAGATTTCTAAAATTAGAGACTTAGAATCTTACTTAACGTCACCTAGCTAAATTAAAATTTAGAGGTTCGCTTATGGGAGGAAACATAAATATGAAAGCAAGACTTATACTTGAAAATGGGATGATATTCGAAGGAAATGCATTTGGACACTTAAAAGATAGTGTAGGAGAAGTAGTATTCACTACTGGGATGACAGGATACCAAGAGGTATTAACAGATCCATCTTATTACGGACAAATAGTAACTATGACATATCCACTAATAGGGAACTATGGAATCAACTTAGAAGATAATGAATCTGAGACTCCAAATGTAAAAGGATTTATAGTAAGAGAGAAGTGTAACTTCCCGAATAACTTCAGATGTGAAATCGGATTAGAAGATTACTTAAAGCAAAACAAGATAATTGGGTTAGAAGGAATAGATACAAGAGCTTTAACTAAGGTATTAAGAAATAATGGAACTATGAGAGGAATAATATCTTTAGAAGCAGAAACATTACAAGATGTTGAAGGAAAGATTAAGGCTTTCTCAAATAAAGAAGCTGTTAGTATAGTTTCAACAGAAAAACCTTATACAATAGAAGGAACTGGTAAGCACGTTGCAATAATGGACTTTGGAATAAAAACAAACATTATAAGAAATTTCAAAAAAAGAGGTTGCAAAATTACAGTATTCCCAATGAACACAAGGGCAGAAGAAATATTAGCAGTTAACCCTGACTTAGTATTCTTATCAAATGGACCTGGAGATCCAGAAGATTTAGGAAGCGTAATAGAAAATATTAAGAAGATAGTTGGAGTTAAGCCGATAGTTGGAATATGTTTAGGACATCAATTATTAGGGTTAACACTAGGTGGGAAAACTACTAAGTTAAAGTTCGGACACAGAGGATGTAACCATCCAGTAAAAGACTTAGAAAGAAATAAGGTACACATAACTTCTCAAAACCACGGATATGTAGTTCATGAATTACCAGAAGGTGTAGTTGCAACTCATATAAATATAAACGATGGAACAATAGAGGGAATGAAACATACTACTTTACCGATATACTCAGTTCAATTCCATCCGGAGGCTGCAGCAGGTCCAAAGGATAGCGAATATATATTTGATAGATTTATGGAATATGCACTATAGGAGGAATTAGAGAATGCCATTAAATAAAGATATTAAAAAAGTTTTAGTTATAGGGTCAGGACCAATCATTATAGGACAAGCGGCTGAGTTTGATTATTCAGGAACTCAAGCATGTCAAGCTTTAAAAGAAGAAGGTGTAGAAGTTGTATTAGTTAACTCTAATCCAGCTACTATAATGACAGATAAAGAAGTAGCAGATAAAATTTACATAGAGCCATTAACAGTAGAGTTTGTTGAAAAGGTAATAGCCAAAGAAAGACCAGATAGTCTTTTAACAGGTATGGGAGGTCAAACAGGACTTAACCTTGCGGTAGATTTAGCTGATGCTGGAATTTTAGATAAATATAATGTTAAAGTTATAGGTACTTCAATAGCATCTATTAAAGAAGGGGAAGATAGAGAATTATTTAGAGATATGATGAACAGAATAAACGAGCCTGTTATCACATCTGAAATAATAACTGATATGGAATCAGGAATATCTTTTGCTAACAAGATAGGATATCCAGTTATAGTAAGACCTGCTTATACATTAGGAGGAACTGGTGGTGGAATAGCTGAGAATGAAGAGGAGTTAAGAACTATTCTTGCATCAGGATTACAATTAAGCACAATTGGACAAGTTTTATTAGAAAAATCAGTTAAAGGTTGGAAAGAGATAGAGTACGAAGTAATGAGGGACTCTTACGGAAACTGTATAACTGTATGTAACATGGAAAACATTGACCCAGTTGGTATTCATACTGGAGATAGTATAGTTGTAGCCCCATCTCAAACATTATCAGATAAAGAATACCAAATGCTTAGAACTTCAGCTATAAACATAATAAATGCTGTAGGAATCGAAGGTGGATGTAACGTACAATTTGCTTTAAATCCAAACTCATTTGAATATGCAGTTATCGAAATTAACCCAAGAGTTTCAAGATCTTCTGCACTTGCATCAAAAGCTACAGGATACCCAATAGCTAAGCTTGCAGCTAAAATAGCTTTAGGATATGGATTAGATGAAATCAAAAATGCAGTAACTCAAAAGACATATGCATGCTTTGAACCCACATTAGACTACGTAGTAGTTAAAATTCCAAAATGGCCATTTGATAAGTTCTTTACAGCAGATAGAGCTTTAGGAACAAAGATGATGGCAACTGGAGAAATAATGGCTATAGGTGCTAACTTAGAAGCAGCATTATTAAAAGGTATAAGAAGCTTAGAAATAGGAAAATATTCTTTAGACCACCCAAAGTTTAAAGAAATGAGTATACAAGAATTAAAAGAAGCTGTAATGAAGCCAGATGATGAAAGATTATTTGCTCTTACAGAAATGATAAGAAGAGATTATAGAATTGAAAGTATCGCTAAGATAACTGGAATTGATATATTCTTCTTAGAAAAATTCAAGTGGATAGTTCAGGAAGAAACAAGATTAAAATTAAGCAAGATAGATGATTTAGATAAAGAATGGTTATTAAATCTTAAGAAGAAAGGTTTCTCAGATAAGGCTATAGCTGATATGTTAAAAGTTAAGCCAGACGATATCTACAGATTAAGAGACATATGGAACATAAAGCCAGCTTATAAGATGGTTGATACTTGTGGAGGAGAATTCGAAGCATTATCCCCATACTACTACTCAACTTATGAGCAATATGATGAAGTAGAAGTATCAGACAAGAAGAAGGTTATAGTTATAGGTTCAGGTCCAATCAGAATAGGACAAGGTATTGAATTCGACTATGCTTCAGTTCACTGTGTAATGGCATTAAAGAAGATGGGAATCGAAACTATAATAGTTAACAACAACCCAGAAACAGTAAGTACAGACTTCAATATTTCAGATAAGCTTTATTTTGAGCCATTAACTGAAGAAGATGTATTAAACATAATAGAAAAAGAAAATCCAGATGGAGTAATTCTTCAATTCGGTGGTCAAACTGCAATCAAGCTTGCTAATTTCTTAAAGGAAAAAGGAATTAAGACCTTAGGAACTACAGCAGACCAAATTGATATGGCTGAAGATAGAGAAAAGTTTGAAGAGTTATTAGAAAAATTTGATATAGCTAGACCTAAGGGGAAAGGTGTTTGGACTTTAGAAGAAGGTATAGAAGAAGCTAGAAGATTAAGATTCCCTGTACTTGTGAGACCGTCATACGTTCTTGGAGGACAAGGTATGGAAATAACTCATGATGAAGAAGAGTTAACATACTACTTAAAGAATGCATTTATGAAGGATAAGAAAAATCCAATACTTATAGATAAATACTTAATGGGTAGAGAAATCGAAGTTGATGCTATATCTGATGGAGAAAACATATTAATCCCAGGTATAATGGAACACTTAGAAAGAGCTGGAGTTCACTCAGGAGACTCTGTTACTATGTACCCAAGCCAAAACATATGTGATGAAATTAAGGCTAAAGTATTAGATTACACTAAGAAGTTAGCATTAGCTATCGGAATAAAGGGAATGATAAACATTCAGTTCATTGAGTTTGAAGGAAACCTTTATGTAATAGAAGTTAACCCAAGAGCTTCAAGAACAGTTCCATATATCAGTAAGGTAAGTGGAGTTCCAATAGTTGATTTAGCTACTAAGGTTATGCTTGGAGAAAAGCTTGTTGATTTAGGATACGGGGTGGATGTATATCCAGAGCCAGAATTAGTTTCAGTTAAGGTTCCAGTATTCTCAACTCAAAAGTTACCAAAAGTTGAAGTGTCTTTAGGACCTGAAATGAAATCTACAGGAGAAGTTTTAGGTGTAGGTAGAGATGTTAAAGAAGCTTTATACAAAGGATTTGTTGGTGGAAGCATGTATCCTTCAATGGAAAAAGGAAAGATATTAGCTACAATCAATAAGCACGATAAAGCTGAATTCTTACCAATAGCAAAAGATTTAGCTAAAGTAGGATATAAATTTATTGCTACAGAAGGAACTTGTGAATTATTAAGAGAAGCAGGAATAGACTGTGAAATAGTTAGAAGACTTAATGAAGATGAACCAAACATATTAGATGTAGTTAAGAATAAAGAAGTAGATTTAGTTGTAAATACGCCAACTAAGGGTAACGATTCTAAGAGAGATGGATTCTTAATTAGAAGAGCTGCTATAGAAAGAAATATAGGAGTTATAACAGCTCTAGATACATTAAGAGCTATAGCTGATGTTAAGGTAAATGAAATAGATAAGAAAAACTTAGAAGTATTTGATATAGCTAATATTTAGTTGAAACTTAGAGTGCAAATCAGGAATGGTTTGCACTCTTTTTAGGTTATTTATAATGATGTATAGCAAATATTTTTATATAGAATTTAATGATAATAATTAATAAAAGGCTGCGTAATTGCATCATTTTATTTTTTTAGATGTTAGTATGGAACCTTTTTACATATATAATCGTCTATTATACGAATCGATTCGGAGAGGGGAGTTATAAGTGGTTAACGAACTATTATTCAAAAAAGCAGTTGAAGGTGATATGGAGAGCTTTGTTAAATTAATAGAACCAATTAAAGAAAATTTATATAAAGTATCTTTTATGTATTTAAAAAATGAAAATGATGCTTTAGATTGTATTCACGAAGCAATCATAAAAGCTATAAAATCATTAAAAAACTTAAAAGAGCCACAATATTTTAATACTTGGATTACTAGAATCACTATAAATGTTTGTAAGGATTATATAAAGAAAAATAGTAAAGTTACTTTGGTAAATATAAATGATTATGAAAATAATTTAATTATAGAAAATACTAAAAGTGATTTTGAGGAAGATATTGCAATTGCTTTAGATAAGTTATCACCAAAAGAAAGAGAACTAATAGTAATGAGGTATTTAGAAGATAAATCATTAAAAGACATATCACATAAAACTAATGTACCATTAGGAACAGTAAAAAGTAGATTAAATAGAACTTTAAAAAAGTTAAAAATATATATGGAGGTATAAATTATGAAAGATATAAATATTGATGATATAAAAGTTTCTTCAAAATTAGATGAAGTTATTAAAAATGCTGCAACTGAAGGATATAAGGATATAAAATATAAAAATACGAAACGAATTAGAAAAAGTGCAATAGCTGCAACTATAGCTGCGTCTTTTTGTATAGCTATAGTTGGAACAGTTTTCTCTAATGAGATAAGTGCAACAGTTAAATTAGCAATGTTTGATATTAGAAATTATTTAGGTATTAATAGAAATTTAGATGATTACAAAACAGTAGTAAATAGTGCAATAAGTAAGGAGGGAGTAACAGTTCAGTTAAATGAAGTTATTTTAGATAAGGATGAGATTATTGTATCAACAACAATAAAGTCAGATGAGAATCTAGATAATAATGGGCATATATCTTTACATGGAAATGTGTACATTAATGGCAATAGAATATCTAGTGCAGCAGGTGGTTCAAGTAAACAAATTGATGAATATACTGAAGAAGTTGTTTTAACATATAAATTAGATAAGGAACTACAAGCTGGTGATTTAGATATAGAAATAAAATATGATTCAGCATATTTATATATTAATGATAGAGAAAATAAGGTTAACGGACCATGGAAATTTGAATTTACAGCTAATGGAGATACTTTAGCAGCGAATAGTAAGAGTATAAAAATAGGTAATTCATTTGTTTTAGAAAATGGACAAAAGATAACTCTTAACGAATATAGAAGTAATGATATAGGACAAAAAATTTATTACTCAATCGAAAATAAGGATAAGAATAATGTATATGATTTGGTATTAAAAGGTCATGATGACTTAGGAAGTGAAGTAGAGTTTTATAGTTCTTATGAAGAAATCACTAGTGGTGTGATGAAAAATCAAATAGAAATTTCTTCAGAGGCAAAAATATTAACATTAACTCCATATGCAGTGGCATACCCAAAAGAAAGTGGTAAAATGAGCCATGATTATAAAATAACTGGGGAAGAATTTACTATAATAATAAAATAATATTAGTTTTGATATTTGATGATAAATATAAATTTGAAAATTAGATTTACATGAACAGATTTAACATATTATGTAGCATTAAGGGTAGGCAAGTGCCTACCTTTAATTTTATTTATCTAATCCAGCTTAATGCGAATAATATACATAGAACTTGGTTTTCATTTGCTTTGTCGATAATATCAACTAAATAAGTACCTCCTGATTCTTCTTTTTGCACATTAACCGAAGCCAATACTTTTTCATTTTTGGAAATATTAAATTGTGGACCATCCCAATTACCGCTAATCGAAAAATTACTTCCTTTAATCTCATAAAATTCTTTCAATTCTTTCATATCTTTTTGTATTTCAATTTTATCATTATTTACAGATATAATTATTTGAGGTAAATCAACTAACCCAAAATTATATCTCCTTTTTTCTATCCTTCCTATTTTTTCATGATTAGCGTTAACAATAGAATAGCATGCACGTGTAGGTAATGCTTTTACTTTTTCAAAATTAATAATTTCTTTTCCGTTAGCATCTGTTACTTTTGAATCATTAAAACCTTTAAAATTTTTAAAGTTGATTCTAATCATTTAAAATTCTCCTTTATTAAATAATTGGATATAATACTATCTTATACATTACAAGATATTAATAGAACAGAAGGCTTGGGAAATTGGATTAAGATTAGAAATAAATTAAAGATAATAATATAATAAGAGCTAACTAAAAAAATATTTAGTTAGCTTGCTTACGATTATGTTTTTTTACTTCCAAAGTATGTCTTGAGGCATAACTTCAAGGATATTATTTAAAAGAGGCACTAAAGTTTCTCTTTTTACATTTGATGAAGAAATTAATTGTTTAAATTTTCTACTACCAGGTTGACCTTGGAATAAGCTTTGAAGTGGAGCAGCTAGTGAGTGAACATTACTTCCTCTTTCAAGCTCTTCTTCTACATAAGGAATATAAGATTTAATTATATCACCTCTAGAAATAGGCTTTATATTTTCATAATTAAGTTTATTTAAGTTAGCTAAAAGATAGCAATCTTCGTATGAGGCCCTACCTATCATAACTCCATCAATCTTAGTAAGTGCATCTTTAATTGAATCTAATGTCTTAAAGCCGCCGTTAATTTCAATATTTAAATAATTAAAGTCATTTTTAAGTTTATATACCATCTCATAATCTAGAGGAGGAATCTCTCTATTATCTTTTGGGCTTAAGCCTTTCAATATAGCAGAACGAGCATGAACTGTATATCTGTCTGGTTTTGCTTTAGAAACTGTATCTAAGAAGTCCAATAAATCTTCATAGCCTTCCATTATTATTTTGCTATTATTATCAGTAATAACTCCAGTTCCATCAATACCAATTCTGTGTTTAATAGTTACAGGTTTATTTGTTGCTTCCTTCATAGCAGAAAGAATTTCATAGACTAAGTTTTTGTCAGACATTAAAGCAGCACCCATTAAGTTTCCTGAAACTCTATCAGATGGACAGCCACAATTTAAATTTATCTCAGTATAATTAAAACCTTCCGCAAGCTTTAAAGCTTTATAGGCATCTTCAGCATTAGATGCTGCTATTTGTAAAGCTACAGGACCTTCTTCTTTTCTAAAATATAATATTTTATCTAAGTCACCATTTATTATTGCTTGAGCTGTAACCATTTCAGTATAAAGTAGAGCTTCTTTATTCATGATTCTGCAAAAATATCTAAAATGCCTATGAGACTTATCAACCATAGGAGCAATACTAATTTTAGGGGTAGGTATATTTGAAGTATATTTTTCCATCTTTTGTTTCCTTTCTTTTATCAGATTATTTATGATTTATTATAGCACATTAAAATATTCATAATAATAAATTAAGCTTTCGCAATAATTACCATTATATATATTGAAAGAAAGGGATAATTAGTAGCAAAGTGACAATATCAAAGTTAGTGTATATAATTATAAGTGACAAAATGAAAGGTAAGGAGTCTTAATATGGGTGAGAGAAAAAATAAAGCAATAGAATTACACAGCAATAGATACACTTGCTCACAAGCTGTAGCATGTGCCTTTTGTGATTTAGTAGATGTTGATGATGAAACTATGAAAAGTATAGTTAGAAAGTATAGTGGTGGGACGTACAAGGTATGTGGAGCCGTTATGGGAGCTTATGTTATAGTGAATTATTTAAAAGGTAATATAAATCCTGATAATCCAGCAGAGTGGATTAAAGAAGATGAGGAACTTTTACATGAGATTGAGA
The DNA here is from genome assembly GCF_001405015.1 of Clostridium disporicum. Classification (GTDB taxonomy): domain Bacteria; phylum Bacillota; class Clostridia; order Clostridiales; family Clostridiaceae; genus Clostridium; species Clostridium disporicum_B. The sequence continues at coordinate 25,213 of NZ_CYZX01000024.1, forward strand.
GAAGATTTAAGGAGAAAAATACTTCTGTAATGTGCAAGGACTTAAAGGGTATTACAACAGGAAATGTATTACGTTCTTGCAGAGGGTGTGTAGAAGATGCAGCTGAAATACTAGAAGAACTTTTAGCAGAATAGAAATAAAGTGTGAAGCACTTTGGACAAAAGTTTGACTTCGTCAAAGTCCAAGATATCGCTTTGTGATGGCCAAGAGATTTACAATATCCATGAGTAATAATTTAGAATTAAAGGAGCCATTGGATATTTACGAAGTAAATCTCTTGGACTGCCGTAGGCACTCTTGGACTCGACGAAGTCGACTTTGGGACTGTGCACTTAGTATGCAATTTATTTATTCTGCTACTGGTATAAATTTGAATTTTTCAACATCAAATATACCTTTATCAGTAATTTTTAGTGAAGGAATTACTGGAAGTGCTAGGAATGATAAAGTTAAAAATGGATTAAAATCTATATCTGGAGAGATTATGTCTATAGCATCATGAAGCTTAGCTAAGTCTTGAATAACTTCTTCAGCTTTTCTGCCTGTAATTACTCCACCAATTTCAAGTTTTATAGAAGATAGTACATTCCCATTTTGAACTACAATTATTCCTCCACCTAATTTCTTTAATTCTTCTACTGCAAAGATCATATCTGAATCATTAGTTCCAGCAACTATTAAATTATGAGAGTCATGAGTAATAGTTGTTGCAATAGCTCCAGAGTTTAATTTAAGGCCTTTTAATACTCCTAGACCAATATTTCCAGTGTTATTATGTCTTTCCATTACAGAAACCTTTAATAGGTCATTTTCATCTACTAGCGGAGTAAACTCATCTTTTAAATTTAAACTATCTATTTTAATCTTTAAATGATTGCTCTCTAATTTATTAGGAATTAGCTCTATTACATTTATAAAGTCTTTATTACTTATATCTATTTTTAAGTCTTCAGATGTTAACTCTTTTATATTCATTGCTGTTGGAAGATTTACTTCTTCAACAATTTCATCAGGCATATTAAATAATTCGTTGTTTTTAACAACAAGAGTTCCATTCTTATAAACTGATTCTATTGAGAAATCTTCTAAGCTATCTAATATCAAGAAATCAGCAACATAACCAGGGGCTATAGCACCTTTATTTCTTAAGTTGTAGCATTCTGAAGGATTTAGAGTAGCCATTTGAATCGCTATTTCAGATTTTAAACCATTGTTTACACAAAGCTTTATTGAATTATCAATACTTCCATTCATAACTAAATCATCTATATGCTTATCATCAGTGCAAAGGCAAAGACGTCTACTATTAAAAATTGAAGCTCCGTGAACTAAGTCCTTTAAATTTTTAGCAACAGTACCTTCTCTTATAAGCACGTACATTCCACGTCTAACCTTTTCTATTAATTCCTCATAAGTAACACTTTCGTGGTCAGTTCTAATATTAGCAGTAGCATAGATATTAACCATGTCATTATTAAAACCAGCACAGTGACCATCTATTACACCATTATTCTCCTTAGCATCCCAAAGCTTTTGAATCATATCTTCTTCACAGTTTAAAACTGCAGGATAATTCATAACTTCTGCTAATCCAAGAATGTTTTTATTTTTATAGTATGGCTTTAAATCTGAACTATTTAATATAGCACCAGAGTTTTCAAAAGATGTAGCTGGTACACAGGATGAAAGCATAAAGTAAAAGTCAAAAGGTATATCCTTGCTAGAGTTAATCATAAAATCAATACCTTTTTTGCCAAATACATTTGCAATTTCATGAGGGTCTATAACCATAGAAGTAATACCATGACGTAATGCACATTTATAATATTCCTTTGGAGTAAGTAGTGATGATTCGATATGAGCATGACTATCTATAAGGCTTGGACATATATATTTACCTGTACCATCAATCTCAGTAGTACCAGAGTATTCTCCTAATCCAACTATATATCCATTAGATATTCCAACATCAGAAATGAAAGTAGAACATTGAAAAACATCTACAACAGTAATATTTTTAATAACTAAATCGCAAGGTCTTCTTTTAGCTGAAGACTCAATCGTTTTTACAAATAAATCTTTATTCATTAAATCCACCTCGTAAATTATTCTTAACCTTCGTGGATCCAGAGACTTCATAGTTATATCATTTACGGTGATATAGTAGAGACGCTTAAACCTTATTATTAAGCTTATACGAAGGTTATTGTTAACCATTATATTCAGATAAGAAATTAATGTCAAAGAAAAATTTAAAAAAAATATCCACGATTAATAATATATATTCAAAAAAATGTGAATATATAATAAGTTAAACGGTTTCTTAAAAGAATATTTTAAATTAAGAAAAATAATAGGAAATGTCTAACTTTGAAAAAGTATCATAAAAGTTATATTATAAAATATGTGCGAAAAAATATAGGGGATATAAATAGCACAGATAAAATTTAGTAAGAGGTGCGGATATGTATTCAAAGGAAATTGATAATTTAGCTCATTCTGCAGAAGTGAAAATTGGACTGTATAAAGACAGTAAGTTAAAGTACATAGTAGCAGCAATGATGGGAAGTTTCTTAGTAAGCTTAGGAATTATGCTAATTTATTCTATAGGTGGAATTATGCATCATGCAGGAAATGAAACTTATAAGATATTAATGGGAGCTTCATTTGGTGTTGCTTTAAGTCTTGTATTCATGGCTGGTGGAGATCTTTTTACAAGTAATGCAATGATTATGACTGTGGGAGCCTTAAAAAAGAAAGTTACATGGTTAGATGCAGTTAGAATATGGATTGCAGTTTGGATTGGTAATCTCTTAGGCGGGATTATGGGGGCATTCTTATATGTACAAGCTGGTCTTGCTACAGGGAAAAGTGAATATATTGGAGAGTTTATAGTAAGCAATGTTTCTGCTAAAATGGCAACTCCAGGAATGCAATTATTTTTAAGAGGATTATTATGTAACGTTTTAGTATGTCTTGCAACTTGGATGTGTTACAAGTTAAAAGAGGAAACTGCTAAGATTTTAATGATATTTTGGTGTTTATTTACGTTCATAACAGCAGGATTTGAACATAGTGTTGCTAATATGGGATTCCTAGCTATGGGGTTAATGTTACCTCATGGAGTTGATGTTAACATTATGGGATATATACATAATATAGGTTGGGTTTCACTTGGAAACTTTGTTGGTGGAATATTGTTTGTAGGATTACCATATTACTTTATAAGTATGAAGAAAAAAGAAAAATAAAATAAATATAAAAGAAAATGACTGTATGCAATAAAAGCAACAGTCATTTTCTTTTATATTTATCTTCTTGTGTTATCGAAGCTTGGTGGTGTAGGATTAGGGTTATCAAAATGTCTTCCAGGAGATGAAAGATCAAAATATAATTTAGAATCTTCTGTAACACCAAAATCATGGTTAGATCCAGTATCTTTAACTTTATTTAATGCCTCTCTAAATAAAGCATTATGAGCTTCTTCTCTATTTAAAAGGAAGTCTATAGTTTCTCTTACATGTTTATCATAAATTTGTCTATATAAGTACTCATAAACTGTTTTAGCTCTTTGTTCAGAAGCAATATTAGAAAGTAAATCAGCTACTAAATCACCAGTTACAGTAACGTAGTTTGCAGTCCAAGGAGCTCCAGATGAATTAACTAGTCCTGGAGTTAAACCAAACATAACATGAGTTTGAATTTCTCCAACGTCTACTCTTTTATAATCAACATCATGACCGTTTAGCAGATTGATAGTTTGAGCAACCATTTCCATGTGACTTAACTCTTCTGCGCCGATGTCTAAAAATAAATCTTTAATTGCAGGGTCTTTAATTCTAAAGCTTTGAGATATATATTGCATAGCAGCTTTAAGCTCACCATTACCTCCACCAAGTTGTTCTTGCATAAGAACAGCATATTGAGGATTGGGTTTTTCAATTTTTACTTCATGTAATAATTTTTTTTCATGTTTAAACATAAGATTATCAGCTCCTAAATTTATATTTTATATATCAATAATTAGTATCCTCATAAGAAATATTTTTATGTAGAAGCATCTCATAATAGATGAGCTGCAAAATGATTCATAAAAAATAAAGTTGACTAAAATAGTATGGATTGATATTGACAAATAATCATTATTAATAGATAATTATTATGAAAATAGAATTTAATAGGAGGACTTAAAAAATGAGAGCATTTGTAGATGAAAATACTTGCATAAGCTGTGGTTTATGTGAAGGATTATGCAGTGATGTATTCTCACTAGATACTGGAGTTGCAGTAGCTATAGAAGGTGAAGTAGAATCAGGATTAGAAGATTCAGTTAGAGAAGCTTGTGATGGATGTCCTGTACAAGCTATATCAATAGAAGAATAAGATTTGGAGGTATTATAAATGTCAAAAGTATGTCTATGTAGAGGAATAACAGAAGAACAAATCGTTGAAGCGGTAAAGAATGGAGCTACTTCTTTTGAAGAAGTTAAAGAAGCTACTGGTGCAGGTGCTGGTGGATGCCGTGGTGGAAGATGTAAAGGTAAGATTGAATTAATAATCGAAAATAATAAATAGTAATTTACATAAAGACTAATTTAACTTTTAAAGAAAGTTAAATTAGTCTTTTTTCTATAAGAATAGATAAGATACTAATTATATAAAAGATATAATTTCTCCAAAATATTTATAAATTATGAATATGATATTAATAATAGTTAACTTCATTGTAGAAGGAAAATAAGTATTGTATACTTAAATATGTCGTATGATAAAGTTATGCATGGAGGGGAAACTTATGAGTAATTACATTGAATTTAAAGATGTAAAAAAGGTATATAAAATGGGTGAGGTTGAAATTGAAGCGTTAAGTGGTGTAAACTTTTCCGTTGATAAAGGTGAATTTGTTGTAGTTGCAGGTGCTAGTGGAGCTGGTAAGAGTACTATACTAAATATTTTAGGGGGAATGGATACTGTATCATCTGGTAAGGTAATAGTAGATAACAATGAGGTAAGTAAATATTCTCAAAAAGAACTAGTTACTTATAGAAGAGATGATATAGGATTCGTGTTTCAATTTTATAATCTAGTTCAAAATTTAACTGTAAGAGAAAATGTTGAACTTGCAATTCAAATTTGTAAGAACCCTCTTGATATAGATAAAGTTCTAGATGCAGTTGGATTAAGTGAGAGAAAAAATAACTTTCCATCTCAGCTATCTGGTGGAGAACAACAAAGAGTTGCTATAGCTAGAGCATTAGCTAAAAATCCTAAATTGTTACTTTGTGATGAGCCAACAGGAGCATTAGATTACAATACAGGAAAAGCGATATTAAAGCTTCTTCAAGATACTTGTAGAGAACAAGGAATGACGGTTATTATAATTACTCATAATTTAGCCTTAACGCCGATGGGAGATAAAATCATCGAAATTAAGAGTGGTAAAGTAAAAAGAATGAGTATAAATGAAAATCCTGTCCCAGTGGAAAGGATTGAGTGGTAAAAATGAAAAATGCATTATGGAAAGATATATTTAGAGATATCAAGAAGACTAAAGGTAGATTTATTTCTATTGTATCTATTATTGCATTAGGAGTAATGCTTTTTACAGGAGTTAAGATAGCTCCATTAGATATGAAAGGATCTGCTGACAAATATTATGATGATTATAACTTAATGGATTTAAGAATAATATCAACATTAGGATTAACAGATGAAGATGTAAAAGATATAAAGAAAATAGATGGTGTATTAGGAGCATATCCTGAATATACAATGGATGCTTTAACAAAGGTAGGAAATGATGAATTTGTTATTAGAGTTCAAAGTATGCCTATATCTAATTTAAGTGATAGTAATGATGACTATATTAATAGATTAAATGTAGTTGAGGGAAGATTGCCAGAAAAATCTGGAGAGTGTGTTGTTGCTAAAGGAAAGTTTAAAGATGGAAAAATTAATATTGGAGATACGCTATCTTTAAAGTCAGGAAAAGAAGAAGATATAACTAATTCTTTAAATGTCAAAGAGTATAAAGTAGTAGGTATTATAGAAACACCATATTATTTATCTGACCAAATTGGTAGTACAACTATTGGTAGTGGAAGTGTTAGTACATTTATGTATATTCCAGAATCAGATTTTAATATGGAGGTATATACAGATATATACGTCACTGTAAGAGATGCAAAGGAGCTTAATTCATATAAAGATGAATATTTTGATGTAGTAGATAAAGTTAAAGAAGCTATTGAAGATAAATCAGACGTAATAGTTGATAGAAGATACAACGAGATAAAAGATGTAGCTATTGAAGAATTAAATAAAGGTAAAAAAGAATATGAAGAAAAGAAGGCTGAAGTAGAAAAGCAGTTAAGTGATGCTAAATCTCAAATTGAAGATACAAAGATTCAATTATTAAATGCAGAAACTGAAATAGATAATAAAGAGGAAGAGTTAAATACAATGATAGCTAATGGTGAATCTCAATTAGCTAGTGGAGAATACGAATTAATTAAGAAAGAAGCGGAGTATGAAGCTGGATTAAAAGTATTCAATGATGCTAAAGCAACAGCGGAAGAAGGCTTTAATCAAGCTGAAGCAGCTTTAGTAGAAGCTGAAAATAAAATAGCGATTTTGGTTGAAAAAAAATCTGAGATTGAGAATAAGTTGAATGATCCTAACATTAGTGAAGTAGAAAAAATAATGTTAGAAACTGCATTATCAGCTATAGACCTTATTGTTACAAATTCTTTAGATAAAATAAATACAGGTAGAGCAGAGCTAGAAAGTAAAAAGGCAGAGTTTTATAATCAAGAACAGGCATTAGCAGATGCAAAGATTCAGTTAGATACTGCAAGAGCTACATTAGATGCAACAAGAGCAACACTTCAAAGTGCAAAGAGCGAAGGTGTAATCCAGCTATCAAATGCTAGAGTAGAAGTAGAAAATGGTAAAGTTCAATTGGCAGAGGGTGAAGCTGAGTACGAGAAAAATAAAGCGCTTGCAGACGAAGAACTCTTAAAAGCAGAAGAAAAGCTTAAAGATGCAGAAAATCAAATAAATAAAATAGAAAAACCAAGTCTTTATATATTAGATAGAAATTCTCATTATTCATATGTTGATTATGAAAATAGTGCAAATAGTATAGATAAGGTATCAAATGTATTTCCTGTATTCTTTTTAGTAGTAGCTGCATTAGTATGTTTAACTACTATGACAAGAATGGTAGATGAACAAAGAATAAATATTGGTACTATGAAAGCTCTTGGATACAGTAATGGAAATATAGCAAAGAAATTTATTGTATATGCTTTATTAGCAAGTTTAATAGGATCAGTTTTAGGTATCATAGTAGGCTTTACATTTTTACCAAAAGTAATATATGATGCGTATAATATTATGTATATAATGCCTCCTATGACTTTCTTTACAGATATTCCGCTAGCAATTATAACAGCAGTTGTTGCAGTTGGATTAACTACATTAGTTACTTATTCTGCATGTAGGATTGAACTTAGAGAGACACCTTCAGTTCTTATGAGGCCAAAAGCTCCTAAGGAAGGAAAAAGAATATTACTAGAAAGAATACCTTTTATATGGAATAGATTTAATTTTACTGGAAAGGTTACAATCAGAAATATATTTAGATATAAAAAGAGATTTTTGATGACTGTAATAGGTATTGCAGGAAGTACAGCTTTATTACTTGCAGGACTTGGATTAAAAGATTCCATAAAAACTGTAGTAGAAAAGCAATTTGGAGTAATAAATAAGTATGATATATCAGTTAATTTAGAAAATAATATAAATACTCTTAAGAAAAATGATTTAACATCTTATATTAATAATCAAAAGGATATTAAAGATTTATTATTTGTTAAAGGTGAGATGTGTAAGATTGAAGCTAATGATGTAAGTAAAGATTTAGATGTTATAGTCCCAGAAGATATAAATGCATTTGATAAATTTGTTCATCTTCAAAATAGAACTTCTGGAGAAGCAATAGAGTTAGATGATGATGGAATAGCTATTACAGAAAAGATTGCAAAGACGCTTGGTGTAAAAGTTGGAGATAAAATAACTATAACTAACAGTAATGATGTAACAGGAACTGCTAAGGTAGCATCAATAGTAGAAAACTATATACAACACTATATTTATATGACTCCTGATTATTATGAAAAAGTATTTGATAGAAAAGCTACTCCAGATGAAGTTTATATTATATTAAATAACTCTACTAGTGAAGTGGCTGATGCTGTATCTAGTGGATTAGTAAATCAGGATGGTGTATCAGGAGTTGTAAGTAATACTGGAGTAAGAGACAATTTTAATAACACTATAGAATCTTTAGATTTTATTGTATTAATAATGATTATATTTGCTGGTGCATTATCATTTATAGTTCTATATAATCTTACAAATGTTAATATTTCAGAGCGTATTAGGGAAATAGCTACAATAAAAGTTTTAGGGTTCTATGATAAAGAAGTAGCAGCTTATATATTCAGAGAAAATGTATTATTAACAATAGTTGGAATGTTTGCAGGACTAATACTTGGTGTAGTATTGCATCAATTTATTATGGTTACTGTAGAAATGGATTATGTAATGTTTGGTAGAAGTATTAATACAATTAGCTATGTATATGCAGGATTACTAACAGTAGGATTTGCATTATTAGTAAACTGGGCAATGTACTTTAAACTTAAAAAGGTACAAATGGTAGAATCATTAAAGTCAGTAGACTAAAATAAAAAAGTTGCTTTAATAGCAACTTTTTTATTTTAATTTTTAAACTTCAAAAATCCAGCCTTCCGGTCCTTCAATATCACCAAATTGTATTCCACAAAGGATTCTATAAAGTTCTTTTATTACAGGACCAACTTCTGTTTCACTATAGAATACGTGAAGGTGACCATTATATTCAATACCACCAATTGGAGTTATTACAGCAGCAGTTCCACAAGCCCCAGCTTCTTTAAATACATCCAGATTATCTATTGGAACGTCTCTTTCATAAACCTTCATGCCTAAATAATGTTCAGCAATATGCATTAATGAATACTTGGTTATACTTGGAAGTATAGAAGACGACTTTGGAGTAACAAATTCGTTGTTTATGGTTATTCCAAAGAAGTTAGCAGCCCCAACTTCATCAATATTTTTTCTAGTTGCAGGGTCTAGGTATATACAATCTGCAAAACCTCTATCAACAGCTACTTTATGAGGTTGAAGAGATGCAGCATAGTTTCCACCTACTTTGTTAGCTCCAGTACCATGTGGAGCAGCTCTATCATAGTCAGCAATCATAAAGTTACATGGAGTCATACCACCCTTAAAATAATTACCTACAGGTAAGCAGAATACAACGAATATATATTCCGTTGCAGGTTTAACACCTATATTATCACCTACTCCGATTACGAAAGGTCTTAAGTATAAGGTTCCACCAGTACCATAAGGTGGTATAAAGTGCTCATTTGCTTTTACTACTTGCTTACAAGCATCTATAAACTTATCTACAGGTATTTCAGGCATAAGTAACTTACTTAAGCTGTTATTCATTCTTTTAGCATTTTCATCAGGTCTAAACAATTGTATTTTTCCTGATTTTGTTTTATAGGCTTTTAGTCCTTCAAAACATTGTTGTCCATAGTGTAATGCAGTTGATGCTTCGCTTATTGTTAGCATATTATCTTCTATAAGATTGCCATCATCCCATTTTCCATCCTTCCAATATGAAATGTAACGATAGTCAGTTTTAATATAATTAAATCCAAGATTGCCCCAATCAATGTTTACAGTTTTATTCATTTAAATCGCCCCTTTATTTATTTTATTCATCATTTTATCATTAATAACGAATAAGCGAAATATTAACATAAAAGTATTTATTTATACAAAATTATACTGACTATATGATAAAAAATACTATATTAATTGAAAAAATATTAAGGGTTTAATATTAGTATATAAAGAATAGAGAAATAGAATAACTATATGAGAATTTTATTGAAGAATATGGTACAATAATAAGTGTAAATATGATTTATATCATGGAGGTAAAATTTATGAAGAGAGAAATTATTTCAACAGCAAAAGCCCCATCTGCTATAGGACCTTACTCACAAGGAGTTAAAATTGGTGAGCTAGTTTATACATCAGGTCAAATACCAGTTAATCCTGCAACAGGAGAAATGGAAACAGATATTAAAAAAGCAACTGAAAGATCAATGAATAATGTTAAAGCTATTTTAGAAGAAGCTGGTACATCTTTAGAAAATATAATTAAGACAACTATATTTTTAAAGGATATAAATGACTTTGCAGCAGTAAATGAAGTATATGCAACATTCTTTAATGCAAATCCACCAGCAAGAAGCTGCGTAGAAGTTGGAAAGCTTCCAAAGGATGCATTAATAGAAATAGAAGCAATAGCACATTTATAAAAAAAAAGCTATATTTATATAGTTAAGGTTTAAATGATAAACTCATTCTCATATTGTAGGATGAGTTTAATTAATAATTAAGAGGGGGTGGAGAAATGGACATATTAGAAATTTACAGTGCTTTAGATGCTTTAGGGATATTTTTAGGAATAGTTTTCATATTTTTATTAGGATTCCTATTATTTGGAGTAATAGTTTATATTTTTACGGGTATAGCTTATTATAAAGCTGCTGAAGTTGAGGATATACCTAATAATTGGTTAGCTTGGATACCAGTAGGTAATAGTTATATAATGTTAAGATTAGCTGAAAAGAATATGAACTTTTTATTTGTTTTTATTGCATCAATGGCAAGTACTGTTATCAGAAATTTTTTTGATACAGGAGTAATATTTAACCTAATATCATTTGCTATAAGTATAGTATCAATTATTATATCTATACAATGCTATTTAGTTATAGGTAAAAAGTATGAAATAAGTCCAGCTTGGTTCATTGTTGGGTGTTTTATAATACCGGTAATGATTGTTCCAATGGTAATGCTATATAAGAAAGCAAAAAAGATATCTAGAGGTGAAGCTACATTAAATAGCATAGAAAATGATGCAAATAATGAATTTTGATAAAAAAGCCGTATAGGCTTTTTTATTTTTAAAAAATATAGTAAATTATAAAGTTGTATAATATTATATTAATAAGTTTTAAAAAATAAGATACAAATGGAAGGGAAGAAAAATGAAGAAAAGAAAAATTAAATTACTATCAATTTGTGCTACTGCTATACTTTCAGTAGGGCTATTTGCTGGATGTGGCTCTTCAGGATCTAAGCAAGAAATAAATGTTTTAAACTACGGAGCAAATGCAGCAGAAGGTGTATTTGAAGAGTTTGAAAAAGAAACTGGTATAAAAGTTAATGAAACTACTTTTGATGATATGCAGTATATGTATCAAGAGGTGTCTAGTGGTAAGGTAAACTATGATGTAATATTAGTTTCAGATGATATGGCTGAAAAAATGATAAAGGAAGATATGCTTCAAAAAATTAATAAAGATAATATTCCAAACATAGTAAATATGAATGAGGGGGATATGGGTAAACCATATGATCCTAATAATGATTACACAGTACCATATATGAATGGAACAATAGGTTTAATATATAACACTGAAACTGTTGATGAAGATATAACTAGTTGGAAATCATTATTTGATCCTAAATATAAGGATGAAATATTTATGTTTGATAATATAAGAGATACTATTGGAGTTGCATTAAAGACTTTAGGGTACTCATTAAACTCAACAGATCCTGCTCAATTAGAAGAAGCAAAGGAATTATTAATTAAGCAAAAGCAAGAAGTAAATCCTATTTATGGGGCGGATGAAGTTTTAGACCTAATGAGAAGTGGTGAAAAGAAAATAGCTATGATATGGTCAGGTGAAGGATTAAACTTAGAAGCTGAAGATGGAAAGTTCAAATATGTTATCCCAGTTGAAGGTGCAGACTATTGGCTAGATTCATGGGCTATACCAAAAGATGCAAAGAATGTTGAAGGTGCAGAAAAGTTTATAAACTTTATGTGTGATAAAGATATAGCATTTAGAACTGCTGATGAAATTGGATATACATCTCCACAAAAGCAAGCTATTGATGAACAAGCAGATGAAGTTAAGAATAATCCAAATGCATATATGCCACAAGAGATATTAGATAAATGTGAAGGGTATAAGTATTTAAATCAAGATGAATTAAAATTATATCAAGATGTGTGGATGGAAGTTAAAAACTAACTGCTTATAGCAAAGGGAAAAGGTCAGTATAGAAATTATTCTTAAAAAGTATAATAATAAATGTGAATAAAGTGTTATATATATAGTAGAAATAAATATTTTAGTATATAATATGTATTAAAATTGATTCACTAAGGAGGTTATTATGGATAGGGTAATTGATTTTAATGAATTAAAAAATAAAGTTAACGATAAAGATATAGATAAATTTGAAAGCTATATTTATGATTTATATTATAGAATGGCTGAAGGTAAAATAAATATGGCTGACTTCAATAGAGAGATTTCATCTTATATGGAGAAAAATAATATATCTCAAGATAAATTTATGAAGATACAAGCGAAACTTATGGAGAGATATGGTTTTGATTCAGCAGCATTAGAAGAGCAAATGAAATCATTAGGATTAAATAATATTACTCCTGATGATTATGAAAAAGGCAGAAGAATGATGAGCTTCCAAGAGAAGTATAAATCAAGAATAAAAGTTAGAGCTGCTAGTGAATATTATATTAAAAATGAAAAAAATAATATAAATATTTGGCTTGAAGATGTAGATGTAATTATAAGAAGTGAAGGTAAAATTGATTTAACTGATGTTGAGTTAAATGAATTCCTATGCTCATATAAAAAGGTTGTAGATGAAAGAAGTTTAAAAATATCTATTTGTGAAAACACAAAGGAATATGATTACTAAAACTTACAACAACTTTCTATTTATTTTAAAATAATTTAAGGTATAATAAATAAGGTGTGATTATAAATCACTCCTTATTTTTAATTAGAGATGAATAAGTTAAATATACTGGGGGATGAAAGATGAGCGTTTTAACAGTTAAAAATATAAGTCATGGATTCGGTGACAGAGCTATTTTTGAAGATGTATCATTTAGATTACTTAAAGGTGAGCACGTAGGACTTATAGGTGCAAACGGAGAAGGTAAATCTACGTTTATGAATATAATAACAAGTAAGTTAATGCCAGATGAAGGACAAGTTATTTGGAGTAACAGAGTTAGAGTTGGTTATATGGATCAACATGCAGAGCTTGAAAAGGGACTTACAATAAGAGATGTATTAAGAAGTGCATTCCAATACCTATTTGATATGGAAGCTGAAATGAATGAGCTTTATGGAAGAATGGGAGAAATGGATGAAGATGAAATGAATAAAGCTCTTGAAAGAACAGCTGTTATTCAAGATATGTTAGATAATAATGGATTTTATGTTATAGATGCCAAAGCTGAAGAAGTTGCTAAGGGGTTAGGTCTTTTAGATGTTGGTTTAGATAGAGATGTAACTGAACTTAGTGGTGGTCAAAGAACTAAAGTATTATTAGGGAAATTATTACTTGAAACTCCGGATATATTACTTCTTGACGAGCCTACAAACTACTTAGATGAAGCTCATATTGAATGGTTAAAGAGATTTTTACAAAACTATGATAATGCATTTATCCTTATATCACATGATATTCCATTCTTAAATTCAGTAATTAACTTAATTTATCATGTGGAAAACAGAAAGCTTACTAGATATGTTGGAGATTACTATGAATTCCAAAGAATATACGAAGCTAACAAAGCTCAATTAGAAGCTGCATATGAAAGACAACAACAAGAAGTTGCTCAACTTAAAGATTTCGTTGCTAGAAATAAAGCAAGAGTTGCAACAAGTGGTATGGCTAAGGCTAGACAAAAGAAACTTGATAAGATGGAAATGATTGAGCTTGCAGCAGAAAAACCAAAGCCAGAGTTTAACTTTAAACAAGGAAGAACTTCAGGAAAGGTTATCTTCGAAACTAAAGATTTAGTAATTGGATATAACGATCCATTAACTAAGCCATTAAATCTTTATATGGAAAGAGGACAAAAAATTGCTCTTGTAGGAGCTAATGGTCTTGGTAAGACAACATTACTTAAGAGCTTAATGGGTAAAATACCAGCATTAAGCGGTGATGTACATTTAGGAGATTATCAACAAATAGGTTACTTCGAGCAAGAAATTAAAGAAGCTAACTATAACACATGTATTGAAGAAGTATGGGAACAATTCCCTTCAAAAACTCAATACGAAATAAGATCAGCACTTGCAAAGTGTGGATTAACTACTAAACATATTGAAAGTAAAGTATGTGTATTAAGTGGGGGAGAGCAAGCTAAGGTTAGACTTTGTAAGCTTATAAATGAAGAAACAAATATACTAATCCTTGACGAGCCTACTAACCATTTAGATGTAGAAGCTAAAGAAGAATTAAAGAGAGCTTTAAGAGAATATAAAGGAAGTATATTACTAGTATGTCACGAACTAGAATTCTATAGAGATGTTGTAACAGATATATGGAACTGTGAGGAGTGGACAACAAAAGTTGTATAGTAGAACTAAAAAAGAGTCAATTAATTGGCTCTTTTTTTAGTATAAAAATTTATAAAGTATATTGATGTTTTTTAGTTGCATTATATGAACAAAAATTACTGATTTGGAGTATAATATAATAAAATTTTTATTGGAGAGAAATATGTTAAGTAGTCAAAGATATATTACTTTATCATTAGAATTACATTTGTTTTTTGCACGAATAATGAAGGAGCATTCTATTTTCTTGGAGGCAGGATTTACACCTAAGAATAGTAAACTTTCTAAGGAAGCAGATGAGTACAAAATAAAGTTTGAGAAGTTACTATTAGATACAGTTAAGGTAAGTCAAGGAGTAAATATAGAATCCGTAATAAATTCTGGAGAAATATTTACTAAATATACTTTAAGTGCGGAAAAAAAGACACAGTATTATACGGCAATAAATATAAATTTTAAGATAACCTCAATGGAACAAGAGTTAAAGTGCAAAAATAAAATTGATTTTGATAATAAAACAGTTAAGTATGTGAAACAACTTAATAATAGAGGGATAAAATTGCTAGATGGGCTCATAGATTTAAAAAAGAGAATTTTAGATGGAATGTTATGTTGTGAATTATTTACATTAAATTATCCTTTACTAATTGAACATATAATACGTGAAGCTGAATTATATCGTTCATATATAAAATTACTTGAGAATGGTGATGATATTGAGGATTTTAATAATTCAGAGGTTAGAAAGAGTGAATTATTTGGGATCAAATTATGATGGAACATACTTTATTTATTCGAGGATTACTTGATCCTAGCGAAAATGAATTAATAGATACTTCAGAAAAGTTTGCAGATGATTATAGTGAGTTAATTAAAAAAGCAAGTGATATGAGTGATATGACAATATCTAGTATTACAAATGAAACATTAGTAGAGACAACTAAGTTAAAAGAGTTCAAGGAAGCTGGTGCAGGAGGAATACTTGATTGTAAAATAAAATCTATAATATTACCACTTCTTGCTGACCATGTATTAAGGGAAGCTAATCATTATATAAGACTGTTAAATAATTATAAAAAATAACAAATTACATTATGGAATATGATATGCTATACCACATTTGGTGACAAAAGATATAGAGTTTTATATTATTTTGAATTTTATAATAATTATATATTTAATAAAGAAATAGCTAGCAAATTTGCTAGCTATTATTTATATATAGGATAATCATTAAATTTGTACATTTCTTTTCTCCATGTATGTAGTCTTTCCCATGTTGGCTCTACCCCTAATGCTTTACATACTTTTATGAAATCACCTAAAATATATATACTCATTTAAAAACTCTCCTTTACAATTAAGCATTTTATTTATATATCTATAGTTATGTTTATTAGAAAGAAAATATGATTATTTAATATAAAAAATAATAATTAAATAAAATAAATTAATTTATGAGAAAAATAGCTATTTGAATTTTATATAGTTATATAAATTAGGGGTAAATAATACAGGGGATAATTACCTTTAACATGATTTATAAAAGTTGTTATAATAATGTCTAAACAAAAGATAGGATATAAGTTGTTTCTATTTGAAAAGATACATTATAAATTATAGTATGGAGATGGTAATATGGAACATTATAAGATTTTAGGCGTTGATGAAAATGCCACTATGGAAGAAATAAAAGAGGCATATGATAATAAGGTAAAGCAATTTAAAGAAGAGATTAAAGATGAAAGAAGAGCAAAGAAATTTATAGAAGTATTTGATAAAGCTTATGAAGAAATAAAATTAGAAAGAGAAAAAATTCAGAATCAACAAACTATGATTATAGATTTTAAAGAGGCTGATTCAATACAGGAGTTAAAAGATGATTTAGATAAAAGTGAAGAAAATTTTCAGTGTAGTATTGAGGGGGAGGAATTTGATGAGAGTGAAGAAAGAAGTATAGTAACTAAAGAAAAAAGGAAATCAAACTCAAAAATATCATCAGCAAAAAAGGGGAAAAGTAATAATAAGAAGTCGTCAAAGACTAAAGATGTAGAGAATGAGAAAACTATGAAAAAAGCTAATAAGAAGGTAGTAGTTAAGAATAGAAAAGAATCGTCTACGATAGCTAAAGAAATTAAATTACCATTTAAACTATTAGCAATACCAGTAATAGTTGTATTAACAATAATTTTATTCTTATGTAAAATATTAAACTTAATATCTTGGATTGCATCTAAGGCTATAATAATAGCTTCAATAGCAGGTGCTTCTATTCATGGATATCAAATTTACATTGGATATGCTGTGCAGTATAAGATATTTATTTTATGTGCTATAGGTTTTATAGTTTCTTTATTTTTACCTTCTATATTAAGAGTTCTTCCAAGAGTTTTAGAAGGAATAAACAATAGATTAAAAAGGTTTGTTTTTTAGGTAGAATATAACTAATAATGTATTTGGATGTTTAATATAATAAAGTGAAAGAATTAATTTAAAATTGGAGTTAATATGGTCATTACACCTGGGATTAAGAACTTAGATTATGAGTATGTAGATGGAGTTAAACATTTTACTTTAATTGCTGAAGAAGTTACACTTGAACTTATTAAAGGGTTATATGTAAAAGCATGGGGATATAATGGATCTGTGCCAGGTCCTACTATAATAGTAAATCAAGGAGATAATGTATGTATAAGGGTAATAAATAAATTACCAGAAAGGACAAGCGTACATTGGCATGGATTAGATGTACCTAATGATATGGATGGAGTACCTCCAATAGAGCCATCACCTTTTATTGAGCCTAACGAATATTTTGATTATAATTTTAAGATTACAAATCCACCAGGAACATATATGTATCATTCTCATGTTAATGTAATGGTTCAAGATAATGCAGGATTATTAGGTGGAATTATTGTTAATGATCCAAAAGATTTAAAAAAGAAGCATTATAAGGATTATTTAATTTTGTTACAGGAGTGGGCGGTGGATAAATTGCCTTGGGCTGATATTGACCCAGGAACTTACAATTTAACTTTTAAAGCGCCTGAATTTAATTTCTTTACCATGAATGGTAAGTGTTATCCTTTAACCGAACCTCTTCCTGTAAATTTTGGAGATACGGTAAAAGTCAGATTTGGAAATATACAAATGCATCATCATCCGATACATTTGCATGGACATCAGTTTAAAGTAGTAGGAGCAGATGGATTTCCTATAAGAAAAGAAACACAAATTTATAAAAATACAATATTGGTAGCATCAGGTGAAACATGGGATATTGAGTTTATAGCTAAGAATCCTGGTATATGGCCAATGCATTGCCATATGCCACATCACGTTACTAATAATGGAGCACCAGGAGTTGGAGGAATGTTTACCACAGTTAACTATGTAAAATAAATTTTTTAATATAATGGCTAGCTTATTGGCTAGCTATTTTTATATGTAAATTTAATTGTTTAATGTTATTAAGGAGTATTAAAGATTAATTTTCAAAAATTAAAAATCTATTGACTTAGAGTATAGCCTAAGTAGTAATATGGATAAGAATAGAAGAATTTGAAAGGTTGATTAGAAGTAATTAAGAGTATATGAAGAGGGGGATGAGAGGTTAATGTTTAAATTTAAAGTAGATTTAATTAGAGATAAAAATATATTGAAAGCTTTAGTATTATTTGCAGTTCCAATATTTATTTCTAACGTATTCCAACAGATGTATAACACAATGGATACGATGATAATAGGTAATGTATTAGGTGATACTTCATTAGCAGCTATAGGTGCTTGTGGAGCAGTTTATGAGTTGCTTATAGGGTTTGCTTTAGGAATTGGAAATGGATTAAGTATAGTAGTCGCTAGATCTTATGGATCTAAGGATGAGAGGTTACTTAAAAAATCAGTTGCAGGATCTTTAGTTATTGGAGCTATTGTAACAGTAGTTATCATGATTATATCAGGATTATTTTTATATCCGTTATTAGAGTTATTGAATACACCAGCCAATATTATAAATGAATCATATTCATATATTTCAGTTATTACTTTATTTGTTGGAGTAATGTTTGCATATAACTTATTTGCAGGTTTATTAAGAGCTATAGGTAATAGCGTAATGCCATTAGTATTTTTAATTATTTCATCAGTGATAAATGTAGTTTTAGATTTAATATTTATTACTCAATTTAATATGGGGATTGCTGGAGCAGCAGTGGCTACAGTTATTGCTCAAGGTATATCAGCAATTCTTTGTTTGATTTATATAATAAAGAAATGTCCAATACTTATTCCTAGTAAAGAATGTTTCAAAGTTGAAAAAGATTTATATAAAGAGTTAGCAGGTCAAGGTTTATCAATGGGATTAATGTTATCTATTGTATCAACAGGAACAGTTATATTACAAACTGCAATTAATGGTTTAGGATATTTAACTATAGCAGGGCATACTGCTGCAAGAAAGCTTAATAGCTTCTGTACTATGCCTGTTGCGACTATGAGTTTAGCATTATCTACTTTTGTTTCTCAAAATAAAGGAGCAGAAAAATATGAAAGAATTCGTAAAGGTGTAAAAGTTGCAAATATAATGGCTATTTGTTGGGGTGCAATAATAACTGTAGCTTTATTATTTAGTGCATCTACTTTAGTAAAAGTGTTATCAGGATCAACTGAACCAACTGTAATTAATAATGGAGCTTTATACTTGATAATTAATGCACCATTTTATGCGATATTAGGTATGCTTTTAAATTTAAGAAATTCTCTTCAAGGATTAGGAAAAAAAGTTGTTCCTTTAGCATCTAGCATAATTGAGTTTTTAGGAAAATGTTTATTTGTAGCATTATTTATACCAAGCCTAAAATATCTTGGAGTTATTATTTGTGAACCAATTATTTGGTGTTTTATGTTATTACAATTATCATATTCATTTTATAAGAATCCATTAATACAAGGTTATAAAAATGGATTAAATACATTAGAACAGGTTAGATAAATAATTATAGAATTAAGAATATAAGGTGTAGATAGAGATATCTACACTTTTTTGTTGATTACAGAGAATTAAATAAAAGAGAGATAAATGCACAAATTTATAATTTTATTGATATGTTAATTTTAAAATCTAATTAACTGATAAAAGATAAGCACTTAGAACTAATAATTTATATGCCTAATGAGTTTAGTATTTATAGGTAAGAAGGATGCGAAAGAGAAGAGTAATATTAATAAGAAGCTATTAAATATGAATATTATCTCTGTATATTTGGAATAAATTAACTAGTAATTTTTTAACTTTATAATTATAATTATTATGGTTTTTAGAGAATTTTTATATAATTATAATATATTTAAACAAAAGTTAAAACTAATAGATATATGGAGGATATTTAAATGAACAAAAGAAAAATAGCACTTCCTCCGATAGGAATGCGAATTATTAAATCTTCGATAGGAGTATTGCTAGGATTCATTATTTATTTTTTAAGAGGGAAGCAAGGGACACCTTTTTATACAGCATTGTCTGTATTGTGGTGTATGCAACCTTATAGTAGCAATGCAAAGGCTAACGCTATACAAAGAACTATAGGAACTTTTATAGGAGCTGCTTATGGATTGATAATGATATTAGTTGAGTTATATGTTATACCATTTGATAATGAGCTTTTTAGATATATAACAATATCATTACTAATAATTCCAATTATTTATACCACAGTTATATTTAATAAGAAAAATGCTTCGTATTTTTCCTGTGTCGTATTTTTAAGTATAGTAGTTAACCATCTTAAAGATAAAAATCCATATTTATTTGTATTTAATAGAATGATGGATACTATGATTGGTATTGGTTTAGCACTTATCATAAATACATTTGAGCTACCGAGGAAAAGAAGGAATGATTTACTTTTTGTAGCCGAATTAGATAAAGTATTATTAAATATGAAAGAAACTTTAACTTCATATAGTAAGATTGAGTTAAATAAAATGCTTGATGATGGAGTTAAATTAACAATTGCAACTATGAAAACTCCTGGAGCATTAGTTACATCATTACAAGATATAAGATTAAATTTACCTGTTATAGCTATGGATGGAGCTATATTATTTGATATGAAAGAAAATAAATACTTAAAAGTGTATGAAATGACTCATGAAGAAACTAAGAAACTTGTAGATTTAATTCAGGCTAGAAATATGCATTGCTTTATAAATACAGTAGTAGAAGATTCTGTTATGATTTATTATGGGGATTTTAAAAATCCGGTGGAAAGTGATATATATAATAACTTAAGGTCGTCTCCTTACCGTAATTATATAAAAGAGGAATTACCAGATAGATATGGAGCGGTTTATTTAATGCTTATTGATGAGACTGAAAAAATAGAATCTTTATATGAAGAATTAGAAAGGTTAGGATATACAAAAGAGTTTAAAGTTTTAAAATATGATTCTGATGATTATCCAGGATATACTTATATTAAGATTTATAATAAAAAAGCTATTAAGGAAAATATGATTAAGTATGTTCAAAGCTTAACAGATGCAAAAAGTACACTAGTCTTTGAAAAAGATAATGAAGTTTTTCAAAATTATATAAGTAAAAATGATCCTAATGAAGTAGTTAAAAAGCTAAGAAAAATTTATAGACCTTATTTTTGGCACAAGTATTAAAAGAAGGAGGCAAATTTATGCCTCCATTAATTATATAATTATTTTTTATAACCGTTACCTGCACCAGTTTCTTCTTTTATTTCATGAAGATTTAATTTCTTATCATGTTTATGGACTACTTCATGAATCTTTTCGCTTTTATGTTTTGTCATAGGAATGCCTACTTAAAAATATTAATTATTGATGCTTATAACCACTTCCAGCACCAGTTTTTTGTTTGATTTGATGAAGATTTAATTTTCTATCATTAGCATGGATAACTGCATGAATATGGTTACTCTTGTGAGTAGTTCCGTAAATGGGTTCAGGATTTTTAGAATCGCAAGATGGAGTATTTATATTATCTTTTAAATCTTCTTGGGTAATATAACCATTACCAGCACCAGTTTGAGCCTTTATTTTATGTAAGTTTGCTTTACCTTCGATATTACTTACAACATGGTGAATCTTATGAAACTTATTAGTGTTAACAAATGTGTCTTTAATTGGTGAAATTTCAGAAGCACGTTCAGTATTATTATAACCATTACCAGCACCAGTTTGAGCCTTTATAGTATGTAAATTAATTTTCCCTTCAGAATTAGACATTGCTTCTTGAATTTTTTCGCTTTTACTACTTGCTTCATAAGTATCTTGTATAGGAACTTTAGATTGTTCGCCTGAAGATTTGAATCCATTACCAGCTCCGGTTTCAGCTTTTATTTCATGTAAATTAAGTTTTCTATCATTATCATGAACTACTTGGTGTATCTTTTCACTCTTATGCTTTTTCATATTAACCTCCTAAAAAATAGTATTAGATAAAATATCTATTATTATTATGTGTTAAACAAGAAAAATGATACCTTGAATTTTATTGTAACCAATTAACAAGCTTTTGAAGTTCATATAAAAAAGAGGTAATAATCAAATATTAAGAATTAGGATTAATATAATTATCTCAATAAAATCATAAAAAAGGATTTATTTTCATGGTATTAATACTTAGACTTTGTAGATAATAGTACTGTACCAAGAGGGCATCAGGTTTTAGGAGGGAATTAATATGAGTGAAAAACACGATTGTTCATGTGCAAGCCAACAAGAAAAAGAAAAGAAAGCCAATAATTGTGGATGTAAACATAATAAAAAAGTCAAGAAAAATGATTAGATAAAATTAAAAGTTTTTTTAAAAAAACTTATATTTGAGTTTATAAAAGGACAGGTTTAGCAAAAATTAGCTAATTAAAAGTTAAAGTAACGATTGGGAAAATGCGAAGCTGCAAATTTGCTTCGCACTTTTTAATTATATAAAAAATTAACGTTTTAATATTTGTAATTTTTAATATTTGTAATGATGATAGTAAATCATATAATAATACTATAAATAACCATAGTCTATATAAGTTTAAAATAAGAATAATAATTATGGTTATTTAGGAAAAGTAATTTGCTAAAGAATGGTTTTACAATTTAATATAAGCTTATAAGTTATATCAACTAAAAATAAAACAACCCTTATAGTAAGAATAAGGGTTGTTTTTGGTTGCGGGGGCAGGACTTGAACCTACGACCTTTGGGTTATGAGCCCAACGAGCTGCCAACTGCTCCACCCCGCGATATTAAATTGTATGCATTTCATTGATTAACTTATGACCTAAGTATAATGTAGCAAAGCACTAAAGTCAAAGTGATATTATGGCGTATTAAGCCTTAAGATGACAAGAGATACCTTAGAGTCTAAAATACGATAGAATGGTAGAATATAATATTATTATGAAAATATAAGTTTGCATCACACTATATTCCATATATGATAATGATTCATTTACAAGGGTAATTTAATCTTAATTACAAGTAGTCCACTATAATAATTTTAGAATTTATGTGTTATTATGAAGTGGACAAGTTGGTAAAGACGTAAAAGTACATTAGAACTAAAAATGAACTATACATAATAGTTCAAATTATAGGAGGAATGGAAATGAAATCTAAAATAATCGCGCTAGTAATAGCTGGAGCTACAATGTTAGGAACTGTATCAGCAAGTGCTGCTACAAGATATTATGACTCAAATAATGGTGGAGCATATAGACATCATTGTAAGCATAAATATCAAAGACCTTGTAAGCCAAGGCAAGATGAAAAACCATCAACAGGAGATGATAATGTAGTAACACCACCAACAGTAGGAGATGATACTACAGTTACGCCACCAACATCAGATGACAATACAGTTGTAACACCACCAGCAGGAGAGGAGAATACAGAAGTTACTCCACCTACAACAGGAGATGATACAACAGTTACACCTCCAACAAATGAAGGAGATGCAGTAACAGATGATACAAATGCATCTGATAAATTTATGGCACAAGTCGAACAAGCTATCTTTAATAAAGTTAATGAAGAAAGAGTGAAGGCTGGTGTAGCACCATTGAGTTATAACACTACAATGGAAAAATATGCAAGAATTAAATCTCAGGATATGGGAGATAATAATTACTTCAGTCATACTGATTTAAATGGTAATTATATAACAGATCAAATGAAAGCTGATGGGGTCTCATATAATTCATGGGGTGAAAATATAGCATACCTAGGGGGGGATGGTACTGATCCAACAGTATTAGCTAACCAATTTATGACTAACTGGATGAATTCATCAGGTCATAGAAAGAATATACTATCTACAGACTTTACAAGCATTGGAGTAGGAGTATATCAAATTGGAAATAAAGTCTATGCAACTCAAGAGTTTTATAGATAATATTTTAAATTAATTAAGCGTTCTAGATACCAATTTAACATAAATGTACTTTTAAATAGAGCCTATATTAAGTATAGGCTCTATTTTTTTGTTTTAAGAAAGTATATTTTTTAAGAATAATACCTACCAGTAATTTCAGAAACGGTAACTTTAAAGAATTTTATATTAGAAGTATCTATACATGAAAAATTTGTTATGCAATTATATTTATTTTTGAATTTTTCAATTATAGATATTTTTTCTTTAATATCATTAATAACAGTTGTAGTTCCATTTGCTATTATGGTTTTATAACTTTCTACTTTTCTACAGCGATGATGTTGTAATAAAGTGATACCTGCAATGCCAGTATAATAAATATTATCAATTTTTTGACTAGTATTGTTACTTATAAAGTAGAATATTAAATTATCATCTGAATAGTCAAAAACATACCACATAGGTACAGATGAGATATTTGTTGTATCAGTTGTAGCTAAATAGCACATTTTCTCTTCGTTTAAAATTGCAATAATATCTTTAGTTGAAAGATTTTTATAATTACAAATATCCATACATGGAATGCTCCTTTTTTATTAAGATAATATGCTATAGTATATGAAAGAAATGCTGAAATTGTATAATAATTATGTAAATAAAAGCAAGTAATATAAGAAATTTTATACTACTTGCTTTTAAAATTATAAAAATAAAGCATCTTTATATTTTCTATTATAGATATAGTACTCCTTAAGTAAGGTAATAAAAACTTTCTTTAGTTCTAATAATTTATGCATACTATCAATTATATAAATTAATAGATTTTCCCACATAGGATTTTTTAAATAATTATCATCATCTATATATATAGTGAATAATTTATATATTATATTAGCTAAATCCTTATTTATATGTTCTAAGGATTGGGCATTTTGAAGTTCATTGATTGATTCTTTTAATAAAGTTTTATTATTTAATGAAAAATATATTAAAGATTTAGTTATACTATCAGGAACTAACATTCTATGGTCAACAAGTCCAGTATTATTTTTTAAATAATTTAATGAAGTAGAGTATTCTTTTAATCTATAGTATGCCCATGAAATTATTGAATTTAAATGTTCAATAAAATATCTATTCTTAAGCTTTTCAGCGATACTTAATGATATTTTTAAGTAAGTAATGGCATCACTATAGTTATCTAGCATAAAATGAACTTCAGCAATTTTTTCATAGCAAGACATAATACTTATAATGTTTCCTTCTGTTACATAAAAGTCTAAAGCTTTCTTTATGCAATCGTATGACTTTATTGGATTATTTTCTATTCTGTAAGCATAAGATAGCCAGTAATAACAATGACCATTATCTTTATAAGTTAAAGCTTCTTCTATAAATTCTTTTCCAATAGATTTATTATCTGAAAGATTTAAAGTATCTACACCTACGTAAAAGTTATATAGAAACTTTTGTTGTGGAGACAGTAATTCAAAGGATGAATGAAGTAACTCTTTTGAACTTTCAAATTTTTCTCTATTTGGAGTGGAACAGTATCTTGCAAGCTTAGCTAAAAAATAATCTATAACAAGAGGGGATGTAATATAATCATTTTCCTGAGACTCTAATTCGTTAAAAATCTCATTTGTCAAATCAAATTCATTAAAATGAAGACTTTCAAAAAAAAGTTTTAAACGATTAATCCCTTTTTCCAGAAATTCTTTGGAATCATTAAATGTTAATCCAAGCCTATTAAATATAATAGATATTACTTCTTCACTTGGAATTAAATCACCATTTTCTATACGACTTAAATAAGAAGCAACACAAACTCCTTTTGATAAAGTTTTTTGACTTATATTTTGATTTAGTCTATTAAGCTTAATTATAGAGCCAATTATTTTTTTATTATCTTTATATTTGTAAAAGTCCATAGTAAAACTCCTTTAATATGTTGTCGTATAATAATTATAAATTAAAATGGTAAAAATTTAAAGCGAAGAGAGGAGTTTAAAATGTAAAAAAAGTATATATTTTCATAAAAAGTGTGAAATTTGACGTTGAAAAAGTTTGCTTAAACTAAAAAAAATAACCACAATTTTACACAATTATTATCTGTACAATCTATTGACTAAAATTGCCAGGCTGATATAATAAAAGTGTAACCAAAAACATGATAAAGTTTACATTGAGGTTACATATTATTTTTCGACAAAAATGGAAACGGTACCGTAAAATTTTTAGGGTGAATTTTAACGGTACTAAATATAGGACAGGCCGTTTGTATTAATTTCTAAAAACGATTTAGTAAATGTTAAAAAAGTATTTAAGTTTTACAACTTTAAATAAATTAGTAATTAAAAGTGGAGGAGAATTAATTATGAAGAAATTATTAGTTACTTTACTTGTAGCAGCTACTACATTAAATTTAGTAGCATGTGGTTCAAGTAATAAAGGTGGACAAACATCAGAAGGTGGAACTAACGAAACTACTGGTAACGATGCCAAAGTTGAATTAACTGTTCAAGTAGAAGAAGGATGGGTACCTTACTATGAACAAGTTAAAGAAACGGTTATAGGAAAATATCCAAATGCTGATATTAAGTTTATAACAACAGGATCTTTTGATCACTTAGATGTATTAGACCAATCAGATCCAACAAACCCAGACGTTGCTGACGTATTTGCTTTACCAGCAGATAGATTATATGGACTAGCTAACAACAACGCTTTAGCTGCTATAGATGCTGAAACTATGGCTAACAATGTAGGTGGATTTAAAGATTTCAAAGGTGGACTAGGTGGAAACTTCAACGTTGATGGAGAATATTTAGCTTTCCCTTATAACATAGAAACATTGATAGGATATGTAAATGTTGCCAATGCAGAAGCAGCTGGAATAGATTTTAGCAAATCTATAGAATTAACTTCTGTAGAAGCTGATCAAATATTAACAACTGTACATGACTGCTGGTTTGGAGTTGCTTTTGCTAACTCAGCTGAATTAGAATTATTAGGACATAATGATGCTGGTGAGTTATATTCAGATGCTACTAAAGAATGGTCTGAATTAACTGAAGATCAACAAAAATTATTCACAGCTTTATATGATTATTGGAAATTCCATGATACAAATAAAACTGACCTTTGGGATAAAGAAGCAGCTGGTGGATATATTGAAGAACAATTCAAAACTGGTGGAACTGACGTTATAAAAATCGATGGACCTTGGGCAACTACAAGTGTTAAAGATTTAGTTGGAGATGCTTCAAACTTAGAAGTTATTCCTCTAACAAATATAACTGTTAACGGAAATCCATTAACTCACTGGAAAGGTGGATGGGGACTTGGTGTAAATGCAAGAGTTGAAGAAGATGCTGATAAGATGGCAGTAGCTCAAGCATTTATTGAAGAAATAGTTAACCCTGCAAATGCTCAAGAATTATTCAAGTATACTGGTAAGATATTAGAAAATGTTGAACCTTCTGCTTATGAAGGAATCGATGAATTAGAAAAGAAAGTTATTGATGCAACTTATGCTGGATATGAAAAAGCTGAAAACAGACCTCTATTCACTGAATGGGGTAGCGTATGGGATTCTTGGCAAAATGCTTTATTATCATGGTCATCAACTCAACCAAAAGATGCTGAAGCAGCATATAACGAAGTTAAAGCTTCATTCGAAGCAATGATGTCAAGCTTCTAAGTGAGATTCTAAATCTATGATTTAGTTAATCGAACTTACTCATTCGAACAGATGTGAGGAGGAGTTTCCTTAAGAAAGTCTTTAAATCTGTGATTTACCAGCATGAACCTCATTCATTCGAACGTAAATGAGAAGGAGTTTGCGATATCAAATTTTATAATTATAAATAATAACTAGAAGTGTAGGGGACATAGTCCCCTTTTCTTGTAAAAAGGAGGCCACATGAGAGATCAAATAGAGATGACGAGGGGTGTATTTTATTCATTAGTGGGAATATGTGCACTAATTATATTTTCAATCTCATTAGAAGCAATATTTAAAGTAAAAGACACAGCATTTTTTGATATGTGGTTATCGAATCCAAACTTAAATACGGCTATGATAGGAGAAACTAGTGAAGAGTTATATCAAACATATTTAACTATGTGTATGTCTTCGTTTTTTGTTAAGATAATAACTCCAATAGGACTAGCTATACATAGTTACATTACACTGACAAAGTTAAGGGTAAATAAGTTATATGTAGTAATATGGACCGTATTATTAATAGGATCCTTTGGATTCTCAATTATAGGTGAATCTTGGTATTCAATGTTTTTTATAGTAAGTAGCATAGGCTATATTGCTTTAATTTTAATGATGATTTATTTAGGCAAATGTATTTATAACGTAAGAAGACTCTAAAATTAGAGGTAATTGAGAAATCATTAAAGGAGGGGGAAAAAGCTTGAAAAAGTTTGATATGTATTTATATGATCATTTAGACCGTGAATATGATAGAAAAAACTTATACTTGTACGAAGTTGCATCTCTTCAATATGAGATAGAAGGTGCGAAGGGTAATGAAAAAGAAGAATTAAAAAAGAAATTGAATGAGTTAGTAAAAGGAAAAGCGGAGCATCCATATATTAAAAAATTAAATGAATATAAAAGTAGAGAAAAATCTTTCTTAGAAGAAACTAATAAGAAAGTTGCTGAATATAGAGGAAAGGTAGATAGCTCTCTACCAAAAAAAGTACAAAATTTAGAGGTAAGATTATTTAAAGCTAAACAATTGGTTACTTTTTATGAAAAGTATGTAGATTTAACATATGATGCTGAACTTTTATACGAACAAAATAAAATGGAGATTGCACAAATACCTCATATATTAGATTTTGCAAAAGAAACTTATAAAGAGTTAGTTGAAGCTCAGGCTAAGAAAGCTAATATAAATTCAGAAAAAGATTCTAAATTTCAAAAAGAATTTAAGAATTTCAAAATTGAAGAAAAGAAAAACTTACATGATAGAATTAGTGAGGTAAAAGCAAAACAAAAAGAAGGTTTAATATCAAAACAAGCAAAAGAAAATACTATAAAGGAACTTAAAAGAAAATATAGAGAATCTGTTATGGTAAAATCTTTTGAATGTGAAAAAACTTATAATGAAGAAGTTATAAAAAATAAAAGATATGAACTTAGTAAAACATTAAAACAAAAAATTAATACTGTAAATGTGAATGTATCTGATCTTAGAAGAGTTTATCCAATAGAGATAGAAAAGAAGATTCCATGGAAATCATATGTAACTATTTTATTCCCAGGATTGGGACAATTACTTAATAAGCAGTATATAAAATCGATAATAATGTTCTTAGGTAGCATTTATATATACACAATGGCTATTCCATATGCATTAGGTTATGGTAACTATAAAGGAGAGGGAATTGCAGGATTAATAACATTAGCTGAAGGTGCAGGAAAGCTTGATAGATCAATAATCTTTATGATTGAAGGTATACTTGCAATAACTTTAATCGTATTAGCATTAGTATTACTATTATTGTCTTTTAAAGATGTTAATAAAGTTGAAAAAGAAGAAATAAGGGGAATAAGAACAAGGACTTGGATAGAAACTAAGCAAAGTTTACTTGAAGATGGATTCCCATATATGGTATCAGCACCGGCATTAGTTGTTACAATATTTATGGTATTTATACCAGTAGCAACTACAATACTTTTATCATTTACAGGAATGGATCCAAAGCATCAAGCTAAATTTGGATGGGAAGGTCTAAGTAACTATAAGATGATTGCTTTAGGACAAGGACTAGCAGGATCAGTATTCTGGAAGATTCTTGGATGGACAATAATTTGGACTTTAGTTGCTACTACATTAGCAATAGCTTTAGGATTTATTCTAGCTATAGTTCTTAACAATGATAGAATAAAAGGTAAAACATTATTTAGAACAATATATCTACTACCTTGGGCTGTACCAGCATTTATAACAATAACATTCTTTAGTATATTATCATCTCCAAATGGAGCATTAACACAGGCTCTACAAAGTATTTTTGGAGAAGGATTATCAATAAAAAATAACACATTTGTAGCTAGGTCAGTACTTATTTGTATACAAGCATGGCTTGGAAGTGCTTATGTTTTCTTATTATCAACAGGAGTTCTTCAATCTATAAATAAAGAACTTTATGAGGCTGCTGATATAGATGGAGCTACAAGCTTTAAGAAATTATCAAAGATTACGATACCATTAGTATTATTCCAAACAGCTCCACTTTTAGTTGGGCAATATACATTTAACTTTAACAACTTCTCAATCATATGGTTATTTAATAATGGTGGACCATTTAATCCATCGGTATATGGAAACTTAGCAGGTTCTACAGACCTTCTAATTTCATACATCTATAAGCTGACTTTAGAAAATCAATATCAAGCTTTAGGTGCTGCTATAACTATGATAGTTTCTATAGCTCTTATAATAATAGCTTATATTGGATATAGAAATACGGAAGTATTTAAAAAGGAGTAAGGGGGTAACGGTATGTTAGAAACAAACAATGTTAAACAGAAAAGTTCATTAAAGAAGAAAAAGAAAAGCAATCTTTATCTTTCAGATAAACAACCTCTTACTTTAGGAGGGAAAATTGCTCTAGGAATATCTTACGTATTCTTAATAGGTTGGGCATTAGCTGTAATATGGCCAATATTGCAAATTATAATATCTTCATTTAATGGTGAGCAAGGAAAAAGGTTAAATCTTAATGCTGGATTTAGTTTTTCTCTAAAACACTTCCAACATCTATTTGAAAATACAATGTATTTAAAATGGATGGGTAATACAATATTTATAAGTGTTGTAACTGCTATATTAGTAGTATTAATTGTTTCATTTACAGGATACGCTTATTCAAGATATAGATTTAAGGGTAAGAAAGTATCTCTTATGACAATAATGCTTATACAAACAATACCACAATTCGTTGGTATAACGGCATATTTTACTATGTACTCAATCGCATCTGATATGGTTCCAGCCTTTACTAGACAGATGATGCTTATACTTATATATGCAGGTACAGGGATTGCAGGGAATACAATTATCTTAAAGGGATATCTAGATTCTATTTCAACTGAATTAGATGACGCAGCAAAAATTGATGGATGTTCTAGTATGAAAATATATAGACTTATAATAATGCCTATAGCAAGACCAATGTTAGCAATTATTGCATTATGGTCATTTATAGGACCATTTATGGATGTTCTACTATCAAAAGTTTTATTAACTACACCTGCAGATTATACATTGTCAGTAGGATTATATACGTTAGTAAACGATGAGCGTACAATTAACCAACCAGCCTTTGCAGCAGGAGCTCTTTTAGCGGCTGTGCCAATAGTAATACTGTTTATTGCATTACAAAAACAACTAGTATCAGGTCTTTCAAATGGTGCTACAAAAGGATAGGATAGGAGTGAGTAGATATGAAGGTAACATTAAATAATATAGGTAAAAAATACGAAAGTAGAGAAGATTTTACTTTAAGAAATATAAATTTAGAAATTGAAGATAAGGATTTCTGTGTAATCTTAGGACCATCAGGATGTGGTAAGACTACATTATTAAGAATGATTGCAGGACTTAACTCTATTACAGAAGGAGATCTTTTATTTGGAGAAAAAAGAGTTAATAAATTAGCATCTAAAGATAGAGATATAGCAATGGTTTTCCAAAGCTATGCATTATATCCTCACATGACTGTTTATGATAATATGGCATTTTCTTTATCAATGAGAAAAGAAAGAAAAAATGTAATAAATGAACGTGTTATGGAAGCGGCAAAATTATTACAAATAGAAAATTATTTATATTCAAAGCCTTCCGATATATCTGGTGGTCAAAGACAAAGAGTTGCATTAGGAAGAGCTATAGTTAGAAAACCAAGCGTATTCTTAATGGACGAGCCTCTTTCTAACTTAGATGCTAAGTTAAGAGAGCATATGAGAATTGAGCTTGTTAGAATTCACAAGCAATTAGGAACTACAAGTATCTACGTTACTCATGACCAAGTTGAAGCTATGACAATGGCAACTAAGATAGTTCTTATGAATGATGGTAAGATTCAACAAGTTGGTAAGCCATATGAATTCTATGAAAAGCCACAAAATATGTTTGTAGCTAGATTTATTGGTTCTCCAACAATAAATATGATAAAAGGTAAGATGGATGGTAAGAAATTTATTTCAGAAGATGGTCTTATATCTGTAACTCCATCAGAAAAGGATTTAAAAGCTTTAGCTAACCATATAGGTAAAGAAGTTTATTTAGGAATTCGTTCAGAAAGATTTGTAAGCGGAGAGACTAAAGATAAATTTGAAGGAACAATAGATGTAATAGAAGTATTAGGAAAAGAAAAGACTTTATTTGTTAAATTAAAGAGTGGAAAAGATATGGTTATAACAGTTCCAGGACATTATCAATATGAAGCTGGAGAAAATCATACATTTGGATTTGACTTAGAAGCTTTACATTTCTTTGACGCTGAAACTGAAGAAAGAATTAACTAAAAGTGCGAGCTTAGCTCGCACTTTATTTATATTTCATATATAATATTAAGCCCTAATTTTTTAGCATATTCATACGCTTGATCCATACATGAATCCCACATAAATTTAGGGTCGTGGCAGTCAGAGTTTATTATAACTTTCAAATTAGTTTTAGCAACTTTTTCCCAAAACTTATTATGTGGATAAGGATATCTATCTATATCAGGAAATGACATTATTCCTTTTCTGAAGCCATTTGCATTAAGTTCAAGTATAGTATCATGCTTTATTGCACTTTCTATGATTATTTCACATGCTCTATCACAATTTTCATCCCATGATAGATTATTTATAAATATAAGATCAGGATGGGCTAAGAATTTAAAAAAGTTAGTTTCTAATGCTTTAGAAATTGATAGTGCATAGTCGACATAGGAATCAGTAGAATTTAATGAGAAAGTATGTAATAATTCACCTTTAGATAAGAATACATGCTGTCCTAAGATTAAGTAATCAAGGCTTAAGTAATTTAAGAGATAATTGTAGTAACTATAGACTGATTCATCATATTCTATTTCTAAACCTATTAGAATTTTAATTTTATTTCTATATTTTATTTGCAAATATCTAATAGTATCGATATAGTCTTGAAGTTCTGAATAATCCATTCTAGTATCTTTAGTTAAATTTAATCTATCATCAGGATATGGAGCATGATCGCTAAATCCCAGTATATTTAATTTATTTTCTAAAGCAGAATTTAAGTAATCTAATTCAGTTCCAATAGCATGTCCACATCTATATGTGTGAGTATGATAATTTACTTTATGCATAATATAAATCTCCTAAAAATAATTTATTATAATATAATTTTATAAATATATTATATAAAAGTAAATAAAATAAACCTCACATAATAATGTAAGGTTTATGGTTGCGGGGGAAGGACTTGAACCTCCGACCTTCGGGTTATGAGCCCGGCGAGCTACCTACTGCTCCACCCCGCGATATTAAATATTACGATTTTAAAAATAAGAATTTGAAATCTTTATATTATAGTATACTCATAAAACGTAATAATATTCCATACAATCTAAAATTTATTTATAATTTGATTAAAAAAATATGTTAGTAATTTTAATAGAAATTAAACTAGAAAGTAATTATAGCAATAAATATAGAATATATATATTGTAAAGGTATACAAAAGGAGTTGGAGGGGTCAAAATGAAAATAAAAATTGAATCACTATTAATAGATAAGGATAATAGCATAGCAGAAAGAATAGGAAGTGACAATGCTTTTTGGGTGAGAGATTTAAAATTTAACGTAGATCCAAAAAGTTTAGAAGTAACTAATGAAGATCCTGAAATATTAAAATGCCTTAAGTACTATATTAATGAAAATAAGAATTTAATAGATTATTTAGAAGTAAGAGAACTCATAGACACAAGTAATATTATATGTACTAACTTCTGGAATGAAGAAGAATTTAATCGTACATGCAAATTTGAATTTAGAGATTACTTTAATTTAGAAGAGTGTAAATATGTTTATATAAATTAGAAGGAAAGGGGCTGTATCAAAAAAAATTTGATATTTGCCGATAAAGAAAAGGAAGTTCGAATTTGAACTTCCTTTTTTGCGCATAGTAATAATATGAAAAACTT
>NZ_CYZX01000025.1 GCF_001405015.1 Clostridium disporicum
TTATAATATAATAAGTAAATAAAGGTTGTCTTATTGGACAACCTTTATTATGTATCAAATCAACAATTTAATCTAACAGAGCCAAAATTAAAAATATTAAAAAAGAAAAACGACAATAAATATTGTCGCCTTTAATAAATTAAATATAGAAAATTTCTACTCCTGCAAAACTTATACCACCTATTAAAGTTAATGTATTAGTTTTGACTGCATCTATTCTATTTTTCTCTTCAACAGCTCCAAAAGAAGCACTTGTGTTATTTATAACATTCCATCCTCTTGGTATATATAGTTGCATTCCAGCAAAAGATACATCAATCTTAACCACTGCATTTTCTTTTTCCATTATAGCATTATCAAAATATACATTCATACTTCCAAAGGAACACTTAAGATTAGCATATTCAAATTTATCTGTATTTATATACTTTATACTACTCCCAAATGATGTTTCTAACTTTATATGTCCTTCATCTTCTATATCAATAGTCTCTGTTGCGTTTCCATCCCATTTATAATTAGCTTTATCCCATTTAGGTTTTTTATTAAAAATTAATGATAATCCTATACTTCCAAGTAAAGCTACAAATAAAATTGTCCATGGAGTAATAGCCGTAATTCCAAGCTTGTCATCATATATTATTCCTATAAAAGCTAATGGAAATAATATACCTGGAAAACTAAGCTTTATAATACTCTTTAAAATTATTGCTACCAATAAAATTGTAAATAGTAAACTAAAAATATTTATATCTGAAAAATATCCTAATTTACTTACAAGCAAAAATACTGCTCCAAGTAAAAGAAATACCCCCCAGAATATTCTATCGCTCTTCATCCTATCTCCTCTTTTCTAATAATTTAAATTGTAATACTTTATAATAATGTCTTGATACGAATACTTTTTTATGTGTGTTTTGAAATTCTACTATACTTGCAGATGTTATATTTCTTGTTATTGAGTAAATATGATTAGTATTTAGAATTGTTGATTTAGAAACTCTTAAAAAATTATTTGGTAAAATCTCTTCTAATTCATAAAGTTTATACTTTACCGAATATACGTCATTAATGGTATGTGCACTTATACTACTTTCTTCAGTTTCAAAAAATAAAATTTCATCTAAAGAAATATAATATTCTGTATTTCCCTTATAAAAGATTATTTGCTTACTTTGTGATAATACTTCACCTAGTACCTTCTGTATATTCTTAACCTCATCATTCAATTCACTACATCTGACGATAACTTCATTTTCTTCAATTCTATCATCAACTTCAATTCGTATTCTCATCTCTTCACTCTCCACACTATTAATTATATTCTCCTTAAAATTTCCTGTAAACTGGAATTAGGTAAGTGGTTAATTATTAGATGTAAGAGGTTAGTTTTTTAAAATTAACTGCATATTTTATCTATTGATAGTGCAATTATAACTTTATTAAATTTTGAACTTCATCACTTATACTTTCTATAATATGTATTACTGGAACTTGAGTTGCTGAATTATGAAAGTATTTATCTCTACTATTTGGTACGTAATACCCTATACTATAATCTGCTAAACTTGCAGCTGTAGACATCTCGCTATTGCTAATAACTACAATTTTTATATCTCTAGTCTTTAAGTTCAATATAGCCTTATTAACTTCTTCAGTTTCACCTGATACAGTCAAAATAATTGCTAATGTTTTTGAATCGTAAATATTTTCTACACGCCAGCTCATATCATCAACAAATGCTGTTCTAAAACCTTTACGATTTAATAATAATGCTCCATATTTAGCTATTGCTGAAGATAAGCCTAATCCTAAAAATAATACTTCGTTACTGTTTACTATAGCATTTGCAACTTTCTTTATCTCTAATATTGAATTTTCAGTAGTCGACCTCTGAAAATAATCTAATAGGTAATTTAACTTTTCATCTTTTACTTTTCTATTATTCTCTTCATTGTATCTTAAATGTAGTTTATATTCACTAAATCCATCAAAGCCTAACTTTTTACATACTCTTGTAATCATTGAAGCTGATACATGCAATTCATCTGCTACCTCTTTTAACCTTAAATCTTTAACTTTATTCTTATCCTTATTTAAATGTACATAAATAGAATATTCTAATTCATTAAGTGACTTTACCTTTTCCAAAAGATTCATACTTATTTCATCCCCTACATACTTAAATTTATACTTATGTAAAATACGCTCTAATTTAACATACTCATTTTACCAAATTATAATTAAAATACATAATATATTATTTTAAATGAAGTATTTTCCTGTAGTTGATTAATAAAATAAATAGCTATACAAAGATTGATAAAAATCTTCATATAGCTATTTATATTATTTATATACTTTTTTATAGTTTGCTAAAGCTCCAATTAAGTTAGAATCATTAAAGAATTTACAATTTACTATTTGTACTCTAGGAATTGGAATAGGCATTTTTGAATAAACCTTTTCTAATGATTTATTTATATACTCCATAAGAATTGGCTGTCTACTTATTCCACCACCGATAGCAATTTTTTCTGGATCTACAGTAGCTTGGATATTCCATAGTCCCATTGCTACTATATCACAATAATCACTTAGAGCTTTTAAAGCAGCTTTATCACCATTATTACAGAATTCAAATGCCTTAATTCCATCTAACTCTTCAGCCTTTAATCCTTTCTCTTTTGCAATCATAGAGACTAATGTAAATGCACTGTTCTCAACTGCCCATTTACTATTAAACCCTTCATAATCTCTCCAATTAGTTGAAAAATAGCTGAACTCTCCAGCAAACCCATTACTTCCAGTTAAAACATTATCCCCAATGGTAACTCCACCACCGATTCCAGTACCA
Source organism: Clostridium disporicum (assembly GCF_001405015.1). Taxonomy (GTDB): domain Bacteria; phylum Bacillota; class Clostridia; order Clostridiales; family Clostridiaceae; genus Clostridium; species Clostridium disporicum_B. The sequence goes on from NZ_CYZX01000025.1 coordinate 2,858, forward strand.
ATGATACATACAGCACCTACACTTGTCCCTTTTAAGCTTCCGTAAGTTACTTCACATAATGCAGCACATTTTGCATCATTTTCTATTGTAAACCTATCTGTAGTTACAGATTTTAGCTCACTTAATATATCTACACCAAAGTTATATTCTAGCGCACCTGGAATTTGCATCCTATTAGTTTTTCTATTTATTAATCCAGGTAAAGACATTGCTATTCCATCAATCTGTCCTTTATATTTTTCATAAATTCCCTTTATGACTTGCTTAAAATTTTCTAATGAATCTAATGGCGTTTTTTCACTTCCCTTTTCTAACATTTCTAATTCGTCATTCATTAGAGAATACTTTATAGCACTACCTCCAACATCAAATACTAAATACTTCATACCCTAATCCTCTCCCAATTATATTTTCATTATTATATTTATGTTTCCTATTATAAAATTAGACAAAACAATCTATTCAATAATCAATATTTACATATAATTTTTACTTTATTATTAATTTAAAGACCCTGAAAAGAATATAAATCAGACGTTAAACTTAACCCCTGATTTATATATTTTGTATTTTTAAATTTTTATGCTACGCTCAATTCTGGTGAATTTTCAGTTACAACTCTAGTATTTATTATAATGTCGTGCAAAGCTCTTCTTGACTTAAACATTATAACTAGTAGTGCTGAAAAGACTGTTATAACTATACCTATAGTATTATATATACTTACAATATTTGCTCCAGTAACTTCATTAATTACTTGATGTAACATATTACTTGAAGTATAAAGACTTCCTTCTAATAAAAGAATAATAACAAATTGTCTAATAAATAATTGCTTTTTTGAAGCTTGAGTATAATCATTATTTACTATTCTTAACTTCATTATTTTCTTTCCTAATGTTTGTCCATTATTTATAAACATAGGTACATATACATAGTAAAGTGCAGCTACCATGAATGATGCAAGTCCAATTATTATATTTAAAGGATATTCAAATATATTTATGTTTTGCTCTATAATCCCTATATTGCCATTATTCATAGCTGTATAAGTTAAAATAATTGGTAATGAAGTTAGTATTCCACCAATATACCAATCTATCATATATGATATAAATCTTCTGAAAAATCCTACATTATTTGGCTTATCAAATTTTAATTTTAATATTAATTCTTTCATGGTAACTCCTTTGTCAATTTTTCTATCTAAATACTATAGCTCTTCACCATTTGAAGCTATAACATTTTTATACCAATTAAATGATTCCTTTTTAGATCTTCTTAAAGTACCTTCACCTTTATTGTTTTTATCTACATGAATGAACCCATAACGTTTTTCCATCTCACCAGTACCATAAGAAACAACATCTATGCATCCCCAAACAGTATATCCAATAACATCAACGCCATCTTCATCTACCGCTTTCTTTAATTGCTCAATATGCTTTCTTAAGTATTCTACACGATAATCATCATGATATTTTCCATCTTCACTTAATTTATCATAAGCACCAAATCCATTTTCAACTATAAATAGAGGTACTTGATATCTTTCATAAAGAACATTTAAAGAGTATCTTAATCCTACTGGATCAATTGGCCAACCCCAATCACTTGACTTAATATAAGGATTTTGAACAGCTCCTTTAACCCCAGCCATTATTGTATCTTCACCAGTTTTAGTCGTTGCTGACATATAATATGAGAATCCGATGTAATCTACACATCCATTTCTTAATATTTCATCATCACCTGGTTCCATAACAATATTTAAGTTATTCTTTTCCCAGAACTTTTTAGTGTATGATGGATAATAACCTCTTACCATTACATCTGTGAACATATATCTTTGATGCATTTGCTCTACTGCTTGCATAACATCATCTGGATTACAAGAATAAGGATATACAGGTACACATGCTAGCATACATCCAATTTTAAAGTTAGGATTTATCTTTTTACCTTCAGCAACTGCTAAAGCACTTGCTATAAACTCATGATGAACAACTTGATACATAAGCTCTTCACGATTATCATCTTCCTTAAATCTAACTCCAGAACAAGTATATATACCAAATTCATTTTCAACTGCAGTTTGATTATTTATTTCATTGAATGTCATCCAATATTCAACTTTATCTTTATATCTTTCAAAACATACTTTTGCAAATCTAACAAAGAAATCAATACATTTACGATTTCTAAATCCGCCATATTGCTTTACAAGATTATATGGCATCTCAAAATGAGATAATGTAATAACTGGTTTTATTCCATTTTTTAATAATTCATCAAATAAATCATCATAGAATTTTAACCCTTCTTCATTTGGTTCTAATTCATCTCCATTAGGGAATATTCTTGCCCATGAAATTGAAGTTCTAAAGCACTTGAATCCCATTTCTGCAAATAGTGCAACATCTTCTTTATAATGATGATAAAAATCAATTGCTTCATGGTTAGGGTATATTTCTCCTTCTACGACTCCATCTGTAATTCTTCTATGAATACCATTGCCTCCAACTGTCATTACGTCTGCTATAGATAATCCTTTACCACCAGCATTATATCCGCCTTCTAGTTGGTGTGCAGCAACAGCTCCACCCCATAAGAAATTTTTATCCATTAAACTACTTCCTCCACTTCTAGGTCATCATCTTTTTGTGCAGCTTTTGCACTAACCATTACGAATGGCATATAAATAAGTGTACTTACCCCTAAACATAAAATACCTATTAATAATGATAAGAAGTTATTAGCTCCTGACCCTAAGAAAGGTATTAAGAATCCAGGTGTTGTCCATGCAACACTATATGCTACAGGTGGTATAATTTCAAATACTGCTACACATAAATATCCAATAATATTACATACAACTGGTGCTAATATAAATGGTATTACGTAAATTGGATTCATAACTATTGGTAATCCAAATATAATTGGTTCATTTATATTAAATAACCCTGGAGCAAGTGCCATCTTACTAATTTCATATTGTGCTTTATTTTTTCTACCTACAAGGAATATTGCTAAAATTAATCCTAGTGTTGCACCAGATCCTCCAATATTACCAAATGCATCATTTATTGATCCCCAGTTTACTGGATAAGGAGCTCCCCATGCAGTCCCAGCTGCTACTGTATATTCTAAATTAATAAGACCTTGTTCTGCGAATATAATTGATCTTAATGCACTTAAAGTATTTGGTCCATGGATACCTAAAACCCATAATAATTGTTGAACTACTACAAAGGTTAAGATTGTTCCCATTGAGCTTCCTAAAGATTGTAATGGTGCTTGTATTACATTATAAACTAGTGCTTGTATACCATCTGGTGTAACCTTTAAGAATATGAAGTTAGCTAAACCTGCTAAACCTAAAACCATTATTATAGGTATTAATAAGTTAAATGATTTTGATACAGCTGGTGGAACCATTTCTGGCATCGCAATACGTAATCTTTTATTTTTACTTAATCTAGTTATAAGTTCTCCTACAACTAAACCTACTAATAAAGAAACGAATAATCCTTGTGCTCCAAAGTAAGTAGTGCTTAAACCTGAACCACCATTTACAAATTCTTGAGCAGTTGGATACATTATAAAGTAACATGAAAGAGATGTTATACCTGATAATAACTTATCTCCACCCATGTTTCCAGCTAATTCATAAGCTGTAAGAAACGCTATAATAATTGCAAGGATACTAGTAGTACCATTTATAATAGGAGTAAATATTGCTTGATAATCTGCTAAATTGGGAATTAACTTATCTAAGTGAAGTATACTTGCAACGAATCCATCTGGTGATAATAAAACGTAGTTGATTAATATAACTAATGAACCTCCCATTGTAAGTGGGAATGATAATGTAAATGCATCACGTACAGCAGCAACGTGTCTTTGTCCATTAAGCTTTGTTGCTAATGGAACGAAATACTTTTCCATAAATGCTTGGAATTTTTCCATCATATTTTATTTCAATCCTTTCTTTGATAAAGATTTTAAAATATATTTGGCCAACCAAAATTAATTAATTATTAATTATAACTTGAATCGATTTCAAAAATAATTATATCAATTGTGAATAAAATTTGAATAACTTTGGGAGTTCTATAAAAAGTAATCATCTTATGTTTTTTTGTCAAAAATAAAAAACATAGCGTTTTTTATTTAGCTATGTCTTAATTACTTAATATTCTACTTAAATTTTCAATTATTCCTATAGCAGGCATTTGGGTAGTTATATCTATAAACTCATTATAAACAGACTCAATATAATACGGGATTGTAACATCAGACATTCTAGAAAGGGTACAATTCTCAGTTGTAGCTATTACAATAATCTTACATCCTAGCTTTTTAAACTCCTTGACTTCCCTAATAATTTCTGGTGTTTCTCCAGATACTGATAAAACTATTATAGTAGACTTTGCACCTAAATAACCAACTCTTAGATATGGGTCATTTATAGCTAACGAAAACTTCCCAATACTTGAAAATAACCTTGCTCCATATTGAGCTATAATACCTGAATTCCCTATCCCTATGAATATAACATTATCACTATTTCTTAAAATATTAATGGCGCATTCAAATTTACCTTTATAAAATGTTGAATCAAATTTATCTAAACATTTTATGACTTCCTTAAAATCATACTTATTCTCTTTGCTTTTTTCTTTCTTTTCCTTTACCTTATATGCATATTTAAAACTACTATAATTAGGATATCCTATCTTCTTGATAAAATTTAATATAGTCGTTGTTGATACTGATACTTCATCAGCTACTTCTCTTATTGTCATATAAGGAAATTTATCGCTATTTTTATTTATATAATCATATATTCTCATTTCTTTTTCACTAAAATATTTAATTACCTCAGGTTTTATCATTTTTAACTCCTATCTTCACACATAAGTATATATTTCACTCTAGATATTATGTATATATTTTACCTAATATTTAAATTATTCTAAATATAATTTTTTACTCAGTATTCACGCTTAAAACTTATACTAATTGTTAAGTTATGTAACCCAATAGAAAATACTAAGAATTTAAGAGAAATCACGAGTATATCAGACTATTTTAATCAGAATTAATCTTTTCATCAGTTATGATATTTGATAATTATTATCTAATGATATATATTATCAATTAAATAATAATATAATATACTCGAGGTGATAGAAATGAAATTTATGATGGATATTAAAGAAAAGACTTCACTATTACATAGTGCAGCAGAAAATACAGGATATATAAAAAAATTAATGGATGGAACTGCTTCTGTTGAAGGATATGCTGAATATATCTTTAACTTAGAAAGAATGTATAGAGCAATTGAAGTAGCTTTAGATAAAAATGAAAATAATGAAATAGTTAAACCTTTTGTTACTAAAGAATTATATCGTTCTGAACTTATGAGAAAGGATTTAGAATTCCTTTTAGGTGATAAGCTAGATTCAATGAAACTTCTTGCTTCTACTGAAGCTTGTGTTGCTAAAATTGAAGAGTTATCAGAAAAAAGCCCTGAGCTTGTTGTAGCTTATGCTTATACAAGATTTTTAGCTGACTTATTTGGTGGTAGAACATTCTTATCTCTATTAAGTACAAGCTATAATATATCTGCTGAAGGATTAAACTACTATCGATTCCCTGAAATTACTGATTTAAGAGGATATGTTATGAAATATCACAAAATGTTAGCTGATATTAATCTTACAGAGGAAAAGAAAATTGACTTTATAAATGAAGTAAATAATGCTTATATTTATAACTTAGCAATATCAAATGAATTAGATGCTAAATTAAAATAGTATCCTATTTTATATTATTTGCACCCCTCATTATATATAAGCTCTAATTAAATAAAAAATATATATTAATTATGTATACTTCTATTCAAATTTAAAAAAACTAAAATTGAAATCTAATTATTAAAGGAGTATATATTAATGAAAAAATTATTAATAAACACATTATTTTCACTATTTTTATTATCTTTAATCTTATCACCAACTAAAGTTCAAGCTTTAGAAGATAGAGAATCTAAAGATATACCCTATAATAAAGCTACATGTGAGTTAAGAATGGCAGAAAGGAAACTTTGGATAGACTATGTTTTATGGACTAGAAGCTTTATTGTAAGTGACTTAGACTCACTTGAGGATAAAGGTCCTGTATTAGAAAGACTTCTTAAAAATCAAGATGATATCGGTTCATCAATTAAACCATATTATGGTGAAGAAGCCGGAGATAAACTTGCCACTTTATTGAGAGAACATATAGAACTTGCAGGTCAAGTTGTTGATGCAGCTAAAAACGGAAAGAAAGATGATTTAGAAAAATATAATAAATTATGGTATGAAAATGCTGATCAAATAGCTGACTTTTTAAGTTCTGCTAACCCTAACTACTCAAATCAAACTCTAAAAGATATGCTACATAAGCATCTAGAGTTTGTTACAGCTCAAGCTGTAGCTAGATTAAATGGGGATTGGAGCTCAGATATTATTGCATTTGATAAAGGTGAAGATCACATGATTATGTTCGCTGATATACTTGTTGATGGTATAATTAAGCAATTTCCACAAAAATTCAAATAATTAAATATTGAAACATTAACAATTAACTTTTTATGTTTAATATTTATAAATCAAATAAAATTAGAAGCTATACTTAAATTAATAAGTATAGCTTTTATATTAGTTACTTTCTCATAATCTTGTTAATTGACTCTTCATTTAAATTCTTAATAACTTCTACAGCTAAAGATACAGATGCTTCAATATCTTCCTTTGCGCAGTAATTATAATGACTATGAACATATCTTGATGGAATTCCTAAAACTAAACAAGGAACTGCCTTATTCCCTAAACTTATCTTAGCTGCATCTGTTGAGCCACCACGTCTAACTGCATTTTGATATTTTATAGAATTTTTATCTGCAATATCTTCTGCATATCTTATAAATAAAGGATTTGCTATATATCCTTGATCTAAATTTCTAATTTGAGTACCTTTTTTTAATGCTCCTTGAGATATATTTTTTGAATAATATAAATCATCTGCTGGTGAGCCTTCAAAAACAATTGCTAAATCAGGATTAACTACCTCAGTTGTTATTTGAGCCCCACGAATACCAACCTCTTCTTGTGCTGCAAAAGCACCTACTACATCTACTTCTAAATCTATAATATCTGCTAAAGCCTTTAATGTTTGAATAATACAGAAACACCCTACCCTATTATCAAAAGCCTTTCCAAAACATACACCAGTTTTTTCATTAAAATCAAATTCTACATTTGGTGCTACTGGGTCTCCAACCTTAATTTTAAATATATCTATAACTTCTTCCTTACTACTTGCCCCAACATCAATAAATATATCCTCAATTTCTAATGCATTGCTAGATTTTTCGGCTGCAGTCATAAAATGTGATGGCTTAGAAGTTGTAATACCCCTTATTAATTCACCATCTCTATTTTTTATATAAACAGTATGTGCAGGAATAGTAGTGTTATGCCATCCCCCAAGCTTTACTATACTTAATAACCCATTATCATTTATAGCTTGTACCATAAATCCAACTTCATCAGTATGGGCATCTAACATTACTGTTATCTTTTTGCCACTATTATTTTTTAACTTAGCAAAAACATTATTCATAGCATCATTTTCTACTATCATATCTTTACAATGCTTTTTTATAACCTCTACAACATCATCTTCAAAGCCTGATGGTCCAAATGCATCAGATAATTCTTTTAATACATTTAAATTAATCATTATTTATCCCCCCAAAGTTGCTTTTGTACCCTTTAAAATTAATCCTTATTATTTTCTTAAATTAAATATTTACTATTTAATTTAGATTAATAGATATTAATTATTTTTCTTCTTTAACTTCAGTTTTTGGTTCTGTTAATACAGCCTTACTAGATATTAACTTTTTACACTCATTGCAAAAGTATCCAGTTGAACCACAGCCTCTTATACATTCTATAACCTTACCACAATCTGGACAATAATATGTCATATTAATCACCTCTCTCACTTATATTAAAATTAGCTATAATTTAATATAAATCCCCTTAATTTTACATTACCATATTTTTATTAAATTTCAACATTTTTAATGTCATCTCATTTAGTAAAATTTAGTATAAATCTATATATTCTGTATAAAATATATTTATTACGAATTAATTTTAATACTAAAGTGGATTTCATACTATTGAAAGGAAGGTCGTCTAAATGGTAGATTTTAAAAATAGTAGGACTAAAGAAAATTTAATGAGAGCTTTTGCTGGTGAGAGTCAAGCAAGAAACAGATATACTTTTGCTGCAGATGCTACTAAAAAAGAAGGTTATCAAATTTTACATGACTTATTTATCTATACTGCAAATCAAGAAAAAGCTCATGCTTGGCAGTTTATGAAAAAGCTTAAAGAGCTTTCTGGTCAAGAAATAGAAATAACAGCTACATATCCAGCTGAAGTTGAAAGCAGTACTTTAACATTATTAAAATCAGCAGCAAAACATGAATCTGCTGAACATGATGAAATCTATAAATCTTTTGCAGAAACAGCAAAAGAGGAAGGTTTCATGGATATATATACTTTATTTAATAATATTGCATCAGTTGAAAAAGTTCATTCAGAAAGATTTAATAATTATGCTACTATGCTTGAAAATGGTTCCTTATTTAAAGCAACTAATAAGCTTCAATGGATGTGTACAAATTGCGGATATATTTATGAAGGTGAAAGTGCACCTGCTAAATGTCCTGTATGCGAATACACTCAAGATTATTATATAAGATTTAATGAAAGCCCATTTGAAAAGTAAATAAAATTTAAAATGCTATAGAGTAACATTCATAATCTTAGTTACCCTATAGCATCTTTTATTTTAAAATATTTTTAAGTTGTCTATTTAATAGAAATACATTATCTATTTCATTTAGATTTTCATCATAGTATTTAATTTCTGCACCTGTTATATAACCAACTGTATCTCTATCAAGTACACTACCTTGAATTTTTAATAATTCTTCCTCATTCATAGGTAGGTCTACAATTTTTGTTTCATTATCTCTAGTACATACTATCTTTACTTTCATATATATCATACTCCTTATAAAGTTAGTATGCTTCAATAAATAATCTTTATTTAAACTACTTCTTTATAGTCTAATTGTTTTTTATCAATATTCTTATCTAGCGACTTTAAGAATAATGTAACAAATATCATAGAAATAATCATTCCTATTCCATCTGCAATAGGTGCTGCCCAAAGTATCCCTGTAATCTCCATTTTAATTGGAAGCAATATTACAAGTGGTACAAAGCAAACAATATCTCTAGTTAATGAAATAATTGCTGCTTTAGCTGGTTGGCCAACTGCTTGGAAGAAAATTGATGTCATTTTTATTGTACAAGTAAAAGTAACTAAAGAAAGGAAAATACGGAAAGTCATCTTAGCAAACTCATTATACAACTCTGACTCAGCGCCAAACATTCCAATTATAACTTGTGGACAAAGTTCAAAAATAAGTGTAGCTATAATTCCTACGATTAATGTAGAAATGAATATTATCTTATAAGCTTCTTTTACTCTATTATATTTTTTTGCGCCATAGTTGTATCCAAGAATAGGTTGTCCTCCAAGAACTATACCAACAACAATATTAATAACTATAGTAAATACTTTCATTGCAATACCGATAACTGCAATAGGAATATCTTGACCATACTTAGACACTGACCCATACTTAACAAGCATGATGTTACATACTAATGATATTATAACTATAGACATTTGTGTAATAAAAGTAGATGCCCCTAATTTGATAACATTACTAAATATACAGAAATTCATTTTAAAGCTTTCTAACTTTAATTTGAATGTTTTTGTCTTAAAGAAATAGCTTGCTGAAATTATAAATGAAATTATTTGTCCTATAATAGTTGCGTATGCTGCCCCTTTAATTCCCCATTTAAACACAAAAATAAAGATTGGATCTAAAATGATATTTATAATAGCTCCAACAAGCATAGACGCCATTGAGTATGCAGGGCTTCCATCTGCACGAATAATTGCATTCATCATATTCATAAGCATATATATAGGAATTGCTGCAAGTATTATAACAAAATATTCTCTAGCTAATCCTATGCTTGCACTAGATGCACCAAAAGCAAATAATATTTCATCCTTAAACATAAAACCTATGGCTACAAAAATTAAACTTATAACAAATGTAGCTGTAATACTATTACCTATGCTTTTATGAACATCCTTTGTATCCTTCTTTCCCTGACATATACTTAAATACGCTGCTGCACCATCTCCAAAACACCATGCAAAAGCAACTGCTATAATAGTAATTGGGAATACTATAGTCGTTGATGCATTTCCTAAGTATCCCATTTCACTATTACCAATAAATATTTGATCTACGATATTATATAATGAACTGATAAGTAATGATAAAATACATGGAACAGAAAATTTTAATAATAATTTTGAAATTTTCTCTTCACCTAAAAACTTACTCTCTTCTGATTTTTTCATTTGAACCTCCTAAATTACATAACTGGAGTCTTTTTTAGAAAAGCTACCTGAAACTTATTTTGGCAAAAAAAATATGCGTAGAATCCTGTCCGAATTCTACGCATTTCTGCTGTCGACTTTATAAACATTATCATAAAATTTAAATATATGTCAAGAAAGTTTTTTTAAGAAAATTATGCTAATTCTCTTACATTCCATTTAATAAACAGCATAAGTGCAATGTTTAATATAGCTGTTATACCTAAGATTATACTTATATGTATTCCCATATCTATTACTTGTCCAAATAGTAATTGCCCTGGCGCAACACTTATAGTTGCTACTGCTGTTGAAAAGGCTGATACACGTCCAAGCATATCGCTTCTTACTTCTTTTTGTATAAATGTTAAAGTAAGTACATTTGATAATGCTAAAGATAGCATTATTGCCATGCCCCCAAATGCAAAAAGTCCAGCTAAAGCATAATTATTTATTTTTATAAATCCTAATGTTGCCATTAATATAACACCTATTATCATAGGGAAATATGTATAATGAACTTTTTTCATTGAGAACATTTTTGGCTTAACACTTATAAGGAATCCTCCTAGTATCATACCTAACACACACAGTCCTTCTACTATTCCATAAACCTGTGATGAAAGTCCTAATAATATATTTATAAAATATGGTGCAACTATTGATAATATTGGCACTAAGAAAATATTACAAAATGCATAAGAAGCTATAATTCCTAATATGATTTTCTTTTCTTTCTTTAAGTAAATAAAGCTATTTTTCATATCCACAAATGATTTTTTTACAAAATCCATAGATATTACTTTATCATCTTTATCACAAGATACTTCTTCAACTTTAACTACATCTGGTATATCTAAGAATAATTCCATTACTGCTGATGCTAAGAAACTTACTGCATTTATTATTACTATAAGCTTTATCCCAACAAATCCATAAAGTAACCCTGCCAATATAGGGCCTACAAAATTTACTATTGAACTTACTTGATTTATTATCCCATTTGCTGAAGTTAGCTTTTCCTCTTCTACAATCTGAGGAATTGAAGAAGTTACTGCTGGTCCATATAATGTATAGCAGATTGATAGTATAAACATAACTGTTCCAACTATAAGTTCGCTATCTCTTCCTCTAAGTAATATAAAGGCATATCCTCCAATCAATACTGAGCAGAAAAAATCTAAGTATACCATTATCTTTTTCCTATTTACATTGTCTGAAAGTCTTCCAGCAATAGGTGCACATAAGATATAGGGTATAGTTGATATAGCTAATATCCTAGAAAAAGCAGCTGTACTTCCTGTAAATTCTAACAAGTATAAGGACATACTAAATCTTTGAATAGCATTACCAAAGAGAGATATAATCTGCCCTAGTACTATAATTATAAAGTTTTTATTTTTCATTTATCCCCCTAAAAAGTTCATAATCTATGCATATTGGGTATTCTTTATTTTCACTTTCTGTAAGTTTTGCATCTATACCGTAAATCTTTTTCAAGTTTTCTTTATTAATAACTTCTAAAGGTCTTCCTTGGCAAACAGTCTTTCCTTTTTTAAGACCTATTATGTTATCTGCAAATCTACAAGCATTGTTAAGCTCATGAAGAACTATGACTACTGTAATCTTTTTTTCTTTATTAAGCTTTTGAAGCACTTCTAAAACCTCAAGCTGATAAGACATATCTAAATAAGTTGTAGGTTCATCAAGCATTATAATCTCTGTTTCTTGAGCAAGGGTCATAGCTATCCAAGCTCTTTGTCTCTGTCCACCTGATAAATTTTCAACTTCTCTATCTGCAAATTCACTAAGTCCAGTTTCTTTTATTGCCCAGTCAATAACTTCTTTATCATGGCTATTAAGTCCACCTATCATTTTTTGATGAGGGAATCTTCCAAAGGCTACAAGTTCTCTTACTGTAAGACCGCTTGGACAAACTGGTCCTTGAGGAAGAAATGCAACTTCTTTTGCTATATCCTTTTCCTTAACCTTTTTTATATTTTTATTATTTATGAAAATATCACCTGCTTTAGGCTTATTAATTCTTGATATAGTTTTTAGGAGTGTTGATTTTCCGCATCCATTTGCTCCAATTATTATACTTATCTTTCCCTTTGGTATAGATAAATCCATATCTTGAATTATAGTATTATTTTCATAAGATACTGTTAAATTCTTTACACTAATAGCTTCCATAATTATTTCTCCTTCATCATTAAATAAATAAAATATGGTACTCCAAATATTGACACTGTTATTCCCACTGGAATTTCAATTGGAGAAAATAAATTTCTTGAAACCGCATCAGCAAGAAGAATTATTATAACGCTTATCACCGCTGAAATTACAACGAAATTCTTATGATAAGGCCCAACTAACTTCTTTGCAATATGAGGAGATATAAGTCCTAAAAATCCAATATTTCCTGCAAAGGCTGTTGCTACTCCTGCTAAAATAACTGCAAAGCTTAAAAACTTCTTTCTTTCTTTTTCTAAGTTTAATCCTAAAGATATCCCAATCTCATCTGAAAGATTTAAAACATCTAATTTTTTATGGTTTAGTAAAACTACTACAAACATTAAAAGTACTATTGGGATTATTACCTTTGCATAGCTCCATCCTGAACCCCAAAGACTTCCTGATGTCCATACTAATACCTTATTATAATCTCCAACTCCACCTCTAAAAGTAAAGAAAGTTATAAAAGCATTAAGTCCTGCATTTAATCCAATACCTATTAATAAAAGTCTTTTTGGTCTTATTCCTTTTCTGCTTGATAACATATATATCATAAAGGCTGCAATACCTGCCCCTATTACTGCCATAATAGGTAATACAAATATTGAAAGTCCTCCAAGCTCACTATAATAATTAGCAGTTTGATAAGTGATAAATAATATTGCTGCTACTGATGCTCCTGCATTTATACCTATTATCCCTGTATCCGCTAAATCATTCTTAGTTATAGTTTGAAGTATCGCTCCTGCTGTTGATAATGCAACTGCTACTGATATTCCTACTAACATTCTAGGCAGTCTTATACTTAATATAGCTGTATTTTGAAGCTTAGTTCCATTTCCAAGAAGAGTATTTATAACCTCTAATGGTGAAACCTTATATGTACCCCAGCATAATGTAACTGCAAAGGAGATAACTAATAACGCTAATAAAATTAATAAAGTTATTTTGTATTTTCTTTTTTTCATTATCCCCTCTCCTTTCTAGCTATTGCTATGAAAAATGGTATTCCAATTAATGCTGTAAATACTCCAATTGGAGTTTCATACGGATTAAATAACATTCTAGCTGCAATATCTGCATAAGTTAAAAGAACTGCTCCAAGTAAAAATGAACATGGAATATTTCTTCTATAATCTTCACCTAATAATTTTCTAACTATCTGTGGAACTATAAGTCCAACAAAGGCTATATTTTTACCTACTGCTACTGCTGCCGCACACATTGGTATCATAACCATAAGAGTCATAAACCTTATTTTCTCTGGATTTTGACCAAGACCAATAGCTACATCGTCACCAAGATTTAAAATATTTATCTTTGGTGATAAAACACAAGCTATAATAAGACCTATAATTCCTACAAAAAATACTAATCTAAAATCTGCCCAACTAGCATTTCTGAATCCTCCAGAAACCCAGAAACCTATCATTTGAGATTGGTTTGATAAAAGTCCTATAACTGTAGTTAATGAAATAAAAAAGGTACTCATAGCTGTTCCTGCTAAAAGTATTTTTGCAATAGAATTATTATTGGCTTTTTTTGATATAAATCCTAAGACTATAATTCCAGTTATAAGTGCTCCTATAAAAGAAGCTATCATTACATTAGTTGTAGTTATTGCAATACCTGCTGCATAAAAAATAGCTATTACTAAAGTTGCTCCTTGGCTAACCCCTAATATTGATGGTTCAGCTATTGGGTTTCTTGTAACTCCTTGAATCATAGCACCTGTTACTCCTAGTATCCCTCCTGTTAATAATACAGAAAGAGCTCTTGGAATACGTACATCTCTAACAAGCATTTTTTCTAAAGTTTCACTATAATTAAAGATACTGTCAAAAATGTCCGTAAAAGTAATATGGACGGATCCTAGCCTTACAGCCAGAACCAGTCCTCCTACTAAAAGTAACAAACTACAAATCACAAAGATTATTGTACGCTTCTTACTTTGTTCCATTTAACATTTCACCTATTTCATCTACTAATAATTCTCTTCCGATTGAGCTATATCCTTGGTTAAAGTATGGTGATGAATCTAATACTACTACATGACCTTCTTTAACTGCAGGTAAGTTGTTCCATATTGCATTTGATTCAAGCTGAGCTAAATCTTCAGCAGTTGCTATTAAGAATATATAATCAGCTTTGATTGATGCTAATCCTTCATAAGTTACAACTGGTAAGCTTATATCAGTTTGTTCTGGCATTCCTTCTGGTTTTGCAAGTCCCATATCGTTGTATAATACATCACCAAAACCTGCACCATCAAAGATAAAGAATTGTCCACCACTTGCTAAGAATGAAAGATAAGTTGTATCTTCACCGTATTCTGCTTTAATCTTATCTCCAGCTTCCTTAGCTTTAGTTTCGTAATTTGCTATCCACTCATTTGCAACATCTTCTTTATTGAATACTTCTGCTAAAGCTTTAACATCATCTTTCCAGTTTAAAGCTTCTAATTGAATCATAACTGTTGGAGCAATCTCACTTAATTGGTCATACATCTTCTCTTGAACTGTTGATATAACTATTAAGTCTGGGTTTAAGTTCATAACTGCTTCTACGTCCATAGTATCTTGCATGCTGTAACCTAAAATCTCTGCACCTTTTAATGTTTCTTCTAAGTATGCTGGGAATTTAGTATAATCATAAGCATCACTATTTGCAGTTCCTATAACCTTATATCCTAAAATTGATAAAATATCACTGTTTCCGCTTAAGTCTACTATTCTTTGAGGATCTGCTGGTATTTCTACTTCTCCTCTTACATCTGTAACTGTTACAGTATTTTCTGATACGTTATTAGCTCCATCTTCTGTTTTAGCTCCACATCCCATGAACATTAAAGCTGTAACACAAGAAACTACTAACGTCTTTAATAAATTCTTTTTCATAATTTACCTCCGTATATATTTAAGTCTAACTTTTTATTTCTCTTTCGTCTGAGATGATTGTATATGAGATTCATTCTCAATTTCAACTGTTGCACCCAATTTAATAATTTTATCATCTATTATAATTATTTTTGTATCATACTAATTTATAAAGTAAATATGTATTTTTTATCGTAAATCTGATTAATTACTACTATTATTCCCAAATATACATAAATAATGGCATCTTCAAGAAATACTAAATAATTTTATTTGCCTGTTAAATACCATTATGTTTATAATATTTAAAAAGTTAAAAATTATATAACTTATACAATTTATATAAAGGATTGATAATCTATGATTTCGATTTGTAAAACAACTAAGGAATTTCAAAGCAGAGTTTTAGACAAAATGACTTTTAGCCCATATCATAAAGAAAATTGCATTATATATAAGAATGAATCTAGACCAGAACTAGGATATTTTATTAAATATAGCCGAGAAGATTATTATGATTTTGGAGTTGGTGATTATACAATTCCATCAGATTTTTCTCTCTCCTTTGACCATGAAGAAGAATTAATGCGTTTTGGCACGGTTTATACTGGAGAAACTAAATTTAAAATAGAAAATAATCCAGTTTCTTCTTTTAGTCCATCATCCTTTTTCGTAGTTGAAAAAACACTTAAAGGAAATCAAGTTTGGAGTAAAGGACAACATTTTCATGGCGCAGAAATAACAATTCATAAAAAATATTTTGATGAAGTAATAAAGCCAAATTTTAAAAATATCATAGATTTTGATTATTTTATAACCAACTATACCTACAACTATCTTCCTCTTGAAATAGCCTCAATTATACAGCATTTAAAGAGTTTAGCTGAAGTTGAGCGTTTAACCCCTATATATTTAGAAAGTAAAATTTTAGAATCTATTTCATTGATTAATGATGAAATTAATTCATCTCCTAATAATGCCTTTACTAATCAATTAAATTACGGAGAAATTAAAATAGGAAAAGATAGATATATCACATTAACAGCTTCAGACGCTAATGCAATAAAAGAAGCTTATGATATTTTGACAAAGGAAGCTTGTAATCCTCCAACTATCAAAAGCTTAAGCAAGAGAGTATTTCTAAATGAGCAGAAACTAAAGGCTGGATTTTCAGCTAAATACCATATGTCTATTAGCCAATATACTAATTCCATAAGAATGACAATGGCAGAAAATTTATTATCTACAACAGAATTAAGTATTGATGAAATTTCAAAAATGATTGGATATAATTATAGCGGTAATTTTATAAAAATGTTTAAAAAGACTCATGGAAAAACACCTCTAGATTTTAGAAAAGGTAAAAAATAATATACAAAAAAGGTTGTAGTTAAAACTACAACCTTATAAATTCAAAACTATCTTCTGTTGTTTTGTTCTTTCTTTGCTCTTCTGCAAGGTATGCATCTTGTTGGCTCGTTAGTGAATCCTTTTTCTTTGTAGAATTCTTGTTCTCCTACTGTAAATACGAATTCAGCTCCGCAATCTCTGCATGTTAAAGTCTTATCTGTCATATTTGTTCCTCCTAAATTTAAAGAATTTAAATCGATATAATAATCTCTAATTTACGAGAAACTATTTACCTGAATTAACTCTTATTGTTAGCATTTACGCTACTCATTAATAGTAACACACTTTCTTATCTATTACAACAAATATAATTTTAAAATTTATTTTATTTATTTCCAATACATCTCAAACATACTGATATCCTCTTTTATCGGTTAATTAAAAATAATTTTTTTCTTTATTATCATAGTGAATTATATTATTTTGTAATATTAAAATCTTAGTTTTGATATAATATTTTTAACAAAAATTTTTGGAGGCTATTATGAAATTTCATGAAAAGACTATCAAAGAAACTCACATATATACAGGAAATTATCTAGAAATAAATAATGTTGAAGTTGAATTACCTAACGGAAAAACATCTAATAGAGATATTATTAAACATCCAGGTGCATGTGCTATAATTCCGTTTTTAGATAAAGAAACTGTTTTATTAGTTGAACAATTTAGAAAACCATTAGAAAAAACTATACTAGAAATTCCTGCTGGAAAACTTGATAAAAACGAAGATCCTTTAAATTGTGCATATAGAGAATTAGAAGAAGAAACAGGCTATAAAGCTGGCTCTATTACATATCTTGGTTCTATAGCTACAGCCCCTGGTTTCTGCGATGAAATTATTCACTTATATAAAGCCGAAAACTTATCATTAGGTACAAAATGCTGTGATGAAGATGAGTTTACATCAATTAAAACTTTTTCTTTAGATGAAGTAAAGGCAATGGTAAAATCCGGTGAAATAATAGATACAAAAACTATAAGTATACTTGCATACCTATAATAAATAAAGTGCCAATAGATATTTTATTATAATTATCTATTAGCACTTATAATTTATAAATTCCCTTTAATTTTTAATTAGTATAATTTAAATAATCTTAAGAATTTTTGTAACATATTAAGATTTTCTTCTACTTGAATTTTCTCTTCTGTAACAGTAGCTTTTTCTACTCCTGTTGTCTTTATTACAAATTGCACTGACTCAACATTAGTATTTTTTTCTGATACAAATGATACGACTTCTGAATCTGAGCCTGTGAACTTTTCTAGCATAGAATCAATTTGTTCATCCACTTCATCTTGTAATCCACTTGTTTCTTTAGAAAATTCTCCTGTTCCTTCTGCCATAGTCTTTGTTCCATTATAAAGTTCTGATGTTCCATTTACTAAATCAAGTGCTCCATTGCATATTTGATTGTATCCCATAGTTATACTATTTACAGCATTTGTGTATTCATTAATTCCAGAATCTAATGTGCTGTAATTTTCAGTAAGCATATTTATTCCATTCTTTAAATCATTCATATTTACTAATAGATTTCCTAATGATGATACAAGGTTTTGTATGCTTGCATCAAATACTTCATAGTTTTGTTGTAATGCAGTTGCTCCTGTCATAAGCTCTCCGCTTTCACTGTCTAAAGCTGAATCTATTCCACCTATTAAAGCTTGGCTTCCTTGTATATAAGCAACATCTGCACTTAAAAGTGCTTCAACTGATATAAGTTTTCCTGCAGTTGTAACGTAATTAACTACTGCATTAGTATCTCCTGAAGCATATTGATTAAATAAAGCTACTGCTTCTGCATCACCTGCAGCTACTAGCTGACCAAGGCTAGCTTGTACTCCCTCTATTCCTCCATTTACATAAGCACTATAAAGATTTCTTTGTGTATCTGTTATTCCTAAAGCAGCAATAGCATTATTATGGCTATTTATAAAATCATTTATATCTGTTAATCCATTTTGTGATAATGCTCCATAGTATGTGTCTATTGATCCATCTATAGACTGAAGTCCTCCTACAAGCATAGCTATTCCATTTTTTATTTGTGCAGAAGCATCGCTTAATTTTGTAATCTCACCAGAAGAAATAGTAACTCCACTTAAAGCTGAATCTATAGTTTCTAAGGCAATTTTTACTTCAGAAGAACCATTTGTTAATGAAGATGATTTTCCATTTAAAGTATTTAAAGCTTCATTAATTGTATTTATTCCATCATTTAATTTCCCTGCTCCACTATTAAGGGTTTCTGCTCCGTCATTTAGGTCCTTAGCGCCATTATCTAATTCGCTTACTGCATCTTGTAATTCTGTTATCTTATCTGAAAGGTTGCTAGTATCAACATTATCCTTACTAATACCAAGATTTAATTTAATCCCATTTATATCAATACCATCCATTTCGAAATCAGTTACATCTGCTGATATTTTAATATCTTTTTCGTTGCCTGGCATCACTGTGTAAGTAAGCTGTTTTAAATCACCAGCATTAGCTACTGTAGCACCTTCACTTACAATATTTTTGCATATATTTGTATCTAACTTAACTGTAGATTGTAATGCATAACTTTCAAAAAATCCTTCTTTTGCTTTAGTATTTTCTGTAATGTTAGTTTCTATCGTAAGCTTCCCACTCATTCCTGCAATTTCTTCTGCTGAATACTCTTTTCCATCCATCTTATAAGTAATATTTATATTCCATGGTATTTCTGCATTTTCCATAATACCTTCATAATATAGCTTATCCTTAGAATTTTTTATTTTTATTACTCCTGAATCATAATTAATTTCATCATTTGTATTCATATTTCTTACTTCTATATAATTTCCATAATCAGTTATATCATTATCATTATCATTAAATATATTAACTACGTAAGTTCCAAGTAAATCGCCATCGGAATTTAAATTTACATATACTACTTCTTCTTTATTACTAGCTATTGAAGCTGCTTGTACAACAGTTGGTAATATATTTGAAATTACAAATAGAGATGTCACAACACCAGCTGCAGTTCTTTTTACTACTTTATTATTATCCATTTATATCAACCCTTCCTTTATATCTAATCCTTCAGCTTTTTTAATCTTATTCTTTTTAACAACTACACCATCAAAAATATATAACAAGCCTGGTATAACAAATATTACAATTACTAATGAACATATTGTTCCTTTTCCAAGAAGTCTTCCAAGCTGTGCTAGTAATTGATGGGTTGTCATATATCCAAGTAAAAGTCCTACAGCTGTCAATACTGTACCTGAAGTAAGTATTGAAACCATTGATACTGATACTGTCTTTACTACAGACTCTTTTTTATTAAAATCTTTTCTAAATTCTAGATATCTTTCAGTCATTAATATTGCATAATCTACTGTAGCTCCCAATTGAACTGAGCTTATAATTAAGTAAGCAATATAAAATAATGGTGTATTCATATAGTAAGATATTGAAAGATTAAACCAAATTGCTGTTTCAATAGCTAAAACTAAAATTATTGGAACAGATATGGATTTCATTGTAATTGCTAATACTAGAAAAACTGCTCCTATTGCTAGTAAATTAACACTAACCATATCTGCTGTTACTGTATCCATTAGATCATAAGTGCTTACAGTACTACCTGCTAAATAATATTTATCTCCATAATATTCTTTTGCAATATTTCTAATTTCCTCTACTAACTTAAAAGCTTCTTCTCCTTCATAATCACTTTTAACTGTAATGACCATCCTACTATAATTATCACTTATTAATTTAGATAAAGTATCTTCATCTAAATATTCCATAGGAACTTCTGCACCAGCTTTATCTACATAAGATATTATAGAGCTTACCTCTTTAACTTCCTTAAGTCTTTCTGATAATTTTTCCTCAGTCCCAAAATCACCTCTAGGTACCATTAATACAAAGTTATTTGACTTGCCAAAAGTATCTTCTATCAACTTTGTATCTCGTCCTAATTTAGTATCTTCTCCAAATATCTTAGAAGCTCCATAATAATAGTCATTATTTATAGATGCTAAATAAGAAGGTACAATTACAATTGCAAATAAAATAGAAAATGGTATCATAATCTTTCTTACTACCTTAGCAAATCCATTGAAACTAGGCATAAAGTTTCTATGCTCCCCTTTATCAATTAGCTTACTGCAATATAAAATTAATCCTGGAGTAAAAATAAACACTGTTATTAAGCTTAAAGCTATTCCCTTAGCTAATGCAAATCCAAGGTCTGGACCTAATTTAAATTGCATTACTGTAAGAGCTAAGAATCCAATTACAGTAGTTAATCCACTAGATAAAATTGAACCTGTAGATTTGCATAACGCTTGTACCATAGCCTCTTTATTATCTAATTCTTCTTTTCGTATCTCTTTATATCGATGTAATAAAAATACAGAATAATCTAGTGATACCGCTAACTGCAATATATTTCCTGCTGCATTAGTTACAAAAGATATTTCTCCAAAAATCAAGTTTGTACCAGAATTTATCATAATCGCTACACCTATTGATAATAGTAATATGATAGGTTCAAACCATGATGTTGTAGTAACTAATAGAACTAATAAGGTAAACGGTACTGCTATCATCACTATTCTACCAATTTCCTTTGTAGTAGATTCTGTTGCAACAACTGTATCTACTACTGTTCCTGAAAATGCATTATCATCACCAATCAAATCCCTTATCTCATTTACAGCCTCTATTCTTTTACTTTCATCTACAGTTACAGTAAATAAGGCATTCCCATCAATGTAATAATCGCTAATTATATCTTTATCTATAGTATCTAATGGCTCTTTTATATTAGCTACATCATCTAACCACATAACTTCATCAACACCATCAATAGCTTCAAGTTTATCTTTAATATCAATAGCTTCAGGTATAGTAACATTAGATACCATTATCCTTCCATTAGGTATTCCACCCTTGAACTCATTCTCCATTACATTTAGAGATACTGTTGATGATGTATCATCTGGAAGGTAATCGTTCATGTCATAATTAACAGAAACCAATGGCTTACATAAAGCTGAAAATATCGTTACTATAAAAAAAACTATTAAAATTAATCTTTTATGCTTTACAACTCCTCTAAAAAACTTTTCCTTCATTTATTGCTCCATCCCCTTTTTAAATAGCCTAATTATTAGACACTGTGTTGATTTATTAGTCCATTTAGATTATAATAGACTAAAATTTCCATATCAATAATCAATATTTTTGAAAATGTTAAAAACTAGACTTCCTTTTGTAACTCTGAATATTATTAGACAGATTTTAAAAATGTGTCTATTTTTAATAACCATTTTTCATACATGATATTGAAATAAATCTTAGGAGGATATCTATGGAACAGAAATCTACTGATAGGCGTATCAGAAAGACTAAAAATGCCTTAAAAGATGGACTTATTGAACTTATGTTGGAAAAAAGTATAAATGATATTACAGTTAGAGAACTTACAGAAAAAGTTGATTTAAATAGAGGAACATTCTACTTGCATTACAAAGATATTTTTGATTTGCTAGAAAAAATTGAAGAAGAATTATTTGAGGAATTTAATAAAATTATGGATGCTCATTCTCCAGATAAACTTGATGGCCGTCCTCTTCCACTTTTAGAAGATATTTTTATGTTTTTAAAAGATAATGCTTCCATGACAACAGTATTATTAGGTCGTAATGGAGATATTGCTTTTGTTAATAAAATAAAAGATATTATACGAAAAAACTGTTTTACTTCATGGAGTGCCTTTTTTAACTCTGAAAACATGAATAACTTTGATTATTTTTATACTTATATTCTTTCAGGATGTTTAGGATTATTTGAGGCCTGGTTAAATAATGGACTAAAGGAATCACCACATGAAATAGCATTATTAACAGAATCTTTTATACTTCATGGATTTCAAACTTTAAAATAGAATCTTTATCTTATCTTGCTGATAAATAAAGTTACAAATAATTAAAAAAATCTAGCACTTTAGTTGTTAAACTTTTGTGCTAGATTTTATTTCTAACTAAATTTCATTTTAGTAAGCTGTATAACCACCATCACTCATAATGATAGAGCCAGTTATATGAGCTGCTTCTTCACTTGCTATATAAAGAATAGTTGCTGCTTGCTCTTCAGGAGTTGCTGAACGTTTTTGTAATGTTTCAGTTTTTCCACCTATCATAGTTTCTGATTTTGCTTCCTCTAAAGATTTTCCTTGAGCCATAGCTGTTCCAAGCTTAACTTTAATCTCTTGAGCACTTCTATCATTTAATGGTGTTGCTGTAACTGCTGGAGAAACTGAATTACAACGTATGTTGAATTTAGCCAAATCATTAGCTACAGCTTTAGTTAATCCATTAAGCGCATGCTTAGATGTAACATAAGCACTTGCTCTATAAAAACCTGTAGTTCCTGCCACTGATGATACATTTACTATAGAACCACCTTGTTTATGGTTCAACATATTTTTAACTTCTTCTCTACAACAATAAAATGCTGAATTTAAATTTGTATTTATAACTCTTGACCATTCTTCTGTAGATAGCTCATCAATTCTTTCTCCATGTCCTACAACTCCAGCATTATTGATAGCAACATGTAATTCTCCTACTTCATTGTTTATTATATTAAATAAGCTTGTAACTTCATCTTCTCTACTAACATCAGCTTTTATAAATCTTGCTTTACCACCATTTTGAACTATTTCAGAAAGTACAGCTTGTGCTCTTTCTTCGTTACGTCCTACTATAATTACAAATGCACCTTCTTTTGCCGCTCTAATACAAACAGCCTTACCTATACCAGATGTTCCTCCAGTTACAAGCATATTTTTTCCTTCAAACCTACCTTCAAAATAATCTCTCATTTTAAACATCTCCCTTTTTGTATTATTTACATAGCAATTATAACATATATTCCATTATTTTCCTTTAGTGTTTTATCAAATATTTTTGATTATTTTTATTATTTTTTTACTATTCTCTTAATTTAATCGTAAAATACCTGGTAATTTATTATATTTCAATAAAACCATTTACAAACTTTGTCGAATATTGTATTCTTGTAACCGTAATCAAAAAATAAAAAATACTTATTACTATACGGAAAGGATGTTTATTGTGTCTAATATCGGAATATTTGACGTTTTAGGACCAATTATGATAGGTCCATCATCATCACACACAGCTGGTGCAGCAAGACTTGGTAAAATAGCTAAAACAATTGTAAATAAGCCTATCAAAGATGTTACTTTTTTACTGCATGGCTCTTTTAAAGAAACTTACAAAGGACATGGAACAGACCGTGCGCTTGTTGCGGGAATATTAGGAATGATGCCTGATGATTCTAGGCTTAAAGACTCACTTTTAATTGCTGAATCAGAGGGTCTAACAATTAAATTTCTTCCAGCAGATTTAGGACAAGTTCATCCTAATACAGTAAAATTTCTTATCACTGATTTAGATGATATTCAATGGGAAGTGCTAGGCTCTTCTATCGGTGGTGGACTAGTTGAAATTTACGAGATAAATGGAAATAAGGTAAAAATAACTGGAGAATATCCTACTATTATTACTAGCCACGATGACATTCCTGGTACTATTTCTAAGATTTCTACTATTTTCTATGAAAATGAAATTAATATCGCTAATATGGCTCTTGTAAGAAGTCAAAAAGGACAAGATGCTACAATGACTGTTGAAATAGACCACACTGCTTCTGATGCAGTAATTGAACAAATAAAATCAATAGACGGAGTAAACCGTGTTATTGTTATAAACTCTTTAGGTTAGGGGGATTTTAACTATGATGATTGCAAATTCTGGTAAAGAATTAATTGAAATATGTGAAAAAGAACAAATATCTTTAAGTGAATATGCTATACGTAAAGAAATGGAATGCAAAGGCGTTTCTCGTGAATACTTATTTGAACAAATGAAACTTACTCTTGATGCAATGAAAGAAAGTGCTACTGTTGGTAGAGAGAAACAAGTATATTCTCTTAGTGGTCTTATCGGTGGAGATGCTTATCGTCTACAACAATACAGCAACTCTGGTAAATCATTAATGGGAAGTGGTATCGTTACTGCAATGGCAATGGCTATGTCATCTTCAGAAGTAAATGGTGCTATGGGTAAGATAGTTGCATGTCCAACTGCTGGTTCATGTGGTATCCTTCCTGCTGTAATCTTAAGTGCTGGAGAATTATTAAATAAAACTGATGAAGAACTTATTCAAGGTTTATTTGCATCTTCAGCTATCGGTATGATTATAGGAATGAATGCTACTTTCTCTGGTGCAGAAGGTGGATGTCAAGCTGAATGTGGTTCTGCAGCTGCAATGGCAGCAGGTGCTGTAGTTGAACTTATGGGTGGTACTCCTAAGATGAGTTTAGATGCTGCAGCTATAATTTTCAAAAACGTATTAGGTCTAGTATGTGACCCTGTTGCTGGTCTTGTTGAAATACCTTGTGCAAAAAGAAATGTATCAGGTGCAATAAGTGCTCTTTGTACAGCAGATATGGTAATGGCAGGAGTAGATTCAAAGATTCCTTTTGATGATGCAGTTTCAGCAATGTACAAAGTTGGTACAAGCATGCCTGCGGAATTAAGAGAAACAGCTTTAGGTGGAGTTGCTATTACTGAAACTGGTCTAGCACTTAAAGAAAAAGTATTCGGGAAATCTTCTAAATAATAATAAACGAATAATTACTTAACTACTTAACAGCAAAAATTTAACTTATGATAAATTTTAAAAAAACAAATGATTAATAGGGGATGAAAAAATGGATATCATATTTGGAACTGTTCTTTTACTTGTAGTACTTGGACTATTTACTTTATTTAGCTACAAGGCACCAAATGGAATGAAGGCTATGGGAGCTCTTGCAAATGCAGCTTGTGCTAGTTTCTTAGTTGAAGCCTTTCACTTTGCATTCTTTGGTGAAGTATTAAAAATTGAATTTTTACAAGGTGTAGGTAATGCAAACGGAAGCCTTGGTGGTGTTGCAGCAGGTATACTTGTACCGCTAGCTCTTGGAGTTTCTCCAGTTTATGCAGTATTAACTGGTCTTGCTGTTTCAGGCTTTGGTATATTACCAGGATTTATAGCAGGATACCTAATATCTTATGTTGTTAAATTCTTAGAAAAGAAAGTGCCAGCTGGTTTAGATCTTATTGCTATAATAATTATCGCTGCCCCACTTTCTAGATTAATTGCTACTGGCGTAAACCCAATAGTTAATGGAACATTATTAAAAATAGGTGATGTATTACTTTCATCTGCAAATTCAAGCCCTGTAATTATGGGAATTATCCTTGGTGGAATATTAACGGTAGTTGCTACAGCTCCACTTAGCTCAATGGCTCTTACTGCTATGCTTGGATTAACTGGTGTTCCAATGGCTATAGGTGCTTTAGCAGTATTTGGTTCTTCTTTCATGAACTATGTATTCTTCCACAAAATGAAGTTTGGTTCTAAGAAAGATACTATAGCAGTTGCTATAGAACCTCTTACTCAAGCAGATATAATTAGTGCAAACCCTATTCCAGTTTACGTAACAAACTTTATAGGGGGAGCAGCAAGTGGTATAATAGTTGCTTTAATGGGATTAGTAAACAATACTCCAGGTACAGCTACTCCAATTGCAGGGTTTGCAGTTATGTTTGCTTACAACCCAGCTATAAAAGTTTTAATAGCAGCAGCTGGATGTATTATAGTAAGTGTAATAAGTGGATATATCGGATACTTAATATTTAAAAATAAGAAAATCCTTACTGCTGATGAAATAAGAAATCCTAAAGCAGCATAATCAAACGTCAAATATACTTATACATAATTTATAAGACTATCCTAAGATAATAATACTATTTATCTTAAGATAGTCTTTATTATATTTTTTATTAAATTTTAATATTAAGAACTACATTCTTCTAATATTATATTAAATTAAATACAATATCTTAAATATTATATAAAATCATTTCTTTTCTATTTGCACTTATATGACCTTATTTAATAAAAAAGCAAAAAAAATATAGGTGAAATATAATTTCACCTATACTAATTCTTATTTATCTAAAACATATCCATAAGCTCTAACTTTACCATCTTCTTTTTCAAGGTAAACACCTTGGATTTCTGGAGCAAAGCCTGGGAAAGAATTAATTCCCTCTTCTAAAATTAAGAAATATCTTTGAGCTACTGTATTCCATCTTTCACCTGGAACTACACAGAATACTCCTGGTGGATAAGGAAGCGCTCCTTCTAATGCAATCTCTCCAACTATATCAGTTAATGGTATAAGCTTAGCATTATTTCTCTTAAGCTCAACATTAGCTTCTCTTGGGTCCATCACATACTCTGGAAGTGAATCTCTTCTAAATAATAGCTTTTGATAAGTTTTAGCATCATTCTTTTTATAGAAATCATGCATCTCTTGGCATAGTCTTCTTATTGTGTAACCTTTATAACGCTCTTCATATTTAGAGTAAAGCACAGGTAAAACTTCACTTAATGGAGCATTTTCTTTTATAAATGTCTCAAATCTTACAAGATGATTTACAAGACCTTTCATCTTTGCAGGAGTTTCTGCTGGAGTTAATAAGAAAAGAATAGAATTTAAATCACACTTTTCTGGTATAACTCTATTATCTCTTAAATAATTTGCAAGTATTGTTGCTGGTATACCAAAATCTTCGTATTCACCAGTCTCTACGTTTATTCCTGGAGTTGTAAGCATAAATTTATTAGGGTCTACAAAGTATTGGTTTTCTCCATATCCTTCAAATGAATGCCATCTTTCTCCTGGATGGAATTTGAAGAATTCAATATTTGTCGATATTTCTTCTGTATCATAATCTTGCCATGGCTTTCCATTAACTACTGGTGGAATAAATGGTTTTAATAAAGTACATCTTTCTAAAACGTCTTTTCTAGCATCAACACCAATCTTTATACAATCTGCCCAAAGCTTTCTTCCTGCTTCTCCATCTTGCATTCTAGCATTAACATCTAATGCCGCAAATAATGGATAGAATGGACTTGTTGAAGCATATAACATATAAGCATTATTGAAACGCTTATGATCTATATAACACTTTTGTCCTCTAAGATGACTATCTTTCTTATGGATTTGAGAAGTTTGAGAAAATCCTGCTTGTTGCTTGTGTATAGATTGTGTAACAAATATACCTGGATCTTCTGGTGTTAAATTTAATAATAATGGAGAACAATCTCTCATCATTGGTATAAACTGCTCATATCCAACCCATGCTGAGTCAAAAAGAATATAATCACAAAGGTGTCCTATCTTATCAACTACCTGTCTTGCATTATATATAGTTCCATCGTAAGTTCCAAGCTGAATAACAGCTAATCTAAATGGTCTCTTACTTTTAGCTTTTTCTGCATCAACCTTAGCTGCCTCATTTCTTAAATACTCTTCATTAAAGCAATGTGCATCTATTCCTCCTATAAATCCAAATGGATTACGAGAGGTTTCTAAATATACAGGTTTTCCTCCAGCTGTTACTAACGCTGAATTATATATAGATTTATGGTTATTTCTATCAAATAAAACTAAATCTCCAGGGGCAACTGTTGCATTTATAACTACAGCATTTGACGTACTTGTTCCATTCATTACAAAGTATGTCTTATCTGCATTATATACCTTTGCTGCATATGCTTGAGCTGACATTGCAGGACCTTCATGTATTAATAAGTCCCCTAAATCAACGTCTGCATTACATATATCTGATTTAAATATATTTTCTCCAAAAAATTCATACATAGCTCTTCCAGCTGGATGCTTAAGGAAGTACTTTCCACCTTGATGTCCTGGACATGCAAATGCTAAATTTCCTCTTTTTGAGTATTTACTTAAGACATCAAAAAATGGAGGTAACATTTGCTCTTCATATCTATCAGCTGCTTCATTTACTTCTTTACTGAATTCTTCTGTATTTAAATCTTCAGCTTTTACTATTTTAGCAACTTTATTTTTAATAGATTCATCAATATTATCAGTCTCAGCTATAACAAATATATCTATTCCGAATTTTGTGTCATATATGCTATTAATAATTTCTATATCACATTCATTAACTACAGCAGCTGCTACATCTGTATAATCAGTTGACATTGCTGATATAATTTCTCTGTCTGTATAGAAATAATATTCTGTTTTATTAGTGCAAGCAATCTTTAAGGATTTCATGCTTATTCCCCCTTGCTTTTTAGTATATAGTTATAATTTGCTTAATTTTAAAAATATATTATAGGTATACTTTAATAATTAACATCATAATTATATAGGTAGTGCATTTGAAAGTAAATGCTGTAATATTAATAATATTCCTAATATCAAAAAAAGCACCTATATGGTGCTTAATTCTTAACATAATATATAAAAATATTTTTGTAATTCTACTTACTATATAACAAATACAAGGTGCTATTTTAGCCGATTCTTCCACTCTTCATAAATTGTGCAAGTTCCTTTGCATAATATGTTAGTAATATATCTGCTCCTGCTCTATATATACTTGTTGCAGTCTCACAAACAATATTATCTTCATCTATAAATCCCATTTTTGCTGCTGCTTTTATCATGGCATACTCACCACTTACACTATATGCAGCTACAGGAACGTTAACTTCATTAGCAACATCACGAATTATATCTAAATATGATAATGCAGGCTTAACCATAATTATATCTGCACCTTCACTAATATCTAATAAAGCTTCTCTCATTGCCTCTTTTCTATTATGATAATCCATCTGATAAGTTTTTCTATCTCCAAAAGATGGTGCTGAACCAGCAGCTTCTCTAAATGGTCCATAGAAAGACGATGAATACTTAACTGCATAAGACATAATTGGAATATTTTCATAACCATTTTCATCTAATATACTTCTTATTGCAGCAACTCTTCCATCCATCATGTCTGATGGTGCAACCATATCAGCTCCAGCTTGTACATGCGATAAAGCTGTTTTTGCTAATAAAGGAAGAGTACTATCATTATCTACCTCTTGTCCCTTTAACATACCACAATGACCATGTGAAGTATATTCACAAAGACATACATCTGTTATGTAATAAAGCTCTGGACATTCCTTCTTCGCAACTCTTAATGCTCTTTGTATTATTCCATCCTCACTCCAAGCTCCAGTACCTAATGGGTCTTTTTTATCAGGAATTCCAAATAACATAACATTTTGTACACCACTATCTACTATCTCTTTTAAAACTTGTGGCAACATATCTATACTATATCTAAATTGATTTTCCATTGAAGATATTTCTTCCTTAATGCCAGTTCCTTCTTTTATAAAAATAGGATAAACTAATGATTTTATATTCATCTTAGTTTCTCTAACCATAGAACGTACAAAAGGATTACTTCTAAGTCTTCTCGGTCTATTTATTAAGTCCATTAATCAATACCTCTCTTACTACATTCAATAACACATTCTACTAAACTTTCAATTGTAGCTTCCTTTGAAACTGACACCTTCATACCATAACTGCTAGCCTCTTCTGCTGTCTTCTTTCCGATACAAATTGAATTTATAGAATTATAATCTAAATCATCTATAGAGTTTACAAAGCCTTTTACTGAAGATGCACTAGTAAATACAACATAATCTTCATCATTAACTTTAATATCTTTATTTTTCTCATATACAATATCATATAAAGGAACAACATCTATTTGTTTTTCATATGACTTTAAATTTTTATAAAGCTCAGTATCTACTTCTTTAGGTACACAAACCATAACTTTATCGTCTACAGAAATACGCTCTGACAATCCTTTAGCCATAGCTTCACCATAGTATTCCTCCGGCATATACTCTACAAATATTCCACGACTCTCTACAGCTTTCTTAGTAGCTGGTCCAACAACTGCAAATTTAACATTGATTAAATTTCTAATATCTATTTTTGTATCTCTTAATTCATTAAAAAATATTTCAACTGCTGCTTCTGATGTGAAAGCAACCCAATTATAATCTTTAATATTATTTATAGCTTCATCTAATACTTCATTATTATTAATAGCTACAGTTTCAAAACTTGGTACCTCTACTACCTCTGCCCCCAAATCATATAACATCTCTTTAAGCTTAGATGATTTACGTCTAGGTCTAGTAATTATTATACGTTTTCCTCCTAAAGGTCTCTTCTCTGCCCATGAAAACTGTTCTGATAATGAACATACCTTTCCAACAATAATTATGCCTGGAGTTCCAACATCATTTTTTCTTGCTTCTTCAGGTAATGTTTCAATAGTTGCCACTACTTTTCTTTGATTATATCTAGTTCCCTTTTCTAATATAGCAGCAGGTGTATTCTTATCCATTCCAGCTTCTATTAAGCCTTTTGAAATATCAGGTAAAGCCCCTACACTCATAAGAAATACTAAAGTTACATCTCCTAATGCTACTAAGCTTTTATAATCAATAGGGTCATTACAACCCTTCTTTTTATGACCTGTTATAATATGTAGAGATGAAGTAAAATCCCTATGTGTAACTGGTATCCCTGCATAAGCTGGTACAGATATTGCTGATGTTATACCAGGTACAATTTCAAAAGGAATATTATGTTCACATAATAATTCTAACTCTTCACCACCACGACCAAATAAAAATGGGTCTCCACCCTTTAGTCTTACAACTCTTTTTCCTTTTTGAGCTTCTTCTAATAAAATTTCATTTATTCTTTCTTGTACAACCTTATGATTTCCAGCATGTTTACCAACATCAATACATTCTGCATTAGCTGGAATCATACTCATAATTCCATCACCAACAAGTTGATCATAAACAACAACATCTGCTTGTTCTAGTACACGCTTCCCCTTTAAAGTAAATAATCCTTCATCAGATGGACCTGCTCCTACAAGCCACACTTTTCCTGTATTCATCCTATTTCACCTCTCAACTTATCTGCTAATGTTTCACCTAAAGCTTCTGCTTTTAGTACATCTCCTACAATAGTATCAATTATATGCTCTTTTGTTTTCTCATTATAATGAAGTCCTACTAGCTTTATTTCATTTCCTATTACTCTTGCATGAGCAGCAATTGGAGATGAACATCCTCCATTTAATACTCTTACAAAGCTACGTTCTGCTGTTGCACAATACATTGATATTGGGTCATTTACCCCTTGTAAAAAGCTAACATCTAAATCTTTTCTTGCTTGAATAGATAATATTCCTTGACCTGCAGATGGAATCATTTCTTCTACAGAGAAATATTTGCTTATTCTATTTTCTAAACCAACTCTTTGTAATCCTGCCGCTGCAAGGATAAGAGATGAGTACTCCCCTCTGTCAAGCTTTGCAAGACGAGTAATAATATTTCCTCTTACTGGTGTTATCTTTACATTACCATATAAATTTTCAAGCTGTAATTTTCTACGATTACTAGAAGAACCTATGTTAGATAAATATTTGTCTCTATCTAAAGATTCTAAAGTTTCACCTTGTGGTAATACTAATACATCTCTTGCATCACCACGTGTTGGAAGTGCTACAATCGGTAAATCTTCACTTACTTCCATCGGCATATCCTTTAAACTATGAATTGCAATATCAATTCTTCCATCTATTAATGCCTGGTCTAATTCTTTTACAAAAAGCCCTTTTCCCCCAATTTTATCTAAGGTCTTATCTAAAATTAAATCTCCTGTAGTTTTTAATGTAACTAGTTCTAATTCTAAGTTTGGGTTATATCTACGAATTTGATTCATAACTAATTCTGTCTGCATGACAGCTAACTTTGAATCTCTGCTTCCAACTATAATTTTATTTTTACTCATAAATCTGCTCCCATAGTCTATTTATTCTAACGTTTTTCAAATATACTCTACACCTTATTAATTCATCTACTTTTCTAAATATAGATGATATCCTATATTTATTACATGCAATTATTTGCTGTTAATTCCAATGCTTTAAGTAATTCATTGTACTGTTCTCTATCCATATTTTCACGTAATCCAAATATTATTTTTGATACAGCTTTTTTGGTAGCAGCTTGTACACTACTTTGTAAAAAACCTTTATCATCTTCAGATATATTTATATTCTTATATACCTTAGTAAGCTTACAATGAGTTAACTCACCAACTATTTCACTTATCTCATTTACCTTAGGAGCTAAAGCTCTAATCTGATACCAATTAATAAAATCCTGTTTATATTCTGAAAGAATTTCTCTTGCACTTTCTAAATCTTCTTTTTCACATTCAGACCTTACTCCAAAATCATCTATATGAAAAAGTCTTACATTACTAAGCTCATCAATTTTAGGATCAATATCTCTTGGAAGTGCCATATCAATAAAGCAGTACATTTTTTCTTTATTTAATAATTCACTAATCTCTTCTCTCTTTATAGTATAATGTGGACTTCTTGTAGCACTAAAAATAAATTCTTTTTCTTCTATTCCATTACATCTCTCTTCATATAGTACTACTCCACAACCTGATGGTATAATAGCTTGTTTCTTTTTGTATTGCCTAAGTGTCATTTCAACATTAGCACCTACATCTACTAAGTTACTAGCCATAAGGCGTCCCATCTCACCATTTCCAATAACAAGACACTTTTTTTCTTTTAATGACCCATACATTCCTTCTAATTGAGAAATTATTGTCTCTGGTAAAGAACGATTTTTATTCGTTAATATTACTTCTGTTTTTACCTTCTTTGCTCCTGTTATAGCTGTTCTAAATAAAGTTTCTAATATACTATCTATATATCCACTTTTTCTAGCATTATCTGTAGCTACCTTTAATTGAGTTAAAATTTGATCTTCTCCAAAAATTTGAGAATGTATTCCACAGGCAAGCTCTAAAAGATAATCAACAGCTTCTTCACCTTGTCTTACTATAAAACATTTTTTTATATCTTCTTTTATAAGGAAATCTATTTCTTCATCTCCTAATACTTCATTTATAAAAAAGTCTAGTGATAAAGAATTATTTCCACTTATCCAAAGCTCTGTACGATTGCAGGTAGATAAAAAAATACATCCTTTAGCTATTTTTGAATCTATTAACTTCTTAGCTATAATATCCTGTTGCTCTGTTGTTAGCGAAAACTTTTCTCTATATTCAATATCAGCATTATTATAATTAATTCCTGTCATGTAAATATCCATATGCTCATCCTTTATTAATAACAATATAGATTATTAAACACCAAACTGTTATATATTTAACATTTAATGTTATATACTTAACATACCATAATTATATATTGAGTTAAATTAAGTTTTGCCTAAGTTAATCATAGGAAATATTTATGATTAATCCTTTACATTGACATAATTGAATCCATAATCTCTGAACGTTTAAAGCTCGATGCTACTTGAATAAAATTCACCATGCTATGCGATAAAAACTTATTCTTATGATATACAATAGAAAAAGAACGATTCCAAGCACAACATTCATTTTTTAGAACTACTATACTACCATTCTTAATTTGCTCTTCTACTAATCTCACTGATAAAACAGCCAAACAATTTTGTTCTATTACAGCATTTATCAAAGCTGTTGGGCAGTTTGCTACTACACTTTCCTTTATTGAAATGCCTTGTTTACTTATATAGTTTTCAAATTGTTCTCTTGTTCCACTACCTTTTTCTCTCATTGCAAATCCTTGATTTTTTAGCTCTTCCACTGTAAAATGACGACTTTCAGCCAATGGATGATTCTTACTACAGACAAGTACTAGATAATCATCTACTACTGGAATACTTACTAAATCTGAACTCTTTACAACACCTTCAACTAAGGCTATATCTATATTTGCTTTTAATAATTCATCTTCTATTGCTTGTGTATTATTTACATAAGAATAAATCTCAACAGTATCATCAATACGTTCAAACTCTTTAATAATGTCATTAATTAAACAACTTCCTATTGTGATAGTTGAGCCAATTCGGAATGATTGCACCTTAGAAGACTCTAACATTTTACTTTCTAATTCATCGAATTGCTTTACAACTTGTTTTGAGTAATATAATAGCTTTTTCCCCTCTTCAGTAATGAACAGTTTCTTAGATAAACGTTCAAATAACAAAAAGCCATAATGCTCCTCTAACTCTTTTATTATCTGACTTACCGTTGGTTGCGATAAATAAAACTTTGCTGCTGCAATGCTCATTTTCCCACTTTCTGCAACCTCATTAAATACACGTAAATGTTTAATTGTCATATAATTCTCCCTCTTTTATCCTTTATCCAATAACCCCTTTACTTATTCGACATATTTCCCCAAAAAGTTCATAGGTATTTCCTATGACCTTAATAAGATAATATCACTTTCCTAATATTAACTCAAATGTTATATTTAGATTGTTAGTATGTTAAATAAATGACAAGGGAGTGATTTGGTGAAAATACTTATTATTGGTGGAGTAGCTGCTGGTACAAAAGTAGCTGCTAAATTAAAAAGAGAAAATCGCGATTTAGATATTACTATATTAACCAAAAGTAATGATATATCTTACGCTGGATGTGGTTTACCTTATTATGTTGGTGACTTAATCCATGAACGTTCTGGACTTATTGTAAATACACCAGAAAGTTTTTCTGCACTTACAGGTGTTAATGTCTTAACACAAATGGAAGTAACTAATGTAAATCAATCAGAAAAAGCTGTATATGCTTTAAATCTATCTACAAACGAATCTTCTACTTTTACATATGACAAATTAGTCATAGCTTCTGGTGCGAATCCAATTAAGCCAAGCCTTGAAGGAGTAGATTTAAAAGGTGTTTACTTTATGAGAACACCAGATGATGCAATTTCTTTAAGAAGCTCTGTAGAAGCTGGAGAAATTAAACGAGCTATAGTTGTTGGAGGCGGTTTCATTGGGCTTGAAGTTGCTGAAAACTTAGCAGTACAAGGAGTTAAAGTTTCTGTTCTTGATATGGCAGACCACGTACTTCCAGGTTTTGACCCTGAGTTCTGTGACTATGTAGAAAATCACCTTGCAGACCACGGTATTATGACTTTTACTAATACTCGTCTTGAAGGTATCCTTGGAACAGATAGAGTTGAAAAGGTTAAAACTCAAAAACGTGCAATGAAATGTGATGCTGTAATTCTTGCAATGGGTATACGTGCTAATACTTCTTTCTTAGAAGGTACATCTATAGAACTTATGCCTAATAGAACAATTAAAGTTAATGAATATTTACAAACAAACGACCCTGACATATATGCAATCGGTGACTGTGCATGCGTAACAAATTCAATTACAAATGCTCCAGCTTGGTCTCCTATGGGATCTTCAGCAAATATCGAAGGTCGTATTGCAGCAAAAAATATTGCTGGTAATAAATTAAAATATAACGGTGTATTAGGTACTGGTGTTTGTAAATTACCAGAACTAAATGTTGGACGTACTGGTTTAACTGAAAAACAAGCTAAAGATGCTGGTTTTGATGTTGCTTCAGTTGTAACTGTAGTAGACGATAAAGCACACTATTATCCAGGTGCATCATCATTTATCGTAAAAATGATTGCTGATAAAGAAACTAAAAAATTATTAGGACTTCAAGTAATCGGTAAAGGTGCTGTTGATAAGATGGTTGATATCGCAGTAACAGCTATTACTCTGAATGCTTCTTTAGAAGATATCGAGAATATGGATTTAGCTTATGCTCCACCATTCTCTACAGCAATACATCCATTCTCTCATACAGTAAACGTATTACTTAATAAAATCAGTGGAGCATTTACAACAATAACTCCATTTGAATATAAAACTAACAAACCAGAAGGTTATAAGGTAATTGATGCTTCAATTGCGCCTTCTATTACAGGTGCTCCTTATATGGACCTTACAAAAGTTACAGGACCTGTAGAAGGATATAACTTAGATGACAAATTACTATTAGTTTGTACTAAAGGTAAACGTGCTTACCTTTTACAAAACAGATTAAAACATTATGGTTACACAAATACTCTTGTACTTGAAGGCGGTTCTACTTTCTCAGAAGTAGAATTATAATAAAAAAATTTATAACATTGGAGGAATTAATTATGGCAGAAATGACTATGACAAAACTTAAGGTAACACCAGAAGATGAAAAAAGAGTAAAAGCGATGGGCTTTTTAAGAAACAAGGGAACTGATTGTTTCTCAGGTAGAATTATTACTGTAAACGGTAAAATTACTGCAGCTCAAAATAAATGTTTATCAGAAGCAACAGATTTATATGGAAACGGTGTTGTAACACTTACAACTCGTCTTACAATTGAATGTCAAGGAATCCACTATGATAACATAGAAAAATTCCAAGAATATATTGCAAAAGAAGGTTTAGTAACTGGTGGTACTGGTTC
Organism: Clostridium disporicum; assembly: GCF_001405015.1. Taxonomy (GTDB): domain Bacteria; phylum Bacillota; class Clostridia; order Clostridiales; family Clostridiaceae; genus Clostridium; species Clostridium disporicum_B. The sequence goes on from NZ_CYZX01000025.1 coordinate 40,389, forward strand.
TAAAGTTAGACCTGTTGTATCTTGTAAAGGGACAACTTGTCAATATGGATTAATAGATACATTTGCTCTTTCAGAAGAAATCCACGAAAGATTCTTCAACGGATATGCAAATGTTAAGTTACCTCACAAATTCAAAATTGCAGTAGGTGGATGTCCAAATAACTGTGTAAAACCAGACTTAAATGACGTTGGTATTATTGGTCAAAATATACCTAACTATGATGAAGATGGATGTAACGGATGTAAGAAATGTGGTGTTGCAGATGTCTGTCCAATCAAAGCTGCTACACTTCAAGATGGTATCTTAGAAATCAATAAAGATGAATGTAACAACTGTGGACGTTGTATTGGAAAATGTCACTTTGACTGTATCGAAGATGGTACTACAGGATACAAAATCTACATTGGTGGTAGATGGGGTAAAAAAATTGCTCACGGTATCGCTTTAGATAAAGTATTTACTACTAAAGAAGAAGCTTTAGACGTAGTAGAAAAATTAATCTTACTTTACAGAGAACAAGGACAAACTGGAGAACGTTTATCTCAAACAATTGAGCGTATAGGATTTGAAAGAATTCAAGAAGAATTACTTTCTGATGCTATTTGGGATCGTAAACAAGAAATTTTAGATGCACAACTTCACTTAGTTGGTGGAGCTACTTGTTAATCTAAACACTATATAATTTTATAACAAATCACCTAATTTAATCATAAAAATAGCCTTAAAAGGATTCTATTTCCCACTATTTAGAACTCCTTTTAAGGCTAAAACAAAGTGGAATTATCCACTTTAATTTATACTTTCAATCGTTTATTTTTTAACAAGTAGAATTGATATTAAAGGGGAGAGAAATTTATGAACAAGAAATCATATTTTGCTATTATTGTTTGTGTTGCTATTGCTGTTATTGCTACTTACTTAGGTGGATTACAAAATATCGTAGGTGCTCCTATGATAGGTCTATTCATTGGTATGTTGATTGTAAACCTTCTACCAACTGTAGATAAAGATTTTAAAAAGGGAACTACATTTGCAGGAAAGAAATTTTTAAATATTGGTATTATACTTGCTGGTGCTACATTAAACTTCAGTCAAATTCTTGGCTATGGTGCAAAAGCACTTCCATTAATCATTTTTAATATTTGCCTTTCTTTTACTGTTGCATTTTTTGTAGGAAAGAAATTAAACCTTTCTGATAATACATGTACTCTAGTTGGTGGTGGTACTTCTATCTGTGGAGGAACTGCTATAGCAACTCTTTCATCTATAATCAAAGCTAAAGAAACTGAAATTGCATATGCTATGACATCAATCTTCTTATTTGATATTTTAGCAGCTTTAGTTTATCCATATCTAGCTGGTGCTCTTAATTTAACAGCTAATCAATTTGGATTTTTAGCTGGTACTGCTATAAACGATACTTCTAGTGTTGCTGCATCTGAAGCTACTTATAATGCAATACATGGTCTTGATCTTAACTTAGCAATTACCGTAAAACTTACTAGAACTACTATGCTTATTGCACTTGCTGTAATTTTTACGATACTTGCTATACGTAAAGAAGCTAAAGAAAATGCTATTGCTACTGCATCAACTATGAGCAATTCTAGTGCTGCAACTCAAGTTGCTGTTACTAAACAAGCTAGCGTAGGACAAACAGTATTAAAAGTATTCCCTTGGTTTATACTTGGATTCCTACTTATGGCTGTATTAAATACAATGGGTCTATTCAGTAGTATCGAAGGATTATCTGGATTATTTAAGACTGGATATAAATTCTTTATTACAGTAGCTCTTGCTGGTGTAGGATTCAAAATTCAATTTAAAGATTTATTTACTAAAGGTATTAAACCTATTATCCTTGGTGGATGTACTTGGCTTGCAGTTGCAGCTTCATCAATGATATTTATTCACCTATTTGCAAGCTACGTAGGATAGTTATTAATTAGAAATTATTAAATAAAAAAGCTGGCACTTTTGTTGGGGGACATTAGTGCTAGCTTTTCTTAAAAGGTTATTTTTTGGGGTAAATAATAATGCTTTAACTACTTTATGAATTTATAATAACTTTCTTTTGTGACAATTAGGTGTCAAATTTATTACAATATATTAAACTATTATAATTAACAGTTTAACTTCATAAGTCTTATTACATTTTCAGCTGCCTTTTCTAAGTTTTCTTGACCTTTAGCTAAAGCTTCTTCAATAGACATTACACCTTGCATAATTCCAAATATACAATCTATGCCCTTTTCATATAGCACGTCTATATTATCTCCAACTTTTCCCGCAAAGGCTATAACTGGCTTATTATATTTTTTAGCAACTGTTGCAACGCCTAAAGGAGTTTTTCCATATTGAGTTTGAAAATCAATACTTCCTTCTCCAGTCCACACCATATCTGCAGCTTTTACTTTCTCTTCTAATCCGGCGTATTCTATTACCATTTCAATTCCTTTTTTCAGATTTCCATCTAAAAATGCCATTAGTCCAGCACCTAAACCTCCTGCTGCTCCTGCACCTGGTACATTTAATATATCTTTTCCGAACTGATTTTTTATTATATCTGCATAATGCCTTAAATTATCATCTAATAAACTAATCATCTCTTCTGTTGCTCCCTTTTGTGGCCCAAACACATTTGAAGCTCCTCTTTCACCACAAAGTGGATTATTAACATCACAAGCTACTTCTACAGTAATATCATTTAACCTAGAGTCAAAATTAGTTAAATCTATACTATGCAATTTTCCTAACTCTCCTCCACCAAAACCTAATTCATTTCCATATTTATCTAATAATCTTCCACCTAGAGCTTGAATAACTCCTGCTCCTCCATCATTAGTTGCACTTCCCCCAATACCTATTAGTAGCTTTTTCACACCTTTATCTAAACAAGCTTTAATAAGTTCACCAGTACCATAAGTAGTTGTTATTAAAGGATTTCTTTTATCTAATGGAACTAACTGTATTCCACTTGCACTAGCCATTTCTAAAATTCCTATATCTCTATCCCCTAAAATACCATACTCTGCTTTGACCTTGTTTCCTAATGGTCCTACTACTTCTAAAGAATACACCTTACCATTTGTGGAATCCACTAATGATTGCATTGTGCCTTCTCCCCCATCAGCCATAGGAACATGTACACATTTTATATCTGAATTTACTTTCTTTATTCCTCTTTCCATTGCTACACAAGCTTCTTTTGCAGTCATACTTTCCTTAAATGAATCTGGTGCTAATACGATAACAAAGTCTTTTTTCATATAATTCTCCTAAATAAATCTATTTAAAGTTTATTTTCCTATGTTTATATTATAAGGTTAGTTTTAAAACATAATCTTTTCATTTCTAAATTAATAATCAAGATTAAATTTCTTGGAATTCATATAGAGGTTGATGGCAAAGAGAAAAGGTCCCCATCCACCATCACATACTATTATACAAAATATATAGAATGTATATCCATATATTACATTTACCATTTTCCCTTAATTTCCACTTTAAACATAACTTAAATATAAAATTTTTACTTACAGAAACTTAATAAATAGTTTAATATAAAAAAGAGTTTGCTTATAATTAATATATAGAAATATAAAATACTAAATTGAGGGGTTTATGTATGAGAAAGAAAGATATACTTGAATTAAAAAAACGACTAAAGAAAGACCACTGTACTTTTACTAAAATGTGTGGGTGCTATGTCAGTGGAGAAAAACATGTAATTTTAAAATTTAGAGAAACATTCTTAAACTTAGAGGAAGATGATTATCATAAGTACTTAGAAATTGCTAAAAAAGTTATGTCTGGAACTATTGGAAATAATATTTTGCAACTTGAATTTCCACTTAATGAAGACCTTGTGAATGAAAAACAAATTTCTCTTATGCAACTTAAAAGTAGTGCATTAAAAGATGATGCTCTTCTTGATAGTTTTTACGAATCTATTATAGAGAATTATGATTATACAGGTAACTTTTTAATACTTCTGTATCATGATGCTTATGACGTTATTACTAAAACTAAAGATAATGCTAAGCTTGATGAATCTGAAGAAGTATATGAATACGTACTATGTGCAATATGTCCAGTTTCACTTACTGCACCTGGTCTTAGATACTATGAGGATGAAAATAGAATTAAAGCTCGTGATAGAGATTGGGTTGTTGAAGCTCCTGCTAATGGATTTATATTCCCAGCATTTATTAACCGTAGTTCAGATGTTAACTCTATTATGTACTACACAAAAAATGCTAAGGACCCACATTATGAATTAATGGAATATGCTTTAGGATGTCCTTCAAAACAAACTGCTACTATTCAAAAAGAAACCTTCCAAGAAATAATTAAAGGTTCTTTTGGTGCTGATGAAAAGAAAGCAGATAAAGTATTTATGGAGGTTCAAGAAAGCATTAATAATATGATAGAAGAATATAATTCTATGTATGAAGATGTAGCTGATGCTGAACCAATATTAATATCAAGTAAGGATATTCAAAATATCTTAGTAGAAAGTGGAGTTCCAGAAGAGCTTGCTCCTAAAATAGAAAAATCATATGCAGCAAACTTCGGCAATGACCTACCTTTAGCAGAAAGCTTAATTGACCCAAAAGTACTTAAAGCAAATGAGCAAAGAAAAAAAGAAGAACATCTTGTAAGACAAGTTGAAATGCTTCAAAACAAACTTGAGCAAGTTAAACAAGAAGCTGCTGCTGATAAGGTGACTAATAACTTTACAGAAGTTAACGAAGGTAATGTAGAATTAGAAAATGCTACAGAAGATAACACTTCAGAAGCTTTAGAAAATACTACTGAAGAACCAGTTGAAAATAACTTAGAAGAAAATAATATGGATGCTACTGAAGAAACTAATTATGCAACATTAGAAAATGATGTAGATGAAGCTGCTAATGCAACTGTAGAAAGTGATGAAGTTGCGGCTGATTATGATGTTATACTTCAAGTAAAACCTGAAAAAATACCTCAAATAAAATCACAAATAATTGACGGTAAAAAATTCATAATGATTCCTATTGATGAAGATGAACAAACAACTGTTAATGGATTAGATGATTTAATTTAATAACTATCTTAAATTAAAATGTTGATATAAAACACTTAATTCAGCACATAATGGATTAGTATAATAATTTATATTATCCTAGTTCATTATGTGCCTATGTAAGTATCCCATACCAACAAATACATCTAATAATGTAAATTTCAAAATATAACCATTCTATAAAACTTATCTTTAATTTCTTGATTTTTTATTCATATACGCATAAATAGGCAACCCTATTATTGTTATAATTATTCCACCTAAAGATATAAGTGGTGCTGTAATAAGTTGATTTATTACAACAAAAGTTCCTCCAAGTATTGCTATTATAGGTATTACTGGATATCCTGGAACTTTATAAGGTCTATAAAGGTCTGGCTTAGTCTTTCTAAGTATAATTACTCCTATAAATGTAAGAACATAAAATACCCATACTGCAAATATAGTTAAATCACTTAATAAATTAAACTGCCCTGTTAATGCATATATACAAGCAAGTATTGATATAAGTAATATTGAGTTATATGGTGAACCACCTTTATTAACCTTTGAAAGAATATTACTACCTGGTAATAATTTTTCTTTAGTTAATGCATATACTACTCTTGGTCCTGTTAATAAATATCCATTTAATGTTCCAAATACAGATATTAATATCCCTGCTGATATTAACTTTCCACCTATTGGCCCAAATAATTTTGTAGCTACAAGAGATGCAGGTGAAGTAACATTTGCTAAGCTACTTGCTGGGGCTACCCATAAATAAGCTACATTTATAGCTAAATAAACTGCCATAACTAATGATAGTCCACCAACTATTGCCTTTGGTAAATCCTTTCCTGGATCCTTCATCTCACCAGCAATAGCTCCAACGTTTATCCATCCATCATAAGCAAATAATGTTGCTATAAGAACTTGACCTAAAGTAGTTACAGGGTTCACTCCCTCTCCAACCATAGGTGTAAGTATTGATGTGCTGTTTCCCTTTGTAAATCCAAAAATTATAATTAAAACTAATGGAACTAATTTTCCTAAAGTAGCTACAGTCTGAATAGAGCCACCAAAAGAAGACCCAATAGTATTTAAAAGTGCTGTCAATAATATGATTCCTATAGCTATTGGCAATACCATTTTCATATTATTTGACGTAGAACCTAAAAGTTCTGAAGCTTGCTGTGCAAATATTACAGCTACAGCTGCTATCGTCCCTGGGAAAAATAATACTGTCTGCATCCATCCAGTTAAAAATCCATAACGCTTGCCATATATTTCTTCAATATAAATCATCATACCACCAGTCTTTGGTATTGCGGCAGATACCTCTGTTGCAGTAAGACCACCAGCTATTGTTATAAGACCACCTAAAATCCATGCTAAGATTCCTAATCCAGGTGCTCCATTAGTTGCGGTATATATTGCTTGAGGTTTAAAAAATACACCTGATCCTATAACTACTCCTACAACTGTTGAAAAAGCAGCAGCTAAACCAAGGCTTTTCTTTAGTTCTTTGTTCATAAATTCCTCCGTAAGTATAATATTAGCATTTACTAATTATACTTAAAAAATATTTTTAGTCAAATTTCGACATTTTATGACTTAATTAATTAAATCTCTGGCTCAATTCAAAATAAAACTATCCTATTAGCTTTCCTTCTTTCTTACTATTTATAGCTTAATAAATTTAATTTTTAATATCGTAATTATCAATTTTCTAATCTATTATTTCCTTATCTATTATTAATATCCTCTGTATAAATAAATTCAAAAAAATGATATTCTTATATTAGGTAAAAATTTATTTGATATAAACTTGGGGGGAAAATTATGAAATACGAAGTTATATTATTTGACGCAGATGAAACATTATTTGATTTTAAAAAATCAGAAAAAGAAGCTTTTAAAAATACAATGATTAAATTTGGCTTCGATTATGATGAAAATTATCACTTAAAAATATATCAAGAAATAAATTCAGCTATATGGAAAGAGTTCGAAGAAGGTCTTATTACTCAAGCAAAATTAAAGGTAGAAAGATTTAAAAGATTATCAGATAAGTTAGGAGTAAGCTTTGATGAAAATGAATTTGCAAAATCATATATGGAACATTTAGCTGATGCATCCTTTTTATATGATGGTAGTGTAGAACTTTTAGAAGATATATCTAAATCACATAAGCTTTCTATAGTAACTAACGGACTTACTGCTGTTCAAGATAAGAGAATAAGAAAATCTACTGTAGCAAAATACTTTGATACTGTAGTTATTTCTGAGGAAATATTAATATCAAAACCAAATCCAGAAATCTTTGAACATACTTTAAAAACTATAAATCATTCTGATAAATCAAAAGTTTTAATGGTTGGAGATAGCTTAACTTCAGATATACAAGGTGGAATAAACTTTGGTATAGATACTTGCTGGTATAATCCAAAAAAATTAGAAAACAAAACTTCAATAAAACCTACATACGAAGTTTCTAGCCTTGATGAATTAAAAGAAATATTGATTAATTCATAAACAGTTTTAATTACATAAAAAGACTTATGCAAAATTAAATGCATAAGTCTTTTATAATATTATTGTCTATATCCACTTCCAGCTCCAGTTAGAGCTTTTATTTCATGAAGATTAAGATTTCTACTATTATTTAATACTTCATTGATTTTATGGCTCTTATGACTGCAAGCCTCAGCTATATCATTACTAATATTATTTATTACATCAACTATATTGCTATGTTTATGTCCATTTCCTGCACCAGTTTGCGCCTTTATTTGATGAAGATTAACTTTACCTTTTATATTTGTTACTACATCATATATTTTTTCACTTTTATGATTAGTAGTAGTTACAGGAATAGTATCAATAGTTGTGCTATTATATCCATTTCCAATACCAGTCATAGCCTTTATTTCATGTAAGTTTAGCCCTCTTCCATTTTCATTAATAACTTCGTAAATCTTTCTTATCTTATTGTTTCTCATTTAAAATTCCTCCTAAAATATAAAGCTTTTTTATTTAATCAATTCAGTTTAATTTCATATTTCTTTTATACTAATATATACAAGAGTTATTTTTACTTTAGGGACCTTTTCAGCTGAAAGCCAAAATTTTATGTAATTTTTTAAATTTAAATTACTCTTAATAACCTTGTCACTATTAAATACAATAGCTAATTATATTTTAGGTACCTTTTTAACTGAAAGTCCAAATTTCACATTTGGTAACTTGAAGTTACTCCTACGAATGTATATGAGTAGTGAGTTTCCTTATTAAAGCCAAAATTTTATATTTTGTTGCTTGAACTTACACTGGAAGTGTACTCCTACAAATATGTATGAGTAGCGAGTTTCCTTATTAAGGCCAAAATTTTATTATTTATTTTTAATTAATAATTACTAAAAAAAATTGTTAATTTTCTAAAACTATTTTCATATAATGACTTTGTATTATAGTTGATACATTTAGGAGGCAAGTAATGTATAAAATTGAAATTAAAGAATTAGGAGAAAATAAAGTCAGCCTTTGTGAAACAATAAAATATCTTCAATATAATGAACTATATAATTTAGTAAAACCGTACTTAAATATTGAACATTTATCATTTTCCATTAGAAATGATTGCCCTGATGGTCGTGAATGGGGCTTTATATATGCAGGTGATACGATTGTTGGAGAAATCAAAATAACTAAATTATTTAAGTAAAAATAAACCTAACACTACAGTATACAAACTATAGTGCTAGGCTTTTAGTCATTTATTAATTTTCTCTAGCTTTAAAAAAATCATCTATCTTCACTGCACCTTCTAATACTTCTCTTTCCACATATAAGGTTCTATCTTCCCTTGTCATCATACTCCATTTAACTAAGCTAATTGAGCCCTTCTCAATTTCTATTGCCGTAATACACCTAGGATGAACGCAACTTCCATCATTAAAATACATTACTTCTCCAACTTTAGGAAAGCTTGGCCTATGTGTATGACCAGCTATTAACATTTTATTTTCTTCTTCTGCCCATTTTATTAAATGTTGTTCTATTTTATCTTTACGCTTGTAGTTTTCCCCAGCTCTTGTAGGATCTTTAACTCCCCAAAGTTCTAATGGTCTCCATAAATACCTCACTAAAAATCTACCTAATTTCCAAGCTATATCATTAATAAACTCTCCCTGATGCCCATGAACAATAAATATTCTATTACTATTATTGCTATCTTCTAAAATCAATCCCTCATAGACCTGCATTGAAGGAAATAACGGACAAACTTTTTTTCTTGTCTCGCAATAATACTCACTACAATTTCTATTGAACAATTTCTCATTTTTCTTTTCTATATCATGATTTCCATAAATCATATATAACCTGTTTTCATTATAAAACTTAGACATCAACCAAAATGAATTGCTATGAATCTTTACTATCTCTTTCATAGATCTATTTTCCCAGAGCTCGTCCCCATCTCCTACTTCAATATACGTAAATCCACCTTCGTAATAATAGTTTAATGCTGCCCAGAAAAGATGTTGATTAGATATGAAATTATCACCCCAGTTTCCAATTCCTCTATGACAATCACTCATCATAACAAACTTAGAGTTACAATCATAAGGAATAACTTTAGCTGATTCATAAGCTTTTGATAAACTCTCAAAGGTTCCCATCCTATCACCTCTACTATTTATCTAAAAAATCTTGTATATCTCTATAAAGATTTTCTAATTTTTTAGCTTTCTTATCATTAGCAAGAAGTTTAAATAATATTGGATAATAACTTCTTAAGAAATCAATCTTATCAATTGCACGTGTAAAATCTTTAGTTACCCAATTAAACAAATTACAATAAAATCTATTGAGTAATTGAATAAATCCTACCATAAACTTACTATATTTCTGTGGTTGCTTAGTTTTAGGAGATGTAAAAACTAACTTAACCATTCTACCATTAATCTTAATTTCATTAGCTTTATATCCAGCATAATAAAGTCCATCAATAAAGGCTCTTTGCATATCCAAATATGGGAAAGTAATTTCAATTTTTAGAGATAATTCCTCTGGTTTAGAAAATAATCCTACATCAAACCCTGTTAACCACCAGTGTCTTTCTTCTCTTTCTATTATTTGATTGTCATTTTTCTTTAAGATATACTTCATCTGCAAAAGATATTTATCTGATACACTTTCATAAAAAGTTCCTGTGAAAACATCTGGTATATCTACATCCTTTTTGCCTGTTGCATATACTCCAACTTCTCCACCAGTTGTCATACCATATTGTCCTTTCCAAAACTCAATAAGCCACCTTTTTCCTCCATACTCAAAATAAATAGGTTCACAATCTATAATCATATTTAATGAAGGTGCTAATTCATCATAAAGACTACAATAACCTAACTTTCTTTGTGGTGGATGAAGGCTTGAATAAACAATGTCTTGCTCTATATCAAATAAGAAACCATATATTTCCAGAGCATCATTTATATCTTTTAACTTTTCTTCGTCAGTTCTTCCCTTTACTTTTTCTATAGCAGCTTTTCTACGTCTCCACCTCCAAAAGAGAAGTAATATCATTATTGATAAAACTGACATACAAATTGCAAGTATAATCGAATTATCCATTTGATATATCCCCTTTAAATTAATATATTTCTACAATATTTTATTCTGTTATACCATTATTGGTGAAATAATTTTATTATTGTAAAGAAACTTAAATAATAATAAAAAGAAGCTTAACACTTAGTTAGGTAACATTAGTGTTAAACTTCTATATATTCGTAAGTATATTTTTAGGGGGTAAGTATTATTTATTAACTACTTTATCCTTTTATAATTATTGATGATTTTCATCTTAACTTAAGAGGGTGGTATTGGATATGATACTTACTTTATTAGTTGTTTTGATATTTTTATTAATAATTATAATAAAGACTTTAAGTTCAAAAACTAAACTTTTAGAATTTGAACTCAATATAGGTATTAAATGTTTTAAACTATATTTTAAAACAAATGAAAAAGCACTCCATCCGACCAAGAATAGTTGTGCTTTTTCTCAATTAAAATTATTTAATTGTAACCAATAGCCCTAAAACTAAAACCATTCTAAGGATCGCTTAGTGTTAATCGGACTAAGCTTTTCTTATCTATATAATATCAAATTTTCACAAAAAATAAACATCAATTTTTTTTACTAATAATCATCTCTGCAAATTGAAATTTATAAGAGGCAATTAATTTAAATCAGTTATTTTTTAGAACTTAAATATTAATAAATCTCAATTCTTTTTCAGCTTCTAATTTAGATTCATAAAATACATTTCTCAACTTATTATAGCATATTTTGTAAATTTAATTTTACTTATGACACGTTATTTTCAGCTGTAAAAATAGCCTTAGGCAAGTTATTTCAATGCCTAAGGCTATAAACATCACTCATTTATGATACGGTTCTCCGTATCTCCTATAAATAAGGTTTTTTCATTTTATAAAATTCCTCAATAGTATCTCCGTTACCTCTAACTATTTATGATGAGTAATTGCAATGTTACCTATATGAAAATATCCATGCTGATGTTTTTGAGCTACCCTTTTAGTAAATCTAGCTTTCAGTAATATGTTTTATACTCACTCTTCTAATACCAGCTACAAATGTATCATTTTTATTCCCATTTAAAACACTTAATTGCAACTATTGAACAAATAGTAGCTATTATTAACATTATAAATATTGGTATTATAATATTCTCAACAGATTGTCCTAAAATTGCTGATTTTAGTATTTTTATTCCTTGTGTAAGTGGAAATACATCTACTATATTTTTCATTATATTTGGCATAACCTCATATGGTATTGTTGCCCCTGAAAATATCAACATAGGAAAATATAAAACACTTGCTATAACTCCTGCAATTTTTGAATCTTTTGATATACCACCAACCATAATTCCAATACTAAACATTGAAATCATAACAAGTAGCCATCCTAAAATGAAGTTTAAAATACTTCCTTGAATATTAAATTTAAAGAAAAGTTTAGCTACTAGAAATAATGAAATCATAGATACTAAAGAATATAGAGCATATATGGTAACTTGTACTAATAATATAACTATTGGATTAACAGGTGTTACTTTAAATCTCTTTAAAATATGCTTACTTCTATAATCTGAAACTACTAAAGGTAAGCCCATAACTCCTCCAGCACAAATTGCAATAGATGTTATTGCTCCAAATGATTGCTCTAAAAATGTATAATTTGCACCTTCAAAAGCAGGTTTGCTTCCATAAATAATACCTATTGCTACAAGTACAACTATAGGCATACATATAGCAAATATGAACATGTCCATTCCTCTTAATGATAACTTCAACTCTGTTTTTAACATTGTAATAAATGACTTCATATTACATTACCTCCTCATCCGTATACCAAAGATATGCATCTTCTAATTTTTCATAAGGGCTTGCTTCAATAGCCTCTTTAACTGTTCCATGAAATACTACCTTTCCTTTTTTAAGAATACAAATAATATCACATAATACTTCTACCTCATCCATAAAATGTGAAGTTAACACAATTGTTAAACCTTTTTCCTTTAAGTCTTTTAATATTTGCCATACATCTCTTCTTGCTCTTGCATCAAGTCCAGTTGTAAGTTCATCTAAAAATACTATTTCCGGATTAGGAATAAGTGCAAGTATAATAAACAGTCTTTGCTTTTGTCCGCCTGAAATCTCCTTTACTAAAGTTTTACTTTTTTCTTCAATTCCGAACCTTTGTAATAGCTCCTTATAATTAGCTGGATTTTTATAAAGTGATGCTGTCACTTCACAAAGTTCTTCAACTCGTATATTTTCTTGATAATTAGCTTCTTGAAACTGAACTCCAACCCTTTCAAATAACTCTTTACGATTAGATATCGGATTTAATCCTAGTATTGAAACTTCACCCTTATCTATCTTTTTAGTTCCAAGTATACATTCAATACTTGTACTCTTCCCTGCTCCATTAGCTCCAAGCAACCCAAATACAGTTCCTTTTTTTACTTCAAAGCTTAAGTTATCTACCGCTACATAACTTTGATAATTTTTTGATAGTTTTTCTACCTTAATTGCATAATCCATTTTTACATCCTCCTCTTGCTTGATGTAAAAATAATAACACCAAACAAAAGTCTGGTGTTAAAGTGTAGGGTTTGAATATTTTCTTTTTATTTCATATAACATTTCTAATATTTCCTCAGCATTTTTGGCAGCTAAATTCAAAGAAATTATAAGCTTATCACATACTGAAATAATATCTTCATTTTCATTAGGTGAATTTAATACCTCATTAATATCAGCTTCATTATGCTCTGATAATTTATTAAGCATTCTAAGTATAGCAGAAAGAGAATAATTACCACATCTAAGAGAACGAATAACCTTTAATCGTTGGATATCTTCATAAGTGTAAATCCTATATCCATTTTGCTTTCTCTTAATATTTACCAATCCATTCATCTCCCAGTTACGAAGAGTATCCATAGATATTCCAAGCAATTCTGAAACTTCTTTACGCTTTAAATTAAAGTCTTTGTCATGATTTAATCTATTTATTAATTTACCTGCAATATCTACAGCCTCATTAGCATTATCAATCTCTTTTTTAATAGATTTAATATACTCCTTAGTTAAAACAATAGCTTCATCAAAATCTTGTTTAGCTGACATCTTAACAATAGCTATTGCCTTTTTTCTTAATCCATTTTGTAGAACTTCAACCTCAAAAGCCTTACGTGCTAACTTAAGCTGATCTATATGCAAATCTGTAAATACACGATACCCATTGCCTTTTCTAATAGGTTTTGATATTAACTCTAAATCCTCATACATACGTACAGTATTTGGATGTATTCCTATCAACTTAGCTACTTCACTTGTTTTATAAGTTTTACCTATCGACCTCACTCCCTTTATAATCATTTTGATGTTATTTCATCTTTGTTATTATCTTAATATATAATTGCATTTTTTATATCATACATCAATATAAATTTTTATAAGAAATACATGTAAAAATTATTTATTATATAAACTTACAGACAAATTATAATCTTAAATATTACTTATAATACCGAACAATAATTGGAACAATCTCCTTTTTTTCTATACGCGTGTGTATGCGTGTACACTCACATGAATTTACTTATTTTTTATTATTTATACTTAAGCTATATATTCTTGTTCCCTTGTTCCTCGGAATTATCTATTTGATATATCCCCTTTAAATTAAAATATTTCTACAATATTTTATTCTGTTATAACATTATTAGTGAAATAATTTTCTTATCGTAAAGAAACTTAAATAATAAACAAAAGAAGCTTAACACTTAGTTAGGTAATATTAGTGTTAAACTTCTATAAATTCGTAAATATATTTTTATGGGGTAAGTATTATTTATTAACTACTTTATCTTTTTATAATAAATTACTTGTATATCCTTTAGGTATAAAATTTAATAAATTCTATTAATAACTATAAATTTCTAATAATTATTACTTAAATATATTATCTTATTTTTATCCTATGCTACTTATTATACAGTTATCCATATCAGTATTAAGTTAATTTTTATTTATATTATAAATAATTTAATTAAATAAGTTATATATAGCTATATCTAATTTTATATATTTATTAAAATATAAGATAGAAGTACCTTTGAAGATACTACTTCTTCTTTATTTATATATTCTATTAATTTATTATTGCTATTTTTAATTTTTCATCCCTCTTCATAAATTCTATACTATACTTCATAAAAATTGACTAAAAAACTTTTAATATTTTAAAATAACTTTACTTTTAAAACGTAATTTTATTGTATGATAGTATTATTCATATATATCTGAAAGCTCCATAGTAATTCTTTCTTCTCTATTATTATGTATTTTAGTAAACCAAGTATTTTTCTGTAAATCTTCAATAACTACATCTGGCATTTCAATTATAAATTCACTACCTTTTCCTAACTCACTTTTAACATTAATCTTTCCTTTATGTGCCTCAACAAAGTGCTTTACAATAGCTAATCCTACTCCACAACCTTCATTTACTTTATTTAACCTTTTTTCGGAATTAGAAAATTCATCAAAAATTGTTTCTAATTTTTTTTCTGATATTCCATATCCATTATCTTTAACAGATATATTTACTTTATTATCTTTTAAGTATATCGTGACATTTATAATTCTATTTCCATCATTAAATTTTATTGAATTGGAAATTAAATTCATTATTATTCTTTCTAATTTTACCTTGTCAAATGATATTATTTTTTCTTCTATTTCAGTATCAAATATTATTCTTAAGTTTTTAAATCTCCCACAATTATTTATATCCAAACATATATCTTCTACTGTACTTACAATATCATAATTATGAAAATTAAATATAGTATTACCATTATATGCGCTAGTTAAATCTATAAAATTATTTGATAACTTCAATATCCTCAAAGAATTTATCCTTATTCTTTCAATACTTTTCATTAATAAATTTTCATAATCACTTATATTAAAATCTTTTAATTTATTTTCTAAAAGTTGTATAGTTGTTATAATCACATTTATAGGTGTTCGAAATTCATGTTTTAAATTATAGAAGAAACCTTCTTTTAATTTATCTAATTCTTCTTTATATGAAATTGGCTTTTTTAAACTTAATATTCCCTTAACATTATTATTATCTATTATGGGAGCCTTATTAATTTCAAATATATACTTTTTATTATTTATATAGATAACTTCTTCATATTCAATAGCTGTTTTTCTTTTTACTACTTCATCATCTGTTTTTTTTATTTTATTAATGTTATATATTATTTTATCAATCTCATCACACTTTTTACCATAAAGTTTTTCTCTTTCATTTATTCCAAGTTGACTAGCATACTTTTTATTACAATAAATATACTTTCCTTCTAAATTTCTATAAGCTATTTGTAAAGGAATTAAATCTAATACTGATTCTATTTCCTCTATAGATAACCCTTCACTCATAAAACCCTCCCATTATTATACTTTGATCCCTATATCATCTCTGATACTCTCTAATATATAATGCTATTTCAATAGCTAATCTAAATGATTTATGTATTTTTATTCAACATTAGGAATATCTCCTTTGATAATAATCTGTTAATTGTAATTTATTGTTAAATTCATTAAAGCTGCTTGTCCTAATCTATTTAAAATCTTATATGTGATAATCTCAATTTATTTCACTATATTTAATTATTTATTAAAACTATTCAATATATCTCTATATCCCAGTAACAATCCTCAGATTTATATTGCTCTATTATTTAAATAACTAAACTATAGCTTGTATATTATAATTTTAGATTCTATAACTTTCTATTATCGTATTATTAAAAATAACTAAATTTTAAAATAAATATATTATAAGTTTAATTTTTAAATTATCTCCATAACAACTCTTTCTATATATGTCCGGTCGAAATCATTTACAAACGAAACAGCTCCTACAATTTTTCCTTTGTCATTTATATATATTACATATTCTTTAGTTCTAATCAAGATTTTCTCTTTATTACTTAAAGATATTGATTTAAAATGATTGCTTTGAAAAATATAATTATTCTCATTCCTAAAAATACTTTCATATGCTTTAATAATACATTTATTTAATAAAATATTAAATTTTGAATAAGCTTCTTCTTTATCTTCACTATAATAAATATTTTTCTTCTTCTGTAAATCATCTTCAATATAAATTATATAAATTATATGTTTCACTCCTCGCAAATAAAAAATAAGATATTTATAAATCTAATTATCTAATATTTTTTAATATACATTTAAATAATATAATTCATCACTTATAAATAAAGTTTTATATTTGTTTCAATATTTTAGTTAAACTAACCACTAGTTTTAAAAGCAATCTAACATATTTTTTAATATTTAATTATACATAAAAATCTAATCTAGAAATTCTTTTATATTTTTATCAAGCGAGTTTGCTATACTCCCTAGCGTTTTTATTGATGGACTAGTTCGCATTCTTTCAATATCAGATAAATATGTATTAGATATACCTGCTAATTCAGCTAATTTCTTTTGAGTAATATTTTTACTAATTCTAATATCTCTAATTTTACGTCCAATTTCCAAAATTTCACCCCCAAATAATATTTTACGTTAACAAAGTAAAAAATCAAGTTTTTTGGTGTTTTTTTACTTTATCAAAGTATTTTTTTGTCATTTATTTTATTTTAAAACATATTTTTTATTACTTTTTTAATTTTTAATAAAAATTATTAAATTTTATTTACTTTTTAAAACTATTATTTATCATTTATTTACTTTCTTAAATATTTGATTTATAATCTAATGTGAAAAATACGTAAATAACGTATTTTAGATGAGGTGTTTTATGAGTTTGGGAAAAAGATTGAAAAAATTTAGAAAATGTAACGGATTAAGTCTAAAAGAGTTATCCGCTTTAACTAATTTATCAATATCTTTTTTAAGTGACATTGAACATGATAGAAGCAATCCTTCAATTAATAATTTAAAAATATTATCATCAGCATTAAATATACCAATGTATCACTTATTAGAAGATTCGAATTCTCCCTCTTCAGATAACTCAATTGATTTTTCTGAGCTAGTACCTATTTTGATGGAGTTTGAAGATTGGGATAATGAAGATAAAATTGAACTTTTTTATTATTTAAAAGCAAAAAAAACTATCAGAGATTTAAAAAAATAATCTAAGACTTAAAATAATAAAATTAAAAAATATGGGGCTGTCTCTGAAATGATTTTTAAAATCATTTCAGTAGACGGTCTTTTTATTTTTTATTCATATATTTATATGAAATTATTTCTAAATGAACAAGTTTTTTGACACGACAAATAGGAGGTTATAA
>NZ_CYZX01000026.1 GCF_001405015.1 Clostridium disporicum
TTATAACCTCCTATTTGTCGTGTCAAAAAACTTGTTCATTTAGAAATAATTTCATATAAATATATGAATAAAAAATAAAAAGACCGTCTACTGAAATGATTTTAAAAATCATTTCAGAGACAGCCCCTATCATCTAATACATTTTATTCCCTTTTAAACTTAAATAATAATTAGCTTCAGTAAGTTTCTGATATGGGGCAACCCAAAGCCCTCCTATCCCTAATGTCAATGCAGCTACTATCCACCATCCTATAAATGATAATTCTAAAACAAAAAAATCTGCCTTATAACCCTTCATCATCTCTGTACTTTCACTTAAACATTGTGTTATTGATTTGCTACTATCTTCAGCTAGTATAAAGAATGCTTGTGAAAACATTAATGCTACAATTATCCCTGGTACTATAAATAAAATAGTTCCAATAGCAACAGCAAGTGAAATCAAGATATTTAATCCTAATGTTTTAAGATATATATTAAAGTATGAAAATAGATTTTCTACCTTTGGTTTTTCTATGTTGGTTGCAAGATTTAATAATAATTTACATAATCCAGTAGTTATAACTCCACCTAAAAATAAAGATAATAGATTAACAGGAACAGAAAATGTTAATCCATCTAATCCAAATCTTTCACCGATATTATAAATCACATCAAAATCTGTAAAAATTGCTGCTAATAATACTGCTCCAATGGCTATTCCCCAATTGCCTCTTAATTGTTCCTTAGCTCTAAACTTTAATTCTGATCTTTCCATAAAATCACCCCTTTTTATATAAATCATATTATTATTTGTTTATAAATATACATATAATCACCTTAATTAATTTACATCACTTAGGTTAATACTTATTTCTCATATTCATACATATAATAATTACACTTTTCCATACCTAAAGACTCATAAGTCTTTTGAGCATTATGATTTTCAAATTCTACATATAGCCTTACACCACATATATTTTCATCTTTATCACACATTTCTTTTACATGATTGTACAATCTTCTAAATACCCCTTGTCCTCTATACTCCTTATCTACATATACACTTTGTACCCATATAAATAAACCATTTCTCCAATCACTCCATTCATATGTATACATAATTTGCCCCACTACTTCATCATTTATTTCACAGACATGATACACACCTTTTCTTTTATCTTCTAGTAATGCTCTTACTCCGCTACGTAATATATTCTTATCTAATCTCTTGTCTTCTGTCTCAAAAGCTAAATTATAGTTAAATTCTACAATTCTTTCTAAATCTTTAAGTTCAGCTTTTCTAATTATCATACATTGCCTCCTATTTCAATCCTTAAACCTTAATTTTATTATTATAATAATTTTATATAATTATAATATAATAACCTTTATTGTTAAACATTATTTTACTTTATATTTAATTTTATCCTTTTATGTTATAATGATTTTTATACTATTGTTTTAGGAGGAAATTATGTTATATAGAGAATATGGTCAAACTCATGAGAAAGTATCTATACTTGGTTTTGGATGTATGCGTTTTCCAACAATAGATAATAAAATTGATGAAGAAAAATCTACAGAAATGATTCAATACGCTTTATCTAAAGGAGTTAATTATTTTGATACTGCTTATACTTATCATAATAGCGAATCTGAATCTTTTGTTGGTAAAGCTTTAGAGCATTGCCGTAAAGATATATTTATAGCTACTAAATTGCCAAGTTGGTTAATAAGTAGTAGAGATGATATGGATAGAATATTTAATGAGCAGCTAAATAGGCTAAGAACTGACTATATAGATTTTTATTTAGTACATGCTTTAAATAAAGAGTATTTCACAAATTTAAAGGATAATGGTTTATTTGAGTTTCTTGATTCTATTAAGAAAAGTGGTAAAGCACATCATATCGGATTCTCATTCCACGATTCTCTGGATGTTTTTAAAGAAATAGTTGATTCTTATGATTGGGAATTCTGTCAAATCCAATATAATTATCTAGATACAGATTATCAAGCTGGAACTGAAGGTTTAGAGTATGCTGCTAACAAAGGACTTGGTATAGCTATAATGGAACCTTTACGTGGTGGTAAACTTGCTTCCAATATTCCTAACGATATCCAAGATTTATGGGATACAGCAAATAATAAAAGAAATCCTGTAGAATGGGCATTAAAATACTTATGGAATGATTCGCGAATTAGCGTAGTCTTGTCTGGAATGAGCAGTTTTTCTAATATTATAGATAACATTAACTTTGCAGAAACATCAACTCCTAATTGTCTAAATGAAGAAGAGCTTAATTTAATTAGTAAGGTTACATCTTCTTATAAAGCAAAAATTAAAGTAAATTGTACTGAATGTAAATATTGTATGCCTTGTCCAGTTGGTGTAAATATCCCTAGAAATTTTGATTTATTAAATAAGGCTTCATTATTTGAAGATATAGAAAGCAGTAAAAAATCTTACAATTCAATGTCTGAAGAAAGTAAAGCAATTTCTTGCGTAAAATGTGGTAAATGTGAGAAGCTTTGTCCTCAAAGCATTAGAATTAGAGAAAAACTTGAAGAGGTCGTTAATACACTAGGAAAATAAAATTCTAACTAACACTAAAAAGAAATATGCCTTCGGCTGATAAACTTATCTATGCCGTAGGCATAAGTTCTATTTTCTATTTTTATAATTTGCATTTACAGTTTCTTTTCCATTAGTTGTATTAACATCTAAGTTTTCTATTTGATAATTCTTATCTTCATTTTCTAATGTTATAGCTCCATTTGTAGTTCTAAGTATAATATCCTTACTATAACAATTATATGCTTTTATAAGACCATTTGTAGTTCTTACTCTTATATCATTTGCTTTTATATCCTCTATATCAACTAATCCATTGGTAGTTTCAAAACTAATAGATTCTGCATTTATATCTTCAGCTACAACTCTACCGTTATTAGTATTTATTTTAACTTCACCTTCAACTGTTATATCACCTATTTCAAAGTTTCCATTTGTAGTTTCAATATCAATATTACTTGCTTTAATATCATTTATCTCTATATTTCCATTAGTTGATTCTACAGTATAGTTCCCAATTATACTTTCTGGAACAATTATCTCTACAGTACCAGCAATACTTGAAAAATCAAAAAGATTTATAGTGCCATAGCTTTCTTTTCTTTTTATATTTATTGTATCTTCATTACTATCTATTGTAAATTTATCATTTTCATTATTATACCAGCAATTAACTATTATCCTCTTATTAGTTCCACTATAAATTTCAACCTTAGTATTGGGAACATTTAAGTTAAATTTAATATTACTACTAACTACATCTATTTCTTGCGTAAACGATTCAGCTACACCATTAAACTTTACTCCATAATTACCAAAACTGATTCCTGTAAAAGCTTCTCCTGTTGCTAATAGTCCAATGCTTCCTACAATTAACATAATAACCGCTAGTATAGACGATATTAAAAAATACTTCTTCACCTTTTATCCCCCCTAAGATATTAAGCTTATATTCCACTTAACATATTTAATCATTAATTTTACCATTCCAATAGCTATTGCAAGTGCAGCATTAAATAATAATATTCCTACACCAGCCATAACAAAAGTCTTTAATAATCTAATTCCAATATTTACACTAGTATTTAAAAATAATATTGCTAAAGAACTTCCAGCTACTGCAATTCCGCTTACCCCTACTGAAAATACAGCTACTCCAACTCCAAATACTACCCATGCTAAAAATAAAAAATTAACTATCTGCATAAATACAAACAAGGCAATATTTCCACTTTTAACTTTTTTAGCTTCATAATTACTTTCATTTACTCTATATTGAGCCTCTGTATTCTTATATTCTTTACTACTATCTTCATAGCCAAGCTCTTCTATATATTGTTTTGCTATTTCTTTTGGATCTCCCAATTTATTTAATATTTGCTCTAAAGATTCACCTTCATCTAATAGCTCATTTATATGCATACTATAATCTTCGATTATATTCTCTATTTCTTCTTTTGGTAATATTGATAAATTACTTCTAAGGTTATATAAGAATTCACCTTTAGTCATTTTATTCACCTTCCTTACTATCTTTATATTCATAACTTAAAACCTTATTAACACTTACTACAAAATCACTCCACCCTTTTACCATATTCTCATAATGAATCTTTCCTTCTTCTGTAATCTTATAGTATTTTCTCTCCTTGCTACCCTCACAAACTTTAGTATAAGTCGAAAAATTACCTTCCTTTGTAAGTCTTCTCAATATAGGATATATAGTATTTTCTGTAACATCCATATCTGCTTCTATCTCCTTAACTACCTCATATCCATACATATCCTTCTTTGAAATAAGAGATAGAACACATAACTCTATAATTCCTTTTTTGAACTGAGTATTCATTTCCTCACCTCTTCACAACTTATTGTGTATTACACAGTATATTATATTACTATACTGTGTAATACACAATACTTTTTATATTTTTTCCATATTCATTGTGAAAATACTCATTATCGTAATAAAGTTCATCATAATCATATATTAATTTAAACTTATTTATTATTAATTAAATAAGGAGCTATGCATTTGCAACAGCTCCTTATATTACTTACTTTTATTTCATCTTCTTTAATGCCTTTTTCATTTCATTTAATGATGAAGAAAAATTCTTCTTTACAGCATCTCCTAAATCTTCTATCTCATCAATGACATTGGATACTTCATCTGCAATTTCCTCAGTCATTCTTCCTTTTTTAATCACTTTCATCAATCCATTTATTTTCTTTTCTAACTTTTCGTGAGCCATAAAATTAAACCTCCAAGTAAAAAAATAAATATTTCATAGAATATTTTATCCATTTTTACTACTTTAATTCACTACTATTTTACTGTCTGGTATAATAAAAAGGCTCCTATAAAATAAAACATTCCTAAAAACCCTAATGGAGTTATTGCTATAAATAACCCAATTATCATAACTATAGGATGAACACCTATGAATGAAGCTACAAGATTTTGCTCTAATAACTGTCTCACTAATGCAACAATCACATATCCAATTAAAAGTATTATTGCTGCTGTTTTACTTCCGCTAAAATACATAATTATTGCTAAAATTCCATATACAAGACCAGCTCCTATTATTGGTAAAAAATCCAAAACGGCAGTTAAAATTGCTAATGGTAAAGCATAACTTACTCTAGCTAATGTAAATATTACAGAACTTATAAAAGCTATCACTAGCATAATTAATAAATATGCTTTAATATATCCACCAAAAACAGAATTCATTTTATCTTTAACAGTTGAAAATAGCTTATGTCCTTTTTCAGAAAATATGTTTTTAACTCCTATTTGAATGTTTTCTATTTCCTTTGTAAAAAAATACGTTGATATCAATGTAACAATAACTGTTATAAGTGCTCCTGGAATTGAGCCAGCAAGACTTAGCATTTTCTTTCCTAAAGTTGTTGCAAAACTACTAATAACTTTTACTATAGTCATAATGCCTTCATTTATTTTTTCAACAATACTTGGGTCTAAATTATTTAATCCTGCTAATATGCTACCAACAAAACTATCTATAGCATTTATTATTTCCTCCACTGTTGATGGATTAGTTAAATACTCTAAAAGCTTTCCTGTCTGCAAAATTATTTCATAAAGAATTGCACCTAATGCTGATAACATAAGAATAACTATTGTTATTGTCAATAAAAATGAAACAAATCCATTTGTTAGTTTAATTTTCTTACTATTTTTATTTAATGATAATATTTTATTCTTTATAGGTTTTAGCAATATCGCTATTATAAAAGCTATTACAAAAGGAAATGCATATTTTAAACTAACAGCTAAAAGTATAAATCCTAATGTATATATTATTAAAAATTTTACAACTTTTTTTGCCCAATTTATAAAATCTTGAGAAATATATTCTAAAATACTGCCCCTTTTTAAATCCACATCTATTATCCTTTCTTAATTTAAATTATATCAATTATTATGTAACAAGTAAAAAAATGTAATCTAAACCACAGGTTAAAATTCAACTACATCGAGGTGAAAAGACTACTGTCGCGTCAGTGCCTTTTCACCTTTGATGAAGTTAAACTTTCCTAAGGTTCATCATACTCTATTATAAAAATTCTCTTAATAAATCTTTTCTTGCTTCATATAATTCTTCTTCATTTTCTTTTAAGTCATTCCAATATTCACTATTCCTGTGTAAAGCCTTTAGCATTTTAGTTACTTTCTTACTAGTTACATCATTATCTCTTGCTAATGTTGCAACTGTTAAAACAAAAGTCCCCACATCCTGTGGATCATCTAGAAGGTTATCATTGCTAGCTATTAACTCATCTATAGCCTCAGCTTCATCCATTCCTTCCATTAAGTAACGTTCAAATTCTTCTTTAATATCAACTGCTAAATCATCATCATAAATATCTAATCCCCAAACACCCATATCAAGTCCCTCCTTATATTTAACTTAATATTTTTTTAATTAACCACACTTGTTGATATTATATGACCTTAGTATTTATAGTATTATATGAAACTTCTTAAATTGTGCTATTTTTTTATATTATTTAATTATGAAATTTGCGTGACTTCCATCTTTTCCTGGCGTTATTTCAAGCCTTGCATCCACTCTTTCCTTTAACTCTGGAACATGAGATATTACCCCTACTAATCTACCTAAGTCTTGAAGATCCATTAAAGCACTTATTGCATTATCTAAACTTTCTGAATCTAAAGTTCCAAAGCCTTCATCTACAAACATAGTATCAATTTGTACGCCACCTGCATATGACTGAATAACATCTGCAAGACCTAAGGCTAATGCTAAAGAAGCTTTAAATCCTTCTCCTCCAGATAAAGTTTTAACATGTCTTTCTTTCCCAGTGTATGCATCTATTACTTCAAGTTCTAATCCTGATTGTTTTTGTCCCTTTTCCCTACTTTCTTTACGCTTTAAAGTATACCTCGAATTAGTCATTTTGCTTAATCTACTATTAGCAGCTCTTATAATATCATCAAAATATGCTGCTAATACGTATCTTTCAAAGGTAATTCTCTCTGCATTATTACCTTTTGCTAATTCTGCAAGTTCGCCTATAACATTATATTTTGCCTCATCTCCTTGTATTTTAGTTGTAATATCCTCTATACTTCTTAAACTACTCCTATTGTTACTTATTCTTGAATATATTTCTTTTGATTCTTTATTTAATAAAGTTATTTCATTAAGCTTTTCATTTATTAAAATATCATATTCTTTTAAATCTACTTTTATCATGTTTTGAGTTTCTTCACTTATTCTTTTAAACTCATCCTTTTTAGACGTTAACTTATTATAATACTCTCTTATATATGTATCTTTTACATTTATCTCATTATCACTTCTCTTAGAGTTATTATAATCATCTATATCCTTAAATAAGCTTTCTTGTATCTTTTGATTAAATATAATATTTTTATTACCTACTTCATCTAAATATCTTTCATTAAGCTCAGTATAATTGACTACATCTTGCTTTAATTTTGTTAACGTATCTTTAATATCATTAAATTCTTTTTTAGTTAATTCTAAGCTCTCTTCTAATTCTCTTATTTTAGATGTAATTTTAACATCTTGCATTCTAAGTAAATTATCATCTTTTATATCCTCTGGTAATATTGATTTAGCCTCAGCTAAAAGACCTTCTTCCCTTGTTAGACTACCTAAGCTATTTTGTTGTCTTTTTTTAGCTTCTTCAATTTTACTTTCTTCTATCTTTATTCTCTCTTCTAATGCTTTAATCTCTTTATTAACATTATCTTTATTTATTATAACTTTAGAAATTTTATCTTTTTCTTCTCTTAATTCTTCAATCTCACCTTTAAGCTTTATTCCGCTTTCAGTTACAGCTTTTTTCATCTCATCAAATTGAAGTTTTATATCACCATTAAAATTAACAACATCCTTTATTTCATCTAATGCTGCTTTAATACCTTCTTCTAGCATTGAATCATTAGTAGCTTTTTTTATTGCAAGCTCTTTCAACGCTTTATCATAAACATTCTTTTCAGCTTCATAAATATCCTTTAATTCTTTAAGCTTCTCTTCAGTTGGTACATTTTCTTGCATTTTAGCTAGATTAGGATGACTAGTTGAACCACATACCGGGCACTGACTACCATCATCTAGGTTTAAAGCTAAGATTCCAGCCAATCCCTTTCTAAATAAAAGATCGCCGTTTTCATATTCCTCTTTTTTCATTAAGTATTTTTTTTCTAAACTCACTACCCTTAAAGCTTCTTCGTTATATATTTTAATTCCATTTTCGTAGGCTAGAATCTTCTTAAATACTGACTTAGCTTTTAATATTAAAGCTTCCTTTTCTCTTAAAGAGTTACTAACTCTTACAAATAATACTTCATTCTCAGCTATACTTTGTTGTATTTCTCTATCCTTTTCAAGCTTTTCCTTATCGCCCTTTAAGTCATTTTCTAAAAGCTCAATATTTTTTGTTTGTCTATTTAGTTCATCTGTAAGTTGTTTTACTAATATTTCTTTTTCCTTATAAATCTTAAACTTCTCAAGTTTCTTTTCAACTTCCAGTTTTTCCTTTATTAAAGCATCCTTTTGCTTTATTTCTAATTCTGCCTTTTCATAAGCTTTATTTTTAACATTAAAAATAATTTCACTATCAACTAAAGCTTTCTTACTACTTTCTAATCTTGTAGTATTATCTTTTAATTTTTCTTCAGCTTCAACTACTGATTTTTCTAGATGAATAATATCCTTTGCTTTTTTAGCTTTCTCTAGTAAAACCTCTTCTTTCTTAATCTCTTCTTCCTTATAATTTAATAACTCTAGTTCATTAGATACCCTATCTTTTAACAGAAGCTTTTTATTATCTTCTTCAGCTTTAAATCTATTTTCTTCTATTCTCTTTTTGTCCTCATTTAATTTTTCTATCTTTGTGTTAATTTCTTTTTCATCAGATTTATCTTTTTCAATAAGAGCTTTAGTTAATTTAATAATCTCCAATACATCTTTGTCTACACTATTTATCAATTTTCTTAGCTCATCATTTACTACTGGATCTATTTTACTAATAAAAGCATCTCTTCTTTGTTTTTCCGATAAAACTCTATTTCTAAGTTCTGTACTTTTATCATCTAATTTCTTTTGAATACTAAGAAATCTTTCTGTTCCAAATATATTTCTGAATATCGGCTCTTTATCCTTACTTTCAGCTTCTAATAATTTTTTAAATTCCCCTTGTGGAAGCATAACTATTTGTTTAAATTGGCTGGCATTTAACCCCAAAATTTGCTGTATCTTTTCTGTTGCCTCTGATGGTCTTGATATTACTGTTTCATCATCTAAATAAAATTCTGCTTCGTGCTTTTTATCTATTTGCTTAATAGTACCATTTTTATATACCTTATCTACAGTTTGAGTTGGTTTTCTAATTATCTTATATTTTTTCCCTTTTGCTAAAAATTCTAATTCTACATATGCAATATCTGTTCCTTTAGCATGATGGCTTTTTAATGACTCCATAGTCCTACTTGTGCCACTTGCCTCTCCAAATAATGCAAATGATATAGCATCAAAGATTGTGGTCTTTCCTGCTCCAGTAGGTCCTGATATAACAAATATATTACTCCCTTTTATTTTAGTAAAATCTATTTCTTCCTTTCCTGCATAAGGTCCAAAAGCATTTATTATAAGCTTTAATGGTCTCATATATCACTACCCCCTTCCAATTTCCTCTAAAACTTTATTTAAAACTTCTATTCTTTCTTGATCCATCTCTTTCCCTTTTATGCTTAAATAAAAATCTGTAAACAGCTCTGATTCTGATTTATCTCTAAAATTATTTCCTGCTGAAGTTTTACTATCCACATTTTTTTCTCTCGAATTTACCATTTTTAATCCCATTACATTTGGAAATACAGCTCTTAACTTTGATATTGCATCGATAACTTCACCCTCATCAGTAAGATTTGCAAATATATAGTCATTTAAATTTTCACCTTTATGTGTATCTCTATCTATAAGTTTTTCTAAAGGTCCTTCAACAACTCTCATATCTCTTAATACCTGTAGCTTTCTTAATTCAACTTCTATTTCTCCTTTTTCATCTAACGTGATTATAGGTATGCTTTTATTTTGCTCACACTCTGATACTGAATATTTCAATAGAGAACCTGAATATCTTATTCTGTTTCCTCCAACCTTTTGAGGTCTATGAAGATGTCCTAAAGCAACATAATTAAACAAGTCAAAATTTCTTCCATCTATTAAGTCTGTACCCCCAATAGATAAAGGTCTTTCTGAATCTGAAAGTTCTAAATCACCTTTATTCTCTTTATCTTCCATATTAAAAGTTACATATCCATGAGTTATTAAAACATTTCTTTCATCTTTATTTATATCTTTTTCTAACTCATTAACTAAAAACTTCATAGCATCATCATAAGTTCTTATTTCATCATTTTTATAAATCAATCTAACTTTTGCTGGATCAACAAATGGTAATAAATAAAAGTTAACATTTCCAAATTCATCTTTTATAGTTACCTTTCTTATTTCCTTCTTAAACGTTCCCTCTATATATAACCCTTTATCTTTTAGCAACTTACTTCCAAATGATAATCTCTCAGGACTATCATGATTCCCTGAAATAGCTAAAACAGGTATGTTTAATTCTAAAATTATTTTACTTAATACATTATCCAATAGTTCTACAGCCTCTGCTGGTGGTACTGAACGGTCATATATATCACCTGCTATTATAAAAGCATCTGGTCTTTCTTCTTCTAATAATTCTATTAATCTATCAAGATAAAATTTTTGGTCTTCTATCATAGAAAACTCATTTACAATTTTTCCTATATGCCAATCTCCTGTATGGATTATTTTCATCTATTTCACTTCCTTATACTTAGTAAATTTACATAATTTTATTATATCAAAATACAAGTAACTACTATATAAAAAATTAATGAACAAAAAAATAAGTGCAACCTAAGTTACACTTTATATCTTTCTATTCAAAAAACTCTTTTGTATATTCAACAATTCCACTAACTCCGATTAAGCTACCATCGTTTAGCTCTTTAACCATAAAAGCCTCATCTGGTACATCAAAAGGAGCTTTTATTCCATATTTACTTGCAGGAACAAAACCAAATTTAGGGTAATACTTATCATGCCCTAAAACTATAACAGACTTATATCCTAATCTTCTAGCACTTTCTAATGCAACATTTATAAGCTTACTTCCAATTCCTTTACCTTGATACTCAGGTATTACAGATACAGGTGCTAATGCTAATGTTTCAACACTCATATCTCCATTATTAATTTTTGCTTTAGTAAGCATTAAATGAGCAATAACTTTTCCATTATCCTCTGCAACTAATGAAAGTTCTTTTATAAAGTCATCACTTTTCCTTAGTCTATTTACTAATAAATGTTCTGTTCCATCGCTATGCACTGCATTTTTAAAAGCCTCTTCAGTTAGTCTTTCTACTACTTCATAATCTTTTTCTAACTCTTCTCTTATATTTATCTCCATATTTTCTCTCCTGCAATAAATAATATTCTCTACATATTTTAATATATTTTTACCATAAACTTCAAGTTTGTCTTATATAATCTTAGACTCTTGCTCTTATAAAAAGTTTCACTTCGTAGAAAAATTCTTATAAATTTATATATTAAATCCATACTAATAATAGAGGTGATACAAATGAAAAAATTTTTAACGTTCTTATGTTTATTTTTAACTTTCTTTAGCCTAACGTCATCTATCTGCTATGGTGAAGAATTAGAAAAAAATAAATTTACTCTTAATCCATTGCCATATGAATATGATGCTTTAGAACCATACATTGATAAGGAAACTATGATTATCCATCATGATAAACATCAAAAAGCTTATGTAGACAATTTAAATAATGCTATCTCTAAATATCCTGAATTGTATTCTAAAGGTTTAGAGGGATTATTAACTAATGTAGATTCTCTTCCTAGCGATGTTAAGCAAGCTATTATAAATAATGCTGGTGGCGTTTATAATCATGAGTTTTTCTGGTCTATAATGGCTCCTGAACAACCTGGAGTTCCTATGGGTAACTTAGCGAAAGCAATAAGTAAAACTTTTGGAACATTTGATGATTTCAAAACTCGATTTAAAATAGCTGCTCTAAATAGATTTGGTTCAGGTTGGGCATGGCTAGTTTCAGATAAAGAAGGTAACTTGTCAATTATAAGTACTGCAAATCAAGATACTCCTATAACTCAAGGCTTAATTCCTATAATAGGAGTAGATGTATGGGAACACGCTTATTATTTAAAATATCAAAATAGACGTGGTGAATATATAGACGCTTGGTGGAATACTGTAAACTGGGAACAAGCAGAAAGAAACTACAATGCTGTTGCTGCATCAAGATAAAAGTAGCTATGCTAAGGCAAAGATTATTTCATAAGATTAAAGTTAGCTATACTAGATGCAACGTAGCTATTCTAAGTGAAGATATAATATTTCACATATAAATAAATAAGTAAAAAAGTGCTAATTAGGCACTTTTTTTACTTATTAAAAGAGAAGTTTCCTTTTCTTTTCACATATTCAAGCTTTTTCTCTTTACTTAGCAAACTACTTTACTTTTCTCATAAATAAAAATGCTAATATCATAAAGAATAAACCGTATACAAACATACAATTATATCCTATTAAATCAAATAAAAGTCCAAGAAGTGGTGGTGATATTATATTTGCTATTGATGAAAATAAATAATACATACCTGTAAATGTTCCTAAATATCCAAGTGGTGACATCTGAGCTACAAAAGGATATGAATTAATATTAATCATTGCCCAGAAAACTCCAAGAGCAAGGAAAAATGCTCTTATTATTAAAATATTCTTAACAAAAATTAATATACAAAATATAGCCATCGCACCTATTAATCCAATAGTTATAGTCTTTTTCTTGCCTAGCTTTGTCCCAATTATACCTGCTGGAATAGCAAAAACTAAAAAACTTAAAGATACAAAGGTAAAGCTAAATGCTGCTGCACTTACATCTATTCCAAGATACATTTCACTATATCTAGTAAAAAAAGTTTCTATCCCGTTATATCCAATAAACCAAGAGCATATTGCCATAAGTAAAAACTTAGTACTTGGATTTTTAAACGCTACTTTAAATCCTTCCTTAAAATTAACCTTCTTTTCTGCTTGTTCATAATTTATTACGTCTCTCTTTTCTTTAATACAAGTAAACAAAATTACAAAAGATAATAATACTAAAACACCTGCAAGATAAAATGGATACTTCGGACTTAACTTCCACAAAATTGAGCCTATAAAAAAGGCTATAAGAGAACCTATTCCTCCCATAAAATTAATTATGCTGTTAGCCTTACTCCTCTGATCCTCTGGTGTTATATCCGGCATAAGAGCAATAACTGGCGAACGAAATAAACTCATTGAAAGATTCATTAAAAGTAATGCTGCTATAAGTGTTGCCAATCCCTTATAATTGGGAATTAAAAATATAAATAATACTGCCAATGGCATTCCAACCATTAAAAAAGGCATTCTTCTACCAAACCTTGTCCTAATTCCATCACTATACATCCCAACAGCTGGTTGAATAAATAACGCAAAGTAATTATCAAATGTCATAATAAATCCTATAATTGCAGAGCTTGTAATAAAGTTACTTAATAACTTAGGCATAAATGCATTATACACTGACCAAGTTATACTAGTTGCAAAAAATCCAAAGCCAAGTAAAAACGTCTTTTTGTAATTTAGTTTTCCCATCCTTATCCCCCTCATTTATATCTGTAATTTTAGATATTTATTTTTCTCAATCCTCCCCTACTAATATCATATGACTAGTTTGCTAAATACATTTTAACTTTCTGTTAAATAATCAATATTTTTTTATTTATTAGATATTTTTCAACACCCATATATCTTATTAATTCTTATAGCTATAAAAGATGCTAAAACACATTTAATAAGATCTCCTAGAATAAACGGTATAATAGATACTTTTACATTTTCAACAAATGATAATCCGTTATAATATCCCATCCATGTAGCTCCGCAAATATAAATAATTACCATGCCTACTAAAACTGTTAACATAATAGATTTTTTTAAATCTAAAGCCTTACCTCTAATTAAAGTAATAATAAGTACTGCTAATAGAAAACCTAAAAAATAACCTCCACTAGGTCCTACTAAAGTTCCAATACCAGATTTTCCTCCTGAAAATACAGGTAATCCAATTGCTCCAATAAGATAAAACACTATTATTGATAACATACCATTTTTGGTACTCATGATAAGAGCTATCAAATTAATTATTATAGTTTGTGATGTTATCATTATTGGTGTAAACGGAATTGGAAAAGCTATATATGATGATATACATAAAAGTGCTACCATTAATCCAATAGCTGTTATATCTCTAACTTTATTTCTTTTTTCAATATTAATCATTTATTTAAACACTCCTTCTATAACAATTTTATTTTTAAAAAGCAATAATATTTTGTTCATATCTAAAATGATGAAGGTACACTTTTTTCATAATCATACTAAATATTAATAAAGGCTTGTCCTATAAAAATTAATTGAATTTTCATTACATGCCTTTCCTAGTTATTCAGTTAAATTTATATATTATCCTCCTCTCTATACCCTCCTACTTAAAATAAAGTATTTTATTTTGATTGTCAAACTATTTAATTTTAATAATACTTTCAGAAATAAAAACAATACTTTATTTAAATATATAGAATTTTATTAATAGAAACTGCCATAGCAGTTTCTATTAATTTGCCATTCTACATTTATCATTTTCTATTAAATAAAGTAATTTATACTTTTTTACTTTTAACCATTTACTTTAAAGTACTTCTTCACTATTTTTATTTTATTTGATAAATGTTTAATATGTATATTCAAGGTTTTCTTTTATATTGAAAAAATCTGCATAATCTATATCAAATAATGGTTTCTTTACTTTTGATACATCTATTTTTTCTTTTATAAGCTGAGTTAAAACACCTGCATATGATAAATCTCCTTGGATTATAGCCCCGTAAATCTTTCCATCCTTATATATAACTTTTTTATAATCCTTACCATCACAATCTATTACTTCTTCATATGAATCATCTGGTTTAACTACAACTCCTAAGGACATAGTCGCTAATCCTAAAAAATTCATTGTATTTTTACTACCAAAGAAATCTGTCATATATAGTTCTTTTCCGTACATATTATTAGCTGCTATTATTCCTTCTTTCACAGCTGTTGGCCAAATTGGATTTCTACCAGTTATATCTCCTGCTCCATAAACATCTTTAGTATCAGTTTCACCTTTTTCATTTATGATAAGACCAAATTTATCTGTTTCTATTCCACTATCTTTTAAGAATCCAACGTTTGATCTTACTCCAGTACAAGCTATAACTAAATCGCAAGGAATTTTTTCTCCAGTATTTAAAAGTAACTCTACGGGATTATTATCATTATCTAAAACAAGTTGTTCTGCTCTCACTCCAAGTTTTAAATCTACACCTTTATCTGTAAGCATATCTTGATAAACTTTAGCTGCGTAATTATCTAATTGAAGAGGTAATATTCTATCTCCCATCTCAACCATTGTTAGTTTAATATCATAATCCACAAGTCCTGCTAAAGCATCTACTCCTACCAATCCAGCTCCTAGTATAACTACATTTTTACACTTTTCTGCTACATCCTTAATTTTAATAGCATCATCTAGATTTCTTAATCCTACCACATTATTACCTTCTCTTAATCCAGGTACAGGCGGAATAAAAGATGATGAACCTGTAGCTAATAATACCTTATCATAACTTAATTCTTCTCCATTATCTAATGTTAATTTATGTTCTTTAGGCTTTATCCCTATAACCTCAATACCTTTCATCCATTTTATATTATATAAATCAAAGAACTTTCTTGGAGTAAAATCTAAATCTTCAATAGTTCTTCTCCCATCTAAATAATGATGAAGGATACATCTAGAGTATACATAATCATCTTTAGAAACTAATATTATCTCAGCTTCTTTATCTAGTTCTCTCAATGTTTTAGCTCCACTTATACCAGCTGCAGATGCTCCAACAACTATATATCTCATACTTCATCTACCTCCTCTAATGTTATTGCTGCCATAGGACATTTCGCTACACATTGAGGTGTTCCACTTTCAGTTTCTCTACACATATCACACTTCATAACTTCCTTATTATTTAGGTGATTCATCTTTAACACCCCATACGGACATGCCATGATACACATAAAGCAACTTGCACATCTTGACTTATCATATAGAACAAGTCCAGTATCATCATCTCTTCTCATGGCTCCTGTCATACAAGTATATACACACTCTGGTCTATCACAGTGTCTACAAAATATTGGTGAATATCTACCATCACTATTTATAGCTATCCTACTTCTTGTATCTTCTGAACCATGAGATACGATACATGCTGTAGTACAAGTAAGACATCCAATACATTTTTTTCTATCTATCTTAATTCTCTTCATATACTCTTAACCTACTTTCTCTATATTAACAGCAGCTAGCTTAAATGATGGTTCCTTTGAATATGTATCAAAAAATGATGGTAATAAAGCATTTGCTTCTATATAATGCATAGGTGCATATATTTCATTCTTCTTTACTGTTCTAGATAATTTCGCAATAAATTCTCTAGCAACTCCATTAGATGAACTTACTCTTACTTTATCATTTTCCTTAACTCCTAATTCCTCTGCTAATTCAGGGTTAATATTTATATAAGCATGTTCTGGAACTATAGCTTCTACAGTAGCAATCTCTCTAGTTCTAGTTTGAGTATGCCATTGCCCTACAGTACCTCTTCCTGTATTTAATACATAAGGATATTCTTCTGATAATTTCACTGGCCATTCTGCTACATCTTCATATATAAACTTTGCCTTACCACTTGGAGTATAGAACTTTTTATCTTCAAATAATCTTCTCTCATTTGACTCTAATACATCCCCTTCTTTAAAAGGCCATTGTACTCCTTTTGAATTAGTAATCATATCATAAGTAACTCCTGAAATATCACAAGGCATACCTTTACTACATTCTTTTAATGTATTAAAAGCCTCTTCTGGAGTTCTCCATTTATCTAATAAACTACCCATTCCAAGAGCTTCCCCAATTCCTAGGAATATATCATAATCAGTAAGTTCATTTTCTTTCTTTTCAAGAACAGGATTTATAGTTGATAATCTTCTCTCTGTATTTATAAGAACACCTTTCTTTTTAAGTCCTCCTGTAGATGGAAGTAATAAGTGACAATACTTTATAGTATCAGTTTCGCCATACATATCTTGAACTACTAAGAAATCAACTTTTTCTGCTGCTTTTTTAAATTCTTCATTATTAATCCATGATGATCTTGGATTAGTAGCAACTATCCATAAAGCTTTTATCTCTCCTTCAATCGCCTTTTGAATTATTACATTATAAGGAAGTGTAGGCTTTTTAGGTAACATCTCTGGATCAATATTTAATGCTTTAGCTACAGCTTTACGTCTATTTTCATTGTCATAGTCTCCACCACCATAAAGTCCTGTAGTATTGCTATAAACTCTAGACCCCATAGCATTACATTGACCAGTTATAGAGTTAGCTCCTGTGCCTTCTCTTCCTATATTTCCTGTCATAAGAGCTAAATTAATTATTCCTTGAGCAGTTCTTACCGCTTGATAACTTTGGTTAACTCCCATAGTCCACCAGAATGATACATTCTTTCCATTATGTATTATTTCTGCTAATTCTAAAACTCTACCTTTAGATATTCCTGTTTTCTCCTCTATATCTTCTAATTTATATTTTTTAACATGCTCTTTAAATCCCTCAAAATCTTCAGTATGATTTTGAATGAATTCTTCGTCAATCCACCCTTTTTCTATTAATACATTTGCTAATGCATATAACAAATATAAATCTGTTTTAGGTTTTATATCTATCCATATATCAGAATTACTTGCTGTTTCTGAACGCCTAGGGTCAATAGTAATTATTTTTGCTCCTGGATTATTCTTAACTCTTCCCCAAAGAATTGGATGAGCAACTACTGGATTTGCTCCAATAAATATTATTACATCTGATACTTCTAAATCATGAAGAGTATACGGTGGTGCATCAAAACCAAAGCTTTGCTTATAAGCTACAACAGATGTTGCCATACATAGTCTAGTGTTACCATCACCATTACCTCCAAGATAATTCCTTCCTATATGACCTATAAGTGCCATTTCCTCTGTAGCAAGTTGACCTGTACTAATAAATGCAACACTTTCTTTACCATACTGATCTTGAATTTCATTAATCCTCTTTGCAAAATACTTAAAAGCTTCATTCCATGATATTTGATTCATATTACCTTCTTCATCTCTTAATAGCGGTAATACTGGATTATGATATTTTGTATTTTGCTTATCTAAGTTTAATCCTTTTATACAACAAAATCCGTTATTTACAGGATACCCAACTGTAGGTACCACCTTTACAATATGATCATCTTCTACATGAAAATCTACGTTACATGCAATAGAGCAATAATTACAAGTTGATTGTACTACTTTCATAAAATTTTACTCCTTCTAACGATAATGTATTCCGTCCCAATAAACGAAATCTTTTACTTCCGCGATATCTGGTAATTTCACACCTTCTAAAGCATAATTCTTATATAGTTTGAATCCCATTCTATCAACTATATAACCTATATGCTCCTTTCTCATCGGAGCATTAGGATCTATGTATTCTTCTGTAAACTTATATGTATTTTCTATTATCTTTGTTACTGAATCCTCATCAGCCCATTTAATAAAATCTTGTGCTATTCTTGGATTTTTCTTTCCTGTTCTACCCATGATACAAACTCTAAAATACTTTTTAGGATTTCTAGTCCAAGCATTGTTCGGGCATACTAAAACACACTCTCCACAGCCAATGCATTTGTCATGATCTCTAACAACTTTATAGTTAACACCTTTTAAGGCATTTGTAGATACCTGTTTACATTTTTTAACGCACGCGCCACAAGATATACATCTATAGGAGTTATACTCTGGTAAACACATACCAATTACGCCTATATCATGTATCCTTGACTTTATACAATCATTAGGACATCCTGTAAAAGCTATTTTTACATGAAGATGATTAGGATAAACTATATTTTCTATTTTTCTTGCAAAATCAGTAGTATTATACTGAGCTTTAGGACATACTTTATTACCTATGCAAGCTGCTATATTTCTTGTACCTGCCGCTGGATACCCTTCTCCTTCTATAGGTTGATTTATTTTTGTTTTATCTATCAAAGGTTGTATTGCTTTATTTACCTCTTCCATATACTCCATAGGTATATTAAGTATTTCAAACCCTTGCCTTGTTGTCATATGAACAGATCCATCACCATATTTATTAGCTATATCAGCTACCATTTTTAATGTTTCTGCACTTAATGCTCCGCCTGGAATTCTAACTCTAAGAGCAGTAATATATTTATTTTTAGTTATTCTAAATGCATTTTTCATCACTTTCCCAGTATCTAAATCTCTAATCATATTTTCACCTCCTAATCATATAAAGTTTTTCCAAAGCTAAAATTAAATACTGGTCCATCTACACATATATAAGTTGAATCCATCTTACAATGGCCACATTTTCCTAATCCACAGCTCATTTTTCTTTCATAAGATACCCATAAATCTTCATCTTTAATCCCTAACTTCTGTAGTTCTATAATTGCAAATTTCATCATCATTGGCGGACCTACTACTATTCCTGCCACATTATCTATATTCTTAATTTTTAGTTCAGGTATATATTTTGTAACTAATCCAATATTGCCATCATAATTTGAATCTGCTCCATCTACAGTAAGAATTACATTCATCTTGTCATCATATCTTCTTATATCTTCAACAAAAAGTACATCATTAGGTGATCTAAATCCACAAATTAAAGTTAAACCCTTACATTCATCATAATTATTATAAAAGTACTCTATAATTCCTCTTACCGGAGCTAATCCACTACCTCCTGAAACTATAATTATCTCTTTATCTTTATACTGATTTACATCAAATCCATTACCATAAGGACCTCTAATTAAAAGATTATCTCCCTCTTCTAATTTAAAAATTTCATCAGTAACCTTTCCTACAGCCCTGATAGTAAAATCTAATGTATTCTCTCCTATCCCTGATACTGATATAGGACTTTCACCATGCTTAGGCATAGAAATTTCATAAAACTGGCCTGGCCTTACATCTTTAGAATTTGCATACACTCTAAATGTCCACTCTTTATCTGTATGCTTTATTATTTTTAATATTTTAGTACGCTTTGGTATATATAAGTTTTCCATACTATTTCTCTCCCTCCATATCTCTTACGTAATCCGTAACTCTATTCATTGCTGTTGAAAGAGAAATATATTGTGGACAAACATCATCGCATCTTCCACATCCTACACACATCTGAACTCCAAATCTTTTACCATAATCATACATCTTATGTAAAGTTCTAAACCTCATTTTATCACCATTTTTTTGTCTTACGTCATGACCACCAGCCATTGTAGTAAATCCTTCTACTTGACAAGATGCTCCTACTCTTCTTCTTTCTCCAACCTTAGGATTATCAACACTAACAATATCTTGCATTGTAAAGCATGAGCAAGTTGGACAAGAGAAGTTACATCTTCCACAAGCTATACATCTATAGTCATAATCTCTCCAAAAATCTGCTTGTGATACCTTTAATGGGTCTATATCCTTAGGTAAGTTTACATAAACCCCATTAGACTCAACAAAGTTAATATTAAAATCTACTTTTTCTCCATTAAAAATATCTTCAAACTCTTTATCTTTAATCTCTATATAAACATCTTCTTTATCTACTTTTATCCCTAAAGAATAATTATCTGTCTTATTAGTATTAAAGCTTACACAAAAACAATTTCTAAAACTCTCTTCACAGCCCATAGCTACAATTTTAACCTTATCTCTAAGTCGTTTATAATAAAAATCAGGCTCGCTACCATTTCTTAAATAGACATTATCAATTCTATCTAAACCGTGTATATCACAAGATCTCATAAAAACTAAAATTTTACGCTCATCTATCTTTGGTATTTTATATTCATCTTCACTAAAATAAAATAATGTTTCTGTTACTGGCATTACCACATCTTTTGCTGAAAACTGCGACTTTCTTCCAAACTCTACTTCCTTAATACTATTTATTTCTTCATATCTAATTACATCAGTATCAGAGTATGTTCCTCTATAAGGTATAGAAACAGGTGCAAAAATCCTGTAATAATTCTTCAAAGCAACTAATATTTCATCAAACCTTTTAACCGGTATTTTTACTTTCATTTTATTTACCACCTCTGTCATTATCTTATTTTTAGTAATCTATTATTCTATTATGCAAAAAAAAGATAGGTTATCCTATCTTTTACTTTTTGCTATTTAAATAATAACTTTTTAATTTTAATATAACTTCTCAATTAATACTTCTCTAAATTTATTCATATCAAATAGTAATCCCGGACAAGTCTTCTCTACTCCTTCAATCTCTCTATGACCTATTACTCTATTTGGTTCAATATCGTAACGTATCATAAAATCCAAACAAATATCTACTAAGCTTTTCATTTGCTCTTCAGTCGGTAAAGTTTCATCAAAATTTCCAGCTAAAGCTATTCCTATAGAATCTTTATTGTGATATTTTGCATGAGCTCCTACGTACATACCCCTACCTTGAAATATATCACCATTCTTCTCAATAAAATAATTATATCCGATTCCAGCCCATTTAAATCTTTCTATATGCAGTTTATGAGTAGATTCAACAGTTAAGTTAGGATTATGTGTATGATGAATAATTATTTGCCTTGGCTTATCCATAGCTATTAATTCTTCATTAAACTCTAAATCTATTACATTTATTTTTCTCTCCATAAATTATCCCTTTCTATGTACTTATAATTTGCACTTTTATAATTATATACTTCTAAAGTATATTTTACTATTTTTCCAAAATAATTTATATTTGTTTCAAATAATCACCTTGTAAAACAATAAAAAACAATATAAAATGTAATCAAACAATAAAACTTAATAAAATATATTTAATTATTCTCGGAGGATTTTAAATGATAAAATTAATTGCAACAGATATGGATGGAACACTATTAGATTCAAATAATAAAATCAATCCAGAGTTTTATGAAGTTTTTGATAAACTAAAAGAAAAAGATGTTATTTTTGCTGCTGCATCTGGAAGACAATACTATAATCTTGTTGATAGATTTGAAGATATCAAAGATAATATGATGTTTATTGCAGAAAATGGAACTTTCGTTATGCATAAAGGTAAGGAAATTATTCTTAATTCTTTAGATAAAAGAATTGCTGTAGAGCTTATAAAAATTGGACAAACTATAGAAAATGCCTATGTTATTCTTTGTGGTAAAAAAGCAGCTTATATAGATAAAACTGATAAAAGATTTATGGACCAAGTTAACAAATACTATGCAAAAGTAAAAATTGTAGATGATCTTTCAAAAGTTCATGATGACATATTAAAAGTAACTATCTGTGACTTCGGTGGTTCAGAAAATAATAGCTATAAATATTTTGCTAATTATAATGACAAAGTTCAAATAGCTGTAGCTGGTGAAATTTGGCTTGATATGATGGCCAAAGGTGTAAATAAAGGTCTTGCAATAAGCGAAATACAAAAACTATTAAATATTAAACAAGAAGAAACTATGGTTTTTGGTGATTACTTAAATGACCTTGAAATGATGCAAAATGCATACCATAGTTATGCTATGGAAAATGCTCACTCTGATCTAAAAAAGGTTGCTAGATTTATAGCAAAATCTAATGATGATAATGGTGTTGTTAGAGCTATAAAAGAAAAACTTGAGTTGTAAATCACTAAATTAAAAAGGATTATGAAAAGCAAATACTTTTCATAATCCTTTTATTTTTTATTATCTTTTTTCATCTTAATTATATAATATATATTAACAAAAAATATAAATAGATTAATTACTCCTACTGGATATGCTTTTATATTAAAACCATATATTACAAATAAAATACATCCTATAGTATTTATAATTCTCAACTTAAACATATCAGTCATCAGTAGAGATATGGCGATACAAATTGATGCTGCATATCCTACCCACTCAATAACAGGTATTCCAAACATAATTAGCCTCCTTAAATATCATCTCTATAAAAATAATGTTTGTATTTTTCTCTAAAAAAATTCTTTAAACTAAAAATTTATTATTTTTCCACAATTCATAAGCTACCAAAAATCTTTTTA
This sequence comes from Clostridium disporicum, assembly GCF_001405015.1. Taxonomy (GTDB): domain Bacteria; phylum Bacillota; class Clostridia; order Clostridiales; family Clostridiaceae; genus Clostridium; species Clostridium disporicum_B. The sequence goes on from NZ_CYZX01000026.1 coordinate 23,490, forward strand.
TAAGTTTTTAAATAACTCTTATTGTGTTTTATTTTAACTTGTGCTATTATTAATACATAGAAATTTTTAGGAGGATTTAACAATGCTTATTTTAACTACTGATACAGTTCCAGGAAAAGAAATTATAGAAATCAAAGGATTAGTAAAAGGAAGTACTATTAGATGTAAGAATATTGGTAAAGATATAACTGCTGGCTTTAAAAACCTTGTTGGTGGAGAAATGACAGGATACAATGATATGCTTACTGAAGCTAGACAAATAGCAATTGGTAGAATGGTTGATGAAGCTGAATCTATGGGTGCTAATGCTATAATAGGAATGAGACTTATGTCTTCTTCTGTAGCTGCTGGAGCTGCTGAAATGGTCGCTTACGGAACTGCAGTTGTAATTAGTTAGAGGTACCTATGATATGATTATAGTTGCCTTAATTATATTATTTTATCTAGCTATTATTATAGGCTCAATATGTCTTTTAATCTGGGCTATTACAACTAGAATTAAAGAAAAAAAACGCGAAGAGATAGAACATAAAGATTATAAAAACTATTAGTTTTGCTTTGAAAACATAATGCTAGGTTACCTATTGTAAAGATTTATCTAAAATATAGGTAACCCAGCATATCAACATAGCTGACAATCATCTTATCTCAGCGTTTATTCCTTAAATTATTTCACAGTGCATTTCTTCTTCTACCTTATCCCAAGGTACAACATATCCCTGTCCTTTATAGCAAAAAATAGAACTTGAGCTATATTCTATATCAGCATCTCTTCTATACCCTATTTCTTCAATAATCTCTTCTGTATTATGACATTCATCGTACCCATCAAAAACTAAGTTAATACTTCCCTTTCCTTTAGAAAAGGCTATAACTTCGGCACTATAATCCATTAAAGTCTTAACTGGTCCTCTTCCTGTTATAGTTACTCTATTTTCATTAATTTCAGGTGGATTAAAAGAACCACTTAATCTTTGAATATCTGATAAAACTCTTCCCATATAATCAAGTTCCACATCTATTTTAAATTTATAATAAGGTTCTAATAATATATTTTCTGCTTTTTCTAATCCCTGTCTTAAAGCCCTAAATGTAGCTTCCCTAAAATCTCCACCTTCTGTATGCTTATTATGAGCTCTTCCTGTTAATAACGTTACTTTTATATCTGTTAAAGGAGAACCTGTAAGAACTCCATGATGATCTCTTTCAAAAATATGTGTTCTAACTAAATTCATATGTCCAGTACTTAAATGATCTGCATGACACTTATTTTCAAAGTCAATCCCTGAATTTCTGCTTAATGGCTCTAGCTTTAAATGCACCTCTGCATAATGCTTCAAAGGTTCAAAATGTCCATATCCCTTTACTTCATTATTAATAGTTTCTTTATATAAAATTTTGCATGTCCCAAATTCAATATCTAAATTAAATCTTTCCTTAACTACTTCCTTTAATATTTCCAATTGAATTTTCCCCATAATATGAACATGTATCTCCTGTAATTGTTCATTCCATACTACATTTAAAGCTGGGTCTTCAGCATCTAAAAGCTTAAAATATCCAAGAACTTCTTTTATATTATTTGATGGATCAAATATTACTTTAGACATCAATGTAGGTATCATATTATATTTTATATTTTCTGCTAAATTTCCCAGTCCATCTCCAATCTTAGCTTTAGATAATCCTGTTACAGCAAATATATCTCCTGCCTTAACCTCATCAACTGTTTTAAACTTATTACCATTATATATTCTTATTGAACTTATCTTTTCCTTAGTATTATCTCTATAAATTACTTCATCTCTAACCTTTAATGTACCTTCTATGGCTTTTATAAAAGTTATTCTATTTCCATTAGCTTCATGACGTATTTTATATACTCTACCTGCAAATTCAGTTTTTTCATCATATTCTGTATATGTTAACTCATCAAGATTTTCTAAAAATTCTCTTATTCCTTCATCTTGAAGTGCTGAACCTCCAAAGCATGGAAAAACTTTCGATTCTTTTATTAAATTTTTAAATGTATTAACCCAAGTCTCTTTATCGTAATCGGCTTCAAAATATCTTTCTAATAGATGCTCATCATACTCGCTTATAAACTCAATAAGGTCTTGAGTTAATTCTTCTCTCTTAATATCCCCATCTATATAAAATAAATCTTTTGATAAAACTCTCTTTATCTCATTAATAACCTTATCCTTATCTGCGTTAACTCTATCAAGTTTATTAATAAAAATAAAAGTAGGCACTTTATACTTCTTTAATAATTGCCATACTGTCTCTGTATGACCTTGTACCCCTTCTACTGCACTTATTATAACAATAGCATAATCCATTATTCCTATAGCACGCTCCATCTCTGTAGAAAAATCTATATGTCCAGGAGTGTCAACTAAATAATAGCTATTGTCATTAAATTCGAAAATAGCTTGGTCTGAAAATACCGTTATTCCTCTTTCTTTTTCAATATTATGACTATCTAAAAATGAGTTTTTATGATCTACTCTTCCTCTATTTCTTATTGACTTTGTATGATATAGTACTTGCTCTGAGAATGTAGTTTTTCCTGCATCAACATGAGCTAGTATCCCAATTGTTTTTTTCATTTTATCACCTTATTCTTCTTTAACCTATATAATAGTCTTATATTATCTCTTAGTTGTAATTGTAACAAATATCGCTGTCAATATAAATAGATTAGGTTCTCTATTATTCTCCACAATCTTAGTTACTATAAAAGCTGAATTATTAGATATATTTTTTTATATTTAATAAAGTCATTTAAATTACTAAAGCTATTTTTTTCATTTTATGAAAATTATTTTTTTCTTCTTGTTTAAAGTATAGAAAGATGATATTCTATGTAATTGTGAAGTAAATTAATTTAATTACTTGGGGGGTAAAAAATGACTAAAGATATGACTCAAGGTAGTCCAGTAAGGCATATTTTGCTTTTCTCTATACCTTTATTAATAGGAAATGTATTCCAACAGTTTTATAGCATGGTAGATACTATAATAGTTGGTAGATTTGTAGGCGTTGATGCACTAGCTGCCGTAGGTTCTACTGGTTCATTAGTATTTTTAATAAATGGATTTGCATTAGGTTTAACTAGTGGATTTTCTGTTATGGTTTCTCAACGATTCGGCGCAAATGATGAAAAAGGATTACGAAAAGCTGTTTCAAGCTCTGTTGTATTATGTACAGCATTAGTTATTATATTAACTACAATAAGCTTAATAGCTGCTAAACCATTACTTCATTTGATGAATACTCCGGATAATATTTTTAATGATGCTTATACTTATGTGGCTATAATATTTGCTGGTATAATAACTACAGTAGCTTATAACATGATGGCAAGTATATTAAGAGCTCTTGGCGATAGTAAATCTCCATTATATTTCTTAATAATTTCTTCTGTATTAAATATAATATTAGACTTAGTATTTATAATAAACTTTAAAATGGGTGTTGCTGGTGCCGCTTATGCAACAATTATTTCTCAAGGTGTATCTGCTATCCTTTGTTTTATATACATCTTAAATAAATATACTATTTTAAAATTAGCTAGAGAAGATTATAACGTTAAAAAGAGCATGTATATAAGACATTTAAAGATAGGTATTCCTATGGCTTTACAATTTTCAATAACTGCATTAGGTTTACTTACAGTACAAGGCGCATTAAATGTATTAGGTTCAACTGTTATAGCAGCATATACTGCTTCATCAAAAGCACTACAATTAGTAATGCAACCTGCTGTTACTTATGGTGTAACAATGGCAACTTATTGTGGACAAAATCTTGGTGCAAAAAGATATGATCGTATAAGTGATGGTGTTAACAAGGCTGTAAAGATTTCTATAATAACAAGTTTAATTGCAGGCTTTGTACTTATAGCATTCGGTACACAATTTGTTAAATTATTTATAGATAATCCTGATGCACAAATTATCGCTTACTCAAAGCAAGTTCTTACTATTTCAGGAATATTCTTTATACCATTAGGATTAATATTTATATTTAGAAATGCGCTTCAAGGTATTGGCGAAAGCTTTGTTCCTATGATGGCTGGTGTTGCAGAACTTGGAGCGAGAGCTTTAGTTGCTTTCACACTTCCATCATTCTTAGGATTCTTTGGTATATGCTTAGCGGATCCTGTTGCATGGATTGCTGCTGCAGTTCCTTTAGCAATCTATTATTATATTACTATAAAAAAATTGTTAGCTAAATATGATACTTCTGTTGAAGTTATAGCATAAATATAAAAAGGTCAAGTCACAATTTGGACTTGACCTTTTTTCTACTTATCCGTAGTAAAATCTCAAATATATTTCTCAATATCTATCTTTACTTTGCTATCATCTGTTATCTTAAAAAAATTATAATTTACTCTTGCTTATCATCTTAAACTACTTTAAAATATCTATTGCATATTTATATATTCCAAACTTAACAATCTTATGGATTGATAATTATATCTATTGACCTACTTGTTCTTTTATATAATTAGGAACTTCCTCCGGAGCTATATCTAATATAAAGGCAAGTTCTTCATTTAAAAGCTTTTCTGCTGCTTGCATGATTTCATCATCACCTTTATATAACTTTTTACCTATTGATTTTTTAGTCTTTTTACCTAAATATATTGTTCTTATTAAAGTAATTAACTCCTCACAGTCACCACTTTTTAGCATTGATTTAAATTGCTCATTTCTGATTCTATCATCCTCAATCCACGTAGTATCTGCATTTGGTACAATATTTATCAACTCTTCAATAGCCTCTTTTGAAAGAATCTCTCTCATCCTAATAGTTGTATTATCAACCGGAATTTTTATCACTGTATTTTTTGAGTAAACAGGCTCTAATACATAGTATTCTCTTTCCTCTTTACCTAAAAATTTCTCTTTCTTTATCTCTATAACTTTACAAACTCCTGTAGTTCCATACATTATATAATCATTAACTTTAAACATTTAAGCTTCACCTTCCTTAACTTTAAATTCGCTTGTAGTTTACTAAAATATATAAGACTAAAGCAGTTAATAATTATATTGAAAAATAAAAAAGTAGCTTTAACAACTGGACTTACGTTGTTAAAACTACTCGTTGTAATATTATTATATCACTTTTAATAACTTAATGTAAGTAAAAAATTTATAAATAATTTTATTAAAATGATATAATAAGTTATAAAAATATATTTTGGAGATGATTTTATGACTAATGAAATAGAAGTGCTCTCAAAGATTTTTAAGGAAAGTAATAATATAGTATTCTTTGGGGGAGCTGGAATGAGCACAGAAAGTGGGATACCTGATTTTAGAAGTTCTAATGGTCTATTTAATGAAAAACTTAATTTAACCTTTACTCCTGAACAGTTAGTATCACACTCATTTTATATGAGATATCCAGAAGAATTCTTTAATTTTTATAAATCAAAGCTAATTTATCCTGATGCAAAACCAAATGCTGGTCACATAGCCTTAGCTAAACTTGAAAAAATGGGTAAACTAAAAGCAATAGTGACTCAAAATATTGATGGTCTTCATCAGGCAGCAGGCTCAAAAAATGTTTTTGAACTTCATGGCTCTGTTCTTAGAAATTATTGTGTTAAATGTCATGCTTTTTATGATGAAAAATTTATTTTAGAATCTAAAGGGGTTCCTACCTGCATCAAATGTGGTAGCAGAGTTAAACCTGATGTAGTTCTTTACGAAGAAGGCTTAGATGATAATGTTATTAGAGGAGCTGTTAATGCTATAGCTAATGCTGATACATTAATTATTGGTGGAACTTCACTTGTTGTTTATCCAGCAGCTGGACTTATAAATTATTTTAGAGGTAAAAACCTTGTTCTTATAAATAAAAGTACAACTCAAGCTGATTCTAAAGCTAACTTAGTCATTCGTGATTCTATTGGTAAAGTTTTAAGTAAAGCTGTTAGTAATATATAAAATTTATAGACTATACCTAAATAAATTAAATTGATAATAATTTTTAATACTTTTATAATTAAAAAAATAAAATAAGTATATTGGCCAAATTTCATATTAGTCAACATACTTATTTTTTATTTAAAGTTTATGAAAAATATACTTATTTATAAAGTTTATTCAATAGCATATTATCTTTACATTATAATCTATTTTCAATCCTATTTCGTATCTCTTCCATACGTTTATCTAAATCTGCACTTATTTCAGAACATACAAGTAATTCTCGTTCTATTATCTCAGTTTCATCTGTATCAATATTCTTTTTATATCTTAATTTATGCTCTAAACTTGCCCAGAAATCCATAGCTATTGTTCTTAGCTGAACTTCAACACTTATAGATTTTTTCCCACTTTGCAAGAAAATTGGCACTTCTATAATTAAATGTAAACTTCTATATCCGCTTTTCTTAGGATTCTTTATATAGTCCTTTTTCTCAATTAACTTAATGTCATCTTGATTTAATAAACATTCTGCTAACATATAAATATCTTCTGGGAATGAACAAATTACCCTTACGCCAGCAATATCTTTTATATGTTCCTGTACTGCTTCTATTGAAAATTCTATCTCTTTCTTCTTAATTTTCTTAGCGATGCTCTCAGGAGACTTTAATCTTGTTTTTATATGTTCTATTGGATTTCTATCATACTGCAATGAGAATTCCTCGTTTAATACATTAAACTTAGTTTCAATTTCCATTATTGCACATCTATAATATGTCATAAGTTCATTCATATGTCTCATATTTTCATGTACAACATCTAAAAACTCATCATTAATTATTCTTTCTCTAAAAATTTTTTGACCAATCTCTTTTAACATACAATCACCCTTTACTATTAGTTTAATCCAATAGTAATATAGTATCATATTACTATTATCTAAATCAAAAAGATTAATCTTAATTATCCTTTAATAAATTAACTAATTTTAAATATTAATTAATTTAGAAAGTAACTTAAAAATAGTGTTACTATAAAAAAAGAAATTCATATTTGAATTCCTTTCTATAATTTTATTTAGTTATAAATCTTAAAAATTCCATATTACCAAAGAAATGAATATGAGGATATCCTGCTATAGTATTTTTCTTTTTATAGCCACAATTCCAGCTTAAAGCATCTCCACTCCAGCTTTTTTTGGTAACATTATATATACTCTCTTCATTTAGCTCTACATCTGACTTGTGGAATTCATGACAATTTATACTTATGTTTTCACCTTTAATTGCTACATTGGCATAACCAAAGCGTTGTAGTGATTTAGTCATATAAGTATATCCTTTTAAGAAACCTACCATTTCGCAATCTTCTATTTTTTCTGTTAAGTACATCAATCCACCACATTCAGCATAGCATTTTAAGCCCTCTTCTAATGCTTTCTTGATACTATTTCTCATAGATATATTTTTACTTAATTGCTCTTTAAACACTTCTGGATACCCACCACCAAGATATAGAAAATCGATATTTTCTGGTAGTTTTTCATCTCTTATTGGACTAAAATAAGTAACATTTCCTAGTTCTTCTAAAAGCTCTAAGTTTTCTTTATAGTAAAATCTAAAAGCCTCATCATATGCAACAGCTATATTTAAGTTTCTATTTTCTAAATGAAATTCATCTTTCGTTTCTAATTTGACTTCCTTAGAATTTTTGATTATATAAGTCAAATCTACATTTTCTTCAATTAATTGAGCACATCTTTCTATTTTTTCTATCATATTGTTAACTTCAATACTTTGAACTAGTCCTAAATGTCTACTTTCAAGTTTTATACTTTCATCTTTAGGTATATATCCTAGTACCTTAACATCACAATTAAGCTCCACTGTAGATTTCAGAAGTTCATAAAATTTTGGGCTAACAGCATTAAAAACAACTCCAATAATATTAGCATTTTTAAAGTTCTTTATTCCATTAATCTCTGCAGCTAAAGTTGCCACCTGAGCTTTTGGTGTTAAAACTAGAACTATCGGAATATCACCTAGAATATTTGAGATATTATAAGTTGATCCTTTTTCAGTAATACCAATTCCATCATATAAGCCCATTACCCCTTCTATTACTCCAAAATCACCATTACCTCTTGAAAAACTAGCTTTTACTCCATCTTCTCCCATAAGATGTAAATCTAAGTTTCTTGATTCTTTTCCTGTTATTTCACTATGAAAACCACTATCTATATAATCAGGACCTACTTTATATCCCTGTACATCATATCCTTTATTTTTTAATAATTTCATTAATCCTAAAGTAAAAGTAGTCTTTCCACCACCACTACAATTAGAAGATATAATTATATTTTTCATCTAGCATTTCCTCATTTCCTAATAATAAAATTATATCCCCAATTATACCACACCATAAAATTTAGTGAAGCAAACTATAATAGTACTATTCCACCGTCTTCACATTCTCTAATAATATCATCAGTCCATACCGCAGATTGTACCTCTCCAACATGAGCTTTCTTTAGAAAGAACATACATATTCTTGACTGTCCAATTCCTCCCCCCATAGTATATGGTAATTCTCCATTTAATAAAGCCTTATGAAAATCTAGCTCTCTTCTTTCATTACATCCTGATTCATCTAATTGCTTTGCTAATGCTTCTTCATCTACTCTTATACCCATTGATGATACTTCTATAGCTCTATCTAATACTGGTGACCAGAATAATATATCTCCATTTAATTGCCAGTCATCATAATCTGGAGAGCGTCCATCATGTTTTTCACCTGACTTTAATTTTCCACCTATTTTCATTATAAATACTGCTCCAAAATTCTTTGTAATAGCATCTTCTCTTTCTTTAGCTGTTAACTTTGGATACATATCTTCTAACTCTTGAGATGTTATAAACTTAATATCTTTAGGTAATATTGGTGTTAACTGCCTGTAAGTTAAGTGCATATAGCTTTCTGTAACTTTAAAAACTTCATATATCTTATTTACAACTTCTTTTAAAGTTTCTTCTGTTCTATCTTCCTTTCTAATAATTTTCTCCCAATCCCATTGGTCAACATAAAGAGAATGTAAATTATCTAATTCCTCATCTCTTCTAATAGCATTCATATCTGTATACAGACCTTGTCCAACTTCAAATTTATATCTTTTTAAAGCCATTCTCTTCCACTTAGCTAATGACTGTACTATTTCCATTTGTGAATCTTTTATTTCCATTGCATCAAAGCTTACTACTCTTTCTACACCATTAAGGTTGTCATTTATTCCCTGTCCTCCTTTTACGAAAATTGGTGCAGATACTCTCGTAAGGTTTAAACTTTCTGCTAAATTAGTTTCAAAAAAATCCTTTATCTTTTTTATAGCTACTTCTGTTTCTATTAGATTTAGTGTAGGTTTATATCCTTTTGGTATAATCGTTGTTTTTTTCATATAAATGACCTCCTATATTAAAATAAAAATTTGTTAATAAAACGTACTACTAATTTATATTCGTAGGTGTGCATCCTATTTAACTTCAAGTTATCAAATCATAGATTAAAACTAAAAAAACCTTCCATCCCTATAAAAGGGACGAAAGGTATATTCCGCGTTACCACCCAGATTAGCTAAAAATAAGCTCACTCATTAACAGTACATAATTATACTGCTGAATTTTTAACGGTATTATTCCGCCTAGGCCTACTTAAGTGAGACTTCAAAATTGAAATTCTAAATCTGTAATCTAGTTAAATAAACTTTCACAGAGTGACTTTTAATTTAGTTAGTCGAACTTACACCTTTGACATAATGAAAAGGTACTTACTCTCACAAGTTCGGTTAGGTGCTCAAAGATGTTTTTCACTATAGCTTCCATTATGGGACTTTCACCGCCACCCACTCGCTTATAAACTTCTTTCAATAGCTACTCTTCTTATCACTGCATCTCAATTATCTAATTTGTATACTATATTATTATTTTTTTGATAATGTGTCAATATTTTATTATATTTTTTTATATTTTATAAATTTATTAACACTATACCAGCTAAAACTCCCCCAATACAACAGCCTAATAAAACCGGTAAAGATTTCTTTATATTTCTACTTTCTAAAGCAGTTGCAATAAATACTCCACTAGCAACTGCTAAAGCCATATCTATCCAAACCTCACCTGATTGATTAATTAACCCCAAGTGATGATTTAATATCCACATAGTTCCTACAATAAGTCCTGCTGATATCCATCCACCTAATGGTCCAAAAATTTTAACTAGTTCATCCCATACTAACCTTACTATAAAAGGAAACATTATAGCTCCTAATAGTGTTTTAATTGCTTCTTCAATTGTCATATTTCACTCCAACTTTTACTATTTATCAAATTCTAAACTAAGCTCTCAATACTATCTATATCTTTGATTGTTTCAGAACTTTCTTTATCTTTTTTCATATCTTTTTTTACAAATACAGATAGAGTTCCTCCAATACTTCCTCCCACAATTACTAAAATCAATGTTGGTATAGAAGTTAAAATCTCATCAACATTACCTATTCTAATCATATCTCTAACTATACATGCTATCCCTATTGAAATCCCCATATCTATAAATGCACTATTTTTTTCATTCGGTATCAGTCCAATATAATGATTTAAAAACCACATAGTTCCTACTAAAAATACAGCTGCTAATATACCTCCTAAAGTCCCTAAATTTTCTGTAAATATTCCCCATACTCCATTTATTACTAGCGCTGCTATAAATCCGCCTATTATTGCTTTTATCACCCTCACTAAATTTCATCCCCTTAAATTATAACTACAATTATTTACTTTGTTCCCTATTATTTTATCATTATATGAGTACTAATTTTTTCAAAATATGAAATCGCTTACTTAATAATCTAATATTAATTATTATATAAAAATAATTATTGATTTACACGGTATATTATGTTATATTATGGATAAAATATACAAATAGAAAATTCATTATTTACATCTGATTCCAATAGTGAATTCGTATTATGACCATATATATCTATTTGGTATATATTAAAATTTTATTTAAAGGAGATATAAAATGAGTGCTAAAGAACAAGTTTTAAATTTATTAAAAGAAAATTCAGAAGCAATGAAGGCTGGAGAAATTGCTGCTGCATTATCAATAGATAAAAAAGAAGTTGATAAAGCAATAAAAGAATTAAAAACAGATGGAAGTATAACTTCACCAAAGCGTTGCTTCTATACAAACGCATAATAAATTGCCCTTAATTGATGATAATAATCACTTCATTATATTAAAGTTGATTTATTGCCATTACGTAATTCAAAAGAAATTTATTTTTATTAAATACGCTTGATATTATATATTATAATAGCCTATGTCAGATACTCATCTAACATAGGCTTTCTTATTTACTTAAATTGACTATAATATAGGTTAGCATAAAACCCATTTTTCTCTATAAGTTCATCATGATTTCCTCTCTCAATTATCTCTCCATTATTTACTACAAGTATTTTATCTGCATTTCTAATAGTACTTAATCTATGAGCAATCACAAATGTTGTTTTGCCTTTCATAAGATTTAATAATGCTTTTTGAATTTTTATTTCTGTTCTTGTATCTACTGAAGATGTAGCCTCATCTAATATTAATATTGATGAATCTGAAAGTATAGCTCTTGCTATAGCTAAAAGTTGTCTCTGCCCTTGAGAAAGGTTTCCTCCATTATCTGAAAGTACCGTATCATAACCATGAGGTAGCTGCATTATAAAATGATGTGCATTTGCAAGTTTAGCAGCTTTTTCTACTTCTTTATCAGAAGCTGAAAGATTTCCATATCTTATATTTTCTCTTACTGTTTCTGAGAAAAGATACGTGTCTTGAAGCACCATTGCTATAGATTTTCTAAGACTTTTTCTAGTAATATCATTAATATTTTTATTATCTATTAATATCTCACCACTATCAATATCATAAAACTTAGTTAAAAGATTTATGATAGTAGTCTTTCCTGCTCCAGTAGGTCCTACTATTGCAATAGTTTCTCCTGGTTTTGCTTTTATATCAGCATGTTTTAAAACTTTCTTATCTTTAACATATGAGAAGTTAACATCTTTTAACTCCACTTTACCTTCAAATCTTTCTAAATCCTCTGCTTCTGCCTTATCTTTTTCTGGTTCTTCATCCATTACTTCAAATACTCTTTCAGCGCCAGCAAGGGCTAACTGTATTGTATTAAATAGATTCATAATTTCATTTATTGGTCTAGTGAAATTTCTCATATAAAGCATAAATGTAAATACTATACCTACAGTTATGTTCATACCTTTTAATATAAAAAATCCGCCACATACTGCAATTATTAAATATGAAATATTATTTACAAAGTTATTTAAAGGTCCCATAAATCCAGATAAGCCTTGAGCTAATATAGAGCTTTTTGCAAGTTTTTCATTTATCTCTTCAAAGTTTTTCATTACATTATCTTGTTCTGAAAATAGAAGTACAGCCTTCTGTCCTGAAACCATCTCTTCTATATATCCATTAAGCTTACCTAACTCTCTCTGCTGTCTAACAAAGTATTTCTGTGTAATTTTTACAAGTATCTTGCTTACTAAAAACATTAAAGGTATAGCAAGCATAGCTATAAGAGTTAAAAGTGGGCTTAATAAAAGCATCGCAATGAACATTCCTAAAATGTTTATTATTCCTGAAAATAACTGTGTTATATTTTGAGAAAGAGTAGAGTTTATGTTATCTACATCATTTGTAAGCCTACTCATCAAATCTCCACTTGAATGGGTATCAAAATATTTTATAGGTAACTTCTGAAGCTTAAAAAATAAATCTTTTCTTATATCACGTGATACCTTTTGGGCAATATTCACCATTATTATATTTTGAAAATATGTTGAGAAAATCGATACTGCATACATAAGTAAAAGAACTATACATATTATCCCTAAACCTCTCATATCTCCAGTTTCAATATAATTATCTATAGTAAGTCCATTAAGTCTTGTCCCTAAAATACTTATTAATGTAGTTATAAAACATAATCCAAACACAAGGATAATAGACTTTTTATTATTTCCTAGGTAATTTAAAATCCTTTTTATTGTGCCTTTTAAATCTTTAAGTTTTTCAGGCTTTTCTTTAAATAGCCTGTGAGGTCCTCCGCCAGGTCTTGACGGTATTGCTGATACCTTAGATGCCATTTAAAGCTTCCTCCTCTCCTAATTGTGAAATAGCTATACTTCTATATATCTCACAATCTTTCAATAAATCACCATGCTTTCCTATAGCACTTACTTCTCCATCATCTAATACTATTATCTTGTCGCAGTCCATTACAGCTGAAATTCTCTGAGCAATTATAATTGTAGTTGAACCTTCAAGCCTTCTCTTTAATGATTTTTGAAGTTTAGCTTCTGTAGCCATATCTAATGCACTTGTAGAATCATCTAGTATTAAAATTTTAGGATTTCTAAGTAAAGTTCTAGCTATAGAAAGACGTTGTTTCTGCCCTCCTGAAAGATTTTTACCTCTTTGCTCCACATTTCTTTCATATCCTTCTTCATTTGAACATATGAATTCATAAGCTTCTGCATCCATAGCTGCATTATCCATCATATCTTTTGTAGCTTGATTATTACCAAACTTTAAGTTATCCTCTATTGTTCCTGAAAACAGTATTGATTCCTGAAGGACTATTCCAATAAGTGATCTTAATTCTTTCTCACTTACATCTCTTACATCAGTTCCACCTATTAATACCTTTCCCGAAGTAGCATCATAAAGTCTTGGAATAAGCGCTATTAATGAACTTTTACCACTTCCAGTTGCACCTATAATTCCTACCTTTTCTCCTTCAGCTATTTTAAATGATATATTGTTTAACACGTTTTCGCTTTCTTTATTATATTTAAAACATACATCTCTAAATTCTATATCGTATTTTTTTATAGCTTTTGGATTTTTAGCTTCAACTATAGATGTTTCTGTATCTAAAACTTCATTAATTCTTGCGGCAGATACTTTTGCTCTTGAAATACTTATTATAATCATCAGCATCATATTTAATGAACTCATTATCTGAATTAAATAATTTATAAAAGCCATTATTTTCCCTATTTCTAATGAGCCTTTATTTACCATATTTCCACCAAACCAAAGCACTGCAATAACACTTAAATTCATTGCAAGAGTAACAAGAGGCCAAAGAATTACTGTTATACTCTGTGCTTTTATACTTGCATCCATAAGTTCATCATTAGAAATATCAAATCTTTCTTTAGCCTTCTTTTCCATTACGAAAGCCTTTATGACTCTTATACCTAAAAGATTTTCTCTCATTACTAGGTTTACTCTATCTATTTTGTTCTGCATATTTGTAAATGCAGGAATTGATCTGCTTGTAATATATATAATTGAAATTAAAACTAAAGGGATAGCTATTAAAAATACTAATGATAATTTAGGACTTAATGAAAAAGCCATAATTATGCCACCGATACAAAGTAACGGTGCTCTTACCATTATCTTTAATCCTGTAAGTATCATCTGCTGTACTTGAGTTACATCATTTGTAAGCCTTGTTATTAACGATGATGTTTTAAATTCATCTATTTCTCTAAAAGATAAGCTCTGTATCTTTGTAAATAAATCCTTTCTTACGTTCTTTCCTAAGGTCATACTTGCAATACTAGCCAGATACCCACATGCCATTCCTCCAAAAGCACCTATTACTGCAATAATTATCATTTTTATACCTACAGTAAGCACATAATGGGCATCACCATTCGCTATACCTATATCTATTATATTTGACATAAGCTTAGGCTGATTTAAATCCATAACAACTTCTATAAACATCATTATAGGTGCAAGTATGGCACATAATACTGCACTACCCTTAAGATATTTTAATAATCTAATCATCTAAAGACTTTTCTCCTTTCTTTAAATTATCATATATTCTATCAAAAATATCTTTTGCCATAGTCATTTCTTCTTCACTAAATCCTCTAAAACAAATTTCCTCTAAATCGCATAGAGTTCTTTTAGCTTTTTCTTGGGCTTCCTTACCTTTGTCCGTAAGATATACATTAAGAATTCTTCTATCATTCTTATTAGGTATTCTTTCTATAAATCCAACCTTCTCCATAGTAGATAGTACATTAGTAGCTGTAGCCGCTTCTATATCACAGTTTTTAGCAATATCTTTCTGACTACACCCATCATTTTCTGATAGATAACTTAATATTTTAGGTTGACCTTTGCTTATATTAAATTTTGCAAATTCACTTCTAAATATTTTATGATGACATCTTAAAGTCTTCATTAAAGACTTGTGCACTTCCCCTCTTTCCATAATTACACCTCTCTTCTTAATTATTATTATATGCTTTAAAATAGTTAGATAGCTAACTATTAGATATCTAACTAAAATTTTATTGCTATTGATAACAATTGTCAACTACTTTTATTTGTAAATTATTCTTCTTATTTTTTCCTACTACTAACAAATTATTAATTTTTTTAATAATTATATAAAAAAAAGGAGATGCCTAAACATCTCCTTAATTTATATACTTACTTTGTCATAAAGCTTGCCCAATCACCATGGTCAACATATACGCTATTTTTTTCAAAGACTTCTTTATCATTCATAGCATAATAGTATACGTAACAGCTTTCCTTTTCACCATTTTCTAGCTCAACATCCATTACTACTCTATTATACTCATTTCTGCTGTCATTAACTCCATAATAATTTTCCATCTTATCCATAGGAATCATTACTTCTTCAAAGTTCTTTATAGTCATAACTTCACCAAGTACAACGTTATTACCCTCTAATAACGCTGGATATCCTTTATGAGGCATATGATAAAGCTTCCCTTTAACTTTTCCTAAAACAGCATTCTCAATTTTGCCCTTTAAATATTTATCGTAATTATAGAAACCAGTTCTTAAGCTACCATAAACAAATATCTTCTTTTGTTCTCTAGGTTCTAACATTTTAGCAAACAGCTCCGCCTACAGCTTTAATATCTTCTGAATTTTCTACTGCTGCTTTTATACATAATTCTAATCCTTTTGCAATATCATTTATGTTCATAGCTGGCTTATCTGGTTTATCTAAAGTTTGTGCTGGTATATATGGCACGTGTATAAATCCACCTCTCGCATTTGGGAACTTCTTATCTATCATATATAAAATTCCATACATTACGTGGTTACATACGAAAGTACCTGCTGTGTTAGAAACAGCTGCTGGTATTCCATTTTCCTTCATCTCTTGAACCATTGCCTTTATTGGAAGGTTTGAGAAGTAAGCTGCTTCACCATCTTCAAATATAATTATATCTAACGGTTGATTTCCTTCGTTATCTTTTATTCTAGCATCATCTATGTTTATAGCAACTCTTTCAGGAGTAACTTGGAATCTTCCACCTGCTTGTCCTATTGAAATTACTATATCTGGGTTGTGAAGCTCCATCGCTTCTTCAATCTTAGCTAAAGACTTTCTGAATACTGTTGGTATTTCAAGTTTAATTACTTCCGCTCCTGATATTGTTTCAGGTAGTAATTTAACAGCTTCTAAAGCTGGGTTTACACTTTCTCCACCAAATGGATCAAAACCTGTTATTAAAACCTTCATATTTATATCTCCTTTTTTCTAATGAAGAATTAAAATTACCACTAAAACTACTTAAATATAGTTTCTTTTTACTATCAATTTTAAATTCTACATTTCTAGATTTAATTTATTAGTATAAAATTTTAAGAATAAAGCCAGCTTAGGCTGACCTTATCCTTAGTTTTATATAAACTGCTAAAACAGTTTTAACCTAATTTAAAATTATAACTATTAAATATTATTATTAGAATGCTAAGAAGTACATTAATACAATGTGAGCGAATAATAAAGCTAAAGCAACTGGTGCTTGGTTCTTTATTATAGCATTCTTATCTTCGATTTCTAAAAGCGCTGCTGGCATTATGTTAAAGTTAGCTCCCATTGGAGTTAATAACGTTCCACAGTAACC
The DNA here is from genome assembly GCF_001405015.1 of Clostridium disporicum. GTDB lineage: Bacteria > Bacillota > Clostridia > Clostridiales > Clostridiaceae > Clostridium > Clostridium disporicum_B. The sequence continues at coordinate 40,510 of NZ_CYZX01000026.1, forward strand.
TGCTGTTAATGCTAAAGCACCTGCAACTGCAACGTTAGCACCTTGTGAAAATACGAATGGTATACCTATTCCAAGTGTTATAACTGAGAATGCAGCAAATGCATTTCCCATTATCATAGTGAATACTGCCATACCTATACAATAAGCTGCTACACCTATTAATAAGTTTCCTTGTGGAAGTACACTTGATATACCTGATGATATTACATCACCTACTCCAGCTGCTGTGAATAAAGCTCCAAGAGCTGCTAATAATTGTGGTAATATACTTGTTGATCCAACTGATTGAATCATTCTATCTGATTCTTCAACTAATACTTTTGGTGAAGCTTTAGTTATGAAGAATGTTACAATTATTGCAAGAACTGCTGCAACCCCTATTGAAGCTGTTCCTGATATTGGTGTAAATTGTGCTATAAGTAAAGCTGATACAGCTATTACTAGTGAAGGTATAAATACCTTTAACCCTAATTTATTAGCTTGTTCTTCTCCGAACTTTGCATCTAATGCTTTTATAGTTCCAGGATTAACTTGTTTGGCTAAAGTAAGGATACCTATAACAACAAGCATTCCTCCAACAACATTGTAAGGTAATTTATGTCCGAATATAAATATTATTCCTAGTAATGACCAGAATAATGCTGTTCCGTATTTTGCTTTATGATTCTTATCTTTTAAAGTTACTACTGCTGTATTAAGCATCATAATACCAATTATTATGTAAAATAACTCTAATAACATATTTGAAAATGCTGCGAAATCCATATTACGTCTCCTCCTATTTCTTAGTCTTACTGTTAATTCCGTATTGCTTGTCTAATTTCTTGTCTAACATCATATTTTGTACAAGAACAAATACAAATGCAACTACTGCTATTACTATTGAAGCTTTTGCTACATCAATACCGTTTGTAGGGTATCCTAATTCAGTTAAAGTATTTGCAACAAGTAAAACTCCTGAACTTGCTAAGAAAAGGTTTTGTCCATAGAAGTTACCGTAGTTATCCATTGAAGCTGCTGCAGCTTTAATTTTCTCTTCAGTCTTCTTATCGATTTCACCATATTTACCTATAGCTGCACCTTGAGCCATTGGGTTTATTAAAGGTCTAACAAATTGAGGATGTCCACTTATTCTTAAGCTCATTGCTCCTCCAATTTGTCTTAATAAGCAGTAAAGTGTTAATAATTTTCCTGTTGAAAGATTCTTAACTTGCTTAATTAATTGAACTGCTTTTTCTTTTAAACCATATCTTTCTGATATACCAATTACCGGTAAGGTAAGAATAAATATAGTCATTAACCTTTGATTAACAAAAGTCTTTCCTAAGATTATTAAAATCTCATTTATGTCCATATGTGCTGCTAATCCTGTTGCGATAGCTGAAATTATTATTACTGCAATACTATCAAACTTCAACGCAAATCCGATTATTACTATTAAAATTCCTATAAGTACCATTTGGTCTCCCCCCTTAATAATATCTAATTAAAAGATATATCATTTTTCGTCATTTGTCTACAAGAATTTTGTGGGTAACATTCATTTTCGTATTATATTTATAATAAAATAATACTTTTTTTAATACTTTAACAGCCGTTTATGAATTGACTTTGCAATTTAATTATTCTTATTATTGAATTTTCTAACAACTTTATTATTATATAAATCTTATACTTATAAGATAATACTATACTTCTATTTAAGTAATTTAATTATTTTAAAATAAATATAATTATATTAATATCTCTTATGAGTTTTGGGAGGTCAAATTATGTTTAGAGAAATTCGTAAAAAATCTAGAGAAATTTTTGATAATGATATAACTACTATTTTAAATTCAGCTGAATATGGAACTCTAGCTACAGTGGATGAATATGGTATGCCATATGCTACTCCATTAAATTATGTATACTATGATAATGCTATATATTTTCATTCTTCTCCTTACGGCCATAAACTTGATAATATCGCTAATAATTCTAAAGTATCTTTTTGTGTAGTTACTGATACATGTATAATCCCTGAGAAATTCACCACTAAATATAAAAGTGTAGTTGCCTTCGGTACTGCTTCTTGGGTTATAGGAACAGTTAAAGAAGCTGCTCTTATAGAATTTATAAAAAAATACTCTCCAGAATATTTAGAAAAAGGAAAAGCTTACGTAGAAAAAGCTAAAGCCTCAACTACCGTTATCAAAATAGAAATTGACTATTTAACAGGAAAATCATCAATTAAGTAAATTTCATAGCAATTTGGTGAAAAGTTTGACTTAGTCAAATGGAAATTTGACAAACCTTATATAAATATATTTTTTCAATAAAAAAGGTTAGGGTAATTTTTAAAATCACTCTAACCTTTTAATGCTTTAATCATATCAAGTTAAAGAATTTAGATCAACCATTAATCCTCATTCTTTTCGTCATCATCAATATCATCATTCTCATCATATTCATCGTCTTCGTCTTCATCTTCATTTTCATCTTCATCTTCATTTTCTATTTCATCTTCAAGCCTATCTTCTAACTCATCTTGTAGTTCTTCAAGCTGATCTTCATCTAAAAATATGCTTCCATCAACATTTCGCAATAATTCTAACATCTCTTGAGTTGTTAAATTTTCTATTGCATCTTCAAAATTATCCTCATCAAGTTTTACTAAGGCCTCATATTTACCTAAGCTAATTCCTTGGCTCTGAGCCTTTTCTAAATCTGATTTTTCTCCCTTTAAAAATGCTACATCAGTACCTTTAAATGTATTTTTAATAACCTGTTGAATATCTTTTTCATAATCAATATTCTCATTTCCAATAAAAGAAAATCCTACTAAAACTGCATTATTGTTATTTAAATAATTGCTTTGACTTAATAAATCTCTTAATGCTATTGTTCCTTCTTCAAAAGTCATTCCTTTTATTTTATCTAAACCTAATGCAATAGCCTCATCATTTATACCTTTTACACTCTTTATAATTCCTTTTTCATCTAAATTAAATTCTATACTAGGATTTATATCAAAAGTTAAAACTGCATAAACATTATTCATTTTAGTAGTGAAAATATTCATTATTGGATTAATTAAAATTATAAATAAAGCTGCAATTGCGCCTAATGGTACTATATACTTTTTAAATGGAATTACCTTAGCTGCTTCTTTTTTCACATAAATGTCTTCTTCAAAAAAGAATATAGGGTTTCCTATCTTTAATCCATCTTTATTCTTTATTCTAGCTAATGTTCCATCTTCTTTCATAACAATAACATAGTCATCTTTTATTTCCATAACTATCCCTTTAAACATACTGCACCTCCTATCTCTTTATCCATAATCTTAAGTTTCTAAAATTCTTATCAATAATAATTACTACGGATATTATAAATTTCTTACTTCTTTTAATCACTTTTTCTGTAACAGAAAACTTTACTGAAATTTGCTTTATAGGAAGTCTTCTTTTTTCATACATAAAACTAGTTAATGGCTTTTCCTTGCTAACCTTTTCTGATAATTCTATGGCATTTCTTCTTGTATCTTCATGTTTAGGCGCCTCATCCACTAAATCTTCAAAAGTAAAGCCAAAGGCTTCTATTTCATTTTTCAGTTTACCTATTTCATTTGATAATTCATCACTTTCTTCAACCACTGTCTCTGCTACTTCAGATATGTCAATCCCTTTATCTTTAAGAGCTTCTATTGATTCAACTTTATTATTTCTATTCTCTTTTATTAGATAATTTTTCACTCTACTACTTATGACAAGCTTTGCAAAAGATGAAAAACTGCCTCTGCTCTCTTCATATTTATCTATAGCCTCTTTAAATGCAATGAGTGCTATACTTAATTCATCATCATTTTCTACGGATACGTATCTCCCAGTAATTGAACTTACAGTTTTTACTATAAACGCCATATAGTCTTGGATTAATTTATCTATACTAGTATTTTTAATATCATTAATATTCTCTTCTATAAATTCCATTTAATTATCTATACCACCTCTCTATTTTTCCTTACAACAAAACTCTAGGAGTATCCTCCTAGAGATATTGTTAACATAATACTCTGCTAAAATTCAATTAATCATTATCATAGTGATCATCTATATCATCAAAGTCATTTATATCATCAATGTCATCATAATCATCATAGTCATAATCATCATGATCTAAATCTAATCCTGCTTCATGTTCTTTTAAGTCAATTATATCCTCTATTACATCATCATATTTTTGTCCATATTGATTTTCTAATTCATTTTCTAAAATCTCATCCCATGCTTCACCATTCTTAGCAAATAAATCATTAGCCCAATTTGTTCCATATTTACTTTCTATAGCTTTTATTATCTCATCTCTTTTACCTATTTCTTCTGATGTATAATAATCATAGTCATCTATATCATCAATACCTAACTCATTTTCTTCTCTTTCTATAACATAATCAATCAAATCATCATACTTTATACCAAAATATGCTTCTAACTCATTTTCTAAAACTTCATCCCATCTGTCACCATTTTTTGCTAATAAATCTGTTGCCCAATTTGCTCCATACTTATTTACAAGATAATTTTCTATTTCTGATGTAGTAACATTTCCTCCAGTATATTTTGAAGTATTTGTATTTACTGGCTTTACTTCTACTGTTTTATTCATTGATCCATCATTACTTGAAGCCATTGCTGTTAACCCAACTCCACATACCCCTGCTAATACTAATCCTGCTAAAATTTTATTCATTTTCATTTTAAATTCCTCCATTTACTCTCTTTAGTATTAAATACCTAATGTATTTTTTATTTAGGTATCACTTTTCTCATTTTCATCAATTTATTTTTACATTGTCTAATACAATGTTTAAGAACTTTTTTATTTCATTTCCTTCTGACACTATTAAATACAATTAAGATTTTTTATTTAGGTACTTTTTTATTAAAATTTAAATTTTTTATTTTATAATTTAATGATTATTTATAAAATAAAAGAAGCTATGCATTTTGCTTAGCTTCCTTAACCTATATTAATAATATTTTATTTTTCTATTAAGCTCTTTAATTCTTCAAATCTATCTATTATTAATTGTGAATCCTCTACATTGCCAAATCCATATCTTGCATAAACAAATGGAATATTACATAACTTTGTTGCATTATAATCTCCTTCTGTATCTCCAACATATATAGGATTTTTTAAATTATTTCTCTCAATTACTAACTTTATATTCTCCCCTTTAGGTAAGCCAGTTCTTTCATAATTCTCAAAGTCAATAAAATACTTTTCTAAGTTATGAGCTTCCAAGAAGGCTTCAACATAACCATTTTGACAATTGCTAACAATAAATAGCTTGTACTTTTTATTAAGTTCAATAAGCACCTCTTCAACATTATCATATAAATTCCCACCATTTACTCTTAAATAATCACATTCAGCTGCTGCACACTCATCAAATATTTTTAATCCTAATTTTTTATCAATATTTGGTAGTAATCTTTCAACTATCTCCTCAGATGTTAATCCCATTATACTTTGAATCTCTTCAATTGTAATAACCTTATTAATTTCTTGATAATTATTTTTTAATACATTATTCCATACGTCTAAAATACTATAAGTTGCATCCCACAACGTCCCATCTAAATCAAATATAATACTATCTATTCTCATCCCTATTTCTCCACCTTTTAAATTTATACCCTTGCTTATTATGAAAACTAAAATACCTCTCTATATAAATATATCATTATGGCTAATATAAAACTATATTACTTTTATACTCTTTTAGCCTCATACTTTTTTTATATTAGGGCAAATTAAAATATAACTTTATTTTGAGGTGTAATTATGCTTGAAGAATTATTTGATATTTATCTACCGATTTTAATTCATCTTTTTGAATTAATGGGAATTATTATATTAACTCTAGGTACTTTCACTGCCTTTATCAACTACTTTAGAGGTAAATTCTCAAAAAAAGATTATAAGGTTAAATATGAATTTGCTGATGTTATGGTTACAGCATTAGATTTTAAATTATCAGCTGAAATTTTAAAAACCGTAATAATAAGAAGCAAGGAAGAACTAGTAATCCTTGCTGTAGTATTTATAATAAGAATTATTATGACTTTTGTGTTAGAAAAAGAAATGAAAACACAAGAAAAGAAAGAAAAATTTAAATAAAGTGCAAACTAATACAATTAAGAGTTAATAATTTAAATACTAAATTATTAACTCTTCTCTTTTAACTATTAATTTTATTAATTCGTTACAATATTATTAACTAGCTTTTGAATCCATATTAATTATACTAAGTAGCCTTAGCTTATTGACTTCTAAATTATTATTATCATTATTGTAGCTATACCATCTATTCATAAATTCTTCGTTTGAATCTATTAAATCTTGAAAATATACAATATTTAAATCATCAATAAAACCATTTAAAACCTCATTAAATTCTTCTGATTTAAGTAAATTTACAATGAAACCTCTATTCCAGCTTTCATCATTTATATATTTATCATTAATAACTTGTCCTTCTTTTGGTAATGATTTATCTACAGTATTTCTTACTATATTTTCATTACCATATAACGCTACTAGTAAATTTATAAAGTTTTCTTTTGGTGGGGCTATCTTATTAACATAACAATCTATATTGTACTTTTCTTTTATATAATTATAAAATTCTATTATTTTATAAAGACTTAAAATCCACGCATTTTCTTCAAATTCAGAAATAACCTTAAATTCATTTATTAATAAATCTTCTTTTCTTTTATCTAAAACTCCTAATTTATACTCTTTTATCTGTTTATCCATCCACTTTATCAAAGCTGTATTATTTATTGTATCCACATCACTTTCATAAACTGGAATATAGTATTTATCATTAATTAATTTGTAGTAAAGAATCCTTTTTCTATAACAACTACTAATAAAGTTATCATATTTAATTAAATTTTCTTTCCAATTATAAAATCTCTGATCCCATATAAACCCTATTGAATCAAGCTTTTCTATGAATTCTGGATTTAAAATTCTCTTATTATAAAGAGTTCTTTGAAGACTTATAAAACTATATAATCTACTATACTCTTCTGAATTAGGTACATTTATGTTCCCATATAAGCTTTTAAACTCACATAATGCGTCAAAATACTCTTCCCAATTATATGTTATCTTTTTCTCTATATTTTTAAGTTGCGATATTAGTTCAAAATGCTCATCATATAACGCTAAACGCACCTCATCACTTTCTACCCCTATACTTTTTCTATACTCATTATGTAAAGCTTTAGCTTCTTCTAACTGAGTTCTAAACTTCATAAGCTCTAAATTATCTATATTATCTACAAAGTCAAACACAATAGGAGTTTTATTAGCTGAATCTGCTGTTAGACATCGTCCAAGTTGCTGATAATATATAGTTGGAGATTTAGTTGTTCTAAGCATAATAATTCCACTTATATTTTTAATGTGAATTCCTTCATTTAATTTACTTATGGAAAATAATAGTTTTACTTCTTCTTTACAATCATTATTTTCAAAATCAAAAAGCTCTAAAGTATTATTATTCTCTGATGTCACTATGTACTCTTTAACTTTTACAGTAGGTTCTAAAATATTATTAAACCAAGTTATTACCTCATCCTTCATTTCATTTAGGTGTTTATTATTTTCACAAAAAACTATGAATTTTAGATTATCTACTTTAGGTAAATGCTTCTTAATAACATGCTCTGCTTTACTTTCTTTTTCGTATAAAGCTTTATAAATATTAAGCTCTTCTATATACTTTTTTCTATCCTCTGTAGATATATTATATTTTTTCATTAGCTTCATCTTTTTATCTATTTCTTTATCAAGATTATACATAGCTGAAACATATATAGGACTAGGTAAAATCCTTCTTACTATAGCTTCTGAAAGGCTTAATGGTGTTGTAGATACACCATCTAAAAGCTCACTAATCATATCTCTATTATTATCTAAAAATCTTATTGGAGTTGCTGATAATCCTACAACTTTTGCACTTGAATTTTTATCTAAAATGTAGCTTACAGCTTTCCCCCAGTTTAATGCCCCAGCTCTATGAAGCTCATCTAAAATTATTAAATCTACCTTTAAATTATCTATCTTCCCTTTAGAGTACATAGCTGAAAACTTACTATATGTATAAAATTTACACCTTGTCATACTCCAAGGGGCTAGTCTCTTCAATCTCTCAATAATTTCATTTGTAGGTGCTAAAAGAATAGAATCTTTCTTTATATAGTCAAATAATAATTGAAGTATAATAAAACTCTTTCCTGTTCCCGTAGCATTAGGTACAGCTACTCTATTTTTATTTTCTAATATTGCCTTTATTTCTTTATATGTATATCTATTATGAGGTCTTAAATCTGGCAATAATACTTGCCCATTATCAACTTCTGAAAAATTATTTATAAGCTCTTCAATGTAATCAAAACTTTCTAAAGTCATGTTAGTTTTATTAAATATATTAATCTTTTCAACATATCCATTTAAGGATATTATCATAAAATATTTGCAGTTATATCTTTTGCTAGATTCTTTTTCAAACTTAACTAATTCTTCTCTTATCACTGTATTAGTTAATGGCTTATTTACATTTTTAGCTTGTACTATCCATACTACTTTATTAGGATTATTCTTTCTTGATAAAAGTATATCTGCTCCCCCATCCCATGAGCCTCCATTAACTGTTGCTATAAATCCATTACCTTCAAAAAGAAATGCTAAATACTCCTCAAATAGTTTTCCTTTAATATGTATATAAGCTTCATTTAATATTTCCTTGATTAAATATATTTCCTTATTGTAGGTCATCTTCTTTAGTTTATCTAATATGCAATTTTTATCTTCTTCTTTCATATCTTAAGAAATTTTCTCCTATGTTAGTAATCTTTTCTTTCTTAATATAGCAAGAATAGTTAATACTCCCAAGACAAAAATATCCATTTAATAATGTAATTTGTTCCAAATTTGAATTTTGTTTAACTTTTTTGAAGATATAGATGAATTTTACTCCATTATTTTTAGATAGAATTACTATTTATAATTAAGCTAAATAAACTTAAGAAATAAGAATTTTACTTCTAATCGTCGCTACATACACAGAATGAATTTTGTAGCTCTACATATTCTTCTTTACTAAGTGATTTTAAGTATTCATCAAAGTGATCTTCTGAACAAAAGTATCCAATCTTATTTTCAAAATAATCTTTTGATAATTCTTTTTTGCAAAATAAACATTTTTTCATTTTTATCACTATCCTAACCTTCGTTAATTTTATATTTCATATGTTATATATCTTAAAATATTAATAGTTACTATTTTATCTTATAGACAAAATAGTAACTATTACACTTCTTCATTAAAAATAGTTTCTACAATTTACTTACTTTTATTAGAGCTTGAAGAAGACTCCTTCATTTTACTACTTATTATAGAATTTTCAATTATAGTGTAAAATATAGCCTCTTCTACATCAATATCACTTTTATCTCTTATCTCAATATTATATCTATGTGTTGGACTAAAAAATCTTCCATCTATGACATAGTCTACATTATTCTCATTATCATAAATTTTATAATCTTTACAGAACAGTATCGCATCTGGAATAGCTCTCCCCTGTTTATTATGATTTTCATCATAGAAGTATTGTACACGCTTTAATCTCCAAAAGTCTCTTTGCTTTTCCTCACCTATATATCCAGTTGTATCTCCGTTAGCATCTTCTACCTTTGCTAATCTATTAATTGATATATTAAAAAGTTTTACTTGTGTTAATCCTAACCTTTTTATTTGACTTTCCTTCTTTATAAGATTGCCATGAATATCCTTTAACTGAAGAGTATCTCCAAAGATAGGAAAGAATTTTCCTTTAACTTCGCCTATTAAAACTCCATCACTAAGAATATAATAATGTTTTCTAAAGGAAAATAATTTTTTCTCCATAGTAATTTCATCAGAAAGTTCTATTATTTCTTCAAAAGTCTGTGTTTGTGGATTGATTATATCTGTTGATGTTTTTCCAAATACTCTAATCTTTTGAGCAATGTAAAATCCTAATGTCAATAAAAGTATAAATATAAGTATTCCACATACTATCTTAATAAATTTATTTAAAACTCTCATTTTCTTCCCCCAACTAATATAAGTTATTAAATAATTGTATCACCGAAAAATTAGTCCAGCAAGTTATAAACTAAGAACAAAAGTGATTACAGTAAGCAATAATTTACCGTAATCACTTCTCAAAATTGTATTTTATTATTTTTTACATATTAAACAAAGATAAAATCCTTCCATAAATTCATTTGGAATAATTCTGATAGATCTACTTATTCTCTCATCATACACCTTATCTTTATAAAAAATTGCTCCTTTTTTATAATTAGGAATATTTATATTTATAGGCAAAATATCTGCATCTTTATTCTTTTTTAATAAATAATTTACTACTTCCTCATTTTCTTGTGGTGAAATTGTACAAGTTGAATACATCATAACACCACCTCTTTTTAATGTTGCAAAAGCTGATTGAATAAGTTCTCTCTGTACTTTTATAAATGGTCCATTCTTTAGCAATTTAAGCTTCTTAGTATTTTTAATATTAATTGTCCCCTCTCCTGAACAAGGTACATCTAATAATATCTTATCAAAATATTCCTTATAAATATTCATTAGCTTTCTACCATCTAGATTTAATGTAGTAACATTATTAGCTCCATGCTTTTCTATATTAAAATTTAATCTTTCATATCTAATTTTGTTAACTTCGTTTGCAATTATTTCACCTTTATTATTCATCTTTTCTGATAACTTCAAAGTTTTTCCACCTGGTGCCGCACACATATCAAGTACTTTATCTTTCTCATTTACATCTAATATTTCTGCTGGCATTATACTAGATAAATTTTGCATATATATATATCCTTTTCTATATGATTCTAACCTCTGTAGTAATCTTTCTTGCTTTTCTTTCAATATATATACGTCTTTAAAACAAGTGCTTTTATCTACTTTAATATTTTTTCTTTTTAGTTCCTCCAAAGTCTTATCGCTACCTTTTTTTAACCTATTTATCCTAAAGGTTGTCCTTCTTCCTACTAAATAACTTTTTAATATTAAGTCAACTTCTTTTGGAGTATATATCTCATATAACATATCTAGATAATACTCTGGGAATAACCCTCTAAGTCCTTTAATACCTATATTTATAGCCATAATTCCTCCCCCTAATTTATAACTTTATATATTATATGTTGAGTTTCTAATATTTATATTCCAATTATGTTTTACTAAAGTTAAATAAAAAAACAGATTACTATAATAAAAATTTATTAAGTAGTCTGCTATTTTTTCATTTACATTTACTTAATTTTGCTCCATATAAGTTCCCATGCCTCATTATTATAATTTTCAAAATCCATATGACAACAATCCCAATTATCAGGTTTAATTCCTGAATAAGGCTTAAATCCAAACTTTAAATATAAAGCTATAGCCTTATAACTCCAAGTTTGTGTTTTTAAATATACATACTTTTCACCTTTTAATTTTTCATTTTTCAAAATATATGATATAAGAGCTTTTCCTAATCCCTTTCCTCTATAATCAGGATGAACTGAAAGCCAATGTAATCTATACTTTATTCCTTCATCAAAATGCTTTCCAAACCATAATGATGCAGTTGCAACTACTTTTCCTTTAGGGCTCTCTACAAAATAACAATAATTACTTAAATCAACATTTTCCTTAATAAATTCATCTTCAAAATATCTTTTAGCATCGGATACATCTTTGAATTCACCCACTTCTGTTTGAAGCTTGCTCCATTCTTCTTCCATCCCTTTTTCATAAGGTTTAATTGTATATCCTACTGGCAATTTATACTTTCTAAAAAATTCACTATTTCTTCTTATCATTAATACCTCGTAATATTTTATCGATTTATCCATAACTTATTCTCCCTGTATAGTTCTATATTAATAATTCTATGAAAAAAATATTTATTAATGATTTTTATTTTTCCATCTCAAATTTAAGCAAAATTTATTGAAAAAAATTAAAAATACTAAATAAATACATATAACTTTTAATTGATTATTCTTTCTTACAAAAGCTTTCCATTTCAACTTTGACTTTCTTTGACCTTATTCGTATAATATAACTGTACAAAGAAATAAGATATAAAAAATAAATTATTAAAGGAGGTCTTTGTATGTATGGTTTAGTACCTTTCAAATTTAATAACAGAGGAAACAGAGGATTAACAATCAATGATATGTTCCAAGACTTCTTTAATGATGATATATTATCACCATTTACTGAAGCTAATCACTTTAAAGCTGATATAAGAGAAACTCCAGACGAATATTTAATTCAAGCTGAATTACCAGGAGTAGAAAAAAATGATATAAATATAGAATACAATAACAACTGTTTAACTATTCATGCAGTTAGAAAAGAAGAACATGAAGAGACTAAAGACAACTTCATAAGAAAAGAAAGACATTATGGTGAAGTTTCAAGAAGCTTCTGCGTAAATAATATAGATAAAGCACAAATTCAAGCTAAGTTTGATAATGGAGTTTTAAGTATTAGATTACCTAAACAAGAAAAGACTGTGAATAATACTAAAATTGAAATTCAATAATAAATCACTTTAAATTGAATACTTTAATATTTAGAAAAGAGATGATTATTTATGAAAATATCAAATCTAAGATCTAATCCTAGATTCAAAAATTTAAAGTTTAAACTTAGAAAATTACTTCATAGCTCAGATAAATAAAAAATACCTTACTAAGATACACCTTATTAAATAGCACCTTTAAATAAATATCACTGCAATTTAATCAAAAAAGAAGGTGGTATATTAGAAGTTAAGTTACTAAAAGAATTATTAACTAAAGTAAAAGAAGTATAATCTTAGTGTAACTTAAAATACCTTTGGCAGAAATAATATTCATGCCGAAGGTATTTTTTATAAACAACCATTTTTTATGGCATAGTAATATATTCCTCTGTAGATTTAGCCTGGCTATTATATTTTTTTAACCATATAAAATATCCAAAACATATACCTACTGAGACAATGGATGCTACTGGTGAAGCTAAGCCCATTTTAAATAATGACGTATTAGGCACTTTGCTCATTAAATACGACATTGGAATACGAACTACAAATGTTGCAATCATACTATGAATAAAAGCAATCATAGACCTACCACACCCACTAAAATATGAATTCATACAAAATATAAATGCTACTAATATGCAATCAAAAGAATATGACTTCAAATACATAGCTGCTGATGCTATAACCTCTACATCCTTAGTAAATATACTTGTAATTGTATGAGGTAAGAACTGACAATATACACATACTAATATTCCACATATAAGTGAGTATCCTATTCCATACTTTAATCCTTTTATTGCGCGGTCAGGTTTATTTGCTCCCATATCTTGAGCTGTCATTGTTGCTACTGCTGATGCAAAAGCCGTTGGTGGAAGCATTGCAAATATTATTATCTTTTCAACAACCCCTACCGATGCTGACGCTATTAATCCCATACTATTAACTATTACAGTTATTAATAAAAATGATATATTTACTAATGCATCTTGAAGTGCTAATGGTGACCCTACTTTTAAAATACGTCTTAATGAATATTTATCAACTCTTACATATTCCTTATTAAATTCAAAAGAAAACCCTCTCTTTTTAATAAATATTAATGATATTATTAAACTTATAGCTTGTGCTAAAATAGTTGCTATAGCCGCTCCTGAAGCCCCCATGTTAAATTTCCCAACTAATATAAAGTCAGAGACTATATTTACTACACATGCTATAGCAATAAAATACATAGGTGTTTTTGAATCTCCTACGCCTCTAAATATACCACTTACTGCATTATATCCTACTATAAAAGGAATCCCACAAGCACATATAAAGATATATTGTCTAGCATAGTTTATAGCTTCAGTTGGTGTATGCATTAAAGATACTGATAAATTAGTTCCAAATATCATAATTGGAGTTAAAATAGCAGCTATCATAATAAATAAAATAGTTATTGTACCAACAGCTTTCGCTGCTCCCTTATCATTTTTTTCTCCTATACAGTGACCTATTAAAACAGTTCCTCCCATAGATATTCCAAGTACGATACCTGTTATAGTTTGCATAAGTTGACTCCCTATAGCTACAGCAGAAACAGCAGCGGAATCAGCATATTGTCCTACAACAAATAAGTCAACTGCACCATATAAAGCTTGTAATAAACTTGCTAATAAAAACGGTACTGCAAACCTTAAAAGTGTTGAACCTATTGCCCCTTCAGTTAATGATAATGTTTTTTGTTTCATAAAGACCTCCGAAAATATAAATTTATAATAATTACAGCTTCCCATTATAGTAAGTTTTTTTATTTCAAAATAGAAAGCTTATATAATTAGAAAAATTAAAAAAGCTGGATAAGAACGGATTATCTCCGCATCTTATCCAGCATATTTACCAATGTAATATATACCCTCCGATGAACACAAAGTATATTCAATTATATTAATTAATTTATCAATATAATTATTATACTAATATTTTCAAAAAAGACAAGTCTATTTTTAATATTTGAACTACTATTAATGCTTACTTTTATTAATAGCAAGCTCAAATTCTCCGTTCTAATTATTATACTTTTAAAGTCATCCTAGTACCTACTCCCCCTAAACTCTAATCATTTAATTTTAGCTTTCTAATTAATTTAATTACATATTTAAATATATGTATTAAAAATGATATTCCTGGTAAAAATATTATTGGTGATTATTATGTTTAATTTAATTTATGTTATACTAGGACTTTATTTTATTAGTCTCGTTGTAACTGTTTTAAAAGAATATTACATGAAAATGAAAAGTACTCGTACTAAAGAAAAAACTCACTTAGTTACAAAACTTTTCTCTAAGTTTAAAAATACTTTATCAGAAAAAAACAATATTTTCGTACTAAAGCATAATAAAAAAGAATTATCTGAAGACACTATTGAATTTAATCCAATAGTCTTATCAAAAGAAAAACGTCATTTAGCATTCGAAAATGCTAAATATATGTGTGAAGAATGTGGTAGTATTGCAAATATTGATGTATATAATATTAATTCTTCTGGTTCAGATGAAAACTTAAAGGTACTTTGTAAAAAATGCTCTGAAGAATACTGTGCTAAAATGAATCTACACTACGATTAATAATAAATCGAAAAAGATTTTATTTAGTTGCAAGTGACAATTGGCAAGTTATACATGGAGATTGATTTTATTCCGTAACTTGCCACTTGTCATTTTTAATTTTTAGCTAAAAAGATTGTGTTTTAACCTTGATTTTTCTCTAAATCTACTCCAAATATAAATTTAAACTTGTGATTTTCTTCTCCTGAAATAGTAAACTCTTCATGAACTGGAGCTCCCCATGTATCATCTCCTCCAACTCCCATTTGTTCTTGTGATACACGAATTATAGTATGATATACCGGTGGTAATTCAAAACTATGCGCTGCATTTTCTATCTCATGTGGAGTATATGGTAATGCACTAAAGTTAAGATTCTCACCTTCAAATATTAAACCAAATCCATTATCTGAAAATACCTTTGCATATCTAACATCTGATTTATTTCCATACTCTTGTGGTCTTAAATATGGAACTAAGTCATTTACACACCCTTCATATATTCCTATTTTACATCCATCTTTTCTATCTGTATAATTATCACTTGGCCCTCTTCCATACCATAATACTTTATCTAAATCTGATTTTAATATGAACATCATACCAAATTCAGGTATATTAGGAATTCCCTCGGTTCCAAAATACTCTCCTGTTATTTCTATTAATCCATCTTCTTTAACAAGATATTTTACATCTACATTTACCTTATTGGTGTTAGTATAAAGTAGTGGACACATTAAATCGAACTAAGTAAAATAATATTTAGTTAAGAAAGGATGTGTCCATTATGGGAAAGG
>NZ_CYZX01000027.1 GCF_001405015.1 Clostridium disporicum
TTTTTAAATATATTGAAGGTTGGTATAACAGAAAAAGGCTACACTCTTCTATTAATTACATGACTCCAGATCAATGTGAATTATTAGCTAGAAGTGCAGCATAAAAAAGTTTGACTTTTTGTGTCCAAAATATTGACATAAGACCATTCCACTATTACTTGGGATTGCAATATTTAGTGCTATATTTGTATTTGCAGGTAATTTAATTGCGAATATATTATATGGAATTTTAGACCCAAGGTTAAAAGAGGAGGGATATCATGCTTAAAAATCCTTCAGTTAATTTAGGAAAAAAAAGAATACAAATATTTTCTAATAGAAGAAAAAGGATAGTATTTTATATAACTATTTCAGTGATTTACTTAGTAACAATTTTGATTGTAGGTTTAATAATGAATCCAGATAAATATGCTGTAGATTACTCTGCAAAATTTATTAGCCCTTCTTTAGGACATCTATTTGGTACAGATTTTATGGGAAGAGATATGTTTTGGAGATGTATTAAGGGATTATCTAATAGTATATTAATCGGTATTTTTGCCTCTGTAGTAAGTTCATTTATCGCACTTGTATTTGGTGTTTCATCTGCAATTATAGGTGGATGGTATGATAGATTTATTAACTGGTGTGTAGATCTTTGCATGGGAATTCCACATCTAATTTTATTAATATTAATATCATTTATGCTTGGAAGAGGAGCTGTAGGAGTTACTGTAGCTGTTTCATTAACTCATTGGACAGGATTGACTAGACTTGTTAGAGCTGAGGTATTACAGGTTCGCTCTGCACAATATGTACAAGCAGCTTATAAGATGGGAAAAAGTAAATTTCAAGTAGCAATAAGTCATATTATACCTCATGTTCTTCCAGTATATTTAATTGGAGTTGTTCTATTATTTCCACATGCTATTATGCATGAAGCATCTATAACATTTTTAGGGTTTGGGCTTCCAGCTGAAGTTCCAGCAATTGGTGTAATATTATCAGAAGCTATGAAACATATTGCAACAGGAAAGTGGTGGCTTGCATTATTCCCAGGGCTTATGTTATTGAGTGTTGTATTACTATTTGATGTAATTGGCGAAAATCTTAAACAATTAATAAATCCGAATAGTGGTAATGAATAATTTTCAAAATTGATAATTAAGAGATGGTGGTAATTTTCTTAATTATGATAAATATTAGTTTAATAAGGAGGAAGGTATGAGGAATAATGCAAAGAGTGTATATGATGAATTTGCATTAGAAGTAAATAATTTATCAGTAGCTTTTAATATGTATGATAAAGGTTTAAATAAAAATGATTTAGAAGTTATTCATGAATTAAGTATAAATGTAAAAAAGGGAGAAATAGTAGCGGTTGTGGGGTCAAGCGGTTCGGGAAAAAGTCTTCTTGCCCATGCAATAATGGGAATACTTCCAGGCAATTCAAATATAAAAAGTGATATAAAGTTTTACGGAGAAAATTTAACAGAGAAAAAGTTAAAAAAGCTTAGAGGAAAAGATATATCTTTTATACCACAATCCGTAGAATTTTTAGATCCATTAATGAAGATTGGAAAGCAAGTTATCGGAATTAATGGAAGTGAAAAAAAACGAAAAGAAATATTTAAAAGATATGATTTAGAAGATAATGTTGCAGACAAATACCCATTTCAACTATCGGGGGGAATGGCTAGGAGAGTATTAATAGCAACAGCTGTAATGAATGATGCAAAGTTAATTATAGCAGATGAACCAACTCCAGGTTTAAATATAGAACTAGCAATGGATACTTTGAAGCATTTTAGAGATATTGCAGATAATGGATGTGGTATTCTTTTAATTACTCATGATGTGGATTTAGCGTTAAATGTAGCTGATAGAATAGCTGTCTTTTATTCAGGAACAATAGTTGAAATAGCAAAAGTAGATGATTTTATAAAAGGGAAAGATGCATTGAGACATCCATATAGTAAGGCATTCATAGATGCTTTACCACAAAATAAGTTTAAATCTATACCAGGATTTCAACCATATGCAGGAAATTTACCAACAGGGTGTCTATTTGGAGATAGATGTCATATGAGAACTGAAGAATGCAATAAAAATATTGAAATGAGAAAATTAAGAGGCGGAGAGGTGAGATGTATTAATGCTACTTGAAGTTAAAAATGTAAGTTATCGTTACAATAAAAGTTCTCCTTGGATACTTGAAGATGTTAGCTTTACTATAGATTCAAAGGAAAGAGTTGCATTAGTTGGTCCATCAGGATATGGAAAAAGTACCTTAGCTAAAATAATATCTGGATATATAAAGCCAGAAAAGGGGGAAATTCTATGGGATGGTAAGCCACTTCCGAAGAATGTATATTGCCCAATTCAAATGATTTATCAACATCCTGAAAAGTCAGTTAATCCAAGATGGAAAATGGCAAAAATATTAAATGAAGCATGGGAAGTTGATAATAATATTTTGCAAGAGATGGGTATAGAAAAGTCTTGGTTTAATAGATGGCCAAATGAATTGTCCGGTGGAGAGTTACAAAGATTTTGTATAGCAAGAGTATTAGGACCAGAAACAAAATTTTTAGTTTGTGATGAGATAAGTACTATGCTTGATGTTATAACTCAAGCTCAAATATGGAATTTTCTTTTAAAAACTTCGCAAGAGAATGAATTGGGGATGCTTGTAGTTACACATAACATTGAATTAGCCAATAGAGTGTGTGATAGAATTATAGAATTACCTAAATTAAATAAAAAAGAAGAAATAGCAGTGTAAGAAGAAAGAGGAGTAAAAAAATATTTTTTAATATTAACTATGGTCGAATTAAATGCAAAAAATAATATAGGCAAATAAAAATCTCGCAGAAATGTGAGGTTTTTATTTTTGTTATACCCAAAAAGATACAACATAAACAAAGATAAAACAACAATAATTAGTGTAAAAATATTGAAAAAATTCTAAAAAAGAGTATATTAATATGTATAGGTATAAATTGAAATTAAAGAAAAGGGTAATATACAAATGGGAGGATAACATGAGTCAAAGTATTTATGAAATAAATAAAAGTCCAAGAATACAAAAACTTGTAGATAAGTTATTCGAGAAGTTGCCAGAGATAGAATCAGATAGAGCTGTACTTTTAACAGAGTCGTATAAAGAAACTGAAGGCCAACCTATAATAGTTAGAAGAGCCAAGGCATTTTCTCATATATTAAAAAATATTCCTATAACTATTCGTGAAGATGAATTGATTGTAGGAAGCGCTACTAAATTCCCAAGAAGCTGTCAGGTGTTCCCTGAGTTTTCTTATGAATGGTTAGAAAAAGAATTTGACACTGTTGAGACTAGAAGTGCAGATCCTTTTTACATATCTGAAGATAATAAAGAGATATTAAGAGAAGTTTATAAGTATTGGAAAGGTAAGACTACTAGTGAATTAGCAACATCATATATGGCTGATGAAACTATAAGAGCAATGGAACATAACATATTTACTCCAGGAAATTATTATTACAATGGAGTTGGACATGTTACAGTAAAGTATGAAAAGGTTTTAGAAGTAGGATATGAAGGAATTATAAAAGAGGTAAAAGAGGAACTTTCTAAATGTAATGTGGCAGATGAAAATTATGCTAAGAGGAGTCACTTCTTAAAATCTGTTATAGAAAGTTGTGAAGCGGTAATAGATTATGCTAATCGTTATGCTGAATTAGCTCTTAATATGGCTAAAGAATGTAAAGATAATAATAGAAAAGTAGAGCTATTACAAATAGCATCAAACTGTGCAAGAGTTCCAGCAAAAGGAGCAAGAAGCTTTTATGAAGCATGCCAATCTTTTTGGTTTGTGCAAATGTTACTTCAAGTAGAGTCTAGTGGACATTCTATATCTCCAGGTAGATTTGACCAATATATGTATCCATATTATAAGGCAGATTTAGATGCAGGAAAAATAACTAAAGAGTTTGCCCAAGAATTAATGGATTGTATATGGGTAAAATTAAATGATTTAAATAAAGTAAGAGATGCTGGTTCAGCAGAAGGTTTTGCAGGTTATGGTTTATTCCAAAACTTGATAGTTGGAGGACAAGATGCAGGAGGTATTGATGTAACTAATGATTTATCTTTTATGGCAATTGAAGCATCAATGCACGTAATGCTACCTCAACCATCATTATCAGTTAGAGTATGGAATGGAAGTCCTCATGAATTATTAATAAAAGCAGCTAAATTAACTCGTACAGGAATTGGATTACCTGCATATTACAATGATGAAGTTATAATTCCATCATTACTTAATCGTGGACTTACTTTAGCAGATGCTAGAGAATATAACATAATAGGTTGTGTTGAGCCTCAAAAGGCTGGAAAGACAGATGGATGGCATGATGCGGCGTTCTTTAATATGTGTAGACCATTGGAGTTAGTATTTAGTAATGGTTATGATAAAGGAGAGCTTGTTGGAGTTGAAACTGGTGATGTAACTAAGATGAATACATTTGAAGAGTTTTATGATGCTTATAAAAAGCAAATGAAATATTGTATAGAATTATTAGTTAATGCAGACAATTCTATAGATATGGCTCATATGGAAAGGTGTCCATTACCTTATTTATCATCAATGGTTGATGATTGTATAAGTAGAGGAAAGAGCGTTCAAGAAGGTGGAGCAATATATAACTTTACAGGGCCTCAAGGGTTTGGTATTGCAAATATGGCAGACTCTTTATATGCAATTAAAAAATTAGTTTTTGATGAAAAGAAGGTAACATTAGCTGAGTATAAGGATGCACTTGAAAATAATTATGGACGAGGTATATCTTTAGAAAGAGTTGAAGAGCTAACAAGAGAAGTTATTAAGGAATTAGAGAATGATGGACATGCTATAAATGCAGAGGTAGTTGCACAAGTATCAGCTACAATTGCATTAGATAGTTTAGATAATTCTAAGAAAGCTAAATATGATAAATTACTAGAAATGATTGAAGCTGTTCCTAAGTTCGGAAATGATATTAAGGAAGTAGACCAATTTGCTAGAGATGTAGCTTATGTATATACTAAACCTTTAGAAAATTATAAAAATCCAAGAGGAGGTCAATACCAAGCTGGACTTTATCCAGTTTCAGCTAATGTACCTCTAGGAGCACAAACAGGTGCAACTCCAGATGGAAGACTAGCTTATACCCCAGTGGCAGATGGTGTATCACCTTCAGCTGGTAAAGATGTTAATGGACCTACAGCAGCAGCTAATTCTGTAGCTAGACTTGACCATGGAATAGCATCTAATGGAACGTTATTTAATCAAAAATTCCATCCATCAGTTTTAGCAGGAAGAACTGGACTTGAGGCTTTTGTTAACTTTATTAGAGGATATTTTGACCAAAAGGGAAGTCATATTCAATTTAATGTAGTAAGTAGAGAAACATTAATTGAAGCTCAAAAATATCCAGAAAAATATAAGACTTTAGTAGTTCGTGTTGCTGGATATAGTGCATTGTTTACGTCACTATCTAGGTCATTACAAGATGACATAATTAACCGTACAGAACAAAGAGGTTTCTAGAAGGGTGAGATAAAATATGAGTAATTTAGATGTAAAGGGAAGAATTTTTGATATACAAAAGTTCTCAATACATGATGGGCCAGGAATCAGAACAATAGTATTTTTAAAAGGATGTATTTTAAGGTGTCAATGGTGCTGTAATCCAGAATCTCAAAGATTTGATATTGAAAATATGATTGTAGCTGGAAAGAATAAGATTATAGGACAGGATGTAACTGTAAGAGAGGTATTAGAAAAAATAAAGCAAGACAGAGCATATTATAAACGTTCTGGTGGAGGGATAGCTTTATCAGGAGGAGAGTGTATGTGTCAGCCTGAATTTGCAAAAGCTTTACTTCACGAGTGTAATGAGATTGGAATTTCTACTGCAATAGAAACCACAGCAGCAGTAGACTCTGATATAGTAAAATATATAATTCCAGAAGTTGATACTATTCTGATGGATATTAAGCATACTAATTCAGAAAAGCATAAGAAGTTTACTGGAAGAGATAATAAGATTATTTTAGAAAATGCTAAAATAATTGCAGAGTCAGACTCTGATTTAATTATAAGAGTTCCTGTAATTCCAACATTCAATCATACTAAGGAAGAAATAAGAGATATTGCAAGATTTGCAAAAACATTAAAAGGAGTAACAAGATTACATCTACTTCCTTATCATCGAATGGGTCAAGATAAATACACAGGATTAGATAGAAATTATATACTTGATGGAGTGGAAACTTTAAGTAGTGACTATATGGATATGCTTTTAGAAGTAGTATTAAACGAAGGTCTTAGAGGACAAATTGGGGGATAGGCTCTAGTTAATAAATTAATAGTTAAAATATAAAGTCAGCATAGAGATATGAGATTATATTTATGTAATCATATCAATTATGCTGACTTATTTGTTTAAATTAAAATAGTAAAAATATATTTAATAATTAAGATATAGTTATAGAAATCATATTAAAGAAATTATATTTGCATCTTGTATATACTTATCTATTATTGTTTTGCTTAAGTTAAAATGGCTGATACATTTATCAAGAATAGTAGCATCGCTTGTAACTACGTTATTTAATTTTTCTAAAATAACGTCAGCATTATTTACTAATTCTACACTTGTATTAAGATTATATTTTTCAGCATATTCAAAGATTTTAATTTTAAGATTTCCTGAATTAGAGACAGGGGAATCTAAATATATATTAATGCTTTCAATATCTATAGAATTTAAGAAATTAAATATATAGTCTAAAGCTATATCAGTTTTATCAATAAGCTTATAAGTGCCTCTAAGTCCAGCTAAATCTCTTACTAATCCATCATCACCTGTTATTAAGGTCCCTCCGGATAATGCAACTTCTAAATTAATTATTAAGTTAAATCCATCTATATTAAGAGATTGTCCTTTTATATCATTAATACTAATTTCTTTAGATTTTCTCAGTAGTTCATTTGCAGAACTACAAGTAGCACGTTTTAAAGCATCTCTTTGCCTAGTAGAAAATTGATATCTACTTCCAACAAAGTTTATTATAGATTCAAGTTTATAATCTCTATCAAGTAGCCACTTTATTTCTTCGTGAGCTTTTCGTAGTCTAATAATTTCTTTTTCAGAAAACCATCTTTTATCATTTAAATCAAAACCTCTTTTTGATATTTTACTCAAATTAAATTCACCAACTTACAATAATTAATTATATAGTTGTAGTGTATACATAAAACTGATTAAGAATGTAAAAATATCAATATTCAAAATAGAAAGTAAGAAATAATATAAAGATGATAATATCAGTATTCATTAAAATATTGTGGAATAATATATCAGTTATTTAAAGGATTTATAAAGTTTTAGGATTAATTTACGAAAATTATACAAATGTGTCTTGGAAAACGTTTGTATTAAAAGTATTAAGTAAATTATTAAAAAAATAATGTAATACGAAAATCATTGATAGATTAAAAAAACCTAATGGAAATTATTGACAAATATTAAATAAACTCATTATAATAATATATAATAAACAACGGGGTTAAGACTTAAACAAAAGACTATAACCTCGTTTTGTTTTTTATAAAAATTAATAAGGGGGCAAAAGGATGAAAAAGATTAAACAATTATTATCCTTGGTACTTGTTTCTGCATTGTCATTGGGGCTGATATCATGTGGAAATAGTAGTACATCATCAGGCGGAACTTCATCTGGAGATTCTAATCAATCAGCATCTACAGATGGAGCTGCTAGCCAAAGTAGTGATAGTTTAAAGGTTCATATCGATGTTGAAGTAGCATCAATGGACCCACAAATTGCAACAGATGGAACTTCATTTGAAGTTTTAGCTGCAGTAACTGAAGGGTTATTCTCTGTAGATGAAGCAGGGTCACCTATTAAGGCGTTAGCAGACACTGTTGAAAAGAGTGAAGATGGATTAAAGTATACAATTACTTTAAAAGATGCAAAATGGACAAATGGAACCCCTGTAACTGCAAATGATTTTGTATTTGCATGGAAGCGTCTTGTAGATCCTAATGTTGCAAGTGAATATGCATTTATAGTAGGAATTGCAGGTATAAAAAATGCTGATGCAATTGCATCTGGAGAAATGGACTTAGACGAATTAGGAGTTGTGGCTAAAGATGATAAGACTTTAGAAATTGAATTGGATACTCCAGTTCCATTCTTTGAAAGCTTAATGTCTTTCCCTTCATTTTTACCAGTAAATGAAGAGTTCTTTAATCAATGTGGTGATAGTTTTGCTACAAGTCCAGATACTATTCTTTGTAATGGACCATTTAAAGTTACTTCATATGAACCGGCAGCAACAACAATAGAGTTAGTTAAAAATGAAGACTATTGGGATGCTGATGCAGTTAGTCTTTCTGGTATTAAATATCAAGTAATTAAGGATGCACAACAAACTATGCTTGCTTACCAAAACGGAGATTTAGATGTAGCTACACTTTCTGGTGAACAAGTAGAGCAATTCCAAGGAGACTCTGAGTTTAACAACATAATGGCTGGATACCTTTGGTATATATCTCCTAACCAAACTGTCGCTGGATTAGAAAATGAAAATTTAAGAAAAGCATTAGCTATGTCTTTTGATAAGGATGCGATAGTAAATAATATATTAAAAGATGGTTCTATAGTAGCAGATTTTGCAGTACCAACATTATTAGCAACAGGACCAGATGGTAAGGACTTTAGAGACGGAACTCCTACTTATCTTTCTTGTGATAAAGTAAAAGCTTTAGAATATTTTGAAAAGGCTAAAGAAGAATTAGGTAAAGATTCATTTACTTATACAATGATAGTTGAAGATACAGAATCAGCTCAAAATGTAGCACAATTTATTCAAGCAGAAATTCAAACTACACTTCCAGGTGTTACTATAAATCTTGAAGTTATGCCTAAGAAGAACAGAGTTGAAAGAATGCAAGAAGGTACATTTGAATTAGGATTAACTAGATGGGGACCTGACTATGCAGACCCAATGACTTACTTAGATATGTGGACTACAGATAGTGCTAACAACTATGGTTTCTGGTCAAATCCAGATTATGATGCAGTAATTCAATCAGCTAAAAAAGGTGAATTAGCATTAGATGTTGAAAAGAGATGGGAAGCACTTAAAGAAGCTGAAGCTGTAGTAATGGATGAAGCAGTTATATTCCCAGTTTACCAAAAAGGTAATGCTGTAATGATTAAGAGTAATGTTTCAGGAATTGAGTTCCACTCAGTAGGTATTAATAGAGTATTTAAGAATGCTACTAAAAATTAAGATGTATTAACAAATGTTACAGTGGTCTAAGTTTAGCCACTGTAATATTGTTTAAAGGAGGCAAACACGATGAAAAAATATTTGTTTAAGAGAATATGTATCGCGGTGTTAACTCTATTAGCCATCCTTTTAGTATTATTTTTAATGCTAGAATTTATGCCAGGCTCTCCATTTAATGATGAAAAATTAACAGCAGATCAAATAGCTATATTAAATGCGAAATATGGATTAGATCAGCCTATATATATAAGATTTTTCAATTATGTGAAGAACATGATTACTGGTGACTTTGGAGTTTCATACACAATAGCTAAAAATACACCTATATCAACTTTACTTAAAACAAGATTGCCTATTTCTCTAAAAATAGGAGGACAAGCAGTTCTTTTAGGAACTATAGTAGGATTGATTTTAGGTATAACAGCAGCACTAAATCATAATAAAATTTGGGATACAATAACAACAATAATCTCAGTTTTAGGTGTTAGCTTACCATCATATGTATTTGCTTTAGCACTTTCATATTCTTTAGGATTTAAATTAAAATGGTTTCCACTTCTTTATTCTACCGGAACACCATTTAAATCTTCTATATTACCGACAATTGCTTTATGTATGTTTACAGTAGCTACAATAGCTAGATTTACAAGGACAGAGATGCTAGAGGTAATAGATTCAGATTATATACTTTTAGCTGAAAGTAAGGGGATAAAAGGAGCAAAATTAATAATTAGACATGAATTAAGAAATGCATTAATTCCAATAATAACAGTTTTAGCACCACTTGTTGTAGGTCTTATGACAGGTAGTTTAGTTATAGAGAAGATATTTTCTATTCCTGGAATAGGAAGCCTTTTAGTTACAGCTATACAATCAAATGATTATAACGTAATTATGGCTTTAGCATTTATTTATAGTGCAATGTATATAGGAATAATGCTTATAGTTGATATATTATACGGAGTAATTGACCCAAGAATAAGATTAGCAAAGGAGGATAACCATGAGTAATGTAGTTGCAAGAGATATAGAATTAGATTTTTTAGACGATGATTTTGAATTAGTTGGTTCAGAAAATGTAGCTACTATTGATACTACCTATGCTAGTCAACCTTATTGGAAAGATGTATTGAGTAGATTTGTTAAAAATAAAGGTGCAATAATCGGACTAATATGTATAGTTTTAATAATATTTATGGCTGTAATTGGAGTTGGATTAAATGAACATACTTATGACTCTCAAATAATAGCTCATCAAAATTTAGCACCAAGAATTCCAGGGTTAGAGAAGTTGGGGATATTTGATGGTAGTGAAAAGATGACAACATCATCAGGGGTAGTAGAAGTTAATAAATATGTATCAGCAAATGGTAGTGTTACAGGACTTGAAGATACTTATTACTGGTTTGGAACTGATGTTTTAGGTAGAGATATATTTACTAGGACATGGATGGGGACAAGGATATCTTTATATATAGCATTAGTTGCAGTTTTAATAGATATGCTTTTTGGTTTGAGTTATGGACTTATTTCAGGTTATTTTGGTGGAGCTATTGATAATGCAATGCAAAGATTTGCTGAAATATTAAATGGGATACCTAATCTTGTAATAGTTACTTTGCTTATAATTGTACTAAAGCCTGGACTTTTAACAATTACATTTTCTCTTATGATTACGGGATGGATTGGTATGAGTCGTATAGCTAGAGCACAAGTTTTAAAATTAAAAGAGCAAGAATTTATATTAGCGTCAAGAACTTTAGGAGCAAGAAATTTCTTTATAATTTTTAAAGAGATATTACCTAATATTTTTGGTCAAATAATTACAAATACAATGTTCTCAATTCCAAATGCAATATTTACAGAAGCATTTTTAGCATTTATAGGACTTGGAGTTCCAGCACCTATGGCATCTTTAGGTTCACTTATAAGTGAAGCATTTAAGTCATTTACAACACATCCTTATATGATAATACCACCAGTAGTAGTTTTAGCACTATTAATGCTTAGCTTTAATATGCTAGCAGATGGACTTCGTGATGCTTTCGACCCTAAGATGAAGGAAATGTAGGAGGTGGATGTAGATGAGAGAAAAAGTATTAGAAATTAGAGATTTATCCATATCTTTTACAACATCACAAGGTAAGGTAAATGCAATTAGAGGAGTAGAGCTTGATTTATATAGAGGTGAAACATTAGCTATAGTAGGTGAAAGTGGCAGTGGTAAGTCAGTTACAATGAAATCTGTTATGGGCATATTAAGCAATAATGGAGAAATAAATTCTGGTACTGTTAATTTTACTTATTATAGGGATGATGAAAAAATAGATGTAGATTTATTAAAACTATCTAAAAAAGAAATGAGAGATAGAATTAATGGGAAGAGGGTAGCGATGATATTCCAAGACCCTATGACATCTCTAAACCCTACGATGACAATCGGAAAACAAATAATGGAGGGAATGATTTATCACTATAAAAAGTCTAAGAAGGAAGCTTATGATAGAGCTGTAGAGCTATTAAAGCTTGTTGGGATAAATGATGCTGAAAAGCGTATGAAAAACTACCCTCATCAGCTTTCAGGAGGAATGAGACAAAGAGTTGTTATAGCTATAGCACTTGCTTGTAACCCAGACCTTTTAATATGTGATGAGCCAACAACAGCTTTAGACGTTACTATTCAAGCTAAAATATTAGAGCTTATAAAAGATATTCAAAGAAAGATGAATCTATCAGTAATATATATAACTCACGATTTAGGAGTTGTGGCAAAGGTTGCAGATTATGTAGCAGTAATGTATGCAGGTAAAATAGTTGAAAAAGGTAAGGTAGATGAAATATTTTATGAGCCGAAGCACCCATACACTTGGGGACTTTTATCAGCAATGCCTGATTTAGATACAGATGACAATAAGCTGTACACAATACCAGGAAGTCCACCGAATCTTTTAATGCCTGTTAAAGGTGATGCTTTTGCACCAAGAAATATGTATGCATTAAAAATAGACTATAGATTAGAGCCTCCAATGTTTAAAGTTTCAGACACTCATTATGCAGCAACTTGGTTGCTTCACGAAAAAGCACCAAAAATAGATATGCCAGAAGAGCTTAAGTTAAAGATAGATAGAATGTTAAAGGAGGCGGACATGTATGGAAGAGAAGAAGCCTTTGCTAAAGGTTGAAAATTTAAAGCAGTATTTTAAAGTAAATAAAAAGTTTATGGTAAGAGCTGTTAATGGAGTTTCCTTTAATATTTATCAAGGAGAGACTTATGGACTTGTTGGTGAATCAGGAAGTGGTAAGTCTACTATTGGAAGGTCTATTATTCGTTTATATAATCCTACAGGAGGAAAGATAACCTTTGATGGAGTTGATGTAACAGGAAAACTCTCTAAAAAAGAAGAGAAGCATCTTAGGACAAACATGCAGATGATTTTCCAAGACCCTATGGCATGTTTAAACCCTCGTAAGAAGGTTTTAGATATAATAGCTCAAGGTCTAGACATTCATGGATTATGTAAAGATAAAAAAGAAAGAGAAGAAAAAGTATATAAAATATTAGAAAAAGTAGGATTATCAAGAGAGCACGCAAGTAGATATCCACATCAATTTTCAGGAGGACAAAGACAGCGTATAGGAATAGCAAGAGCTCTTATTATGAATCCAAAACTTATAATTGCAGATGAAGCTATAAGTGCATTAGATGTATCAATTCAAGCTCAAGTTGTAAACCTAATGAAGGATATACAAGAAGAAACAAATATAGCATTTTTATTTATAGCTCATGATTTATCAATGGTTAAATATATCTCCGATAGAATTGGTGTTTTACATTTAGGAAATCTATTAGAAACAGGAACTACAGAAGAGATATTTTCAAATCCAATACATCCATATACAAAATCTTTAATATCAGCTATTCCACATCCTAATCCTATAGTAGAAAAAGTGAGAATAGCAGAAGAGTATTGTTATGAGACTAGTGGAATAGATTATAGTAAAGGTAAAGAACAACATGTAGGAGGAACTCATTACGTTCTTGCTACCGATGAAGAATTTAAAAGTTGGGTAAGTAATTGAAGATAGTTTTGTTTTATTATGCTAACAGATACCTCCTTAATAATATATAGCTACCTTAAAACAGTTAAACAATAGTTATTTTAATAAAAATTTTATTGTTAAAATTGTTTTAAGGTAGCATTTTTTTTTGGAAATTTTTTGTAATTTTGCTATAACATAATAATTTGATGATTAGCAGGGAAATATATTTAGTGTTTAGTAATATCAGTAGTATTTTTATGAAAAAAAATAAATTGTTATATTATAGGAGGCACTATTATGAAAAAGTATTTATTAGTTCTTTTATTATTTACTAGTTTTATGGTTAAACCAGTATATGCTTTAGAAAAGACAGAAGTTAACAATGGTTATGTTATGGAAGAAAGTAAGTATAGTGAGTTTGATAATGAATCTGAAAGAATAATAAAGAGAATGGAAAAAACTATGCAGGTATTACCTATTACTGAAAACATTGATTATAATTTTATTAATGAGATGATAGCATTACATACTGAAGAAATACAGCTTTCTACTATTATTCAAGGATATACTGATAATCCTGAAGTACTTGAATATGCAAATGATTTATTATCAGCTGAAAATGGTGAATTAAGAGAAATGAGAATCATAAAAAAAGATTTAGCTAAAGATATGAATAAACCTACTAAAGGAAACGAGGCATACGTTAAAGAGTTCAATAGTTTACTTAAAGGTAGATTTAATAATTTATATGCTTATGAAAGATATGAAGATCCAGCTAAGAATTATTTAAATATAATGAATTTAAATAATGAAGCAGATATAGCGTTAGCAAATACTTACTTAAAATATTCCGATAATGAAGTAGTTAAGAAAGTAGCTGAAAATATTATAAATGTTAAGAAAGAACAAATAAGTAAGGCTAAAGAATTATTAGCAGGAATTAAATAATATTAAAATACCATATATTCATACAATTTAAAATGTACCCTATATAGTTAATCATAATAATTTTATGGGGTAATGCAATAAAAAAGATGATTTATGTATTGAACATGAATCATCTTCTTTTATTAGGATATTCTTTTTCAATTTTATGATTATAAATTAAAATAAATAGCAATTATGATAGATAAGTCGGCATATTATACCGACTTATAGTGCTATATCCAATTAATATTGGCAGTTTTTCTTGGGGCAGTTCTTTGATATTTAACATCAGGGTATCCAATTACTAAACATGAAATTATTAATTTACTATCTTTTATTCCAAGTAAATCTAGTATTTCTTTATTATCTTGAGCAGCAATTTGTAAGAAGCCACTAAAGAAGGTTCCAAGACCTAATGCATCAGTCATAAGTTCCATATTTGAACATGCTAAACCACCATTTAGTGGATTTGGTGAAGTAACAAATATTGAAAGAGGAGCATTAAAGAATAGTCTATCATTTTTTATTGGGTCCTTCTTGAATTCATTATAACTATATAGCCACATATTAGCATATCTCTTAAGGTGTTCTGTTTCAGGGGTTAAATTTGCCAATATATATTCACCTTTTCTTTTTAAGCTTTCATAAGCTAATTCTTTAAGTTTATTTAGTTTTTCAGTAACTACTATATAAGAAACGTCTTGGCTATTAGTTGCAGTTTGAGTATATCTTCCAGCTTCGATAATTTTCATTATCTTTTCCTTTTCAACTTCTTTATTTTTAAATCTTCTAACGCTTCTTCTGAATTTAATAAAGTTTAAGAGATTATCAGCGTCTACAGAAAAGGTTTCTTTGTCATAAGGTATTACCTCGTTCATGTTATAATCATCTGTTGAAACAGCATCTACGGGACATATTGCTATACAGTGTCCACATTTAATACAACCTTCATTATTAATATCTGCTTTTCCATCTTTTAATGAAATTACACGAGCAGGGCAATCCTTAATACATTGCATACAAGCTATACACTTGTGTCTATCTACTTTAAACATTTGAAAACACTCCTTTGATTTTATTATGTGCCTATTAAATTGATAGTCAGCGAGAAAATATATTTAGTGTGTAGTAATATTAAAAGTATTTTGTGCAAATAATTAAATTATTATGTTAAATTAGGTATGATTATGAAAAAATTCTTATTAGTTATTCTGCTAATAAGAATTTAATTTAATCTATGGTAACTATTAATAAAGTTAATAATATCTCTATTATTTCTTAAGATAATAGTCTTTTCTTTATAATAAATTAAATAGGTTGAAAAAGTTGATATTATGATAAAGATTTTTCAAAAAAGTTATAAATATGTATAGAAAAATAAAAAAATAATTCTTTAGATTCCAAAAATATTTATTTTATTTTTATATTAATTATAATTTCTCTTGTAGAGATAGATAAAGAAAAATTATTTTATTAAAGGTAAACAGCACATACTAATAAATATTTTTGATATAATTCCTCAAAATATTTATATATAAGATAATTTCTTTATCTATCAATTGTAATAATTAGTAATGGAAGGGATAGATAATATTATGAGTATAAAAGTAATAATAATGGACGTAGATGGAACATTAACTAATAGTAAAAAGGTAATTACAGAAAAAACTAAAGAAACTTTACTTAAAGCACAAGAAGCAGGGGCAAAATTAATACTAGCATCAGGGAGGCCTACATCAGGATTAATGGATTTTGCTAAAGAGCTAAAGATGGATAAACATAACGGTCTTTTAGTTTCTTTTAATGGAGCAAAGGTAGTAGATTGTGAGACTAATGAAGTTTTATTCAATCAAACTATGACCGTAGAAGAGGGACAAGCTGTTCTTGAGCATATGAAAAAATTTAAAGTTAAGCCTATGATTGATAAAGGCGATTATATGTATGTTAATGATGTTTTTGATAATGAGATAGAGGTTAATGGTAAACCATTTAATATAATTCAATACGAGTCTCGTGGAGGAAAGTTTAAATTATGTGAAAAAGCTGATTTAGCAGCATTTGCTGATTATCCACTAAATAAAATTTTAACTGCAGGAGAGGCAGATTATTTAGCAGAAAATTATAAAGCTATGATGGAGCCTTTTAAGGATAAATTAAGTTGTATGTTTACAGCACCATTCTATTTTGAATTTACTGCTAATGGAATTGATAAAGCTAAAGCTTTAGATACAGTCCTAATTCCAATGGGATATAAAAGAGAAGAAATGATTGCTTTTGGAGATGGGCATAACGATGCATCAATGGTTAAATATGCAGGAATCGGAGTTGCTATGGCAAATGCTGTAGAAGACTTAAAAGCTATAGCAGATGAAATAACTTCATCAAATGAAGAAGATGGAATAGCAGTATCATTACATGAGCATATGCCAGAACTTTGCTTAGTTAATAGCTAATACTGTAGAGTTAAGAATAAGATAAGTGCAAACGAAATAAAGTGCGAAGCTCTTTGGTGAAAGGTTTGACTTCGTCAAAGGGGAAAAGTCAGCTAAAGCTGAGGAGAAAATATTGACTATGGCAATAGGGAAAAGATCTCTAATGAGATAAAATGCTTTTCTCTGCTACTTATAGTAGCATTTTCCCCTTAACGTAGTTAACTTTTCCCCGCTACGTAGTACCCTTTCACTTCGACAGAGTCGACTTTTCACTAGCGAGACTTAGCTCGCACTTTATTTAGCTTTCTATCATTTTTTTATAATAATTTAATTTTTTTTCTAAGTTTTTATCATAGTCAGTTTTGAAGTAGCACGCAAATAGTATATCTAATATATAAAGCAATGATAATCTAGTTGAGAAAGATGATATTTTATTATAATGATTTTCGTTAGAACATAGATATAACTGATAATCGGCATATTCCTTAATTGGGCTATCTTCTGTCGATGATATCAATAATATTGGTGTTTTATTTCCTTTTAGAGTCTTAATAATCTTATTAACTAAAAGACCTCTACCACCAAATGAAATTACTATAGCTAGGTGATTTTCATCACTACATGAAGCTACTAATCTTTGGTTATATTCTTCTTCTGGCACATTTATTGTAATACCTATTTCTTGCATTTGAAATTTAAAGTTTTCAGCAAAAAATATATTACCTGCAGAAGTATAAACATCAATTTGTTTTGCTTTTTTCATGGCATTAACAGAAAGTCTTAATTGTTCTAGATTGAATAGATTAAATGTTGATAATAATGTTTGGTCATAATCTTCTCTTATCTTTGTAAGTATTTCATAGTGGCTTTGGTTCTGTTTAACAGGAAAGTCAAAATCAAAATCTTTATTTTCTTTTAGATAACTATTTATTGAGCCAGACATTTTAACTTTAAGGTCTGATAAACCTGATAGATTAAATTTTTGGCATAAACGATATAAAGTTGTTGTAGAGACAAAACATTCTTTGCAAATTTGCTCAGAGCTCATATTTAAAAAAGCATTAGGATTATCTAAGATAAAATCAACTATTTGCTTTTCGTTATTAGTTAAGTTTTTTGTGTTTCTTAATTGAGTAAAAATATTCATGAGATACCTCCTAAGCTTTATTAGTATTATTTTTTCTATACTGAGAAGGAGTACATCCTAGGTGTTTATGAAATATCTCAGTAAAGTAACTTGAACTATTAAAACCACATTTAAGTGCTATTTCTGTAATTGTATATGAAGTATTATTAAGTAATTTAATACTTTTATTTATACGATATTCTATAAGATAAGAAATAGGAGATTTATTTAATGTTGATTGAAAAATTTCGCAACAATTGCTACGGCATACATTTCCTGATGATGCAATTTCTTTTAATGTAATTTTATTTTTATAATTTCTCTGAATATATCCAACCATGTTATGTAGGGAATCTAAGTTTTTATCATAATAATATTCCTTAGAGTCTTTAGAGTTTTTTACATTATGATAAAGACAATAGAAGATTGAATATAAATTAGCCATAACTTGCAACTCGAAACCATCTTTTTTATCAGAACAAAATTCATGAATTTTAGTTAGTTTCTCTATAAAATCTTTTTGCCATCCAATAGATGAATCAAATATAAAAAATGGATGTGAAGTATCAGTGCATATTGGAATTATATATGAGTTTTTTATACTCTCTATATCTGAAAGAATTAATGGGTTGAATATTATACAAATAAAATCACAGTCAGAACCATCGCATGAATATCCATAATGCATTTGCGCAGAATTTACAAAGATAGCTTGACCTTTTTTCAATTCATAGCTTTTTCCATTAATGGAGTATGACATTTTGCCTTCTAAAATTACTATGAATTCTATATCATCATGCCAATGGTTAGGGGCAGCCATATTAGGATATTCTGAAAGTAGTGATTGTTTTGAAAGGATTGGAAATCCTTCAAAGTTATAAGTGATAACTTCTGAATTATCATTTAATAATTTCATTTCAATCATATAAACCTCCGATAAATAATAAAAAATACGATTGTTATAAAATATTAGTTAATTTTTATATTATATATCTATTATATGGAATATTATTATAATGTAAACAATGTTATAAAAAATAGATGAGAACAAGGGAGATTATATATGTTAACGGTATTATTAGTAATTATTTATATTGCATTTATTAGTTTAGGCCTACCAGATGCAATATTAGGATCAGCTTGGCCAACATTGCATCAAGATTTAGGAGTACCTATGTCCTATGCTGGAGTAGTTACTATGATAGTTGCTGGAGGAACTATAGTTTCAAGCTTTTTTAGTGGAAAGGTTATTAAAAAGTTTGGGACAGGAAAAGTAACTACATTTAGTGTATTTCTAACAGCAGCAGCTCTTTTAGGAATTTATTTTTCACCTAGTTTTATATGGATATGTATACTTGGAATACCACTAGGATTAGGAGCAGGAGCAGTAGATTCAGCATTAAATAACTTTGTAGCACTACGTTATGAAGCAAAGCATATGAACTGGCTTCATTGTTTCTGGGGGATAGGGGCTACAGCTGGACCATTCATCATGTCATTATATTTGTTAAAAGAAAATGGATGGAGATTAGGGTATCTAACTATAGGAATTATTCAAGCAGTATTAGTTATATGTTTATTTGCATCATTGCCATTATGGAAAAAGTTTGAGGTAAAGGATAATGATGATGAAGATACTCATGTAGAAGTAAAGGTGTCTACTTTAATAAAATTACCAGGAGCAAAACCAGCTCTTATATCATTTTTCTGCTATTGTGCAATAGAATTAACAACTGGATTATGGGCAAGTTCATTTCTTGTTGTTAATAATGGATTATCAGCAGAGAAGGCTGCAAAATGGGTATCATTATATTACTTAGGAATTACAGTTGGAAGGTTTTTATCAGGTTTTCTTGCTATTAAGCT
The DNA here is from genome assembly GCF_001405015.1 of Clostridium disporicum. GTDB lineage: Bacteria > Bacillota > Clostridia > Clostridiales > Clostridiaceae > Clostridium > Clostridium disporicum_B. Next base: position 19,716 of record NZ_CYZX01000027.1, read on the forward strand.
AAATAATAAGCAAATGATAAGAATTGGAGAAGTTATATGTATTATTGGAGCTGTTTTACTTATGATGCCATTTTCTAATAGTCTACAATTATGTGGATTAATATTGATAGGACTTGGATGTGCACCAATATATCCTGCTATGCTCCATGAAACTCCTAATAGATTTGGTAAAGAATTATCTCAAGGAATAATGGGAATTCAAATGGCTACAGCTTATGTAGGAAGTACATTTGTACCACCGATATTTGGATTTTTATCTGGAGTTTTAGGGTTTAACATTTTACCATATTTCTTAATGATATTGATGATACTTATGTTAGCTACATCAGAAAGAGTTAGTAAGGTATGTAGATGTAGCGAAAATATACAAGAAGTATAAGAGGAGAAATTATGAGTTATATAGACTTACACATGCATTCAAATTATAGTGATGATGGGGAGTTTTCTCCACAAAAAATAGCAGAACTATGCTTAGAAAAGGGAGTAAAGTATTTTGCAATAGCAGACCATAATTCAACAAAAGGTGTAGCTGAAGCTAAAGAATATTGTGATGATAAAGATATTACAATAATTCCTGCAATAGAATTAGATTGTACTATTGATGGAGTGAATCTTCATCTTTTGGGATATAACGTAGATTACAAAAGTGATGATTTTAAAAGAATAGAAGAAAACATAATAGCTCAAGAGCAAGTGGCATCTAAAGAACGTATGAGATTAGTTAGAGAGCTAGGGATAAATTTTGAAGATTCAGTAATAGATGGATTGTCCAAAAACGGAGTAGTTAATGGAGAAATGATTGCTGAAGCTGCAATGCTTTTTGATAAAAATAAAGAAAATAAATTACTTAATCCATACTATGAAGGTGGACTGAGAAGTGATAATCCTTATGTTAATTTTTATTGGGATTACTGTTCACAAGGAAAACCTGCATATGCTGAAGTAAAATTTATTTCTCTGCAAGAAGCTATCAAAGTGGTAGAAGATAACGGAGGAATTCCAGTACTTGCTCATCCAGGCAATAATGTAAAAGAAAATAAAGATTTATTAGAAAAAATTATTAAAGCAGGAGTTAAAGGATTAGAGGTTTATAGTAGTTATCATAATGAAAAGCAAACAGCTTTTTATAAAGATTTTGCAATAAATAATAATTTGATTATGACATGTGGAAGTGATTTTCATGGTAAGACAAAACCAAGTATAAGTATTGGTGGAATAAGCTGTGAAGATAATGAAGAAAAAATAATAAATGAATTAAGTAAAAAATTCAAATTATAAAGCATACTAATTATATTTTTTTCATTTTAAAACTGTGTAGTTAATAAAAACTATGCAGTTTTTATTTATTACCAAAATTATGTAGTATAATATAAATAAGGTTGTTATGAGAAGTGATAAAGTGGGTGAATCTTATTTACGGGAAGCTTATGTGGAATTGGAGTAATAGGAGTTCTTGTTAATACATATTTTTTATTAAATAAAGTATATATTAATATGTTTTGATTGGGGGGAATTTTTTGAAAGAATTATCAAGTGGACAAAAAAGAATACTATGTTTTTGTGGTCTAGGAATAATGTTTATTTTTATGGGAAACAGTAATAACTCGCCAGAGGTATTTATTCGAAGGATATTTAAGCCTATTAGCGGAGAAAATTGGGTATTTTATTATTCAGGTTTTATAGTTATTGGAGGAATTTATTATTGTTTATATAAGCTTAATGAAATTAAAGAAAATAGATTAATTAGGACTCCCATTAGAAGGTTTATTTCAACTATTTTATTAATGAGTATTTTTCCTATGCTTTGGACAAACTGTACACAAGTTTACAAGGGATTTTATAAAGATTTAAATGCAATATATATTGATAGAGAAATTAGTTATATGAATTTTAATAAAGGAAATGGAACAGTAAGTATAGATGGAAGATTATACATAAAAAATTGCAACAATGAAACTCAAGAATTTTACATAAAAATTAAGACCCCATCATCAATAAAGTCAGATATAAAAGAAGACTACGTAACCTTACCTGAAAAATATATAGTACATCCAAAAGAGAATAAAACCATATATGTAAGTCAAGAATTACTAAGAACAGGGGAAAGTAATAATTCTACGTATATGATGAAGGGATTTGAATATATATTATTTAATGATAAAGATGAAGCTATTTTTGAGGGTTCAGTATCTGATTATAAATATGATGTTAGATAATTATATTATTAAAGTAAGTTTGTATGGAGAAAAATTATGGAGGAAAAATTAAAGTCAGTATGTTGGTTTTTTGCTGGTGTACTGTGTTATTTTATAGTAAGTAAAATAATAGAATTATATTGTATAATTAAATAAAAATAAAATAAAAGGGCATTGTATTGTAGATATGATGATAAAAGGAGTGTAGATTATGATTGAATATAAATTTGATACTCAATTATTAATAGAGGGGAATAACCTTTCAGAAGATGAAATTAACGATTATATTACAGCAAATATTGAAGGAGATTGTTTACTTGCTGTTGGTGATGATGAATTAATTAAGATTCATTTCCATACTAATACACCATGGAAGTTACTTGAATACTGTGCTTCATTAGGTGAAATATTTGATGTTGTTGTTGAAAATATGGAGCGACAAGCAAAAGGACTTAAGGGATAAAATAAATATATTGATTAATAACTAACTAACTGTATAGAAATTTATTCTATGCAGTTTTTATATTTACTATAGATTTATAGTAAAATTAATTTTTTAATCTAATTTTAATCTTTCTTATATTTAAGATTAATTTTCCAAAAGTATTATATAACCATAGTAAGAAACGGAAGCTCACTACTAAGATACATTTGTAGGAGCAACTTAATTTTTGGAGGTTATATATTATGGAAAGAAATGAAATGATCGAAGTATTAATGGGAAAAGCTAATGTAAGTAGAGAAGAAGCACAAGAGGTTTTAGAAATATGTAATTGGGACCTTTTAGATGCAATAATTTACCTAGAGAGAAGAGGAAAAGTAGAAAACAATGAAACTACTACAATAATCGAAGTAAAGGAAGAAGAGCAAGAGAAAAAGGAAGACCATAAAAAGCATGAAGAGAAGTTTGGTGGTATTGGTGAAGTTATCGGAAGAATGTTCAAATTTTTAGGTAAGTTTATAAAAAAGGGAAATGAAAATTTCTTTGAAATAAGAAAAGCTAATGAAAAACCAATAAGAATATCATTAACAATATCATTACTTTTATTAATATTCTTATCAGTGCCAACTATAGTATTATTAGTAGTAGGATTATTCTGTGGATATAAGTATTCAATATCAGGTCCAAGCATGAATTATGATGGAGTAAATACTGTTTTTGAAGAAGTATCAAAGTCAGCAGATACTATCAAAAAGGATTTTAAAGAAGGTTATGATAGTTAATATTTAAGAGTAAAAGAGTTGTGTTATACGACTCTTTTTTTATATATGAAATAATAATGTAATAGTAACTTTTGGAGGGATTTTCACGAAAGGAAGTATATCAGTTCATAATTTTTGAAAAGTAATATAAGACCGTGCGCTCAGAAGGTCATAATATAATATATTTTAGCCTTCGTGTTTATAAATAAATATTGCTGGTATATAATAAAAATAAGAAATATATGTAGTAAAGGATAGATTATTTATAAAATATATAGGTAGGAAAATATGAAAATAGATGTGGAATATTGCATTGAGAGTAATTTAAGAAGTGAAATAATTAAAGTTAAAAATGTTTGTATGGAGATATTAAATAACCCAGAAGTATATTTATTTGGTTCAATATCAAAAGGAATGTATAAAAAAAATAGTGATATAGATATACTGATTCTAATATCTGAAAATAAAGATTTAAAAGAATTACGTAATTTAAGACATAGCTTAGAGGATAAAATAGAAGAACTTAAGTTAAATCGTGACGTAGATATAAAATTATATAATAAGGATAGATATATTGAATTAACAAGAGACATAAGTTTTGAACAGGCTATATATAAAGATTTAATTGATATAAGGATGTGGTAATATGGTAAAAAGAGATATGTTTTACTTTGCAGATATTGATGAAAAATTTATAGATTCTACTAAAGATAGTATAGGGCTTGAAGATGGAGTTCTTGTACATTGTCAACAATGTATAGAGAAAAATTTAAAAGCAATAATACAAAAAAAATATGGAATGATTTCAAGAGAACATAACCTAGTAAAATTATTAGAGGTATTATATCTACAAGACTATAGTGAATTAAAAAAGTATAAAAGTTTATGTAGAGATTTAAAGGATTTTTATTTCAGTAGAAGATATGCTTCAGATGATTATGAAGTTTTAACCCATGAAGAATATCTGGAATATATAGATAAGTTTTATGAATTATTAAATGAGATAAAAGTAATTAGACAAGAGTTAGAATAATAAACTAATAGTATTATGGGTAAAAGGGTGTGTAAATTTGAAAAAATACTTAGCTATACTTACGTTAACTATAGTAGTATCTATTATTACAGGTTGTACAAGTAATAATGTAACTAAGGTAACTTACCATGGTGAAAGCCTTAATTGGGAATCAACGATGATTTTTGATGAAGAGGATAAGCAGAGCTTAAATATTAAATATTTAGGTGAAGAGCAATTTCCTATAGATGTTTCTTTTAATGCAGAGTTCTTATCTGGAAATGGTAGTGGTGGTTATATGGAGTATGGAGAGTTAGCAAATGATGTATTTGGAGGATTCACCTTTGAGAATGATTATGATAAAAAGATACATGGTGATGTATCAAAGTATGGAAATAAAGATTCGTTAGAAGTTTTTATTAAGTGGAATGATAAAGAAGAAACTATTGTACTAAATAAGGTAGAAAAGTGATATGTTTTTATGAGGAATAAGTGTAAAGCTTGTTCCTTTATTTTTAGGTAAAATGATATATAGTAGACTTTAACATTATATGGGAAATTTATGGTATATGATATAATTAAGTGAGATTCTTCAAGATACCAAATCAGGGATTTGGACTTTCAGTTATGGAGGAGTGTTTGTGGACAAATTAAAATTAGTAGATAGATTAAGGGAGAAAGCTAATATAAGTTATGAAGAAGCTAAGATAGCTTTAGAAAATAGTAATTGGGATATATTAGAGGCTATGCTTTACTTAGAGAAGCATGGAAAAGTAAACAGTCCTTCTGTTAGTATATTTTATTCAAATGAGTATAGCGAGAGTTATACTGAACATGAGGAAACTCATAATAATGATGATAATATAAATAGTGATAACTCTAAAAGCAAAGATAATTTTGAAGGAATTTTTGAAGCGATATGCAAGGTTATAGACACTGGAAATAATATATTTCTTCAAGTTAAAAAAAGTAATAGAGTATTAGTAAAGATACCACTTACGGTTGTGGTTGTACTTTTATTTTTTGCATTTTGGGTGATAATACCTTTAATTATAGTAGCATTATTCTTTGATATAGAAATTTCACTTTCATCAAAAAGATTTGATACTGATAAAATAGATAAGGTTAATGAAGCTTTTAGATATTTATTAAAAGTAGCTCAAGATATAAAAAAGAAGTTTAAATAGAGAGGTTTATATATGGTTAAGGTTTTAATTGTTGAAGATGAAGAAAAAATAGCAAGATTTATAGAGTTAGAATTAATGCATGAAGGTTATAAAGTAATAAAAGCAAACAATGGTAGGACAGGGCTTGAAATTGCTGAAAGTGGGGAAGCTGACCTTGTAATATTAGATGTTATGCTTCCAGAGATAAATGGACTTGAAGTATTAAGAAGGCTTAGAAGAACTTCTGATGTTCCTGTAATAATGTTAACTGCAAGAGATGCTGTTATGGATAAAGTATCAGGACTTGATGCAGGAGCAGATGATTATGTAACAAAGCCTTTTGCAATAGAAGAACTACTTGCAAGAATAAGAACAGCCCTTAAAAAGAGAGTAGTTACTGTTAAAAAAGAAGATATATTAAGGTGTGGATTATTAACTTTAGATAAGATGAAACATAAGGTAACTTATGATAATACAGAGGTTGAATTAACTAATAGAGAATTTACTTTGCTTCAAATATTGATGGAAAATAAAAATATAGTTTTAACTAGAGATGTACTTATAGAAAAAATATGTGGTTATGATTATGTTGGAGAAACTAATGTGATAGATGTTTATGTAAGATTTTTAAGAACAAAGATTGATGATGCTTTTAAGACTAAAATAATAACTACAGTACGTGGTGTAGGATATGTAATTAAAGATGAATAAAGTTAAGAAAAATAAAAATGTTACATCTATTGCAATAAAACTTAATGCCATATCTGTAAGAGACTTATTTTTGAAGTTTCTTATACTTAATGCATGCTTAATGTTTGTATTAATAGTTATTTGGTGTATGGATTCTGAAAAGAGCTTTTTTGGAGAGGTAGTACAAAATGCACAAAGACATATTGATTTTTATCCTATAGAAACAGCTACTTACACAGTAATTTGGGACAATGGAAAAACCTTAGTTAAAGATGCTAGTAACTTTTTATATACTGTAAGAAAAATATTTATAGTATTAGTAATAATTCAGGGAATATTTTTAGTAGAAGAAATAATATTTGGTACAGCAAGAGTTAGAAAGAGATTAAAGCCACTTAATGATATAGCAGAAACAGCAAGCAGGCTTAGTAATATGGCTTTTGATGAAGAAAAATTCCACAGTCTTGAGGATGCTATAGCCAATATAAGTCCAGTAACATCAGATGAAAGAATACATATTGGAGATAGTGAGCTTCAAGGGTTAGAAGATGCAATAAATAAATTATTAGATAGAATGAGAGATTCTTATAGGCAACAGGCAAGGTTTGTTTCCGATGCATCTCATGAACTTAGAACTCCTATATCTGTAATTCAAGGCTATGCAAATATGTTAGACCGTTGGGGAAAAAATGATGAAGAAGTATTAGAAGAATCTATTACGGCAATAAAGTCTGAATCAGAAAATATGAAAAATCTAGTTGAGCAGCTATTATTCCTAGCTAGAGGTATTAATGGAAAAACTCAGCTTACAATGACAGAATTCTTACTTAATGATATGATAAGTGAAGTATTTGAAGAATCCAAAATGATAGATGAAAATCATATATATACTTACATTAATTCAGAAAATATAAGTATTAAAGGTGATATAGGATTACTTAAGCAGACAGCAAGGATATTAGTTGAAAATGCAGCTAAATATACAGAGTCTGGTGAAGAGATAATGCTTAAAGTAGGAAGAAATCATAAAGGAGAACCTTATTTTTCTGTTCAAGATAATGGAATAGGAATAGATGCAGAGGATGTACCCCATATATTCGAACGTTTCTTTAGAGCTGACACAGCAAGAGTTAGGAAAAATGGAGGTACAGGTCTTGGGTTATCTATAGCAAAATGGATTATTGATAATCATAAGGGATACTTTAGTGTTTTAAGTAGAAAAGAAATAGGAACAAGAGTAACAGTATACTTACCACAAATTTATAGTTAAATTTAGAACTGTATAGAAGTAATTTCTATACAGTTTTGACTTTAAATTAATTTAGAGTAGAATTATATATAGGGACAAAATTAAAATTAAAAGGGGACTTATATTATGAAAAAGATTATTATTTCTTTATTAGTTTCTACAATGTTTTTAACTGCCTGTTCTTTAAAAGATTCTGATGGTAAATCAGGACAAAATAATAAGGGAGATAAAGAAATTACTGAAAGTAGTAATGACACTAACGAGGAAAAAGACGTTACAAAAAATACAGAAGATAATAAAGATAATAATACAACTGGGAATTACGATAATGATTCTGATAATAATAGTTCAATTGAGTCTTCAAATAATACTTCTGGAGAAAGTCAATCACCTTCAGATGATAGTATAAATAAAGAGAATATTAGCGAGAAAGTTAAAGATTATATTATTAATGGACAAGGCGATAAGCCAGAAGCTGAAAAATATAAATGGAGTACAAGATTTTTAAATGAAGTTAATATAGCAACTTTGTATGATGATTATATAGCAGCAGGTGGAAATTCAAGTGATATAGAAGAGTTTGCTAAATATATTACACTAAACGCACCTATATTAAGCAACTGGGAAGCGCTATTTAAAGAAGATTTAAAAGATACCTATGGAGAAGATGTTGTTAAATTAGAACATTTAGAAGGAGATTTATATCAAGTTTATGTAAATAAGGATGGTTCAGAAGTTCCATTTGTTGTAGTTTCAGCAAGAACAGGTTATTTCCACGGATAAAGCATACTTATTATAATAAAGAAAGATATCTCATAGATTGTAAAAACATTTATGAGATATCTTTTATTAATATGTATATTATTCAACTATTAAGTAAGATAATTATAAGCTTAGAAGTAATGAGTGAAGCTCCTTAACATCTTTAACTATATAATTTGCACCACTATTAGATAGTTCATCATATGAGCCATATCCATGTAAAACTCCGATAGATTCAATGTTTAAAGCTTTTGCACCAATAACATCATGCTCTCTATCACCAATCATGATTATTTCTGAAACTTCAGTTATACCTTGTTGCTCTAAGGCATAGCTAATTACATCAGCTTTTTTTGTTCTAGTATTATCAAGATTACTTCCTGCAATAAAATCAAAATACTTTTTAAGATTAAAATGCTCAAGAATCTTTTCAGCAAAAACTGTTGGTTTAGAAGTAGCTATTATTAAAGACTTATTTTTTTCTTTTAACGAGATAAGCATATCTTCAAAGTTTTCATAAACTGTATTTTCATAAAGTCCTTTAGTTGAAAAATACTCTCTATAGTAAGTGATAGCATTTAATGCATCTTCTTCAGTAAAGTTATAAAAATTCATAAATGAATCTTTTAATGGAGGTCCTATAAATTTGCAAAGTTCATTTAAGTCTTCTACTTCAATATCGAATTTATTTAATGCATATTGAACTGATTTTGTTATTCCTATCATTGGATCTGTAACAGTTCCATCTAAGTCAAATAAAATATATTTTTTTATGATAATCATCCCCCTAAAAAAATTGATGGTTAATAATTTAGTATAAGTTTACCACAGGTAGATAGAGTTTTTAAGGAGACATTTATTTGCTTTGGTAAAAATTTCTTTATATAAACTTATTTTTATGTATAATTAAATCTGAAGGTATTTTGGGAGATAGTATTATTGAGAATTTATGTACGAAGAAAAAAGTACATGATTAATGAGAATTATAAATATAGGGGAACAGTGGAGGCGATTTTATGATTTGTCCAGAATGCAATTCAAAATTTAAGTTAAGAAATAGAATAAAATCAATGGTAAGAAAATACGGGAAAATAGAGTGTAGCAAGTGTAAAAGCATATTTAGGGAAGAAAGAAATTTAGGAACGGTAAACACTTCAATATCTATGGGATTGATAGTGCTTTTATGCAATAGCATAAATTTATTGATAGGTGGATTATTAAAGAATAAATTTGTAGCTATTTCAATAGCTATATTTGCAGCATTAATAGTAGTTCCACCTGTTATGTTTTTAGCACAAAGTTGGACTAACTATAAAAAGATTGAGGAGTAGTACAGGATTTATATAAATGTAAATTTTAAAGTGTTTAATGCAAATGAGTTAATAAATAAATATATGAAATAAGAGTATGGGTTAAAAGAATTGCTAAATAATTAAATTATTATAGAGGAAAGCACTATCATTTTTATGATATGTGCTTTTTCTTTTTGCTAGAGATTATTATTTTTTAATAAATAAATACTTAAAATTTATAAGAAAAATATTTTTACAAATAAATTAAAAAAATAATAAAAAATCTGTAAAATAGAATAATTCTATCATATGTAATTAGTGAGGGCATTTTTAAATAGTGAATGCCATTTAAATAAATAGATTTAAATTAATTAATAAAAGGGGAGAGTGTAATATGAAAAATAAAAAATGGGTTAATAAGGTAATAACAGGGGAGGTTAGATTCTCGTATGTAAATATTTTTGAACCTAGGTCTATTAATGGTGAAAATGAGAAGTATAGTTTATCTCTTATAATTCCAAAGTCTGATGAAAAGACAATACTTGAAATTGAAGAAGCTATTTTTGAATCGGAAGAAAATGGAAGAAAAAGGTTTGGGCTTATAGAATCTAAAAAGTTAAGAACACCTTTAAGAGATGGTGATGTGGAAAAGCCAGGTAATCCTGTGTATAAAAATAGCTTTTTTATAAATGCAAAAAGTACTATAAAACCACAGATTGTTGATATTAATATAGATGAAATTAAAGATAAAGCTGAAGTCTATAGTGGATGTTATGGAAGAGTTAGTTTATCTTTTTATCCATATCAATTTAATAATAATGCAGGTGTAGCTTGTAGTTTAGGTAATGTCCAAAAGTTATCTGATGGTGAGCGATTAGATTTAAGTACTACTGCAAAAGATGATTTTAAAGCCTATGATGTAGATGGATTTTTTAGTTAGGGGGAAGAGGTAGTATGAGAATTTTATCTATAGATATAGAAACCTATTCTGATGTTGATTTAATAAAAAGTGGTGTATATCCTTACACCGCTTCTTCAAATTTTGAGATTCTTTTATTTGCATATGCCTTTGATGATGAAGAGGTAAAGATAATAGATTTAGCTAATAGGGAAAAGATACCTACTAATATCTTAGAGGCTATTGAAGATGAAAATATAATCAAAACTGCCTTTAATGCAAACTTTGAAAGAGTATGTTTAGGTAGATTTCTTAATAAGAGTTTATCATCTAAGTCTTGGAGATGTACAGCAGTACATGCACTTTCTTTAGGTTTACCATCATCTTTAGAATCAGTAGCCGAAATGCTAAATTTAGAGCAACAAAAGATGAAGGAGGGGAAAGCGCTTATAAAATATTTTTCAGTTCCTTGTACTATTAAAAATGATAAAAGTCAGTATAGCTTTGAAGGGCAGATAGGTAAATTAATGAGAAATTATCCTAAGGATTCTTTAGAAAAGTGGGAGCTTTTTAAGAAATACTGTATTAAGGATGTAGAAGTTGAGAGAGCTATAAGAAAGAAGCTTGAAAGATTTCCTATTATAGAAAATGAACATAAGCTTTATGTTTTAGACCAAGAGATTAATGATAGAGGTATTTATATAGATATGGAGCTTGTTACTAAAGCTATAAGCTGTGATGAGCTTTATAAAAATAAGTGCTTGAATGAAGCTAAGAATATTACTGGACTTAGTAATCCTAATTCAGTTACTCAGCTTAAAAAGTGGTTATATGAAAAGGGAATTGAAATAAAGTCATTATCAAAAGGTAATATAAAAAAGATATTAGAAGATTGCGATGATGATGTAAGAGAATTATTAGAACTTAGACTAAAATTATCAAAGACTTCTGTTAGAAAATATGAAGCTATACAAAGATTTATATCTAAAGATTTTAGAGTTAGAGGATTGTTTAAGTTTTATGGTGCAAACAGAACTGGAAGATGGGCAGGGAAGCTTGTTCAGGTTCATAATCTTCCTCAAAATCATCTAGAAGATATGGATTCAGCTCGTAATTTAGTCAAAGAAGGAGACTTTGCAAAACTAGAAGATAAATTTAATAGTATACCACAATTATTATCAGAGCTAATCAGAAGTGCATTCATCCCAAAGAAGGGTGCTAGATTTATTATTGCTGACTTTTCTGCTATAGAAGCGAGAATACTTGCATATATTGCAGGTGAAAAGTGGAGAATTGATGTATTTAAATCACATGGAAAGATATATGAAGCTAGTGCTAGTAAGCTTTTCAAAGTACCTATAGAGATGATAACTAAAGAGTCGAACCTTAGAGTAAAGGGTAAAGTTGCGGAATTAGCTCTTGGATACGGGGGAGGAGTAGGAGCACTTAAAGCTATGGGAGCTCTTGAGATGGAAATTGAAGAAGATGAACTTCAAGACCTAGTAAATAAATGGAGATTGTCAAACTCTAATATAGGTAGACTGTGGTGGGCGATACATAAAGCTGCTATAAATGCTTTAAAGACTAGAGAAGTCAATATAGTTGGGTATATAAAAATATATTATCAAGGGGACATAATGTTTATTACATTGCCTAGTGGTAGAAAACTATCATATGTTAAACCAAGGATAGAAAAGAATAAATATGGTGGAGATTCAATTACCTATGAAGGAGTTAGCGTAGCTAAAAAGTGGGAAAGAATCGAAACATATGGACCAAAGCTTGTAGAAAACATAGTACAAGCAATAGCAAGAGATATACTTGGTGAAGCTATGATTAGATTAAGAGATAAAGCTTATGACATAGTAATGCATGTCCATGATGAAATAATAATAGAAGCAAAAGAAGGACAAGGTTCCTTAAAAGAAGTTATAAAAATAATGACAGAAACTCCTATCTGGGCAAGAGGACTACCACTTGATGCAGAAGGTTTTGAAAGTAACTATTACAAAAAGTAAAGAGAGGATTGATTATTTATGATTATAGCTATTGGTAATTCAAGAAGAGATAAAGCTTTTAAGATTGTAGATGTAACTTGGGAGCAGTTTTTGAATAAAGTGTCTAATACAATAAGAACTGTTGAGACTGTAGATGAATATGGCAAAATGAATAAAGCTAAAAAGGATGATATAAAAGACGTTGGAGGCTTTGTAGGAGGGAAGCTTAAAGATGGAAGACGTAGCAAAGATTCTGTTGAGTTTAGGTCTATGTTAACCCTTGATTTAGATTATGCAGAAAATGATTTATGGGAGCAGGTAACAAAAAGATTTAAGTTTGCTTGCTGCATTTATTCAACTCATAAGCATAAAAGAGACAAGAATAGATTACGACTTATAATACCTTTAAGTAGAAATGTAAATGCTGATGAATATACAGCAATAGGGAGACTTATATCTTCAGATATTGGAATAGAGCAATTTGATGATTCAACATACGAACCAGCAAGACTTATGTATTGGCCATCAACCTCCAGTAATGGTGAGTTTATATTTGAAAAGCAGGATGGAGAGTTTTTAAATCCAGATTCTATACTTTCAAGATATGAAGATTATAGAGATAGCAGTAAATGGCCCATATCATCAAGACAAAATAAAGTAATCAAAAATAACATTTCACACCAAATGCAGGCTTTAGCCAAACAATCAAATCCATTAGAAAAAGAAGGCTTGATAGGTGCTTTCTGTAGAGCATATACTATGGAAGAAGCCATCGATAAATTTTTAAACCACATCTATAAACCAAGTCTAATAAAAGGCAGATATGACTATGTTGAAGCAGACTCAACATCAGGCTTAGTCATTTATGAAGATAAATTTGCCTATTCACATCATGCTACAGATAAGGCTGCAAATGTTCTTTGCAACGCCTTTGATCTAGTAAGAATCCACAAGTTTTCAGAGTTAGATGTAAATATTGATGAAGATACAAGAACTTCAAGATTACCTTCATTTAAAGCAATGCGTAAATTTTGTACTAAAGATGAATTAGTACAAAAACAAATTACTAATGAAAAGATGAAAGATATAGGACAAGAGTTTGGAGAGCTTGAAGATAATGATAATAAACTAGAAATTGATTTAACAGGTGAGATAAAAGATACGTTAAATAATATAGTTAAAATATTAAGAAATGATAAAAACTTACATGGAATAGCTTATAACAAACATAAAGATATGTTGGATGTAAAAGGTAAATTACCTTGGATTAGATTAAAGGAGGGGTGGAACGATTCAGATTTAGCTTCATTAAAAATATATTTAGAAAAAAAATATAATATATGGTCTCCAGCAAAATTAAAAGATGCTTTATTAGCTGTAGCAACAGAAAGAGCATTTCATCCTGTAATAGATTATTTAGAAAATTTAGAAGAGTGGGATGGAAAAGAAAGATTAGAAACACTATTAATAAAATATTTAGGGGCAGAGGACAATGCCTATACGAGGGAGGTTACTAGAAAAACATTAGTTGCAGCTATTGCTAGAGTGTACGAACCAGGAGTTAAATTTGATTCTGTACTTATTTTAAATGGTAAACAAGGAATGGGAAAAAGCACATTATTCTCAAAGCTTGGTGGTAAGTGGTTTTCTGATAATTTAACTTTAGAAGATATGAAAGATAAAACAGCTGCCGAGAAATTACAAGGTTTTTGGATTATGGAGCTTGGAGAACTAGCTGGTATGAGAAAAGCTGAAGTAGAAAATGTAAAATCATTTATAACAAGAACAGATGATAAATATAGAGCAAGTTATGGAGTAAATGTAGAAAGCCATCCAAGACAATGCATTATTGTAGGTACTACAAATAATAAAGGAGGTTTTTTACGAGATGTTACTGGTAATCGTAGATTTTGGCCAGTTACAGTGGATCCAGATAAAGCGTTAAGTTCACCTTGGGACTTAGAAGATGTAGATAAAATATGGGCTGAAGCTTTATATGTTTATAAACAAGGAGAGGAACTATATCTAAAAGGAGAGGTGTTAGAAATAGCATCTAAAGAACAAAGTGAAGCTATGGAAAGTGACGATAGAGAGGGGCTTGTGAGAGAGTATTTAAATAAACTACTTCCTAATAATTGGAGTAGTATGAACTTATATGAAAGAAGGAAATTTCTTAATGGAGATGACTTGGCAGGAGGACAAGTTGGAACGGAAAAACGAAAAGCTGTTTGTTCTATGGAAATATGGTGCGAATGTTTTGGAAAAGATGCCTCCAGTCTTAAAAAATCAGATTCATATGAGATAACAGCAATAATGTCTAAGATAGAAGGTTGGGAACTTTATTCAGGGAATAAAACCAATACTATGAGATTTCCTATATATAATAAACAAAGAGCATTTGTGAGAGTGGAATGAGCATAGGAATGAGGTAGGAATGAGTTTAAAAATAAAAAAATATAAATATAAGAAAGTTAATAAGCCAAAGAAAAATTGGAATGAGCGGAATGAGAATTACGGTTATTCCAGTTATCATTCCTATGTAAACAAATGATATTACTAGTTTATAGCCGTTTGGAATGAGTGGAATGAGAATTATATATGAATTAAAAAATATATGATACTAGTAAATATGCGTACACGTACATACACTTAGGAGTTTTAAAGTAGTTTATTCAATAACTCATTCCACTTGTTTTCTGAATTAGAAAGCTTAGTGCTTAAGAGGATTAGAATTAATTCATAATAAGTAAAACTATAAAAATTAATAGACAAAATATTCTGAACATAAATGGTAAAAATAAACATTAATGTGGTAAAATATAGAAGGAGGTGTAAATTTATATGGAATTTAGAGTTTATGAGATTTCGGTTAAGAATTATCTGTTAAAAAATATAGATAAAAATAATATGTTTCAAGCTATATCAGAAGTTATAGATTCAACTCTAAGCAGAAATGAAGAGTTTTTAGAGTTTCATAATAAAAATTGTTACAAAAATTATTGTAATAATGGATTTTATCCATTAGAAACTGATGGAATTTATAAAGAAGACAATATATATACATTTCAAATAAGAACTATAGATGAAGATTTAGCAAAATATCTTATTAAAAATTTAGCTAATACTTCAACTAAATTTATTAAAGTGTTAAAGACTGATATTAAAATCATAAGTAGAAAGCATATAGATAAGGTATTTTCAATTACTCCGATAGTTATTAAAGATAGTACTGGCTATTGGAAAGGAAATATTAGCTTAGATGAATTTGAAAATAGGATTAAGACTAACTTGATAAAAAAATATAATAGCTTTACTGGTGATAAGATAGATGAAGATTTTGAGTTTTACACAAGATTTGAGTTTAAAAATAATAAGCCAATAGCAGTTAACTATAAAAATATTAAGTTACTAGGCGATAAGATTCAACTGAATATTGCAGATGATGAAATATCTCAAACTATAGCCTATATAGCTTTGGGAACAGGTTTAGGTGAGAATAATTCTAGGGGAGCTGGATTTATAGGATTTAGGTGGTTATAGGGAGGTGAAATATTGTTAAAGGAAAGTTTAGAAGTTTTTAAAGAGCAACTAGATAAACATGGAGATAAACTCATATTAGATAATTATACTCCTGCAGATGGAACTTATCTGATAATAGGAACTGATAAAGATGAATTTTATATTAAAGATGAACCTATAAAAGTTAAATTTGATAAAAAAAATAGAAAACTTAATTTGTCAGAAGTTAAGTTAAAGGATATAAGAATATATGATTACAACAGTACTCTAATTACAATGAATAAGCCAATTGACGGTAAAAAGATAATACACAGTAATAATTATTTATCATTTTTTATAAAGAAAGATAAGTTTCCTACAGCAAATGATAAAGATAAAAAGCTTACTAATGAAATAATAGATGGATATTATGAGATATTAGCTAATCCATATCTAAAATATAAGTCAGGAAAACCTAAAGAGATATATAAAGAAGTCGAAGAAGAAATTGGTGAAGTAAATATTGAGTTACTTAATAAGATAAAGGAATGGATAAAAGAAAATATTTTTGACTTAGGAAGTGAATATCCAGGTAAAGATTATTTAAAAATATTTTTTGAATATCCAATAGAAGATTATCAAAGAGAAAATAAAAGATATATAATTCCTAATATCTATAATAAAAATGATTATAATGAGAAAATTGATAACGTTTTATATGGATTACCTAATGATAATATGGGATTAAATTCAAAAAAACCTTATTTAGAAAATAAGACTAGAAAGGTAAAAGTTCCTTACCTCATTGATAGTAATGAAGTTTTATTACAAAAAAAGTTTTTTGATTATCTAATGAATTTCACGGCAGAAGGAAAACTTAATGTGTACATTGATGATGAAGAAATTGATCCTAAGAAGAATGGAGAGCTTCCAGACCAAGGATTTACTGGTAGTTTCTTTAGAATAAAAAAAGGAATGGAATTAGAAATTCAAAACTATGATAAGATAGTTGGATATTCTGATGTTTTAAATAAAGAATTAGTATTTGAAAACGTATTAGGGGTAAAGGAGTCAGCAGATGATGGTTTTGAATATGGATCATTTAGAAAGAAAGTAGATATTCAAAAAATACTTGATAATATATTCTTTTCAAAATTCTTAATAAACAATTATTTTACTGATGCTGGAGATATATCAATAAAAGATAATAATCAAAAGAAAAATTTATTGATATCAAGAGAAGCTATTTTTAATTGGTTATATAAGGATGGATTAAAGGAAAATAAAAAATCAAATGAAATAGGATATTTATTAGGTAAGGTATCTGTAAGTTTAGTAAAAGGGTCAATAGAAAATGGCTATATACAAAAAGCGAGCAAACAGTTTAATTTAAGATGTGCATTTAAAGGATATTTTGAGGGAGGAAAGAGTATGGCAGATATAATCAAGGATGTGAAAGATAATTTAAGAAATAAGGTAAATGCTGAAAAAGTTACTGAAAGCATTTCTGAAGATAATGAATACTATTTTGCAATAGGTCAATTAGTAAGTTATTTTATATCAAAGAGTAAAGGTCTTAAGAGACCATACCATTTAGTAAGGCCATTTATTAATACAAATAATAATGAAGTAATAAAAAATAACTTAAGCAAGTTATATAAAAAGTATAGCTATGATCCTAAATTATATTCACCAAGGTTTAGAAATTTATATGCTATGGTTTTATCTTATACACCTGAAAATAAGGTAAATCAAGATATGATTATGGCAGGATTTCTGCACAGTAGTTTAATTTATGAAAGTAATGAAGATGAGATAATTGAGAATATGGAGGTTCAAGGTAATGAATAAGAGAGTATATGGAGTAATTGGAATATCATCAAAGATGGCTAACTGGAATGCTGATTTTACAGGATATCCAAAAACAACATCTAATGGAGAGGTTTTTGGAAGTGATAAAGCTTTAAAATATCCTATGAAAAAGATGTGGGATGAGAATGGAGAAAAAGTTCTTTATATAAAATCTATGAAATTAAGCCAAAAGGAAGATAAGAAAAAAGGCACGGTAGAATCAATATTAGTACCAAGAACTTTAAAAGAAAGATATGAACAAATATTTTCGGTAGAAGATTTAAAGAAGACAAAAGATACAGCAGAAGTATTAAAAAATTTATTTAACTCTATAGATGTAAAAAACTTTGGTGCAACATTTGCTGAAGAAGGAAATAATATATCAATTACAGGGGCTGTACAAATAGGGCAAGGATTAAATAAGTATGAAGATACAGCAGCAGATGAGCAGCAAATATTATCGCCATTTAGAGATGGAAAAGACTTAGAGAAGAAGCAAAAGAAAGACGAAGATGCAGAAGAAGCGAAAAATTCAACTCTTGGAACAAAGATTGTAAGTACAGAAGCTCATTATTTCTATCCATTTTCAATAAATCCATTAGCATATAAAGAATATAAGGAGCTAGGAGTAACTGAAGGTTATACTGAAGATGATTATAAGAAGTTTAAGAATGCTGCTTTGGTATCAGCTACATCATATGCAACTAATGCCAAGATAGGCTGTGAAAATGAATTTGCATTATTCGTAGAAACAGAACAAGACTTATATTTACCTAACCTTTCTCAATATATTAATTTTGAAAAAGGTGTAGATAAGGATGTTATAGAAATTAAATGTGGAGAGCTTTTAGGTAAGTTAGGTAATAAAATTAAAAGTATTGAAGTTTATTATAATCCATATACAACAGAAATTGAATCAGATATTGAAGGAGCTAAGCTTTTAGATATATTTACACAAACAGAGGTATAAGATATGAAGGTTCTAAAATTTAGATTATATGGAGATAATGCTTTCTTTAAAAAGCCAGATGTAAATACTTATTTATATTTTACTTATTCAAATATTCATAAAGTGGCTTTGCTTGGAATATTAGGAGCGATAGTAGGATATAAAGGCTATAACCAAATGAGTAAAACTGATAAATATCCTGAATTTTATGAAAAGCTAAAAGATATAAAAGTTGCCATAGAACCTGAAGAAGGCTCAAGAGGAGATTTCTATAAGAAGGTTCAGGTATTTAATAATTCAATTGGATATTATAATAAAGATAAGGATGAAAGGCCTTGTAATTTAATAGTAAAAGAGCAGTGGCTTGAAAAACCCTCTTGGAATATATATGTCTTGGTAGACTCAAAAGATACTGAAAAAATTTGCGATTATATAACAAATTATAAAAGTATATTTATACCGTACTTAGGCAAAAACGACCATATAGCTAATATAGATGAAATAGAGATATATGAATCAGAAAAAGCTGCTGATGAAATAGAAAGTATAGATTCTTTATGTCCTAAATCTTATGTGAATTTTGGTGATAGTGTAGCTGATATGAATTATATGCCATATAAGTACAAAGAAAATTTACCTATAAGACTTAATGAAAAAACTAATATGTATGAATATGAAACATTTATATATACCAATATGGAAATTGACGATATAAATACAGATGAAATTTATACTGTAGGTAATAAAAATATAGCATTTTTCTAAGGAGGGGTTAACCCTCCTTACATTATATGAGGTGATATATGGAATATTTAGATAAGAGAGAAATTATAGATTTCAGCGAAATAGTAAATAGTAAATATAACTTTTATGCTCATAAAAAATCAGTAGGAAATAAATATGAGTATGAAAAATTAATAAATCATATAGATTTATCTAATAAATATTTCTTTAAGATTTATGATGCAAAAAATTTAGATAGTATACTAAAAAATTTTGAAGAAAAATTTTTAAGAACTGTAAGTATAGAAGGAAAAGAATTATTTAGAAAATTATTGGTGAATATAGTTAACTTTCATGATGTAGGTAAAATAAACCCCATATTCCAAAAAGATAAAATGGATAACGAACTTTTTGAAACAGATAATTTTAAGAACATAAAAAGTAAACATTCAATAATTTCATCAGTAATTTATATTGATTATTTTTTAGATGAAGTAGAAAGTTTACAAGGCAAAAGCAAAAAAATGCTAAGGACACTTTTATACTTGAACGCTTATTTAATATCAAAACATCATGGTGATTTAAGTCAATTTGAAAAATTTATAGCTAGCTTTAATAAAGATGGAGAAGATTATGGTGATGCTAATAAAGCTATATCAGTATTAAACGAATCTTACAAAGATGTATTGTGTAAGGAGTTTTCTTTAAATAGTACTAAAGCATGGAATATAGGAGACGCTGCATTAAAATATTTAAAAAAACTAGATAAAGAAGATTCAATATATCTATATACTTATGGACGATTAGTATTTTCCATACTTTTAGCCTGTGACTTTTACTCAACATCTGAATTTATGAGTGGAGTAATTGTATATGATTTTGGAGAAATATCAGCCATAAATGAGTTTTATGATGTTTATAAAGATACAAAAATTTATAAGAGCATAAGAAGATATGAACAAGATAGTTATGGTAAAAGAGAAGACTTTTCAGATGAAAAAAATATAAACGTATTAAGGACAGAGATGTTTTTAGATGCAGAAAAAATTTTAAATGAAAATAAAGATGGAGAAATATTTTATCTAGAAGCCCCAACCGGTGGAGGGAAGAGTAATATTTCTACTAATTTAAGCTTTAAGTTAATAGAAAATAATAATAGCTTAAAAAAGATATATTATGTTTCACCATTTAATACTTTGGTAGAGCAAAATCAAGCTAATTTAAGTAAAATTTTTGGAGATAAAAAAGAAGTTTTAAATAAGATAGCTGTTATCAATTCTGTTACAGCTATAAAGATGGAAGAATTAAAGGAGGATAATATCTTAGATGAAGAAGAATTTAAAAAATATGATGAAGCATTATTAAATAGGCAGTTTTTAAATTATCCATTTATTTTAATAACTCATGTTGGGATATTTAATACAATGTTTAATAATGATAAAAAATCGATATTTTCATTTCATCAACTTGCCAATAGTGTAATTGTATTAGATGAAATTCAAAGCTATAAGCTAGAAATATGGACAGAGATAATATCATTTTTAAAAGTATTTTCAAAGTTATTAAATATAAAAGTAATTATAATGTCAGCAACATTACCTAATTTAGATTTATTAACTGAAATAAAAGGTCAAACAGTAAATTTAATAGAAAATAGAGAAAAATATTTTACTAATCCACTTTTTAAAAATAGGGTAGAGGTGAATTATAATCTTATAGATAAGGAGAGAGAAGAACTTTTAGAGCATGTAACGATTCAGAGTAAAAGTAAAAAGAAAATCTTAATGGAATTTATAAAGAAAAAAACTGCATATGAATTTTATAAAGAATTACTAGATAGAAATTTAGAAGCTAAGGTGCTTTTACTTACAGGTGATGATAACTCAATAGATAGAGCAAAAATATTAAAAGAAGTAAAAGATAAGGATTTAAATCATAATGGAGTAATACTAGTTGCAACTCAAGTTATTGAAGCTGGAGTAGATATTGATATGGATATAGGGTATAAGGATATTTCTAAATTAGATGGTGATGAACAATTTATGGGTAGAATAAATCGTTCATGTCTAGATAAAGGAATAGTATATTTCTTTAATTTAGATGAGGCAGAAAGTATTTATAGAGGGGATTTTAGAGCAGAGAAAAAATATTCGCTTATAAATGAGTGGGTTAAAGAGATATTAATATCGAAAAATTTTAATAAGTATTATGAGAAGATACTTATAGGATTAAAAGAAAACTATAATGATTCAACAAGAGAAAATCTAAATACTGAAAGATTTTTTAAAGAAGATGTAGGTGGTCTAAAGTTTTCACAGGTAGCAGAAAAAATGAAATTAATTGATGATACTATGGAAAGACAGTCAGTTTATCTTGCAAGAGAAATTCCATTAGAAAATGGAGAGGTTTTAGATGGTAAAGATATATGGAATCAGTATATAGAGTTATTAAGAGATAATAAAATGAAATATTCAGAAAAAGAAGTGAAACTATCAGATGTTAGGGCTAAGATGAATAACTTTATATATGAGGTACAAAAAAATAACAATATAATGCCAAATGAGATTGTTGGAGATCTTTATTATCTTGAAGATGGTGAAAGTTACTTCAAAGATGGCAAGGTAGATAAAGAAAAATTAATAACTGGAATAGGGGATTTTATATAGATATTTACCAAGTGAAATTATATAGTTATGAGGGTAGATATTAGGATTTGTATAGAGTTTAGAATAAAAAAACTTAAGTTTTTAAATATTGATTGCTGCTTGGTAAAAAATTAAAGATGCTAGATATAGCAATAAGCTAAGTTGATTAAAATATATAGAAACTTTGAATTTTCTATGGATTAACAATAACAAGAGTTGTATTTAAATTACTCGTTGGATTAACGTAAATAATTTTACAGTTGGATTAACAATAACAAGAGTTGTATTTAAATGTATTAACATAGTCGCACCATAAAAGCATTTTATCGATTAACAATAACAAGAGTTGTATTTAAATGATATTTATAACCAGCCTATGTTCTTTGAATTTATGATTAACAATAACAAGAGTTGTATTTAAATTTTCATAAATGTATATAGGCTGTTAGCGTACTCATTAGGATTAACAATAACAAGAGTTGTATTTAAATGGATGTTAGTAGTTCACAATTTATTAAATGGGGAAGATTAACAATAACAAGAGTTGCATTTAAATTTTCCTATTTGAATAATATTCAGTACAGGTTCAACAGATTAACAATAACAAGAGTTGTATTTAAATAAGAGAAAGAAGTATAACACTAGAAAAGTATTTTGGATTAACAATAACAAGAGTTGTATTTAAATAAATAAAAAGAATGCTACTGTAATTAACACTCAGGGATTAACAATAACAAGAGTTGTATTTAAATGTTAATAATGAAACAGTTGATTTTATAGAAGTAAAGATTAACAATAACAAGAGTTGTATTTAAATAAAATGATTGAGGTAACATTAGGATAAGAGGTGGAGATTAACAATAACAAGAGTTGTATTTAAATGTTTTAAACATATTGAATTCGTATTCTTTAGGATCGGATTAACAATAACAAGAGTTGTATTTAAATGTAAATTGACAATCTGCATGCTCTAAAGTAACAATCGATTAACAATAACAATAGTTGTATTTAAATCCCTTATATATTTATTATATCCCTTTGTCGGTGAGTAATTAACAATAACAAGAGTTGTATCTAAATAGATATAAATTAAGAATAAATGTATTTAAAGAAAGTATATATGTATATAATAAGAATAAGTTGATAAAAATGTAGATAGAGCGTAAAATTAAGTTATAAAAAGTGTTGTGAGGTAACATTAAATGGAACGTAAAATTTTAAAATGGTTAATAAATTGGAAGAATAGTTCTAATAGAAAGCCTTTAATTTTACAAGGGGCAAGGCAGGTTGGAAAGACGTATTCTGCATTAACCTTTGGAAAAGAGTATTATGATTCAGTAGTATATTTTAACTTTGAAAATAATAGAGAACTAATAAAAATATTTGAAAGAGATTTAGATCCTGAAAGAATAGTAAGAGAGCTTTCTATTAATGCTGGAAAAAGTATATTTAAAGAGAAAACTTTAATATTTTTTGATGAAATACAGGCATGTGAAAGAGCATTGACGTCATTAAAATATTTTAATGAAAATGCAAATGAATATCATATAATTGCTGCTGGAAGTTTACTTGGAGTTGCTGTGAATAGAGAGCAGTATTCATTTCCAGTAGGAAAAGTTGATTTAAAAACTTTATATCCGCTTGATTTTGAAGAGTTTTTAATGGCTATGAATGAAAAAGATTTAATTAATATTATAAAAGAATGTTTTAATAATGATACAGAATTATCTTTGCATAATAAGGCTATGGATATATATAGAGAGTACTTAGTAATAGGTGGAATGCCTGCTGTAGTTAAGGAGTATATTGAAAAGAAGGATTTTGATTTTGTTCTGGCAACTCAGAAAGGTATAAATGATTCATATGTTGCAGATATGGCTAAATATGCAACACCAAATGAAACCACTAGAATAATGGCTACATTTAATAGTATTCCAGCTCAATTAGCTAAGGAAAATAAAAAATTTCAATACAAGGTTATAAAATCAGGAGCTAGAGCTCATGAGTATGAAACACCTGTAGAATGGTTAAAATCTTCTGGAGTAATATTAAAATGTATAAAATGTAATGAAGGAAAATTACCTTTATCAGCATATAGTGACTTTAATTCATTTAAAGTATATATGACTGACACAGGATTACTTTGCTCTAAATTTGGAATACCGGCCAATGCTGTTTTGTCAGAAGGAGTAGTGTTTAATGATTTTAAAGGTGCATTAACTGAAAATTATGTATGCTTTACGTTGAATGCTAATGGATATATACCTTATTATTGGGAATCTAAAGGAAGTGCAGAAGTAGATTTTTTAATTCAAGATAAAGATGGAAACATAATACCTATAGAAGTAAAAGCAGCAGAACATGTAAGAGCAAAGAGTTTACAACAGTTTATAAAAAAATATCAGCCTAAATATGCAATAAGAGTATCTGCTAAAAACTTTGGCTTTGAAAATGGAATCAAGTCAGTTCCACTTTATGCAGCATTTTTAATTTAGATATTTTATGTTAATAGTATTTGAGAATAAATATAAATTAGAGCCAATAAAATCAATAGTTTTATTGGCTCTAATTTATTTTAATAAGGTGATTATATATGCAATTTCGTGGAAATCATTATAGATAAGAGGCATGTACAAAAAATGATTTAGGAGATTTGGTGGAATGAAAGTTAATGGTACATTAATAAATTACTATTTTCATTGTAGAAGGCAATGTTATTTACATGGTAATAGATTGAATCTAGAAGATAATAGTGAAATTGTAAAGATAGGTAAAGCTATGCATGAAGAGAAAGCTACAAGTGAAAATTCTGAGATATCTATAGACAACATAAAAATAGATAAGTTAACTAAAGAATATTTAACTGAAGTAAAAAAATCTGATGCTGATGTAGAAGCTGCGAAATGGCAGTTATTATATTATTTAAAGGTATTAAAGGATAAAGGGATTGTAAGAAGAGGTAAATTAGAATGTATTGAAAAAAATAAAAGCGATAATAAGATATTATATTTTGAATTAACAAATGAAATAGAGAGAGAGTTATTGAATTATATTGAAGATATAGACAAATTGCTGACAGGTGGTAAAGTTCCAAAAGTATTAAATTCAGCAAAATGTAAGAAATGTGCTTATTATGAATATTGCTATATTTAAGGAGGAGATATGGGGAGTACTAGATATATAACATCTATGGGGGAGTTAACAAGAAAAGATAATTCTTTATGCTTCAGAAAGAATGGTAAAAATGTTTATATACCAATTGAAAATACAAAGGAAATATATTGTTTAAATGAAGTAAGTATAAATACGAAATTACTAGATTTTTTAGCTAGCAATAATATAGTAGTACATTTTTTTAATTATCACCAGGGATATAGTGGAACATATTATCCAAGAAATCAATATAATAGCGGGAAATTATTGGTAAAACAAGTTAGGAAATTTGATGAAGATAGATTATATGCTGCAAAAGCAATAGTAAGAGGGATAGGAATAAATATAAGTGAAGTTCTTTATCATTATTATAAACATAATAAGAAAGAAGTAAAGGAAACAATAGATTGGATAAGGAAAGAGTTTTTATTAGCTGTGGAAAAGAGTGAAAATATTAATCAATTAATGTCTGTTGAAGGTGAGGTATGGCAGAGATTTTATTCAGATTTTAAATTATTTTTACCTGAAGATTTTATAATGAATAAGAGGGTGAAAAGACCACCAGATAACCCTATAAATGCAATGATATCCTTTGGAAATACGTTGCTATATACTAAGACAATCTCATCTATATATCGAACACATCTAGATCAAAGAATAAGTTTTCTACATGAACCATCAGAAGGAAGATTTTCATTAAGTTTAGATATAAGTGAAGTTTTTAAACCTGTAATAGTTTATAAAACAATATTTGATTTAATTAATAATAGAAAAATTCAAGTAGATAAACACTTTGAAAAGAAGGTTAACTATTGTTTGTTGAACGAAGAAGGTAGAAAAATATTTATAGAAGCTTTTGAGGGAAGATTAGAATCTGTATTTAAGCATCCAAAATTAAAACGAAATATTAGCTATAGGACGGCGATAAAGCTTGATTGCTATAAATTAATAAAATGGATATTGGAAGATAAAGAATTTATTCCTTTCAGTATTAAGGAGGGAATGTAATGTCTAAAAAAGTAAATTATAATTATGCTTTTGTATTTTATGATGTAAAAGAAGAAAGAGTAAATAAAGTTTTTAAAGTATGTAAAAAATATTTATCACATTTTCAAAAATCGGTTTTTAGAGGAGAAATGACACCTTCTAAATTAATAAGATTGAAAAAAGATTTAGATAGAGTTACCGATAAAAATGAAGATTTCATATGTATAATTAAACTTCTAAATGATAATGTATTTGATGAAGAAGTATTTGGTGGAAAATCAATTGTAACAGGTGAGGATTTAATAATATAAAGTATCTAAAGAAATAATTTTACCAAGTGGAACATTATAAAAATATGTTATTAACTAGGAGTAATTCTAGCTTTACAGTAATAATTAATCACTAATGTAAAAAGTAATTAACGGTTGGTAAAAATTTTGTATAAGTAGTAGTTGTAAGCACTTAGCAGTATTGGTAAAGTTATAAGTAGGTATTTTACTTTGGATTAACCTTAACAAGAGTTGTATTTAAATATGATAACTGTTGCACTTTCTGGTTTTACTGGAAGATTAACCTTAACAAGAGTTGTATTTAAATAGTCAAACTGTTGGTGTGTCTAGCGTATCAAATGCGATTAACCTTAACAAGAGTTGTATTTAAATAAATTTAAACAATAGATTAAATAAAAATACAGTTTGATTAACCTTAACAAGAGTTGTATTTAAATGCTATTTTCAATTGGATTTAAAACCAAAGATATGGATTAACCTTAACAAGAGTTGTATTTAAATAGCGATATTAAAAGCAAAGTTGGGAAAAATAAATGAGATTAACCTTAACAAGAGTTGTATTTAAATCGCTAGGCAAGGACGCTACAGACGTAGGGGAAGCGAGATTAACCTTAACAAGAGTTGTATTTAAATAAAGCGATATAGATGGCGTAACACTAAAGGTGTCTAGATTAACCTTAACAAGAGTTGTATTTAAATTTGTAATGTATTTGCTAACGTTATACAGGACGAAGCGATTAACCTTAACAAGAGTTGTATTTAAATAATTCCGGCAGAAGTTTGTATAGTATAGATAAATAGCGATTAACCTTAACAAGAGTTGTATTTAAATTCCAATGTCTCCATTATTGAAAATCTAAAATCATCGATTAACCTTAACAAGAACTAATAATGAAAACTATGAGATAGCTTCTATAATGGCAAAGATTGAAGGTTGGAAATCATACGATAAAAATAAGACGGGAATGCTTAGATTTCCTATATACAATAAACAAAGTGGTCTTATGTCAATATTTTGGACACAAAAAGTCAAACTTTTTTATGCTGCACTTCTAGCTAATAATTCACATTGATCTGGAGTCATGTAATTAATAGAAGAGTGTAGCCTTTTTCTGTTATACCAACCTTCAATATATTTAAAAA
>NZ_CYZX01000028.1 GCF_001405015.1 Clostridium disporicum
AAGTTTTTCATATTATTACTATGCGCAAAAAAGGAAGTTCAAATTCGAACTTCCTTTTCTTTATCGGCAAATATCAAATTTTTTTTGATACAGCCCCTTTTTAACGTATCTTATAAAATTATTATACAAACATATTACAATAATTTTTATTCTACCCAATTAATTTTATTTATGTATTCTTCAACATATTCATGACTCATATGAGGATTTATAGTTTCCTCATGAGTAATTGTTACTATAGACATGGCTATAGCATACTTAAGAGTATCTATGGTTGAAAACTTGTTCATATATCCATAACCTAATCCTGCAACAAATGAATCTCCTGCTCCTGTAACATTCTTTACATCAACTTTGTCACCACATGCAAGTCTACCTTCTTCATTTTTTGTTAAATAATATATTCCATCAGCATCTAAGCTTATAAATACATTTTCAACTCCTTGATCTAGAAAATACCTTGCTGCCCTTTTTAAATCATCATCAGTATCAATTTTAAAACCACATAAAGCCTCAGCCTCAAATCTATTAGGTTTTACCGTGTGGAAATACTTTACTAAATGACCAATTTTTTTCGCTTTATTTGCTGAAACAGGGTCTAATACAAATTTAGTCTTTCCTTTATACTTTTTAAGCATGTACTCTAACAGCATAGGATTATCTGAATCTACAACAGTATATTCAGCATTTTCAAATATCTCAGCCTTAGAATCTACAAAAGCTTCATCCATTTTATTTAAGCTTTCCATATCTACTATGGCTGATTCCATCTCACCTTCAGTGTTTAAAATTGCCATATAAGTTGGAGTGCATCCATCTTTTAAAACTAATGAATTATCCATTCTATAACCAATTCTTTTAGAATGTTCTAATATGCTTCTTCCATTACTATCATCACCTACAATAGAAATAAATTCTGTATTTACTCCTACTCTTGCTAAATTCTCAGCTATATTTCTACATACCCCACCTAAGGATACTTTAATGCATCCTGGAATTGAATCTTTAGGACTATATTCCTTTTTTCCAAATCCGATTATATCTACTATTGATGCTCCTACTACTAAAATATACTTATCATTTCCTATCATCATATCTCTCCTGCTACATTTTCTCCGATTTTGAGTGATAAATATATTATATTAAAGAGACTAAAAAAAATAAAGGAAAAAATAAAATTTTGTCGATATTTTTAGTTCAGCTTCTCTTTTTGTTGTATTTATTGGCTTTTTATGAATTTTTACACTTTCTTTTTAAGAAACTAACAATATTAATTAAATAAAATAGTAATAATCTTGAAAATAAATATTATTAATAATATATCTTATGTGAATAATAACCATCTATAATGCCAATAATTATAATAATGGTATATATATGTACAGGAGGTCCATATGGATTATTTTAGTGAAGCGAATAAACTTTATAATTTAAAAGAATATAATAAGGCAATAGATTTATATAAAAAATCTATTGAAACTAAAGAAAATACAGCTTGTGCTTATTATAATGCTGGCGTATGCTTTATAAAACTAAAAAATTTTAACGCTGCTATAGATATGATAAAAAACGCACTTTCTATTCAAAAAGAAAGCAAATACTTCTTTAATTTAGCATACTGTTATGCTATGAAAGAAGATACTAATAAAGCTTTAATATACTTTAACAGAGCATGGTCTTTAGATAGTACAGATAAGGATTGTGAAAAAGCAATTAATTTAATTATGGCTAATAAAAAAGCGCTTTAATATTAAAGCGCTTTTACCATTCTCCTGCTATCATTTCTTTTATATGATCGTCATAGAAATTACTATTATCAAAATAATTTCCTGCCATATAAAATGTTGGATCTATAGGCACCCATCGTTCTTCTTTTTCTAAATATACTTCATTCCATGCATGAGGTCCATATTGTGTTCCATCATATGCACTACCAGTAACTAATCTAACTTTCAAATCAACAGCCCTTGCCATAGCAACATAAAGGCATGCATAGTCAAAACATATACCTTTCCTTGTTATCCAAGCTTCTGTTGCTCCACTATTCCCACTACTTTCATTATTTAAAGTTTTATATGCTTTGTCAAAGTCATATTCTATATTACTTCCTATCCATACATATAAGCTTTTTGCTTTTTCTAAATCACTTTCTTTATACTTAGTAATTTCAATAGCCTTATTATTTATTTCATTATTTGACTTAACACCATCTTCTAAAGTTACACCATTATAATAAATTAGCACATTAGAAGTAGGTATATACTTATTTTCATCACTATATATTATTTTTGAATTACTACTATTAAAGTTTTGACTTATAGTATCATAAATCATACTATATCCACTAATATTCGAAAAAATATTTATAGGAAAATTTCTACCAATTGTCACGTTAAATATTACAATACCTATAAACATTATCAATGTAACAATAATTCCTTTTATTCCACCTAATATGCCTGATATAAATATCGAAATTTTTTTTTGTGATATTTTATATAGGTATAATAATTTAACTACAAACTTTAAAAGTGTATAAATTATAAAATGAACAATAAAATATATCAAAACCAATAAAAGAATCCTAATCAGCTCATTCCTAATAGTATAAAAAGCAAAATAATTAGAACTTATTTTAATTATATCCGCTAAAATAGTATTCAAATTACTATTAATTATTAAAAATGATAGTAAAATTGATAAATAATATAATGTTCTATTTATAGGATATTTAATATTTTTATGTGTATTTAGTAGATTTATACTTTCTTTAATTCCAAATAAAATAAAAGCAAAGCATATGGTGTATGCTATAAGTTCCTCCATAAAGAATACTCCTTTAATTAATACTCATCCTTTTTTATAACCTCTTTCATAACATCAGATGCTAGGTCATAATTGTATCCTTTGCTTATAAGAAATCTGTATAATTTTTGTGATAGTTTATATTGATCACTTTCTCTTCTCTTTAACTCATTATATTTCTTTTGTGCTAAAATTATTGCTCCATTTTTAGAATCCTCATCATCTATTTTAGAAAGCTCTTCAATTATTAATTCATCAGAGATTCCTTTTCTTTTAAGATTATACTTAATCTTATTTTTGCCTTGGCTCTTTAATTTGTCTTTCACATACATTTTAACGTAGTTTCTATCATTTATAAGATTATATTCTCTTAAAAATTCTATCGTTCTATTTATAGATTCTTTACTATATTCTTTTGTAATCAACTTATTAAATATTTCTTTTTCAGTTTTGTAGCTTCTTTCAACTATTTTAAGAGCGGAGCTTTTACATTTCATAAATTCATCTTCTCTTGCTAATCTTGTAAGCTTCTCAACATCAATAACTTGTTTAGGAGCCAAGTTTTCTTTATATACTATTTCTGCACTTAATGAAAATGCAAATTCATCATCTATATATATATTAACTCTCTCTTTATTACGCTTACCAATCTCTATTTTAGTTATTATATTCATTATTATTGCCACCTTATGAAGACTTTAGTATATGAATAGTAGGATTATTTAATACTTTATTTGCCACATCATAAATTTTATCCTTAGTTATATTATTTAAACTATCCATATCATCTAAAAATTCAAATATATCCTCACCCTCAACTCTTTGAGTTAAAATATAGCTACATAATTCCACTGGATCCTCTAACGTTGACACTACAGCAGTTTTATGAACCTTTTTCATTATATTTAAATCTTTTTCACCAATCTCAATTTTGCCCATTTTTATTCCAGCTAAAGTCTCATCAATAGCTTCTATTGCACTATCTATATCTTCTTCATCTACAGCTGTATATATATACAATGTTTTCACATGTTTGGTTACATCAAGATGCGAGTATATATCATAAGCTAACCCTCTATTCTCTCTTATCTCTCTAAATAATAAAGAATTTGAACTTTCTCCTAATCTATGATTTAAAATTCTTAATGGTAATTCATATTCTTTATCTAAATCATAAAATGTATAAAGATATATAATAGTATTTAATTCAATATTCTCTTTTACAGTAACTTCTTTAGTATTTATATTTTTTTCGTCTTTAACTTTTAATAACTTTACTTCTCCGCTATTCCAACTTCCAAATTGATCTTGTATCATTTTAAGAGCCTCTTCATGTTCATATGATGATACTATTGTAATAACAGAATTATTAGCTACATAATGTTTTTTATAAAAAGTATATAAATCTTTATGATTAAATCTTTTTACATTTTTCTCCATTCCAGCAACATCATATCTAAGAGGGCCTTTTTTAAATGCTACTTCATTAGCTCTCTTAAAACTTAAATCTTCAACACTATCTTTACTTGTTCTAATTTCTGCTAATATTACTCCTCTTTCCTTTTCAATTTCTTCTTGAAGGAATATTGATGAAGTAACCATATCTGCTAAAATCTCTATACCATTTTTCAATTCTTCCTCTAAACAACTTATAGAGTAAACAGTAGAAGTAAAATCAGTATATGCATTATACTCTCCCCCTAAAGCTTCTAACTCATCATTTAATAGTTGAAAGCTTCTTTTATTTGTTCCTTTAAAAATCATATGTTCAATAAAGTGAGAAATTCCTTTTTCACTTACTTTCTCATATAGTGCTCCAACTTTTATCCCTATATTTACAGATGATATCTGTGTATCTTTTTTTATTGTTAATATCTCTAACCCATTAGGTAATAGATGTTTTTTCACGTCAAAATTCAGCTTAATCATTCTCTATTGCCTCTCCCATCTCCAATTAATGTTCTAGTATAATACTATAATATGTTTAATAATTAATTACAATAATAATAATAACATAGTTTATAATTATATTACTTTAGTCTATAATTATATTTAATAAAAAACTTTACAAGGAGTATATATGGAAAGAAATATTTTAATTATAGAAGATGAAATACGAATTAGAATTTTACTTAGAGACTATTTAAAAAAAGATGGATTTAATGTAATTGAAGCTGCTGATGGTGACGAAGGGATTAATACCTTTCAAAACAACAACATAGATTTAATTTTATTAGACATAATGATGCCTAGAGTTGATGGAATTACTGTATTAGAAACTATTCGTAATGTTTCTAATGTACCAATAATTTTATTAACTGCTAAATCTCAAGAAGAAGATAAGCTTTTTGGATATGAACTTGGAGCAGATGATTATATAACTAAGCCTTTCTCACCAAAAGTTTTAATAGCTAAAGTTAAGGCTTTACTTAAAAGAACTTCTGACGGAGTCACTTCTTTTTCATCAGCTAAAGATTTCAAAGGATTAAGTATAAACAAACTTGCTCATGAAGTTAAGGTAGATGGTACAACCTTAAATCTATCACCTAAAGAATTTGAACTATTAGTGTATCTAACAGATAACATAGGAATCTCATTAACTAGGGATACAATATTAGATAACGTCTGGGGAATAGATTATTATGGCGATCTTCGAACTGTTGATACTAACGTAAAGCGTTTAAGAGAAAAGTTAGGTTCTAAAGCAAACTACATAATTACTGTAAGAGGTAGTGGCTATAAATTTGAGGTAAATCATGAATAAGAGCATCTCAAAAAAATTATTTACAATAACTTTTAGTTTAATTTTATCAGTATTTATTATTAACATGGTAGTTCAACTGCTTTTCTTTGAAGATTTTTATCTAGAGAAAAAAGTTAAAGATTTAAAAAATGAAGTTAATACCTTTAGAACTATGTACTCATATCAATTAGTTAATAAAAATACTCTTTATAATGCTCTAAGCTCTTACGAAGAATCTAACAACTCCAAAATGGCTATCTTCTCCCTTGATGGTAAGCTTAAATATTTAACAAACTACGAAGGTGGTATGGATGATTATACAGCTTTAACAGCTTTTTGTGCAGACCTACTATCAAATCGTGAACTCATTGATAGGGTTTTAACTCACGATACCGTTGAATGGACAATTTTTACTGATAAAAGTAGCGATAATAAAAAAATAGGAGTTGTTTCTCCTATGTCACTTCAAAATTTTAATGATTCCATTATAATTTCGGTTTCATCAATACAACCAATCCAAGAAGCTGCTTCTGTTATTAAAAGCTTTTATTTTTATCTATTAATTTGTATATTATTTGTTGCTATAATTCTTTCAAATATATACGCTAAATTAATCAGTAAGCCTTTAATAAAAATTAATAGAGTTGCCACAAAGATGTCTAACCTAGACTTTAATGCAAAATGTGATGTAACCTCACAAGATGAAATTGGTAGTTTAGCTAAAACATTAAACTTTCTTTCAAGTAATCTTGAAAATGCCTTAGATGACTTAAAAGATAAAAACTTAAAACTTGAAAATGAAATAGAACGAGAACGTAATCTTGAAAATATGAGAAAAGATTTCGTTACTAGCGTTAGTCATGACTTGAAAACTCCAATAGGAATAATAAGTGGATATGCAGAAGGATTAAAGGATGATATCGTAACTGGAGAAGATAGAAAAATATATTTAGAAACTATAATTGATGAAGCTAATAAAATGAATTCTTTATTAAACAGTATGTTAGATCTTTCTAGACTGGAAACTGATAATGCAACATTAACCTTAGAAGATTTTAATATTGTAAGATTACTACAAGGAATGATTAAAAAATTCTCCTTAGAACTAAGTAATAAAAAAATAACTGCTAACTTTATAACAATTCCACCATATGCTTATGTAACTGGAGATATACTAAAAATTGAGCAAGTCATACAAAATATAATTACAAATGGAATAAAGTACTCTCCCGAAGGAAGTAATATAAATATTTCTGTATTAGAAGAAAATGATAATTTTACAATAAACATAGAAAATACAGGAGTAAATATACCTGAAAAAGAATTAGAAAATATATTTGCAAAATTTTATAGACTAGATAAATCTGGTGATAGAACAAAAAAAAGCTATGGATTAGGCCTATCTATAGTTAAAAGAATACTTGATATTCACAATAGCATTTATTCAATATCTAACACTTCTAATGGTGTACTATTTAAATTCACACTGCCTAAATCTACAGATATTGATGATTAAAAAATAAGCTGTGGCAAATGCCACAGCTTATCTTTATTTTACCTTTTTATATAATATAGTTGCAAACCAAATAAATGATAATCCTAACATAGTATGAGCTAATCCTGCAATATGACTTAATCCAGCAAAATCACTTCCATTAACCTGTAAAATACCTCTAACTAATAATGTTATTAACATAAATACTAATGAAACATTATAAGCTATTAACCATCCTTTATATGCTTTAGCTTTTGATATTTCAAATAACTTATCTAATATAAGGACTATTAAAAAGAATATAAATCCTAATATTAATGCATGTCCATGTAATGCACTTAACGTCGTTATACCTATAAAACCATTAAGTTTAGTAAACTCTCTAAAAAATACCCCAAATACTAATCCTAATACTAAATAAAAAATTGATAAATTTACATACTTTTTCATAACAACCTCCAACTAATAATTTTTCTCTAGAAATATATATTATTATAATTAGACTATCTTATCAATACTTTCAGCAAAAATAGTTTGCATAAAAACTATTTTTTTTAATTTTAACATAAAAAAAGAAGCTATACTAGCTTCCTTTAAATTCTGCTTATCTTTTTAAATATTATTTCCTTCTTAATTTCCATAGAATCTTTATCTATTTGAATTTTGAATATATTAGGACAACCTTCCTCTCTCCATTTTTTCATATACTTAGGAGTAACTTCAAAGGAGTAAAAATATTTTTCATCATAAAAATCAGAAAACTCTAAAAACTCAACTTTACTATACCTATCTACTTTAATATTATCTTTATCAATATTATTAAAAATAGGAATAAAAAATCTTAATGGTATTTCATATTTGAACATACCTTTTATTTCTTTTCCCTCCATTATTGCCCTTTTTAAAAATCTTAACTCTTTATCATCTAATTCTTTGTATCCTAATTTAAATATAGGTTCTCCCCTTTTATTTTTATCTATTTTAACCTTTATCATCTGTTTCCACCATCTTAACCTAAAATATTATTTATATTATTCCACCATCTATTCTTATTATTTGACCTGTTAGGTATTTGCAGCTATCATCACATAAAAAAGATACAGCTTTTGCAATTTCATCACATTCACCAAAACGCCCTTGAGGAATTTCATTTATTAAATCACTCTTTTCATCTTCATCTAAGAAATTATTCATATCTGTATTTATTACCCCAGGTGCTATAGCATTAACCCTTATTCCAAATGATGCTACCTCTTTAGCTAATGCTTTAGTGAATAAATTTATACCACCTTTTGATGCTGAATATACCACCTCACAAGATGCTCCAACATCTCCCCAAATTGAAGAAATATTAATTATATTTCCACTTCCCCTTGAAATCATATTAGCTATTGCATATTTTGATAAATACATAGCACCTAATAAATTCGTATTTATCAACTTTTCAATGCTATCATCTTCAAAATCCATAAATAATCCAACTTTTGATATTCCTGCATTGTTTATTAATATATCTATTTTACCAAATGTACTTACAACATCTTGGATTAATTCTTTACAATTTATAGCACTCGAAATATCTTTTTTGTATAACTTTCCATATCCACCATTAGATATTATTTCCTCTAATGTACTCTCTGCTCCTTCTACATCCTTAGAAAAATTAATTGCTATACTTGCCCCCTGCTTGCTTAATTCAAGAGCTATAGCTCTCCCAATACCTCTTGATGCACCAGTAACAAGTGCAACTTTTCCTGTTAGTTTTCCCATAAAATTTATCACCGTCTTTTAGTTTTATACTTTAATTTCAAGTTTATTTTACTATTAATGAAATATAAAGTAAATTCTTATAAAAATATCTTTTTATCTCAATACTTCATTAAATACTCTTAATGCATTTTTACTAAATATTTTATCAATTTCACTTTCTTTGTATCCTTTATCTTTTAACCTATATGCTAGCATATCCATTTTACTAATATCTTCAATCTCCACCTTGTTGCTAATTCCGTCAAAATCACTTCCTATAGCAATTACGTCTATACCACCAACATTTTTTATATAATCAATATGTCTAACTATATCATCTAACCTTGATATCTCATATTCACCTAAAAAATTGCTACAGAAGTTCATTCCCATTACACCTCCTCTTTCAGATAATTTTCTTATCATATTATCTGTAAGATTTCTAGGGTGATTTTTTATTTCTCTTGCATTTGAATGTGATGCAATAAAAGGTTTCTTACATATTTCTAATACATCAAAAAAACCTTTATCAGATAAATGTGATACATCTGGAATTATTCCAACTCTCTCCATTTCAGCTACAATTTCTCTACCACACGGGGTTAAGCCTTTATCTTTATAAAGAAAATCTATATTAGGATATCCTATTTTATTAGGAAAATTCCATGTTAAGGTAATTATTCTAATTCCTAAATCATATATTTTTTTTACTCTCTCAACTTTTCCTTCTAGAACTTCCCCCTCTTCTATTGATAAAAATGCCCCTATTCTTCCTTCATTATTGACCTTTTCTAACTCTTTTATATTAGTTACTATATTAATACTTTCCTTATTTTCATCTAATTCTTTTAAAAAGTTATTATACATATTCAGAAATTCCTCATAAGGATTTCTACAATTGTTCATATCTATAAAATTAGCGAAAACTTGTGCATTAACTCCACCTTTTTTTAACTTCATTATATCTACAGAATATTTATTTTCACTTAATTTACCACCTTCATAATATAATCTAGCAGCTGTATCACAATGTAAATCTATCATTATCCCCTTACCTCTTTTTCTTATTATTTTCTCTATTAACTCGTAATCTTTCTTCCTTAGCCCATAATAAAAATGTGGAAATCTTTCTTGGCCCACCAATAATCTTTCTTTTTACCCATAATACTCCTGAATCTTGAGCATCAACACTCCATTTTATTAATGCTATATCTCCTCCTTCTACCTCTATAGATGTCATTGCATAAGGTAATATACAGCATCCATCATTAAAATATGGTGGTTCAAATTCACCTGGAAATCTACTATTATGTGTATGTCCACACAATAACATCTTCCCATTATCTCTAGCCCAATTTTGTAGTTCTAAATCTACTCTTGTCCTTCTTGTCTTATTTTTAGCTGAGCTTGAAGGATCTCTAAACCCTGCGATTCCAAATAAAAATTTCCAAATATATCTTACCAAAAATCTACTTACAAACCACAATTCATTATTGCCAAAATCCATTTGATTCCCATGAGTAACTAAAAACTTTTCATTTAATGGTGTATATAACATATTCAATCCTGGATAAAATTCTATATCCTCTATAAATTTTAAAAATTCTCTTCCATAGTCAGCACCAATTTTCTTTAATGCATTCTCTTGAATATCCTTAAATTTTTTATTTCTTTTAATTATATCATGATTACCATAAATTATATAAATATTATCTTTCTTCTTATATTTATTAAATATTTTAAATACTTCTTCATATGTATATGCTATTTCATTAAAATTTTTATTCTTCCATAATTCATCTCCATCTCCAACTTCAATATAAGTATATCCATTTCTTAAATAATATTTTAAAGCAGTAATATATATATTAGCATTAGGTAATAATGAGTCAAAATACGTTCCATCACCCCTATGAACATCTGATATAAATACTAATTTTGATGAATCATCAAAAGGTATAGTAAAAGCATTATCATATAAATAGTCTAATTTGTTTTTCATAAATAACCCTTCATAAAATTTCTTTTTATATCCTATGTAAAATTTTCTTTAAAGGTTATTTAAAAAAACATATAAAAATTATTACTACATATAAAAAAACAAATTAGAGCAAACTATTATCATAATTTCGTTTTTAAAAAAGGAGGACTAGATGTGTATCATAATAGCTTTAGTCTTAAGATTATATTAGTTCTTTTCCTAGCAATTTATAATATTAATACTATTTGTTTTGCCACCCCATTATCTAAAGATGAGTTAACTGTTATGAAAGAGGAAATATTAGATTTAAAAAATAATACAGATAATTCTGAAGAATTAAAAAATCAATTTCAAGCTTTATTAGAAAACTTATTTTTAAATAGAAATTCTGCTATATTATCTAAAGATACTGAAGGTTTAAAAAACTTTTACGACTTAACTAAAAAAGTTGGGCAATGGGCATATGAAAATGAAACTACAAAAATTCAATATTTTTCAAATTGGTCTGAGAAACAAGGAGCAAAATTCGATAGAATCAATTCGATCTTAAAGGTTAAAAAAGTAAAAGAAAAAGAACCTAACCTTTTTGGAGTAATATGTTATGTATCTACTGAATTCTACTATAATTATCTAGACTCCCCATCTGAACAAAACAGATTTAAGCTTGGAACTTATCATTATTTAAATTTACGAAAAGAAGGAGACCGTTATATAATAACAAAGGAATGGTATACAGATCCGTTAGCTGATTCTTTAAATCTTGAAAATATTAAATCTGATGAAATAAAAGATTATATATTATCTTGCAAAAAACCTGAGTTTACCATTAATGAACGTTGTCAAAAAGCCATAGACTATGCACATACATATTGCGGAGTTTCAGATAATGAAGAGTTTTTATTTAAGTATAATCCTAATTACAGAAATTTTAATCCTGAAGGTGGCGATTGTGCAAACTTTGCATCTCAAATTCTTTATGAAGGTGGTGGCTTCAAAAAAAATGATTATTGGAATTATAATAAAGGCGATGCAACTAAAGCTTGGGTAAATGCTCAAGGATTTAAAAATTATATTATAAGTAGCGGAAGAGGCTCATACATAGCTAAGGGTAGCTACCAAGAAACATATAAATCAGCATTTCAATTAAGACCTGGTGATATAGTAGCCTATGAAAAGAAAGGACGTATAACTCATATCTCAACAGTAACTGGACTTGATTCTAAAGGTTACCCTTTAGTTACATGTCACAATACAGATAGATTGTTAGTTCCTTATGATTTAGGATGGAGCAATAAAAATATAAGATTTCACTTTATAGATGTATATTATTAAAAAAAGGAGCAAAAGTTGCTCCTTTTCTTTTTATTATTCTATTGAAAATCCTGTTTCTTCAATACAATTTCTTACTTCTGCTTCAGTAACACTTTCATTAAAGGCCACTTCAATACTACTTCTACCAAGATCAACACATACCTCTTGAATACCGTCTATCTTGTCTAATGCATTTTTTATTTGAGTCTTAGTGGAATTATTTATTAATCCAGTAACATTATAATGTACTATATCCATACTTATTTCTCCTTTCTTACTTTACTCAAGAATAGTATTAGCAAAATAGAAAAGTATTATAAATATTAAAATAATGAGAATGTTACTACTACTAATCCAAATACTATTGAAACAACTGACATAAGCTTAATTAATATATTTAATGCTGGTCCTGACGTATCTTTAAATGGATCACCTACTGTATCACCAACAACAGCTGCTTTATGAGATTCTGATCCTTTTCCTCCATAATTTCCTGCTTCAATATATTTTTTAGCATTATCCCAAGATCCACCTGAGTTTGACATCATAACAGCTAGTACAAAACCTGATACAGTTGCACCACATAACAATCCTGCAACTCCATTTGGTCCTAAAATCAATCCAACTATTAGCGGTGTTGCTACAGCTATTATTGCAATTTTAACTAACTCATGTAATGCTGACTTTGTACATATATCAACACATGATGCGTAATCTGGTTCTGCTTTACCTTCCATAAGACCTTTTATTTCTTTAAATTGTCGTCTTACTTCAACAACAATCTTACTTGCAGCTTTTCCTACTGCACTCATTGTAAGTGATGAAAATGCATAGGTTACTGCACCACCTATAAAAATACCTATTAAAACTTGAGGATTTAATATAGATAAATCAAATGTAAAATCCAAATTGTTTTTTATAACTAAAGATTCTATTGAATCCTTATAGGCAGCTATAAAAGCTAATGCTGTCAAAGCTGCTGAACCAATAGCAAATCCTTTACCAGTTGCTGCTGTTGTATTCCCTAATGAATCTAATGCATCAGTTCTCTTTCTAACTTCTCTATCTAATCCTGCCATCTCTGCTATTCCACCAGCATTATCAGCTACAGGTCCATATGCATCTGTAGCTAATGTTATACCTAAAGTAGATAACATACCTACAGCCGATATAGCTATACCATAAAGACCTTGATTAAAATTATTTAATCCTCCTGCACAAATATAACTAACTAAAATTGATATACTTACTATAACTACTGGGCAAGCAGTAGATAACATTCCTACAGATAATCCATTTATTATAACAGTAGCTGGTCCTGTTTCAGAAGCCTTTGCTATAGATTTAGTAGGTTTATAATGATCACTTGTAAAATATTCAGTAAAAAATCCTATTAATAGTCCAGCTATTAGTCCGCTTAAAATAGCAAAATATATTCCTATATGTTCTTTTCCAAGAATATTTACAACTATAAAATAAGAAACAATTGCTATTATTATTGAAGAAAAATATACTCCCCTTCTTAAAGCACCTAACAATACTTTCTGAGATACATCTTCTTTAGATTTTACAAAAAACGTTCCTATAATAGATGCAATAATACCAACAGATGCAACTACTAATGGTACTGTTACACCATTTATAGAAAGTCCTGCTGATACAGCTAATGCACACGAAGATACAATTGATCCAACATAGGATTCATAAAGGTCAGCTCCCATTCCTGCAACGTCCCCAACATTATCCCCAACATTGTCAGCTATTACTGCTGGATTTCTCGGATCATCTTCTGGTATTCCTATCTCTACCTTTCCTACTAAATCTGCTCCTACATCTGCAGCTTTAGTAAATATTCCTCCACCAACTCTTGCAAACAATGCCATAGAAGATGCACCCATTCCAAAAGTTAATAAAGATGAAGTTATATAACCTATTCTTTCTGCCATAGGTAATGCTTTATAATACCAATTTAAAATATAATACCAAATACTTAAATCTAATAATGCTAGTCCAACTACAACTAAGCCCATAACTGCTCCACTTGAAAAAGCAACTCTCAACCCACTATTTAAACTTTTACTACATGCATTTGCAGTTCTTGAGTTTGCATTAGTTGCTATCTTCATTCCTAGATATCCACTAAGACCTGAAAAGAATCCTCCAGTTATAAATGCAAAAGGAACAAAGATTGAAACAAAATTAAATTGAGCCAATATAAATAAAATTATAAACATTCCTATAAAAAAATAGGATACTCCTTTATATTGTCTTTTTAGATATGCATTAGCTCCACTTCTTATACTATTCGCAATATACTTCATCTTATCCGTACCTTCATCAACCTTAAATATAATACGAGTAAAATATACAGCAAAAAGTAATGCCAGTGTAGCACCTACTGGTGCAAAAACTACTAAATTCATATATACTCTCCCTTTAAAAATTCTTTTATATAATAATATGAAAAGAATTTTTATTATAGAATATATATTTTTTTATTATGTCAATTTAAATTATATTTTTATTTTAAGTTTAAAAAGTCCCAATTAAGGGACTTTAAAATTTTAAAAACCTCTTTTTTTAGCTTCTACTCCACTTTCATTTAACTCTGGTTCTTCTATAGTAGTATTAAAGCTACTTTTAGCATATTGATTTTGAGTTTTTGTGCCATTCCTTAAATAATTATCTTTTGTGTAGTCTCTTCTATTATTATTTTTCATATTTTCCTCCTTTTATAAAACATCTCTTAATATGTATATAGTTAATCATATTGGTAAAAATAAATAGTGGAAGTTGTATATAAAATTAAAAATGTGTGTCTATTTGATCTCTTTGAATTCTTTTAAGATCTTTAAGTCTTAAGTGAGTTTCTCTCATTATTTCAT
This sequence comes from Clostridium disporicum, assembly GCF_001405015.1. GTDB lineage: Bacteria > Bacillota > Clostridia > Clostridiales > Clostridiaceae > Clostridium > Clostridium disporicum_B. Next base: position 14,970 of record NZ_CYZX01000028.1, read on the forward strand.
CCCAAGGATCTCCATCTATTATCATCTTTTTTGCAACAGTATTTGCTAAAGCTATGTCTATTTTTTTTCTTTGCATATTACATTCCTCCTTAAAAGTATTATCATTATTATTTTGCTATTTTTAAAAATAATTATCCTTGTTATTTTAGTCATAAATCTCCTTTTACTTAATATAATGTAATGTAATGTTAATAAAAAGGAGAGAGGAAAAATGAGTAAACAAAAAAGAGGTAAGTATATTAAAACTATTCCTGGTTGGAGGGGCACTTGTCCAGTATGTGGAAGAAAAAGAGTAAAACTAGTATGGACAAAAAAAGGTGAAGACGGGAAAACATTAAATATTTGTAAATTATGTTCAATTAAAAATTAATTATAAAAAAAGTTTACAGACTTAATCTGTAAACTTTTTTATTAATTATCTTCTCTTTTTAGATTTTTCTCTTCCTTTACTAATATCTTTTCCTTTATGCTTTGAGCTATTTTTAGAATTTTTTCTATTATTAGACTCTTTATTTTTATTGTTATTACTTGATTTTTTCCTCACTAAACCATGTGCCTCTTTGTATCTTTGCTCTTTTGATTTAATTAAGCATTTTGGCCCATTTCCAATTAAATCTTCTCTGCCAGCTTTCATTAAAGCATCATAAACTATATTATAATTTTTAGGCTTACTAAATTGTAATAATGCTCTTTGCATAGCCTTTTCTTCTTTACTTTTTGGAACATATACTTCTTTCATAGTTATTGGATCTAATCCAGTATAAAACATAGTTGTTGATAACGTTCCTGGTGTTGGATAAAAATCTTGAACTTGTTCTGGTTGATATTTAATATCTCTTAAATATTCTGCTAGTTTTATAGCTTCTTTTAATGTACTTCCTGGATGACTAGACATTAAATAAGGTATAATATATTGCTTCTTTCCTAATCTCTCAGTAATTCTAAAGAATTTTTGTCTAAATTCTTCATATGTTTTTCCTGCAGGTTTTCCCATATGTTTTAAAACTTCTTCTGATACATGCTCAGGTGCCACTTTTAACTGACCGCTTACGTGATGTTCTACTAATTCCTTAAAGAATGTATCATCTTTGTCTGCCATAACATAATCATATCTAATTCCAGATCGTACAAAAACTTTTTTTACTTTAGGTAGTTTTCTTACAGATCTTAAAACATCTAAAAATTCTTTGTGATCTACTTCTAGATTCTTACATGGACTTGGACTTAGACATTGCTTAACTTTACATGCACCTATAGTTAACTGATGTTTACATGCTGGTTTTCTAAAGTTAGCTGTTGGTCCACCAACATCATGTATATACCCTTTAAAATCCTTCATCTCTGTCATTTCTTTAGCTTCTTTTACTATTGACTCTTTACTTCTACTTTCAACAGCTCTTCCTTGGTGAAATGTAATTGCACAGAATGAGCAATTTCCAAAACATCCTCTTGAACTCATAATACTAAACTTAACTTCTTCTAGAGCAGGAATTCCTCCTGCCTCTTCATATGATGGATGATATTGTTTTGTAAATGGAAGATCATAAACTGCATCTAGTTCTTCCCTATTTAATATAACTTCTGGCTTATTTACTACTAAATATTTATCACCTTGATCTTGTACTATAGTTCTTCCTCTTATAGGATCTTGTTCTTGATATGTAACTTTAAAAGCTTCACAATACTTTATTTTATCTGTTGATACTTCTTTAAATGAAGGAATAACTATATGTTCTTCATATACTTCATCTAAGTCATCTACTAAATAGCAAGTTCCTGGTACGTGTCTAATATATTTTGCATCAAATCCCTCATTTAAGCATCTTGCTACTTCAACAATTTGTTTTTCACTCATTCCATAAATTAAAAGATCTGCTCCACTATCAGTTAAAATAGATTTTCTTACTTTATCAGCCCAATAATCATAATGAGCAAATCTTCTTAAACTAGCTTCTACTCCACCAATACAAATATTTATATTTTTGTAAGCTTCTCTTATTTTATTACAATAAACTATTGTAGCTCTATCTGGTCTTAGTCCCATTTTTCCACCTGGAGAGTATAGATCCTTTTCTCTTAATCTCTTACTTACAGTATAATGATTAACCATAGAATCCATATTACCTGCATTTACTAAGAATCCTAAACGCGGTCTTCCAAGTTTCATAAAATCATCTGTACTATGCCAATCTGGTTGAGGAATTATTCCTACTTTATATCCCTCATTTTCTAAAACTCTTGAAATTATAGCAGTTCCAAAACTATGATGATCTACATACGCATCTCCTGTCACTATAATAAAATCGCACTGTTCCCAGCCTCTTTCTATCATATCTTCTTTACTTATAGGTAAAAATTTATTCTCCATTTAATCACATCTTTCATTTTCTTTTTATTTATATTAAAAATTATTTCTTTTTAATTCGACATCTATTAATATAACATCTAATTCTATTCTTGTTAATACTTCATATTAAATTACCATAATATTTATTATTAACATATTCTTCCCCATAAGACACTTTTTCTAACATAATACTATCTTCTCTTTTATATTAAGTGAAATATAATTATTTACAAGATATAAATTTTTATCATAAAAAATAAAAACTTACAAAAAAAAGACTGCTACACTTCTGTAACAATCCTCTTCCAATATATAATTTTATTTAGGATACATATTAATTAATAATAAAAATCCTGGTATCCATGCAGTAAATATACCATCAAAAATTGATAAATATCCTACAAATTTACCTAAATCTTTTTTCATTACTAATTCTATAAAGCCTGTTAACCATAGTAATCCCCATAGTAACCATATAAATATCCAATATATATTTCCTATTGTGAAATCAATAAACTTTAATGTTGATCCATCAATAAATGCTAATGGAACTGTATTTATTGCTACGAATAAACAATACCAACCGTATAATCTACCATCTAAATTAAATATACCTCTTGCTGCGATATATAAATATGTGAAACCAAATAACAATCCAGTTCCAGCTGCAAAATAGTTACCTTGAATCACTGCTACAATATTTAATATAAATGATAGCATTCCAGTAAATACATTAAATACTGATGCTGATTTTGCATCTACATTAGAAAGTCTTCCAACTCCATTAAGTATAAGAACTACTCCAACATATATTAAAACTACTCCTAGCATTTTTTCCCTCCTATGTTTTTTATGGTTTTTCAATTATTGTTCTGGCTTGGTTTCATAATTTTCTTTAAAGAACGCTTGATCTAATCCTTTTAATTGAATCTCATCACTTACTTTTATAGATTTAATCTTATCTACTACTTTGAATATAATGAAAGTCATCAAAACAGAATAAACAATTATTATTCCACAACCTAATAATTGAATTAAAAATTGATTTAAACCAGCTGAAACCCCATTTACTCTTGGATCAGCTAATACACCAACTAATAATGTACCAATAAATCCACCCATTCCATGAACGCCCCATACATCAAGAGCATCATCCCATTTTTTTCTTTCAAATTCAACACAGAAGAAACATACAACTGCTGCAATTGCTCCAATTAATACAGAACTTAATGGGGTTACATATCCTGATGCTGGTGTTATTGTTGCTAAACCTGCAACTGCACCTATTATTATTTCTAAAAATGATGCTCTTTTACTATGCATTGCATATAAAATTGCCCAAACTATCATTCCTGTGGCTCCTGCAATTGCTGTATTTGTAAATACTATTGCTGCAGTTTCAGCTGCTGCTAAAGTTCCACCTGCATTAAATCCAAACCAACCAAATAATAACAAGGCAGCTCCAATTGCAACTAACCCTAAATTAAATGGTCCATGCTCATTTTTGTATTTTCTTTCACCTAAAACGTATATTCCACCTAAGCATCCAAATCCTGATGTTATATGGATTACCGCTCCACCAGCAAAATCTACAAATCCTAGCTTACTTAAGAATCCTCCTCCCCATACCCAGTGAGCGACAGGGAAGTAAACTAGTATCATCCAAATTATTAAAATTTTAATCCATCCACTTACAGTTAATCTATTTGCATAAGCTCCTGTCATTAAAGGAGCTGTTATTATGGCAAACATTAATTGATACATAAAAAACATTAAAAATGGTATATTATCGCTATAATTTAAATTAATCATATATGTAATATCTTTAAAAGCAAAGTATTGAAAAGGATTTCCAATAACTCCACCAATATCATCACCAAAAACTAAACTAAATCCTCCAAATACCCATAATAATGTTACAATTCCTATTGAAATAAATATTTGAAACATAATAGTTAAAGAATTTTTTCTTTCAACCAATCCACCATAAAAAAATGCTAATCCTGGTGTCATAATTAAAACAAGTGCTGTAGCTAAAATTATAAATGCTACATCGCCATGAATAATCATAAAATCACTCCTTCTTAGTTTATCTTTTGCTATTTTAAGATAATAATCCTTAGTTTTTTCTCATAACTAAATCCTTAGATCCTAGAAAGTTTTTACGTATATAATTATGACAAACACTCATGGCTGACTCTATATGCTGTGTTAAGTTACCTAATACTCTAAGTACAAAACCATTTACCTCTAATTCTGATATTCCAAAATCTATTGGTAAATTGAGTTTTTCCACTTCTCTCCTTAATTCTTCAATAACATTACTAGTAATATTTTTATTAATAATAAGTAATGTTCCAAAGTTTAAATACTCCTCAAAAAAGCCTAATTTAGTTACATCATTCTCTCTAGGATTAACTATTAAATTATCTAATAAAACTATTTTATTATTAATATAAACATTACTCTTTAGCTGAACATTACTATATGCAAATTTATCACCTTCTGGTGACCATCCTGCAGTAATACCATCACTATAAATAAGCGTAGAACTTTCATCTAAATAAATATTATTAACTTGTTTATAAATAGCATTTTTATATAAAATAACTGTATCAGCTATGTATTCCAAAATACTATTTTTCCCCAACTCAATAGTAGTTTCTTGTAACACCTTATCTCCATGCTCACACTTATAAACTTTTGTCGATGCTTGTGTAGTTATTATTGCACGAGTATTATCTTTAAGGATAAATATATTTTTGTACTTTTCCCCTTCAATATATCCTCCACCAAGTTGTAACAAGTAATATGTTGGAATTCTTTCCCTATCATTTCTTATGTTTGCAGATACTTTTACTAATCCTTCATAGTACTTTTTCGTAGTTATTACTCTATTATCTTTTTGCTCTAATACTAATTCAATAGTACCAGCATATTCTTTTTTTACTAACTGCTCCATATTAAGAAATACCCTCTAGTAAGCAATTTTTCTTTATCCAATTAATTACTTCTTGAATTCCTTCATCTGTTTTTAAATTGGTAAACATAAAACTATTTTCGGATCTAAAAGCTAATGTATCTTTTCTCATAATCTCTAAATTTGCTCCAACATATGGTGCTAAATCTATTTTATTTATAATAAACAAATCACTTTTTATCATTCCTTGACCTGCTTTTCTTGGAATTTTTTCACCTTGCGCAACATCAATTATGTATATTGAGAAATCTACTAAATCCGGACTAAATGTTGCTGCTAAATTATCTCCTCCGCTTTCTAAAAATATAATATCTAAGTCGTCAAATCTACTCTTTAATTCTTCAAGAGCTTCAAAATTCATTGATGCATCTTCTCTTATGGCAGTATGTGGACATCCTCCAGTCTCAACTCCTATTACCCTATCCTCAGATAAAACTGAATTTTTAACCATAAACTTAGCATCTTCTTTTGTATATATGTCATTAGTTATAACTGCGCAACTATAATCTTTGCTCATTACTCTTGTTAATCTTTCAATAAGTAAAGTTTTACCACTACCAACTGGTCCACCAACACCTATAACAACTGGCTTCATATTTTCAACACCCTTCTATTTATAATCTTTATTTAATATGAATGAGAGAACCCCCTCATTCATATTAATATATGTATTAATTTTTATATTTTTATAGCTATGACATGAACAATCTAAATTCCATTGTTTCATGTTTAATTTGTGATAACTCTAATCCTGGACTATTAGCTCCAAAATCATCGTAATCTAAATTCATTATTTTTTCATAAAGATGTATAAATTCTTCACTATAATTTTTTAATAGAATTTGCCCATCTTTCTGTCCTAAGGGAATAGTTCTTACTGCATTACTTATTAATGTTGAAACGGTACTATACATATGATAAATTATTGCTTCTTTTAAATTAAAGTTTAGAGAATACATTAATATTCCAAAAACTAGAGCGGGATGGCCAAATATTTCTTTTTTCCTTAACTTATCATTATAATCTTTTAATAAATCAAAGTCATATAAATCCATAAATAACTTAATCATTCTACTTGCAACTAACTTTCCTCCATTGCGGCTTTCTTTAGCTACAGTTTGAACCGTTATTAGTCTATCAAGTTCGTATATAGATTCCATATCATTTTTTTCAAGAAAACTATATAATAACCTTATAGCTAAACCATCACTATAAATAAATTGTTCTTTTAAATAAACATCAAGCCAACTATTAAAAGTATTAGTATCATAAACTTTTTTTAATCTTAAATAAGTTTCCATTCCATAAGAATGATTAAATGATCCTATAGGAAAGTTAGAATCACATATTTGGATAACCCTTAAATGTTTTAATATATCATTATCAATTTGCATGTGCATGAGTATGAGTGTGTCCAAACTCAACATGTCTGAACGCTTTCTCTAATTTTAAATTTTCTCTTGAATAGTTAATTTTATCTCTTTTTAACTCTTCTTCTACTAATGAATCATATTGTATAATCATCTTTCCATCATTAAACTGTGCTTGTAAATGTCGATTACCCAAAGAATGAGCAATTATCCCCATTTCTGTAATATTATCAGGCTTAATAACTAATACATCTTCGCCTTTTACTTTTATTACTACAAGATTTTTGCCATCATTTAAAAGAATATCTCCATCTTTTAATTCTTCATTTTTATCTAAAGCAATGCCATACTCGTTATTATGATCAGATGTTACTCTTAAAATTCTTTTTAAAGTATCATCACTATTTATAAATATTTTCTCAATATGATAATTATTTATATTTTCTATACCCCTTATATTCCCTTTTATTTGGTTAAAGATCATATAGCTCTCTCCTTATAATTAGAATAAAAAGTATCTTTGAGCTAATGGTAATTCACTTGCAGGTTCGCATGTAATTAATTCACCATCAACTGTAACATCATAAGTTTGTGGATCTACTCTAATTTCAGGAGTAGCATCGTTTAACTTCATATCTTTCTTAGTTAAATTTCTAATTCCACCAACTGGTAATACAGTTTTTTGTAGTCCTAACTCTTCTTTTATTCCATGTTCATATGCATAGTTAGAAACAAAAGTTATACATGTTGGGAATTTTGCTTTTCCAAATGCAGCATAACAATCTCTGTATACTACAGGTTGACATGTTGGAATAGATGCATTAGCATCTCCTATAATTCCTCTAATTGCCATTCCACCTTTAATTATTAGATGTGGTTTAACTCCAAAGTAAGGTGGCTCCCAAAGAACTAAATCTGCAAACTTACCAACTTCTACAGAACCTATATATTTATCCATTCCTTGTGCTATTGCTGGATTTATAGTATATTTAGCAATATATCTTCTAACTCTGTTATTGTCGTTATACTCACTATCATTAGGGAATGTTCCTCTTTGCTTTTTCATTTTTGAAGCTGTTTGCCATGTTCTTGTTACAACTTCTCCAATTCTTCCCATAGCTAATGTATCAGAACTCATAATACTAAATATTCCCATATCTTGGAATATATCTTCTGCTGCTATTGTTTGGTGTCTAATTCTTGAATCAGCAAAAGCTATATCTTCTGGAACTTTAGGATCTAAGTGGTGACAAACCATCATCATATCTAAATGTTCTGCAACAGTATTTACTGTATATGGTTTAGTTGGATTAGTTGATGCAGGTAAAACATTAATTTGAGATGCAACTTCCATCAAGTCTGGTGCGTGACCTCCACCAGCTCCTTCAGTATGATAAGCATGAATTACTCTTCCTGCAATTGCTTGAATTGTATGTTCTACAAATCCACCTTCATTTAATGTATCACTATGTAATGCAACTTGAATATCATATTTTTCAGCTGTTTCCAAAGAGTAATTTATAGCTGATCTTGTAGCACCCCAGTCTTCATGAACTTTTAATCCAATTGCTCCAGCTTCAATTTGTTGTGCATTTACATCTATATTAGCTCCGCTTCCTTTTCCTAATATACCAACATTTACAGGCCATCCTTCAGCAGATTTTAACATTTGTTTTATGTTCCAAGGTCCTGGTGTTGAAGTAACAGCATTTGTACCATCTACAGGTCCTGTTCCTCCACCTACTAATGTTGTTATACCACCTTCTAATGCAACTTGTGCACATCCTGGGTGAATATAGTGAACATGAGTATCTATTCCTCCAGCAGTTAATATTCTTCCTTCTCCAGCTAGTGCTTCTGTTCCTACTCCTACTACGAAATCAACATTATCCATAGTATCAGGGTTACCACCCTTACCTATAGCAAGAATCTTTCCATCTTTGATTCCTACGTCAGCTTTATATATACCAGTATAATCAACTATTGTTGCACCAGTAATTATCATATCTGCAACTTCTGGATGCTTATTAGTTTGGGTCGCATTTTGCCCCATACCATCTCTTAATGTTTTTCCACCACCAAACTTACACTCATTTCCATATCCAGTGTAGTCTTTTTCTATTTTTATAAAAAGATCAGTATCGCCAAGTCTTATACTATCTCCTTCAGTTGGTCCAAATAACTCTGCATATCTATGTCTATCTATTTCGAAACTCATTACTTTTCACCACTCCCTTTTGACATTCCATCTAAGAATCCATCGCACATGTTTCTTATACCATAAACTCTTCTATATCCACCAATGTCTATTAAATTAACTTCTTTTTTATCTCCAGGCTCAAATCTAACAGCAGTTCCTGAAGGAATATCTAATCTTTTTCCCCAAGCTGCTTTTCTATCAAATGCTAATGAATCATTTACTTCATAGAAATGATAATGAGACCCTATTTGTACTGGTCTATCTCCAGTATTTACAACTTCTAAAGTTATAGCATCTTTGCCTTCATTATATAAAATATTTCCTTCTTTTATCTTTAATTCTCCAGGTATCATACTCTACCTCCTTATTGTATTGGATCATGAACTGTAACTAGTTTTGTTCCATCTGGGAATGTACATTCTACTTGTACTGTATGAATCATTTCTGGAACACCTTCCATTACATCATTCCTTGATAATATTGTTGTACCATATTGCATTAATTGCTCTACAGTTTTACCTTCTCTCGCGCCTTCTAACATTTCATCAGTTATTATTGCCATAGCTTCTGGATAATTAAGTTTTAGGCCTTTACTTTTTCTTTTTCTTGCTACATCTGCCGCAACAGCAACCATTAACTTTTCTTGTTCTCTAATAGTTAAATGCAAAACAAATTCCTCCTTGCTATTTTGTTATGTATAAATTTACAATAAATTCATTACATATAGGTTATTTTTCCAAAGATAACTCTTTTTATTCATTTTTTCATTTGTTAAAAGTTACTTTCCCATTTAAATCATAATAAGCTCCAACTACCTTTACCTTGCCTTCACTTATAAGATTTTTTATTATCTCATCCTCAGATATCTCTTTTACTACTGAATCTATATTAGCTCTTATAGCATCATCAATTGTTCCATTTGAATTTACATTTGGTTCAATCTTTTCAACTATATCTTCAATATGTCCTGTAGCTTTTTCACCTTTTACTACGCTGTTGTAAGTTGCAGTTACTGCTCCACAACTTTGATGCCCTATAACAACAATAAGAGGACTATGTAAATGTTCTGCACCATACTCAATAGATCCTAATGCATCATCATCAACAATATTTCCAGCTATTCTTATATCAAATATCTCTCCTAAACCAGCATTAAATATAGTTGTAGGTGTTACTCTTGAATCTGAACAAGAAACTATAACAGCATAAGGATTTTGCCCATCCTTAAGCTCATTTCTTCGTGCAGAATCTATATTTCTTAGCTCACTTTTATCACTTAGAAATCTAGCATTCCCATCTTCTAATAATTTCATTGCCTCTTCAGCTGTAGTTACCTTTGTATCAACATTTACATTTTCTCCTATACTAGAATCATTCGTTTTATTTTCACTTTGACTAGTTGAAGTATTATTTGAAGTATTACTTCCATCATTTACCCCTTTCGATGTGCACCCTGCAAATATAATTGATGTTGCTAATAGCATTGCTATGAAAGCTTTATTCATATCAATAACCTCCTTTAACTTTTATATTATAAAAATTCTTATAAATAACACTTTCAAATTAAGTTTGCCCAAATACATATAAATTATTTAATAATAATAAAAAATATAGACATAAGTATTATTTTTACTTATATCTATATTTCTGATTTAAACTTATTTAATTACTAGTTCTACTGGACAATGATCCGAACCAAATATTTCTGTATGTATTTTAGCACTAACTAACTTATCTTTTAAAGCTTCTGATACTACAAAATAATCAATTCTCCATCCAGCATTATTTTTTCTTGCATTAAATCTATATGACCACCAAGAATAGCTTCCAGTTAAATCTGGATAAAAATATCTAAATGTATCTATAAATCCTGAATTTAGTAAAGTAGAAAACTTCTCTCTTTCTTCATCAGTAAATCCAGCATTTTTCCTATTTGTAGAAGGATTTTTCAAATCTATCTCTTTATGTGCTACATTTAGATCTCCACATAAAATTACAGGCTTATTTCTTTCTAAGCTTTTTAAATAGTTTCTAAAATCATCCTCCCACTTCATCCTATAATCTAATCTAGCTAATTCATTTTGTGAATTTGGAGTATATACAGTAATTACATAATAATCATCAAATTCTAATGTTATTACTCTACCTTCTTTATCATGCTCTTCAATATTAATTCCATATGAAACAGTTAAAGGTTTAACTTTTGTAAATATTGCTGTTCCTGAATATCCTTTTCTTTCTGCGTAGTTCCAATATTGATAATATCCTTCTAACTCTAAGTTTATTTGTCCTTCTTGTAATTTACTTTCTTGAATACAAAAAATATCTGCATCTACTTCTTTAAAAAACTCTAGAAATCCTTTCTGCACACAAGCTCTTATTCCATTTACATTCCAAGATATTAATCTCATATTTTCCTCCATTGCTTATCATTTATATTTTAATATTTTATTTATACTATAATCCATATAGATATAAACTTTAAAGCTTTATTTCAAAATAATACTTTTCCATAATTAATCATTAACTTTAATTAATCTTTAACTATATAATGGGTGCTTCTCGCATAAAGCTGTTACTCTATTTTTCAACTCTCCTAAATCTAAATCTCTATTAGATATTGCATCATTAATTATTGAAGCTACTTCAATAATATCCTCTTCTTTAAATCCTCTTGTTGTAACAGCAGCAGTTCCTATTCTAATACCTGAAGTAATAAACGGACTTCTTGTTTCATTCGGAACAGTATTTTTATTTACAGTAATTCCAATACTATCTAATAGTTTCTCTGCCTCTTTTCCTGTAATATTCTTATTAGATAAATCTACTAATAACAGGTGGTTATCTGTTCCATTTGATACTATCTTAAATCCAAAATTAATTAATTCTCTTGAAAGGATTTTACAATTTTTAACTACATCATTTATATAAGTAACAAATTCTTCTTCTAAAGCTTCTTTAAAACACACAGCTTTTGCTGCTATAACATGCATAAGTGGTCCACCTTGCATCCCTGGAAAAATATTCTTATCTAATTCTTTAGCATACTTTTCTTTACATAAAATTAATCCACCTCTAGGTCCTCTTAATGTTTTATGTGTTGTGGATGTAACAAAATCTGCATATGGAATAGGTGAAGGATGTACCCCTGCTGCAACTAATCCAGCTATATGAGCCATATCAACCATAAGAATAGCTCCTACCTCATCACATATATCTCTAAATTTTTTAAAATCAATTATTCTAGAATAAGCACTAGCTCCTGCTACAATAAGCTTAGGTTTTGTTTCTACAGCTATTCTTCTAACTTCTTCATAATCTATCTCTTCTGTAATTTTATCTACACCATAGAAAGCAAATTTAAATAACTTTCCTGAAAAATTTACTGGTGACCCATGAGTTAAATGTCCCCCGTTACTTAAATCCATTCCTAATACAGTATCTCCTGGATTTAATACTGAAAAATATACAGCCATATTAGCTTGTGATCCTGAATGTGGTTGTACATTAGCATGTTCAGCATTAAATAACTTTTTGGCTCTCTCTCGTGCTATTTCTTCTACTGTATCAACTATATGACATCCTCCATAATATCTTTTATTTGGATATCCTTCCGCATATTTATTTGTTAGATAAGAACCCATTGCTTCCATTACAGCTTTAGATGTAAAATTTTCTGAAGCTATTAACTCTATTCCATTTTTTTGTCTATCTAATTCACCTTGAACTAAATCAAAAATTTCTTTATCACTATCTTTTAAATTATTAAAATTCATTCTCATCACCTTTTTCTTTTTTTCTAAATTATAATTTTTTTCTAAATACATATCAACTGTTTTTTTCTCTTATCTAATGTTATAATACATAAGTAAAATTAATTTAGGAGAGATAATTATGAATGAAATACTTCAAGTTGCTACTTTTGCAGGACAAATGATTCTTGAAAATGGTGGAGAAACTTATAGAGTTGAAGAAACAATTTGTAGAATTTGTAAAGCTTTTGGTGCTGAAGAAGCAGAAAGTTTTGCTACTCCAACAGGAATTATGGCTTCTATTTGCCATAAAGGTCAAACCTATTCTCTAATTAAGAGAGTGTCAAAAAGAACTGTTGATTTATATAAAATCGATTTAGTAAATGACTTATCTAGAAATATTCTTACAAAGAATCTTTCAGTTAAAGATTTTAAGTCTGAGCTTCAAAAAATAAATATTAGTGAAAGATATTCAAATAATATAACATTACTTTTCTCAGCTTTAGGTGCTGCAGGTTTTGCTATATTATTTGGTGGTAATATGAAAGACTTTCTAGCAGCTTTTATAATAGGATTTATTATAAAATTCATAACAATAAAAGGAAGTGATATGCAAATAAATCAATTTTTTATAAATAGTCTATCTGCTGCTGTAGCTTCATTCTTAGCGATAATACTTGTAAAAATAAATTTAGCAGCAAACCTTGATCAGACTATAATAGGATCTATTATGCTATTAGTTCCTGGTCTTGCAATAACTAATGCTATTAGAGATACTATTGCTGGCGATTTATTATCAGGACTTACACGTGCAGCTGAGGCTTTTTTAGTTGCTATCTCAATTGCAGTAGGTTCAGGAGCTGTATTAAGCTTTTGGTTATCTAATATTGGAGGTATATAGATGTTAATTTTTCAAACTTTTTCAGCGTTTTTAGCTACATTAGGATTTGGAATAATTTTTAATATTAAAGGAAAAAAACTTTTTTTTGCATCTCTTGGTGGGGCTATTGGTTGGTTTTTCTATTCATTATCACTAAAATTTAATTTTTCTGAGCTATCATCATTATTTATATCTGCTATATTTTTTAGCTCTTATTGTGAAATATTTGCAAGAATATTAAAAACACCAGTTACTACTTTAGTAATTTGTTCACTTATTCCATTAGTACCTGGTGGTGGTATGTATTATACTATGCTAGAAGCCGTAAATGGTAATGTATCAAGTTCATTAGATCTAGGTTTAAATACTCTAGCATCTGCTGGAACACTTGCTCTAGGAATAATTTTCGTATCTACTATAACAAAATTAGTAACTACACATAAAAGACATTAAAAAAGGAAATGAACTAAATCATTTCCTTTTTTAAGTTAAGGAGAAATATAAAATCTCATTTGCAAAATGTCTTAACTCATATTTGAATTGTACAAGTTAATAAATTATTTGTCAATAATTTATTATTTTTTTTATCAATTTACTAATAAACTATATCAATATATTTATTTTTTAATAATCTACATTATTTGTAATTCTAATTACTTTATAAAAGTATTTATATTTTTTATAAGCTTCTTTATACTCTCATATTCTTTAGATTCTTCATCTAATTGCAAACAATTATTTGCATAACTCTCAATAAGTAGTCCTCCAACCTTATTAATAGCAGATCTTACAGCTGACACTTGAATTAATATATCATCACAACATACATTTTTTTCAACCATACCTTGTATGCCTTTAACTTGTCCTTCTATTCTCTTTAGTCTATTTATAATATCTTTATTAAGTTTATCATTACTATCCATTATTTTCTCTCCTAATACCTACATATGCTATATTGTAACACTTAAATTAGAATTTGTGAAATTTTGTTATAAAATCATATTTCAATATATAAATTATTATAAGAAAATCTTTTTTAATTATAAAATCCCAGCTTTACAGCTGGGATTTTTCTATTTTTTCTTTGTTAACTTTTTATATAATTTTGCATTTGAAATTAAGTCCATAAAATCATCAGCCATTTCAACTAAAAGATTTCCTTTTAATTTACCTTTATGAAGTTTTCTCTTAACATTTTTCATAGGACCTTTTTTCATCTTAAGTTCCTCCTATCTTTACTATAGTAAGTACAATATATATTTTATACAAAATATAATTTTTTATCCTTGTACTTTTGTAAAACAGATTATAAAAGTAAACTTCATTAATACAAAAGAGCTAAAGTTATCTCCTTTAGCTCTTTTACAATTATTCAGCTTTATCTACTTTAGCAATTCCTAATTCATCTAATTGTTTTTGATCAACTACGTTTGGTGCTTCACTTAAGTAACAGTATGCATTTTGGTTTTTAGGGAATGCAACAACATCTTTAATATTGTCTGTTCCAGATAAGAACATTACCATTCTATCAAGTCCAAATGCTAATCCTCCATGTGGTGGTGGTCCAAACTTAAATGCATCTATTAAGAATCCAAATCTTTCTTGAGCTGATTCTTCTGTAAATCCTAAAGCTTTGAACATTCTTGTTTGTAAGTTTGAATCATGTATTCTTATTGATCCTCCACCTAGCTCTTCACCATTAAGAACTAAGTCATATGCCTTAGATCTAACTGCTCCTGGGTTTGATTCTAACATATCTAAATCTTCATCCATTGGTGCTGTAAATGGATGGTGAGCTGCAAAATATCTTCCCTCTTCTTCATCATATTCAAATAATGGGAATTCTGTAATCCAACAGAAGTTAAATTCTGATTTATCTTTAATTAAATCAAATTGTTTAGCTAATTCTAATCTAAGTGCACCTAAACTTTGGAATACAACAGAATTTTTATCAGAAACCATAAGTATTGCATCTCCATTTTCAGCTCCCATAGTTTTAACTATGTTCTCTGTAACTTCATCAGTTAAGAATTTAGCTATAGAAGATTTATTCCCATCTTCTTTAAGTTGAATCCAAGCAAGCCCTTTAGCTTTATATGTCTTAACAAAATCAACTAATTTATCTAATTGCTTTCTTCCTAAATCAGCTCCACCTTTTAAGCATAAAGCTCTAACAGATCCACCATTTTCTATAGCAGATTTAAATACTACAAAATCCATATCTTTAACAGCTTCTGTTATATCAGTTATTTCCATTCCAAATCTTAAATCTGGTTTGTCTGAACCGTACTTTTCCATAGCTTCTTTAAATGGCATTCTTCTAATTGGAAGTTTTATTTCATGACCTAATACCTCTTTAAATACATGGGCTACAAGACCTTCATTCATAGCCATTACATCATCTTGCTCAACAAAACTCATTTCTAAATCTATTTGAGTAAACTCTGGTTGTCTATTTGCTCTTAAATCTTCATCTCTAAAACATTTAGCTATTTGGAAGTATCTATCAAATCCAGATACCATTAATAATTGTTTAAATATTTGAGGTGATTGAGGAAGTGCGTAGAACATTCCTGGATAGTTTCTTGATGGAACTAAATAATCTCTAGCTCCTTCTGGTGTACTCTTAGTTAGTATTGGAGTTTCAACTTCTAAGAAACCATTATCACTTAAGTAATTTCTTACTGCCATAGCCGCTTTACTTCTAATCATAAAAATTCTTTGCATGTCAGGTCTTCTAAGATCTAAATATCTATACTTTAGTCTTATATTCTCTGCTGCATCTAAATCTTCCTTTATATATATTGGAGGAGTTTCAGATTCTGAAAGAACTTTTATACTTTCACACATTAACTCAACCATACCAGTTGCCATATTTTCATTAGGAGATTGTCTCTTAACTATTTCTCCTGTAACTGCTATACAGTACTCTGGTCTTACAGCTTTTGCTTTTTCAAAGCTTTCAGCATTTATTTCTTCACCAAAAACTATTTGCATTATTCCAGTTCTATCTCTAAGATCTATAAATTGTAGACCTCCTAATTTTCTATTTCTTTGAACCCATCCCATAAGAGTAACTTTTTGTCCTATATTAGTTTCTCTAGGTTCTCCACACATAAGGCTTCTTTTTAAGCCATTTAAAGCTTCACCCATCGTCATTTCCTCCTAATTATCTTATTACATTAACTATTTCTTCTATATGATCTAAACTTACTTCAAATTGTTCTCCATCACTCATTCTCTTAAGTTTGATTACTTTATTTTGAAGTTCGTCATCACCTAAAATTGTTGTAAATGCAGCACCTATTTTATTAGCATACTTCATTTCTGCTTTTATGCTTCTTCCCATATGATTTACTTCTGTTTTTATACCTACTTCTCTTAATTTATTTGCTAAAGTAAATGCAGCAAGCTTTGCTTCCTCTCCTCTAGCTCCAATGTAAAGATCAAAAAGAATTTCGTTTGGAATCTCAATACCTTCCTTTTCTAAAATCATTATTAATCTCTCTACACCCATACCAAAGCCAACAGCAGGCATCTCAGGTCCACCAAGTTGTTCTATTAGCTTATCGTATCTACCACCACCACAAACTGTGAAATCATCATTTAAAATTTCAAAAATAGTTTTAGTATAATAGTCTAATCCTCTAACTATACCTGGATCAACTTTATATGGAATACTTAATGCATCTAAATACTCTTTTACCTTTGTAAAGTGAGTATCACACTCATCACACATAAAATCTAATATTATTGGTGCATTCTTAGTTATTTCATTACATTTATGATTTTTACAATCTAAAATTCTCATTGGATTCTTTTCAAATCTAGATTTACATAAATCACATAAATTATCATAATTCTCTTTTAAATATTGCTTTAATGCTTCATTATATTTAGGTCTACAACTTGGGCATCCTAAATTATTTATATTTAGGCTTAAAGAGCTTAATCCTAACTTTTTTAAAACATTCATTGCAAAAGCAATTACTTCAGCATCCATTGAAGGTTCTTTAGATCCAAATATTTCAGTACCGAATTGATGGAACTGACGGAATCTTCCCTTTTGTACATTTTCATATCTGAAACATGGTGTAACATAATATAATTTTGTTGGTTGAACCTCATTAAATAATCTGCTTTCAATAAAAGCTCTAACAGCAGGTGCCGTTCCTTCTGGCTTTAATGTTATGCTTCTATCCCCTTTATCATTAAAAGTATACATTTCTTTTTGAACAATATCTGTTGTATCTCCTACACCTCTTTTAAATAGTTCAGTATGTTCAAACATTGGAGTCCTTAACTCTCTCATTCCATAATATTTTGCTATCTCCTTGAACGTATTTTCAACATATTGCCACTTATACGCATCTTGAGGTAACATATCTTTTGTACCTTTAGGTGCTTGTATATCCATCCTACTTTTCCTCCTAATTACGATAAAGGGTATCTAATAAATTAATTTTACCATTTACCATTTCTTCTATTCTATTTGAATATTCTTTGATATCTTTTATATTTCCAAATCGCTCTATTCTATCTTCTTCTAAAAATACTACTTTAGTTACAGCATCTGCACCTAAAGCTATTATAGTTTGCTTATCTTCAATCATCTGAATATTATATATACATTCATTACCTTCTTTAGAATATCCTAGATTCTCCATATTTCCAACCATATTTTTTTGTCTATACATATAATACGGTTTTAGTCCTAACTTTTTAGCAAGTTCCATACTTTCATTATACATAGAAGCCAACTCTTCTTGCTTCTTTACTTGTATACCTTTCTTTAAAATAAAGTTTTCATAAAGTATAGATGCTCTTTTTAAAGAAAGTCCATGTACTGTTAAACTATCTGGTTTAAGATTATAAATCTCATTACATGTAGTCTTAACATAATCTAATCCTTCACCAGGTAATCCAATTATAATATCCATATTTATATCATTAAAGCCCATCTGTCTTGCAAGATTAAACTTTTCTTTTACATCATTTACATTATGTCCTCTTCCTATTGCCTTTAATGTATCATCATTCATAGTCTGAGGATTTATGCTTATTCTTGTAACATTATAATTTTTCATTGTTTGAAGTTTTTCAACTGTTATACTATCTGGTCTGCCGCATTCAACTGTAAATTCCAAAATTTTTTTATTTTTTACAAAAGCATTATACACTTCTTTCATAATATTTTCAAATTCTTCATTATTTACTGCTGTTGGTGTTCCTCCACCAAAATATACTGTTTCAATTTTTAAGTTTCTTTCTTCAACGTATTCGCTAATTTTTCTTATTTCATAAGTTAAAGCTTCTAAATATGGATTAACCAATTTTTTACTTCCTAAAATTGAATTCGCAGTGAATGAACAATAAAAACATCTAGTGGGACAAAATGCCATCCCTATGTAAATAGATATCTTTTTTTCATCATCATTTACAAATTTCTCTTCAGTTTTTGCTACTTCTATACATAGTTTTGCCTTTTCTTCTGAAGCTAAATGCTTTTCTTTAAAGATTTTTATAATTTCCTCTTCACTCTTACCTTCTTCTAAATATTTTAAAGCAATTTTAGAAGGTCTAATTCCAACTAATATACCCCAAGGATATTCTTCATTAGTTAATTCTTTTAATGACATAAAGACTAATCTCTTTATATCTTCCTTAATTTTTTCTCCGATTTTTACAGATTTATTAAAATCTTTATAAGAAAATTTAACTTCATCTTCAAGCACTTCTACAACATATTCCCCATCATCTTCAAATTTAATTTCATCTAACGAAAAATATATATTAAACATTTGATATACGTCATATCTATATTTAAGGTCATTTAATTTAATTTTAATTTCCATTTTCTCTCCCTACTGTAAGAAAGGATTTCTCATTCTTTCGTAAATAATTGTTGAACTTGGTCCATGCCCTGGATATACTTTAGTATTCTTATCTAATACCATAAGTTTTTCTTCTATACTACTTATAAGTGTATCATAATTTCCACTTATAAAATCTGTTCTTCCAATTGAACCTTGGAATAAAGTATCTCCAGTAAATACATTATCTTCAACTAAGAAGCACATTCCACCTTTACTATGCCCTGGAGTGTGTAGACATTTAACATTAATATTGTTGAAATCTAATATATCCCCATCACTTATTGCATTATAATCACTAGGTAATTTTGCATATACAGTATTATCCTTTTTGCAATTGTCTACTTCCCCTTCATTCACATATAAAGGCACTTTATACTTTTCTTTTAGCTCTTCAACTGCTCCAATATGATCAAAATGAGCATGTGTTAAAAGTATTGCCTTAACGTTACATCCTAATCTATCTATCTCCCTAATAATGCTTTTTCCATTAGCACCTGGATCTATTACTAATGTATCTTTACTTAATTCATCTATAACGAAATAACAATTAGCTCCATATTCGCCCATAGGATAAGTATTAATTATCATAGTAGTCACCTCTTTTTTTATATTAAAACACTTTTTTACTATCTAACAAAATTGTAACCGGTCCATCATTTTGAATTTCAACATCCATGTGAGCTCCAAAAATCCCCGTTTCAACTTTTATTCCAGTTTCTTTTAGCATTTCTATAAATTTATTATATAGCACTTCTGCCTCACTACCACCTAAAGCATTCATAAAATTAGGTCTTCTACCTTTTCTACAATCTCCATATAAAGTAAATTGTGATATAGCTAAAATTTCGCCATCAATATCTTTTACAGATAAATTCATCTTATCATTATCATCATGAAAAATTCTTAAGTTAATCACTTTATCTACTATATATTTCAAATCATCTAAAGTATCATCCACATTTATTCCAATAAGTACATTTAATCCATACTGAATACTACCAACAATTTTTTCGTCGACTTTTACACTAGATTTTTTTACTCTTTGAACTACCGCTCTCATTTTTTCCCCTTTAACTTCTTAATCTATAAACATCAATAATGCCTTTTAACTTACGTATCTTCTTCATTAAATCCTTAAGCTGCTCAATAGAATCTATTTTCACTTTAATACTTATAAATGCTAAATTCCCCTTAGTAGACTTTGCATTTAGTCCATTAAGTGATATTTTAGCTTCATTAATTATAGTCATAATATCTGTTAATATTCCCATCCTATCTTCAGCTTTAACTTCAATCTCTGTTATATAACCTACCCCTTGAGAATTTCCCCAAGAAACTTCTATAGTTTTTTCTCCATCATTTTCAATAAGAGATTTTAAATTATTACAATCTCTTCTATGAACAGATACTCCTCTACCCTTGGTGATATATCCCAATATATCATCTCCAGGTACTGGATTACAACACTTTGCAAATCTAACCATTAAGTTATCTAATCCCTTAACAGTTATACCATAAGTATTTTCTTTTTTACTTCTTTGATTCTTTGCTATATGCTCATCAATAGTCTTTTGTATCTCTGCTTCTTTATTCTTATCGTCTTTTACTAAATTCTCTTCTTTTAATCTAGCAATATATGATGAAGCTGTTATAGCTCCTAGTCCTATTAGTGCATATAAATCTTCCAAATTATTTATATTATATCTCTTTGCAAACTTATCGTAACTCTCGCCTTTAGCTATTTCATTATATACAACGCCTTGCTTTTTAAGTTCTTTTTCGAATATCTCTTTACCTTTTGTTATATTCTCTTCTTTCTTAGCCTTCTTAAACCAAGCTCTTATCTTACTTTTAGCTTGATTGCTTTTAGCTATACTTAGCCAATCCATGTTAGGTCCTTTAGCATTATTAGAAGTTAGGATTTCAACTATTTCACCTGTTTTAAGCTTATAATCTAATGGTACAATTTTACCATTTACTTTAGCTCCCACACACTTATTACCTATATCAGTATGAATTCTATAGGCAAAATCTATTGGTGTTGCTCCATTAGGTAAATCTATTACAACTCCCTTAGGCGTAAATAAAAATATCTCGTCCGTAAATAAATTTATTTTAAATCCTTCTATAAACTCTTCTGCATCCGACGTTTCCTTTTGCCACTCTAACATGTCTCTAAGCCAAGCAAGCTTATTTTCAAAATTCTTTTCTTTCCCTTCTCCTGATGCATCGCCTTCTTTATACTTCCAGTGTGCAGCTATACCATATTCAGCTGTTCTATGCATTTCAAAAGTTCTAATTTGAATTTCAAAAGTTTTACCTTGAGGCCCTATAACTGTCGTATGTAAAGATTGATACATATTCGGCTTAGGCATAGCTATATAATCTTTAAACCTGCCTGGAATTGGTTTATAAATGGTATGTACAATTCCTAAAACCTCATAACAATCCTTTACTGTATTAACTAGTACTCTTATCGCAGTTAAGTCAAATATTTGTTCTATATTTTTATTTTTAGTAATCATTTTCTTATAAATACTATAAAAATGTTTAGGTCTACCATCAATATCTGCATCAATTCCAGAGTTCTCAAATTTAACGTGCAAATCATCTATAATAGTAGAAATATATGTTTCTCTTTCTACTCTCTTTTCAGCTATTTGTTTAACAAGGTCATAATACTCATCTTCATGTAAATATCTTAAACAAAGATCTTCTAATTCCCATTTGATTTTTGATATACCAAGTCTATGGGCTAGAGGTGCATAAATATCTAAAGTTTCCCTTGCTTTCTGCTTCTGTTTCTCCTTTGTCATATACTTAAGAGTTCTCATGTTATGTAATCTGTCAGCTAATTTTATAATAATTACTCTGATATCATTAGCCATTGCAAGCAACATCTTTCTAAAATTATCAGCCTGTTGCTCTTCCTTTGACTTATACTCCATCTTAGTTATTTTTGTAACTCCGCTAACTAAATTCGCAATTTCTTCATTAAATATTTTCTTTATATCTTCATATGTATAATCTGTATCTTCAATAACATCATGAAGTAACCCTGCTACTATGGTACTTGTGTCCATTCCCAACTCTGCTAATATAGTTGCAACATCTATTGGGTGTATAATATATGGTTCTCCAGACTCTCTCTTTTGTCCTTTATGAGCTTCATCAGCAAGCTTAAAAGCTTTGATTACTAAATCTATATCAACATTTGTACAATTTTCTTTAATCTTATTTATTAATACTTCAATCATTAGCTATTTACTCCTTTAGATTACCTCAAAATCCTAAAGTCAAAGGCTGGTTAATTAACCAGCCCTTATCATTCTAATTATATATTAAAATTTAGGGTTTTACAATAGAATTAAATATCATATTGAACTAATGACATTACTTCATACCCTTTAAGTTTATCTCTTCCATGTAACTCTGTTAACTCTATTGCAAAGTCTAATGAAACAACTTCTCCACCTACTTGTTCTACAAGTTTAGCTACTGCTTCTATAGTACCTCCTGTAGCAAGTAAATCATCAACTATTGCAACTCTTTGCCCTTTTTTTATTGCATCTTTGTGTATTTCTAATACATCTACACCATATTCTAATGCATAATCCACTGAAACTGTTTCAGCTGGTAATTTACCTTTTTTTCTTACTGGAACAAAACCAACACCTAAAGCATATGCAACAGGCACTCCGAAAATAAATCCTCTAGCTTCAGGCCCTAATATAACATCAACATTTTTATCTTTTAAATGTTCAACAATTAAGTCAATCGACTCCTTAAACGCTTCTCCATCTCCAATTAAAGTCGTGATATCTTTAAAACTAATGCCTTCTTTAGGGAATCCTTCAACTATTCTAATTTTATCTTTTAAATTCATATTAACTCCTCCATGAATTTTATTATTACCTTAATTATACATTTTCTTTAGACTTATTCAAATACTTTGTAATCTGTTCTGCTCTTTCTTTTCTATTTGTAATGAGCAATTCAATTATTATTCTTGCATTGTCCATCATCGTTACTACATTTATAGTCGGCGTTATAATCTTTATAATTTGCTTTATGTCATCATCATTCATCTCAGTAATATTATACGCATCTTTTATAGCTCTTAGTCCATAATTATTCGTATTAGTTAAGAACTTTTTACCTTCTTTCAATATGACACCATTTTCGCCCTTAAGAGGAACATTTGCTGACTGCTCACCAATAAGTATTAAATCTAGATACTTATTTATACTCTTTATGTTATAATATATTGCTATTGCCTGCATTAGTTTAAATACTAATCCACTTATAGACAAATTCTTATATCTATATTGACACCCTTTTTGATTAGGGTTTATGTATATGTACTCGCATTTTGTTTTTAGGTCTTTGTTTTCTAAGACCATTAAATCTATGTTTAACTTTTTACAAAGCTCTTCTTCTTCTTTCGACTTTAACCCAATACCTAAGGTGATAAGTACTTCAGCACCTAAAAAATGAACATTATTAATAATGTCCTTTGATGTTATACTAGAATCACCTGACGAATCATCGTGAACTACATATTCAATATCTGCATTTAAATATTTCAAAACCAGTATTAGGGATGAAATAGCACATAGTCCATCTACATTAGGTATCCCATAAACCACTATTTTTTCTCTATTATTAATTGCAGATACCATTCGCTCAATAGCTCTATTCATATCCTTAAGTATAAAGGGATTATATCCAGTTATGTAATTTGGACTATATATACTTTCCCAAAACTTACGCATTTTAAACTCCTCCATAAAAATAAGAAAACATCTATATTATAATTTAAATTTATACATATTACAAATGTTTTCTAATAAAAAAGTCTAATTATTCTAAAGTTTTCTCTCTTTCTCCATACAAAAAGGGGCTGTATCAAAAAAAATTTGATATTTGCCGATAAAGAAAAGGAAGTTCGAATTTGAACTTCCTTTTTTGCGCATAGTAATAATATGAAAAACTT
>NZ_CYZX01000029.1 GCF_001405015.1 Clostridium disporicum
TTATAACCTCCTATTTGTCGTGTCAAAAAACTTGTTCATTTAGAAATAATTTCATATAAATATATGAATAAAAAATAAAAAGACCGTCTACTGAAATGATTTTAAAAATCATTTCAGAGACAGCCCCTTTTTACTTTGAGAATAAATTAACTTTACTATACGAAGAACCTATTGTATAATTATGGTAATATATAGTAATTTATTTGAATAAAAGTAAAATTAAGGGAGTGGAAATTGTGAAGAAAAGAGTAATTGCAGTTGTGTTATTAGTTGCTATGGCATTAACAGGATGTGGATCTAAAGGATTTACAGGAGAAAAAGTTGGAGAAGTTAAAGATGAGTTTGGTGGTAAAACTATAGCTACAGTCAAATTTGAAGAAGGTAAACCAGTTTCAGTTGATATTGATACTGAACAAGAAGATGGAACAATGAAATCAGAAGCTTCTAAGTCAGGCGCATATGATATGAAGAATGAACCAGGAAAGAAGTGGCATGAGCAAGTTGATTTATTAGAAGAAACTATTGTTAAAGATGAATTTAATTTAGATAAAATAACTTGCAATGATGAAGGTAAAACAGATGCAATATCAGGAGTTACAATTAAAATTAATGGTTATTTAGATGCAGTTCAAGATGCTCTAGATCAAGCTAAATAATTAATAAGTTAACATATTTGTAAGATGCTATCATGTTATTTGATAGAATTTTTTTATTTAATTAAATTTTTAAGACAAAAAATATTTACAATTTTTAAAAGTGGACAAGAAATTAAAAGTAGTTTAGTATAAATACAATAGATGAAATCCTAAATCTATACTTAATAAAGGTACACGTTGATTTAGAGAAATTATTTTGCGCTTACGAATTATATTAGTAGCGTGCTTCATATTAAAAGTAATCACTTTTATCGTATAAAGTTGGTAATATGGTCCAACAGTTTCTACCAAATCGCCTTAAATGATTTGACTACGATATGTCGATATACATATATGTGTATCTATTTACATATCTATTATCCCTTATACGATAGATGCTTTGATTACAAAGGCATAAGGGGGAACAAAAGATGAATTTCATTTCTAATTATTTTCAATTTAAAGAAAAAGGAACTAATTTTAAAACAGAGTTAATCGGTGGATTAACAACTTTTTTAACAATGGCTTATACGTTATTTGTAATTCCAGAAGTGTTATCTAATACTGGAATGCCTAAAGAGGCAGTATTTGTAGCTACAGCATTAGCAGGAGCCATAGGAACATTGATTATGGGAATATATGCAAAATTTCCAATGGCTTTAGCACCAGGTATGGGATTAAACGCATTTTTTACGTTTAGTGTATGTTTAGGTATGAATATTCCATGGCAAACTGCTATGGCAGGAGTTTTGGCATCAGGAATAATCTTTATAATTTTATCTATAACAGGATTTAGAGAAACAGTAATTAAGGCAATTCCTAATAATCTTAAATATGCAGTAAGTGCAGGAATTGGACTTTTTATAGCTTTTATTGGATTTAAAAATGCTGGAATAGTAGTAGCAGATCCAGCAACATTTGTAGCATTAGGAAATTTAACTGAACCATCAGTATTGTTGGCGATATTTGGGTTAATAGTTATGGCAGTGTTAACGGTGAGAGGAAATAAAATAGCTATATTTATTGGATTGGTTGTAACAGTATGTGTTGGTATGATATTTGGATTAGTAGATGTACCAAAAGCAATAATTTCTATACCACCATCAATAGCGCCTACTTTTGGAGTAGCAGTTAAGAATTTAGGTAATATCTTTAATCCACAAATGATTATGGTTATATTCACATTCTTATTTATGGACTTTTTTGATACTGCTGGAACAATTGTAGCAGTAGGTTCAAAAATAGGTTTAATTAAGAAAGATGGTTATGTAGAAGGTGGTTCAAAAGCATTATTGGCAGATTCCGTGGCTACTTGCGTGGGAGCTGTTTTAGGAACAACTAATACAACATCTTATTCAGAATCTTTGTCAGGAATAGCAGTTGGGGCTAAAACTGGATTTTCAAGTGTAGTTGTTGGAGTAATGTTCTTAATATCTTTATTCTTTTCACCATTGTTATCGGTAATAACCACTCAAGTTACAGCACCTGCTTTAATAATAGTAGGATCATTGATGTTTATGTCTGTAGCAGATGTTGAATGGAACAAGAGTGAAATAGC
Organism: Clostridium disporicum; assembly: GCF_001405015.1. GTDB lineage: Bacteria > Bacillota > Clostridia > Clostridiales > Clostridiaceae > Clostridium > Clostridium disporicum_B. The sequence goes on from NZ_CYZX01000029.1 coordinate 2,194, forward strand.
AATATCATCATTTTTGACTATAATATTAATGCCTTTAACATACAGTATAGGGGAAGGAATTGCATTTGGATTCTTGACATATGTAATACTTATGTTAGCAAAGAAAAAATATAAGGAAGTACATCCGGTAATGTATGGATTAGCTGTATTGTTTATTATTTACTTTATAATTTAAAAAATAATGGCTTTGTTTTAATAAACTGTTGAAATTTGATTAACCTCTATAAATATGGTTATAATATATAATATAACTACTATTTAGGAGGTTTTTTATGCCAAGAGTTAATAATGTTATTCAACAAGTTTCACAATTAAATACATATGAGCAAGAGAAGGTATTTGATTTTTTAAAGACTGTATTGATGTCAAATGGAATAACTAACTCTATAGATGAAGAAATCGCTGAAAATAGATTTAACAAGGGGAAGTGCTGTCCTTTTTGCAATCATTATAAAATATCTAAGTATGGAAAATATCATGGTAAGAATGGCGTTAAACAAAGGTATAAATGCCAAAATCCAGAGTGCAAAAAAACTTTCAATGATTTTTCTAAATCCCCAGTTTCAAGTAGTAAAAAGGGATTAGATAAATGGCTACTATATGCTCAATGTATGATAAATGGTAACACTATTAGGCAATGTGCCGAAATTGTTGAGATTAATATTGCAACAGCTTTCTTTTGGAGACATAAAATTATAGACGCTATTAGAAAATTTATTGGCTACGGCTCTCTTGAGGGTGTTATTGAACTCGATGAGACATACTTTGCCCTTAGCTATAAAGGGAATCATAGCAAAAGTTCTAATTTTACTATGCCAAGGGAATCAAGAAAGCGTGGTAAAGAAATAAATACAAGAGGTATATCAAAGGAATTTGCCTGTGTATTATGTGGTGTAGATAGATTAGGAAATATATATACTGGTTTAATATGTGATGGCAGACCTAACTATACTGATATAAATAGGGCTTTATCAGAGGTTGTTGAAGAAAATTCTATTTTATGTACTGATAAACATAGGAGTTATATCCCATTTGCGGCTCAACATAATTTTGAATTACATCAAATTAGGGGCGGGAGAAAAACTGTGGATATTTATAATATTCAAAGAGTCAATGCTTTTCATAGTAGCTTAAAAAGATGGATAAGAAAGTTTAATGGTGTTTCAACCAAGTTCCTAACAAACTACCTATTTTGGTATAAATGGACCCAATTATTTAAAACAGAAATGGAAAGGAATAAACCTAAAAAGTTCTTTATTCATGCTAATTCAACACATTCTGTATCTTTAATAAAGGATTTTAAGATTAGAAGACCAATATATGTATAAAGGTAAAATTTGTTTTAATTTTACTATTTTTAGTGTACAATAAATATAATGATTGATGAACAATTGTATTATAATGTGAAGTAAATTATAAACAAGTTAGTACAACCATTTACCATTTAACTCATAAGTACAAATTAGCATCTTTAACTTTTATCATAAAAACAATAAAAAGTTGACAGTTATTATATATTTATATATAATAACTGTATTACAAAACGGAGGTGATTAGGTAAAGTGAGAAAATAATCTTATTCAAAATAGATAGTTTAATAGGTTTTGAAGAGTGTTTTATAAATACTCTATTAATTATACCTAAAACTACTTTAAGTTGAGAATAAGATTGTTAAAGTTGCTTACCTTTTCATATACTAAATAAAGGTTTATTAATATTGGCGATTATATTAGAACAATTATTTCTTTCTTGGTTTAAAGTAGTAAAATACTAGAATTCAAGGAAGATTTTTTTATGCGAATCTTCCTTATGACGGGAGATGATTTTATGTCACAAATAAGTATAAATAATTTGAGTTTTCACTATGATTCATATGGTGAAGATATATTTAAAAATGTGTCATTTTGTATAGATACAGATTGGAAATTAGGATTAGTTGGCCGTAATGGACGAGGTAAGACTACATTTTTAAAACTTTTAATGGGTGAATATGAATATACAGGAATAATAAATAGTAGTGTTAAATTTGAATACTTTCCTTTGAAAGTTCAAAATCCTAATAACATAGCATTAGAAGTTGTGAGAAATTCTATTGCTCCGTTTACTGAATATGAAAAAGAGATGGATGAGTATAGTAAATCAGAAGAAACATTAGAATTATATGGGGAAGTATTAGAAAAATATATCTACAATGACGGTTTTATAATAAATGAATTAATAGAGAAGGAAGTAAGTAAAATTGGTTTAGATAAAAGTATACTTGACAGATATTTTAATACATTGAGCTTTGGAGAGCAAACTAAGTTGCTTTTAGTTGGATTATTTTTAAGAAAAAATCATTTTTTACTTATTGATGAACCTACCAATCATCTAGATATAGATGGAAGAAATATTGTTGCTGAATATTTATCAAGTAAAAAAGGATTTATTGTGGTATCTCATGATAGGGATTTTCTAGATACTGTAGTAAATCATATACTTTCTATCAATAAAGCTAATATAGAAATTCAAAAGGGCAACTTTTCTACGTATCAATTTAATAAAAATAGAGAAGATGAATTTGAGATAGCTCAAAATGAAAAACTACAAAGAGATATTCAAAGGCTTCAAAAGACTGCAAAGCAAAAATCAACTTGGTCTTATAAAGTAGAGGCTACAAAGAAGGGACATGGCCCTTGTGATAGAGGTTTTATAGGACACAAGGCTGCCAAAATAATGAAACGTTCTAAATGTATAGAAGCAAGACAAAATAAAGCTATTGAAGATAAATCGAAGTTATTAAAGAATATAGATTTGGTAGAACAGCTAGACTTATCTAAATCTACCTCATCGATTAGCAAAGACTCTAATTTAGAGATATTACAAGTGAATAATTTGAAAATTTGCTATGATAATCATAATATATTTGATGAAATTAGCTTTGGTATAAAACAACATGAGAGAGTTTGGTTACGTGGTAAAAATGGTTCTGGTAAATCTAGTATTATTAAATTAATAATGGGAGAAAATATTCCACATAGTGGCTATATTAAAAAAATAGGAAATATATCTTATATATCTCAAGATACAGCATTTTTAAAAGGTTACCTTGGGGAGTTTGCTAAAGTTGAAAATATAGATATAGAAGATTTAAAAAGGACTTTGATTAAACTTGGTTTTAAAAATACTCAGTTTGAAAAAGAAATTAATGATTGGAGCCAAGGCCAAAAGAAAAAACTGCTTATAGCTAAAAGTTTGTGTGAAAAAGCAGAAATTTATATTTGGGATGAACCACTTAATTTTATAGATGTTATATCCCGTATGCAAATAGAAGATTTAATTCTCAAGGAAAAACCAACTATGCTATTTGTTGAGCATGATACTTCATTTGGTGAAAAAATTGCTACAAAAATAGTTGATTTATAAGTTATTGCAAATATAATTAGTATTAATATCTATATTTTTATATTGTTTTCTCACCATACTTATTTGCATATTACTTTAGATTTTTGTTTTCAAATAAGTATATATGATAATGTCATATATTGATATCCGATTACTTCACAAATTTAATATATTGCGATTCAAATAGGATGTCCAAATGGACATCCTATTATGTTATGCTAATTTCAACACTATTTTAAAACAAAGCCAAAATAATTTATCATTTGTCATTTTTAATTTGTAACTGATTTACTCTTTACAATAAAAATGCATAATTGTATAATTAATCTGGTATATGTGAATAATATACCAAAGAGATAATTTTATATAAAGCGATGAAAAAGAAGAGTAAGCACTTAATTAAATCAAAGAGAGTTAGGGCTGGTGAGAACCTGATATTTAATAATGCTGAAGGAAGCTTTGGAGCTATATTTTCAATTAAGTGGGTTAGTAATAACCAATTTAGGTGGTAACGCGGAAGATATGTCTTTCGTCCTAAAGAATTTTTTAGGACGAAAGACTTTTTTATTTTAGGCTCTGTTAGACAATAATGTTGATATGTGCATATAAGTCTTAAATAGTGTTATAATATAGATAATAACACTATCGGAGGTAAGATTTATGGCAACTCTTTCAAATATAAAGTCAGATATAACATCACTTAGTGAATACCAGTTAAGAGAATTATTTAACTATATAGGTGAGATGCTTACTCTTGGCTCATCTAATGTAAGTCTTAATAAAGAGTTTAGAGAATCAAGATTTAGCAAGGGGCAATGTTGCCCCCATTGCGAATCTACTTCTGTAGTAAAGAATGGTAAATTGAATGGTAAGCAACGTTATGTATGTCGTTCTTGTAGTAAATCCTTTAATGATTTAACTAAATCTGCGTTATCCTGTACTAAGTTACCTCTACAAACGTGGATTGAATATGTTAAAGGAATGGTTATAGGACTTTCTATAAGAAAGAACGCTGAAAATGTAGGTGTAGGTGTTAAAACATCATTTTATATGAGACATAAAATTCTTGATTGTATAAGAGCATTTATGGGTATTGGTGATGTAGACGGTATAGTAGAAATGGACGAAACATTTGTTGCCGAGTCTTTCAAGGGGAATCATAAAAAGAGTGGTTTTAAAATGCCGAGACCTGCTCGAAAAAGAGGCAAACAAGTTAAGAAACGTGGTATAAGTAATGAACAGGTTTGTATAGCAACAGCAATTGATAGAAATGGAAATATAATATTAGAACCCTTATGTAAAGGAAGGGTTACTTACAATGCTCTTGAAAGGCTTTATGAAGGAAGGATAGACTCTAACTCAATAATCTGTACAGATAGCCATAAATCGTATATACAATTTGCCAAAGACCTTGAATTAGACCATAAAAAAATAGCAAGAGGTCATTATAAAAATGATATATACCATATAAATCATGTTAATTCGTTGCATAGTAACCTGAAAATTTGGATGTATAGATTTAAAGGAGTGTCTACTAAATTTCTATCTAATTATATGAGTTGGTATAAGTGGCTACAAAGTTTTAGCACTGATAAAGAAGTTATAAAAACAAAGAATATGCTTATCCATAGTGTAATTCCATTTGTTGACACTAAGATAGAAGGATACAAGGAAAGAAAATATAATTTCTTTTAGGTATTGCTTGATAAGTGTATGTTTGTTAGTATTATATGTAAAAATTATACTGAAAGATTACGAGGTGGGGGATTATGAATGAACTTATAAAAATTCTAAGAGATTATGATAATGATGATATTATAAAGGATTTTTTATTAGATAAAGAATTAGAATTTTATAATAACGACATGAAAGATATAATTATTTCTTTGGGTTTTTATATTCCTAATTATAACATATTAACATCATTACTTGAAATTCATGACAGTGTAGACCCAACTGAAACTGAAATGTTTGCGAATGGACCAATAACCAATGTTATAAATATATATCATACTAACATAAGTTATTTGTATTTAGTTAGAAGAGAGCAATTTGGATTAAGAGACGAAGATGCTATAATAACAGAATTAGTGTTTAGTAATAATACTAAAGAATTGATGAATAAATTGAAGATAGACCTTTGCAATAGAAATATTGTTAGGGAATCTAAACAGAGTTTATAGTTAGATAGGGTTGTAATTTGTACAACCCTATTTTGAGTACAATATCAACAATTTAATCTAACAGAGCCTAATGAAAAAATCTATTATATAAGAAAATGCAAAGAAACTGAAGGCTTTAAAGTTGGAACTGATAATTCTTTTTATGCTGAGCAAGAAGTAAAAGGAATGCTTTTTAAGAAAAGTATATTAAATGTTATAAATTATGATAAAGTAATTAAACTGGCTTAATAATTTTTATTATTAAGCCAGTTTTTTATTTATAGAAATGATAATGGTGTGCAATTAAAACGTTTTACAAAAAATAAACCATAAAAATATGTTAATAAAATCATAAAAAATGCAAAAATCGTAATACAAATTACGACAAAAACTATTATTGCATTGTGGAAAAATATTAACATATTGTTAAATTTAGCGAAATAACAAGAAAATTACGTGAAAATATGACAAGGAAAAGTGGTTTTTTTTAAATGAAATTGAATGTGTATAGGATTAACTCTTTTAAATAATGGTAATAAGTAGTAAAAACGAGGTTTGGTGGAATTCTTTTCAAAAAACATATTTGTTGTTATAATTTTTTTTGTCGATAAATAGAAAATATTGAATAAATTTTAAGAAAAAAGGGTCATTTTATGGGGGATTTAAAGATAGGAAAAATAATTAACATTTTAAAAATTAATTTTAGGTTAATTTTGATTTCTACTTTATCAGTGACTTTAGTATCAGCTATCGTTACTTTTTTCTTTGTTTCGCCTAAATATGAGGCAAGCAGTAAGGTTTATATTGGTAAAGAGAAATTTAAAAATGTATCAACTACTTATAGTAATGATGAAGTTACGATGTATCAAAAACTTATTAAGACTTACGGGGAGATAGTTAAGACTAAGAATCTTATAAATAAGGCTATTAAAAAAGCTGGTGAAGATATAACAGTAGCTGAAGCCTTAAGCAAGATACAAGCAGTAGCAATCGCTGATACACAGATTTTACAGATTAAATATACAAGTTCTTCAAGAGAAGAATCTTATAATATGATTTATGGATTAACAGAGGAATTTATGAAGCTTTCTAAATCACTTTATCCTAATGGTAATGTACATATTATAGAACAGCCTAAGGTTCCAGAAGATGCAGTAAGCCCGAACAAAGCAATGAATATTGCTATAGGAGCAATGTTAGGGATGATGCTAGGAATCGGGATAGTATTTTTAAAGGAATATATGAATAATAGCTTTAGTGATAAGGAAGAGATAGAAGAATTTTTACAAGTTTCATGTTTAGGTAGTATTCCTAATTTTGAGTAAGGTCATTATATTTAAATTATATTGATATATCATATTACTTCAGCACTAATTCATGATGTGCATTGCGTAATTATGATATATCAATATTAAATAGGTAAGATAACATAAATGAGAAATATTGCCTACGGTAATTATGAAAATTTCAACTATGTAAAAAGAGGAAAGATTGCCTTAATGAGAGGGATTTATAAGGAATAGGAGTGGAGAAAATGGAAGAACAAGTGATAAGCATTGAAGAGATTTTTGCAGCTTTAAAGAAGCGTTGGAAGATGATAGCTTTAATAACTATTTTAGCTACAGTAGTATCAGGGATTTTAAGCTTCTTTGTAATAGAACCTGTATATGAAGCAAGTACTAAGGTTTTTATAGGTAAGGAAGAAAGCTCTGAAGAGGGATATAACAGCAGTGATATCCAAATGTATCAAAAGCTTTTAAAGACTTATTCAGAAGCTATTAAAACTAGAGATTTAATAGATGCAGCTATTAAAGATTCAGGATATGATTTAACAACTGGACAAGTTTCATCAGGGTTAACAGTAACGCCAATAACTGATACTCAAATACTTCAAATAAAGTATCAAAGCTTAGATCCAAAGGAATGTGAGGTTGTTCTTAAGAGTATATCTAAGGCTTTTGTTAAAACAGCAACTGACTTGGTTCCAAATGGTAATGTAAGAATAATTGAAGGTGTAGAGTTACCTAAAAATCCAATAAGCCCTAATAAGAAGATGAATATTGCAATAGCTTTCCTTTTAGGATTAATGGTAAGTGTAGGATTAGTATTCCTTCTTGAATATATGGATAACAGTTATAAAACTAAAGAGCAATTAGAAAATGAATTAGAAATACCTGTATTAGGAGTTATTCCTAATTTAGATGAAGTATAGGGGGTTAGAGAGATGTTTGTAGTTGAGAAAAAACCAAAGTCTGTAGCGGCTGAAAGTTATAGAACCTTAAGAACTAATATACAATATTCCTCTTTTGATAAAGAATATAGAACTATAGTTATTACAAGTTCTGAACCAGGGGAAGGTAAAACAGTTACTTCAGGAAATTTATCACTTGCACTTGCTCAAGGAGAAAGTAAGGTTCTTTTAGTAGATTGTGATATGAGAAAACCTACTATTCATAAGAATTTTAAAATATCTAATCAAGATGGATTAACAGATCTTTTATTACATAAAAAGACTATGGAGCAAGTTATGGTTAAGTATAATGAAAACTTAACTATAATTCCAGCAGGAAGAGTTTCTCCTAATCCTTCAGAAATGTTAGGATCAAGAGCAATGAGTGCTTTCTTAGAAGAGATGAAAAATCACTTTGATTATATAGTTATGGATACTCCACCACTTGGAGCTGTAACAGATGCTCAAGTTCTTTCTACGAAGGTTGATGCTACTATTTTAGTAGTTAAGGCTGGGGATACTAAGAGGGATGTTGTTATGAACTCAGTTAATCTTATTAAAAAGGTTAATGGTAATTTAATAGGTACTGTTCTTAATGGGGTAGAGAAAAGTAACAATAAGTATTACTACTATTATGGAAGTGAAGAAGTAGCTGCTACTGCTGAAAAGAAGAAGCGAAAGTAACTAAGTTAGAGTTATATATTGATATAGTTAACAGTGAGTATTAAAAATAATAAATATTAGATAAACATAAATTACGAAATGTGCAGGTGAGAGGGATAAAGTCACTGCATGAGAAAAAGATTACTTAGCAGAACTAAAGATGAATGTGGGTTTAAAAAATTGACTGCTTAAGGGAAGGCAGTTAATAGAGTATGGGATTTATAGTGAATTGTAAGTTTTGTTGGGGGACAGACTTATTATGAAGCAAAGTATAATCCCGGTGTTATTTGATACCGGGGTTTTTTATTATCATTTTTGGTAGTTTTAATTAATAATTTTATAAAAAAATATACTTAAAATTAACAAAATATTAAAAAATAAATTAAGGAGGGATAACAATGCAAAAAGAAAGTATGTTAAAGGACGTATTAAAAAACAGGAAAATTAAAATTTCGATTCTTATGTTATCTGATATTGGATTAATACTATCTGCATATATGTTAGGATTTATATTTAGATTTTACTCAAAATACTTTGATATGTCAGACATAGTTAGAATATATAAGAATCACATTCCAGATATTATGATAGCAGTAGTTATCTATATAGTTATGTTGTTTTTATTTAAGCAATATAAGAATATCTGGAGTTTAGCAGGAATAAATGAGTTTGCTAATGGCGGAATAGCAATATTATTATCGGTGATAATAAATCTTTTAATTACTTCTAAAGCAGAAAATAGATTATCTTTATTTGTAACTATTTTAAGCGGACTTATAATTTTACTTTTTTATATTGGGATAAGAGTATCTTGGAAGTTATTGGTTAGAATGCTTGATTATAAAGATTTAAAGAAATCAGGTGTGGTAAAAGATGTTCTTATAGTAGGTGCAGGTTCGGCGGGAGCTTTAGTTCTTAATGAATTTAAGAAAAATCCTCAATTTGGTAAGAATGTAGTTGCTTTAATAGATGATGATAAGCAGAAGCTTAAAAGCCTTGTAGGAGGAGTTAAGGTTCTAGGTAATAGAGATGATATAGAAAGAATTGCTGAAGAGTATAAGATAGATGAAATAATAATTGCTATTTCAGAATTAGAAAAGAGTGATTTAAAAAATATCTTAGAAAAGTGTAAAAATGCTAAAGCACATATAAAGATAATGCCGGGTGTATCTGAAATGATAGATGGTAAGTTCTCTATAAATAAAATAAGGGATGTAGATGTTGAGGATTTATTAGGTAGGGATTCAATTACATTAGATCATGATGGAATAAGTGATTATCTTGAGGACAAGGTTGTACTTGTTACTGGAGGGGGAGGCTCAATAGGATCAGAGCTTTGTAGACAGATAGCTAAGTTTAAACCTAAACAACTTATTATTTTTGATATATATGAAAATAATGCTTATGATATTCAAAATGAACTTAGAAGAAATTATCCTGAATTAAATCTTGAAACACTTATAGGATCAGTTAGGGATAAGAAGAGGCTTAAAGAGGTTTTTAGTAAATACAGACCACAAGTAGTATTTCATGCAGCGGCTCATAAGCATGTACCTTTAATGGAGGATAGCCCTGCAGAAGCTATTAAAAATAATGTTAAGGGAACATTGAATGTTGCGCAATGCGCTGATGGATTTAAAGTTGAAAGATTTGTATTAATTTCAACTGATAAAGCAGTTAATCCTACTAATATAATGGGTGCAACTAAGAGAATGTGTGAAATGATAATTCAATCTATAAATAAAGAGAGTAAGACAGAGTTTGTTGCTGTTCGTTTTGGTAATGTGCTTGGATCTAATGGATCAGTAGTTCCATTGTTCAAAAATCAGATTGCTAAAGGTGGACCAGTTACATTAACTCATAAAGATATAACAAGGTATTTTATGACAATTCCTGAAGCTGCTCAACTTGTATTGCAAGCGGGCGCTTATGCTGAAGGTGGAGAAATATTTGTGCTTGATATGGGCAAGCCAGTTAGAATTTACGATTTAGCAGAAAACCTTATTAAGCTTTCAGGGTATGAACCTCATAAGGATATAAAAATTGAGGTTACAGGGCTTAGACCAGGAGAAAAACTTTATGAAGAGTTGCTTATGAATGAGGAAGGGCTTACAGAAACTAAACATAAGAAAATATTTATAGGCAAATCTAGTGATTTTGAAATAGATAAAGTTAAAAGTAATGTTGATGAATTACTTAAAGTAGCTGCTTTAGGTAATAAAGATATATTAAAAGAAAAGATGAAAGAAATAGTAACTACTTACAAAGAACCAGATGAGGTTAATTCAAAAGTAAATAAGATAGGTTAGGGGGATAATGATGAAGAGGGTTTTTGATTTCTTAGTAAGTTTAATTTCAATTATTATTTTAAGTCCAGTTATGTTACTAATAGCTGTAATTATCAAATGTACTTCAGAGGGGCCAATATTTTTTAAGCAAAGAAGAATTGGCATTAATAATACTGAATTTCAGATTTATAAGTTTAGAACAATGAGAATAGATACACCGAATGTAGCTACTCATTTATTAGAAAATCCAGATCAATGGATAACTCCAATAGGTAAGTTTATGAGAAAAACAAGCTTAGATGAATTACCACAATTATTTAATATTCTTAAGGGGGATATGAGTATAGTAGGACCAAGACCTGCTCTTTATAATCAATATGATTTAAAAGAAATGAGAACTAAGCTAGGAGTTCATGAAATTCTTCCAGGACTTACAGGATGGGCACAAGTTAATGGAAGAGACACTATAGAACTATGGGAGAAGGTTAAATATGATAAGTACTATTTAGATAATAAGAGATTTCTTTTTGATATTAAAATTATATTTTTAACAGTTCTAGGAGTGTTAAAGAGTGATGGAGTTCAAGAAGGTAAGTTAGATAATAATAAAGAGATTTCAGCATAGGTGATATTATGAAGGATATTGTTATTATTGGTGCAGGTGGAATAGGAAGAGAAGTAGCTTGGATTATTGAAGAGATAAATGAGGTTAATAAAGAATGGAATATACTTGGATTTGTAGATGATAATGAAGAAGTATGGGGACAAACTCTTAATGATTATAAGGTTTTAGGTGGAATAGATTATTTTAATAGTTTAAAAAATAAAACCTATGTTGTGATTGCAATGGCAAATCCTAAAGTAAAAAAACTTATTAGTGAGAAATTAAATGATGAGTTTGAATTTGCTACTATAATTCATCCTACAGTTAAAATTGGTAAATTTATAGAAATAGGAAAAGGAACTATAATTTACCCGGGAGTAACACTTACGGTAAACACTAAAATAGGAAATCATGTTCTTATAAGCAGTAACTGTGGAATAGGCCATAATATAAAAATAGGAAACTATTCATCCGTATTATGGGGATGTAATATGTCTGGGTATGATGTAGTTGGAGAAGGTGTATTTATTGGGGTAGGAGCTTCAGTAGTGAATTGTATAAACATAGATGATGGTATTGTTATTAATGCTGGAGAAGTAGTTGTTGAGGATATGTTGTATAAAAAATAATAATTAAATAAGATAAAAAATAATTAGATATCTAAAGCAGATATAAAATGAAGCTAATTGTAGAAATAAATATTAAATAAAGTAGATATTGTATATCATATTTACAAGGAAAACCAGTAACAAATATATAGTTAAAAAGTAATTAAGAAAGTGAGATATAATGCGATGAAATGCTCAGTTTTAATGTCTGTATATAAGAATGATGATCCTGAATTTTTAAAGGTAGCATTAGAGAGTATATACGAAAAACAAACCAGAAAACCAGAAGAAATAATAGTAGTTTTTGATGGAGAACTAAATAATAGATTATATGAAGTTTTGAATGATTTTAGAAAAGGCAAAGAGAGTATAGTATTTTATTATCCACAAGATATTAATCGTGGATTAGGTGAAGCTTTAAAAATTGGAGTAGAAAAATGTACAGGAGATTATATTTTTAGAATGGATTCTGATGATATAAGTGATCCAAGGAGATTTGAAAAACAGTATTTATTTATGCAAAATAATCCTGACATTGATGTTGTAGGAAGTGATATTGCAGAGTTCAATATTTCTACTGATGAAACTATGAGGTTACGAATTTGCCCAAGAATGCACGAAGATATAGTAAAAATGGGTAAACGAAGAAATCCTATGAATCATGTCTCTGTTTGTATGAGAACATCAGCATTAAAAAGATGTGGGGGATATGAAACATTATTATTACTTGAAGATTATTATTTATGGTTAAAAATGATAGCCACAGGATGTAGGTTAGAAAATATTAATGAGCCATTGGTATATGTAAGAGTAGGGAATGGGTTTAATTCTAAAAGAGGATCAAAAACTAGAATTAAAGGTTGGAAGGTGTTACAGAAGTATATGTTATCTACCAGAATGATTAATAGATTTGAGGCTATGACTAATATGATATATATTATAGTCTTTGTTAATATTCCTGCGCCTCTAAAGAAACTATTATACGATGTAGTTCTAAGAAAGTAATATAGTAGATATAAGTAAGAGAAAATATGAAAATATATTTAGAATATTATATTTAAGATAAAATGAAGTATCAGTTAACTATTAATAATATTAATGTATTAGATATAATAAAAGAACAAATATAAAAGTATAATTAATAGTGAAAATATAATTAACTTGATATTTTTAATTGTATGTAAAAATAACAATAAAAGTAAGGAGAAGTGTGTTTGGTAGGGTAACACATAGAGATTAGAAGTATGACAAAATTCATTGTATTACATGTTGGTTATAATAGCGGAAATAAGGCCTCTGGAGCAGAAGTAGCAATAACAAAATCTTTAACTTTTCAACAAAAATACTGTATATGTGCATTATTAAATTTATCATCAAAAAAAATAAATGAGTTCACAAGTTATTCTTATGAAGAGTTTAAAATGATTGAGCTATTACCTATTCCTTTCAACAAACCTAATATTGTAGTTTTTCATGAGCTGTATAGAAGTGAATTTTTAAAGATATACAGAGAATGTAAAAAAAAGCATATTCCTTATATTATAATACCGCATGGAGGATTAAGCTATACAGCTCAAAAAACTAAAGCAATTAAGAAAAAAGTTGCTAATTTGTTTTTATTTGATTCTTTTTTCAAAAGTGCAGATGCTATACAATTTCTTTCTTTAGCAGAAAAGATAAATAGTAGAATATTTAGTAAACAAGAAACATTGATTTTAGGAAATGGAATTGATAAACCTAAAGTATTAAACCTGCAGAAGGATGAAAAAAAATTAATAATTTTATATATAGGAAGATATGATATACATTTTAAAGGTCTTGACGTATTATTAGATGCATGCAGAAGATGTAAAGATTATATGCGTGATAAAAATATTATTATTAAGATGTATGGCACAGGTTCAAATAAAGATGAAGAATATTTACGAAATTATGTTGAAACAAATATGATTAATGATATTGTAAATATTAATGGACCTATATATGATGAGGAGAAAATAAGAGAATATCAAAAAGCTAATTATTTTATTCAGACATCACGTTCAGAAGGACAACCTATGGGGATATTAGAGGCTTTATCATATGGTACTCCAATAATTGTAACACCTGGTACTACATTAGCAGAGGATACAAAAAAATTAAGTATGGGAATCACTTGCTCACTAGATGAATATAGCATATCTGATGCAATTAAAAGAGCGTATAGTAATAAAGAGAATATAGGTCAAATGAGTAATAGAGCGAAAAAATATATAAGTGAAAATTTTGATGGTGATAATATTGCGGTAAAAACTATTGAAAGATATAAGATTTTATACGAGAAAGGGAGAGTATAAAAATGTACCTAATGCCAAGATTATTTGGAATTACAATGTATTGTTTAATAATGTTAATATTTATTATAGCATTAATGGTTTCAAAAAAGTCTAAATTTATTTTATTTATATATGCAATAGTACTTGCGGTAATGGCTTATTTTTATGTTCCTTCATATACAGCTGATTTATATAGAATTTATAACATGATGGAGTATTATGTAAGTATGCCATTTAATGAAGTACTTAGTGTTGCAGTTACTTCAGAAACACCAGCAGCAATCTTATATTATTATTATATTGGAAAAACAGGATTTCCTAATTTATTGCCCTCAATAACAGCATTAATATATTATGGAAATGTTTTTTCTATAATAACAAGAGTTAAACGAAAATATAAGCTTAATAGAAATAGCGTATCTATAATTGTATTATTTGTTATGGCTTTTGGACAATATGTTCAAGTTATTTCTGGTATAAGAAATATGATAGCATTTTCGATTATAGCTAAGTGTATTTATGAGGAATTTATAGAGAACAAAAAAATAATATCAAATTTATGGAAATATGTTATCGCTATATTATTTCATCAATCCGCAACTATAGTTTTTATTATTAGAATTATATATGAAATTTCTACATTTAATAGGACAAGTTCAAAAGATAAAGCTTTTAAAGTTAGTGGAATATTCATAATTATAGTATTGGGTATAAAATATGGACAAGGTTTATTTAGGACAGTTTTATCTTCAGCTACACATTATCTAACAAGAAATGTGTACTTTTATTTTTGGGAGTTTTTATTAACAGCTTTACATATTTTATTGATAATAGTTTTAATGCAAAGATATAAAAAACTACTTAAGTCAGAAAAAAATGTTTTATGCTTATATAGGTATGTTAAAATCATGATAATTATAAATTTAATATTTATATTTGAATATAATACTTTTCAAAGGTTTTCTGTTTTAATATCTATGCTGATGATACCATTGTTAGGTAAGATACTAAAAAATATTGAGGAAAATTATAAAATACCATTCAACAAGAACACGAGAGTAATAATATTACTGTTTTCTATAATTATTCTGCTATTAGCGTGTGTTAGAGGGAATTTATCTGCATTAAAATTTTTTGTGTGATATAAATTATATTAATAAACAATAAAGAAAGGAAAATATAATTGGCAAATAGATCAATTATATAAGAGATATAATGATTTCAGTAATTATTCCAGTATATAATTCAGAGAAATATATTTGTAATACTATAGATTCAGTTATTAAACAAACTTATACGAATATAGAAATTATATTAATTGATGATGGATCTACAGATTCTTCACTAGATCTTTGTAGGAAGTTTGAAAGAGAAGATAATAGAATTAGAGTATTTAATAAAATAAATGGTGGTGTTTCTTCAGCTAGAAATTTAGGAGTAAATAAAGCCAATGGCGATTATTTATTTTTTTTAGATTCTGATGATATATTAATACCAAATTGTTTAGAGATTCTAAAAAGAGAAATAAATAATAATCCAGATAGTGTTATTATATCAGATTATAAAAAATTTTATTATGATGAAGAAATAAGTATTCAGTCACTTGGTTATGATATAAAAACACTAACGATTGAAGAATTTTACAAACAAATTTTATTGCTTAACTATGATACATATCCATGGGGAACTTTAATAAAAGCTTCTTATTTTGAAAATATAACCTTTCCTGAACATATGACATGCTTTGAAGATTTAGCAACAATGTATAAGGTTTATGATAAAGCAAAAAAAATTATATTAATTAATGCAAAATTAGTTTTATATAGACAAAGTGAATTTTCAGCAGTTAAAACAATTAATATAGATAAGATAAAAAATTATGTGGAAGCAACAAATAATTTTTGTGATTACGTTTTGGAAAAATACCCCGATTTAAGTGATTATCAGTGCGTATTTAAAAGTTATGTATGTTTGGCAATACTCCAAATGAATAATATTAACAAAAGTGCGGAAATTAAAAAAAATTGTATTAGATACTTAGAGAGTAATATTAAAAAAGCAAGTAAATATGTGGTTAATAAAAGGCAATTAATAAAGTTTACTTTATATAAAAATTTTAAATTTATATTTTGGACTTTTATAAAAATTATCAATTTAAAGAAAAAATTTAGTATATAGTACATTTAAAGCGTTTTATGAAAGGAAATTAAATAAATATGAAGAAAATAGCAATATGTACTCCAGGTTTTTTGCCTGTACCAGATATAAAAGGAGGAGCTGTAGAACATTTATTAACTAAAATACTAGATATAAATGAGAAAAGAAAACAACTTGAAATAGATTTATATACAATACATGATGATAAACTAAACAATTTATCATATTCAAATGTTAAAATTCATCAAATTAAAGAGAATAAATTTGAAAAAATTATTTGCAAAATATTAAATAAGCTATTTAATATTTTTAAAATAAATATGCAGGCTAATTTATATGGTAGAAAAATATCAAAATTATTAAAAAATAAAAAGTTTGATTACATAGTTATTGAAAATAATATGTATTTATTTAAATCAATATCATCTAGATGTAGTAAAGATAATAGATACATATATCACCTACACAATGATATAGGAGGTAACGACAAACCATATAGATTATGCAATTATATTGCTAATAGAGCAGAAGTAATCGTTACATGTAGTAACTATTTAAAAGAGAGATTTTTTAATGTTACTAGATTTGATAATATACAAGTTCTATATAATTCAATAGAATTAGAAAATTTTAATCTTGAAAATATTGATATAAGAAGTGAAATCAGAAATGAGTGGTCAATTTCAGATGATGCTTTTGTTTTTATGTATATAGGAAGAATAAGTCCTGAAAAAGGCTTATATGAGCTTGTTAAAGCATTTGATAAAGTTTTAGCAAAAAATTCAAATATGTATTTGGTAATTGTAGGGGAAGCTCCAGATGAAGGATTTTGTTTAAATAGTTATTATAAAGCTGTTTTAAATATAGCAAATAAACATAAGAAAAATATAATTTTTCAGGGAAAAAAACCTAATGAAGAAATTCCTAAAATAATGAATGCTTCAGATTGCATCATAGTTCCTACTATTATAGAGGAGGCATTTGGAATAGTAGCTATAGAAGCAATGGCTTGTAAAAAGCCACTAATAGTTACAAACTCAGGAGGCTTAGTAGAAGTAGTGAACGAAAAATGCTCTTATATTGTTGATAAAAATAATATTGTTGATGAATTAATTGATAAGATACAGATTATTTCCAACAATAAGGATAAAGCGCTTAAAATGGGTGAGTTCGGAAGAGAGCGAATAGAATTAATAGAAGATTTTCATATTGAAAATTATTATGATAATTTTATAAATATTTTATTAGGAATTAATAATTAATAATGTGAAGCTTTAAATATAATATAAATTTTGGTAGGAGTATAAAAATGAAAAAAAATATATTAATACTTAATCAAGGTATAACAGAGAATTATGGGGATGTAGCAATAAATAATACTATTACGTCTTTTTTTAAAAGTAAGGGTTTTAATATAGAGTATTATCCATTTTGGCTAGAAGAATACGTTTTTGGTAAAGAAAATATATTAAGTAAGATTTTAATGCATGCAGTTTGGAAAATACCGTTTTTAATGGATTTTTTCAATAAAAATTCGATTATAAATAAGTTTAAGAGACTAGATTACGATGCAATTATTATTGGAGGTGGCGAACTTCTTAGTGGTCATAGAGGATTTAATTCATCATTAAACATTTGGAGTAAATTTGCGGAAAAAAGAAAAATTCCAATATACTTATTAGGAGTAAGTGGTGATACAAATATGCCAAGATATATATTTAATAGGAATAAAAAATCACTTAATAGATTTTCAGGAATATTTGTAAGAGATAGTCATAGTTATGATATGTTGAGAAATGAGTATAATGTTGAGTGTAAATATTCTCCGGATGTTGTCTTTGCATATAATTCAATATGTCAAAATGATAATGCAGATTTAGGTATACGCAAACAACTTTTATGTGTACCTATAGATTTTAATGATAGTATTAATAAAAATATGAATATTAAAGATGTAGAAGAATATAATGAATATCTTATAAAAAAAATATTAGATAATTTAAAAGGTAATAGTAAAGTTTTAATAACATGTAGCGTGCTTGATGATGTTAAATTTACTAAAAGTTTCTATAACTATGCGAAAAATAAACTAAAAGAAGTAGAAGTTGAGTATGTGGATTATACATGTTTAGATGATTACATTGAATTAGTTAAAAAATCAAACTGTGTTATATCAGGAAGAATGCATGCTTTGATTTTAGCTTTTGTTAATAAATGCAAAATAGTACCTATTCCGTTTAAGGAAAAATTAATATGCTTTAATAATGAATATTCAAATGAAAATAATATACTAAAAATAGAAAATAAAGTCATAGAAACATTTGAGGAACTTTCACAAACAATTTACACTTTAAAAGCTTAAATAAAATTTAATAAGTTTATTTAAATTTTGTAAATAGAAAAGATATAGTAAAATTTAAAAATGGTTATAAAGAAACAGTATTTTTTATAACCTATAAATATTAGAAGATAAAATTTTATTACTTTTAATCAAGATAGTGGAGGGGCATGAGCTTGAGTACAAAAAATGTAAATTACACCAATGAAAAGTTATTTGAAGAGTGTATGAATAAAAATATACTAGATAGTAAATCTTATGAAAATTTAATTAAACAAGAAAAATATAATAAAATTAAATTAATGCAAACTGAAATAACAGAAACACAGAATAAAATTTCAATAATTATACCAACTTACAATAGAAGATTGCAACTATTAGAGTGTATAAATAGCATTTTAAAACAGACATATAAAAATTTTGAAATAATAGTAGTTGATGATTGTTCAACTGATGAAACAGAAGAATATATATCTAAGTTATTAAGTGATAATAGAATAAAATACTTAAAGAATCTGAAAAATAGCGGTCCAGGTTACAGCAGAAAAGTAGGATTTGAAAAGTCAAGTGGTGAATTTATAATTTTTTGTGATGATGATGATTATTATATAGATTCTAATTATTTTACAGATGCTATTAATATTTTTAAGGATGGAGAAATTTCATTAATTTGTTCAAATACATTTACACATTTTGAAAAAGAGAATACTTTCAAGTTTTTGGACATAAATTTTGATAATACAATTTGTGTAGAAGAATATTTAGAAAATTTCCAATATAAATATATGAAACCAAACTCAACATTTTCAGCTATATTTAGAAAAAATAAGTTGGTAAATGGTGATTTAAAAAACATGAAAATGGTAAATGATTCATCAATATATATGAGAGGGTTAATTTCAGGTGGAAAAGTATTTGTTAATAGAAAAATAATTGGTGTTTATAGAGTTCATTCTCAGAATATTACATTAACAATAAAGGCTGATTTCATTATAGAAAATTTGAAAGAAAAAAAATACATATATGAAAGAATAGTTGAAAATAAATTATTCAACGGAGCAGATAAATGGTTATCAAAACAAATTGAAGTAACTTTTAAATATTTGCTTTGGTGTTCTAATCCAACAAGGAAGGAAATAAATAAGATTTTTAACTGGATATTAAAAAATACAAATAAAAATATTAACTTAATAATTAAGCTTTGGCTTTATAGACAATTTGTGAGACTTAGAAATATGAAAGAAAGGTTTATGTAATAATATTATGAGAATAAATAATTCAATTAGGAATTCAATTACAGGATCAATATCAAGTTTACTAGCTATGATAATTGGATTTATAGCTCAAGGCGCATTTATAAAAATACTAGGAGCAGAATATATGGGGCTAAATGGTTTATTTACTAATATTCTAACAATGCTTAGTATTTTTGAATTAGGAATAGGGAATGCAATTGTGTATAATCTATATAGACCAATTAAGGAAGAGAATACTGAAGAAATAAAGTCATTAATGAAATTTTATAAAAATATATATAATATTATTGCTATTTTAATTCTTTTTATTGGTATTTTAATAATACCATTTTTAGATAAATTAGTTGATGAAATAACAATAGATATAAATATTACCTTAATATATATTATGTTTTTAATTAGTACAATAACATCTTATATTGTTGCATATAAAAGAAGTTTAATATATGCAAATCAAAAAAATTATATAATAAACATAGTACATATGTTTTACATAGTAATAGTGAATTGTTTGCAGCTATTGATGTTATATTTCTGGAAAAACTACTATGTATATTTATTTATAAAAATAATTTGCCAATTATTAGAGAATATAATTATTACTTTAATTGCTAATAAAATATATCCGTTTTTACTTGAAAAGGAAGTTAAGAGTTTGCCAAAAAACATTAGAAATGATGTTTTTCAAAAAGTAAGGGCTTTATTTTTTCATAAGGTTGGAAGTTCTGTAATATTTGGAACAGACAATATAATTATTTCATATTTTTTTGGCGTAACGACTGTAGGATTATATACAAATTATAGTATTATTATAAACGCAGTTAACTCATTATTTAATCAATTTAGAGATTCACTAACGGCTAGTGTTGGAAATATGTTAATAACTGAAAGTAAGGAAAAATCATTTGATATTTTTAGAAAAATAAGATTCATTAATTTTTGGCTAGCTACCTTTTCAGCAACTTCCTTATTTGTAATTACGCAGTCTTTTATTAGTATATGGATAGGAGAAAAGTATTTATTGAGTATTGGAGTTCTTGCAACACTTTGTTTCAACTATTTTCAAAAGATGATGAGAAGTGTCTATAGCACATTTAAAGATTCTGCTGGTATTTGGCAAGAAGATAAGTTCATACCTTTTATAGAATCTATTGTGAATATAGTTTTTTCAATAATATTTTTAAAGCTACTAGGTTTATCAGGGGTGTTTCTGGGAACAATAGTGAGCGGGTTAGTATTATGGTGTTATAGTTATCCTAAGTTTGTATATAAAAAATTATTTTCTAGAAGTTATATAGATTATATAAAAGAAACTTTAGGATATATTATACTATTTACAATTATTGGTACATTTACATATTTAATATCTGTCACTGTAAATATTAAAAATAATTATATTGAACTTTGTACTAATATAATTATTAGTTTAATAGTACCTAATTTATTACTATATGCAATTTTTTCGAAGACAGAAAACTTCATTTATTTTAAAAGTGTTTGTAGTAATATAGTAAATAAATTATTGAAGAAATTTGTAAAAAAAGAAAAAATAGCAATAAAAGTTTAGTTAGATATAATAGAAAATAATTAAAAAGTTATTAATTGTTATTCTTAGGTATTTTATTTCATAGGACATTTGCTAGCGCATATATATATTTAAATGAAATATCATCATTATAATACTAATATAGTTTTTATAGATGAATATTGTATTGATTTTATTTGTATATTTTTAATAAGCATATTAGCATGAATAAGGAAGTTTTTTTGATTGAAGAAAGATAAATAACGCGTTAGATTATAATTTAACAGATTTGTAACTGAAACAAGGGTGTATTATAGTAAGAAAATCACCTATTTTACTATTTATGTATATTTATATGCAATATACTATTATTTATATATTTGAGAAAAGTGTGAGAATAGGAAAAATAATAATACCGACTGAAGTTCTTTGTGCTAGATTTTTACTTACAATAAATGTTGAGCTAAAGGAAATTATTATAATATTAGAAAAAAAAGAATGTATAAGTCCGTGTTTATAGATTTACAGATATTGAAATTATAAAAAATGTATTATATGGTAAGTTTAGTAACATAAAAATACTAAGAGAATAGGATATTCTATATGGTTTAAATATTGAAGATAGAGTATGCAAAGTTAAGGGCTCAGTTGAAAAATATTAAGTAGAAGAAACATCACCTAATGTAGCTATATTAGAAAGATACAAAATAACTTCAAAAATATTTGAAATTTTATAAAATACAAAGTTAGGTACATATGGACAAATCAAACTTACATATGCATTACCTAAGCTTATAGATGAAGTTATGTATTTGATAAGATATTTAAGGTAGAGGATATAGCGTTGGAGATAAACTATGTTCTTTACAAGAGACAGTAGAATATAATTTAAGAAAAGAAGAATTAATAGATAGTTTTACTTATTATTTAAATAGATAATTACTATAAGGAGTGTATTAAGTTTACACTCCTTATAAATTAAAATAGGAAAGAGGGATATTTAAATGAGTAGAATGTTCGGAACCGATGGAGTAAGAGGTGTAGCAAATACGGAACTAACTGCAGATATAGCTTATAGTCTAGGAAGAGCAGGAGCTTATGTTTTAACAGAAGGAACACATAAACCAAAGATTCTTGTTGCAAAAGATACAAGAATATCTGGAGATATGTTAGAAGCAGCATTAGTTGCAGGTATACTTTCTGTAGGAGCTGAAGCTGTATTACTTGGCGTTGTACCAACACCAGCAGTAGCTTATTTAACAAGAAAGTACAATGCAGATGCAGGAGTAATGATATCAGCATCTCATAATCCGGTACAAGATAATGGTATTAAGTTCTTTGATAATAGAGGATATAAACTTGATGATAGTATAGAAGATGAAATACAAAGAGTTATAGAAAGCAACTTTGCTGATGTTCCATCACCAATAGGTGGAGCAATAGGAAGATGCAGCACAGAACCTAGAGCGTTAGATGAATATATAGATTTTGTTAAATCTACTATTCCTGGAGATTTAAAAGGAGTTAGAGTAGGTCTTGACTGTGCTAATGGAGCTGCTTATGAAGCTGCAGTTAAAGCATTTAGAGAACTTGGAGCAGTAGTTAGAGTAATTAACGATAATCCAGATGGAGAAAATATAAATGATGCTTGTGGATCAACACATCCAGAAGAATTAATGGATTACGTAGTAAGAAAGAAATGTGATTTAGGATTTGCTTTTGATGGTGATGCAGATAGATGTATGGCTGTAGATGAAAATGGAAAGTTAATACACGGGGACTATATCCTAACTTTATGTGCTAAACATTTAAAAGATGAAGGTAAGTTAAAGGACGATACTTTAGTGGTAACTGTAATGAGTAACTTAGGGTTAGATATAGCTTGTAAAGAAGAAAAGATAAAGACAGTAAAGACTAAAGTTGGAGATAGATATGTATTAGAAGAAATGCTTAAGAATGGATATGTTTTAGGAGGAGAACAGTCAGGACATATAATATTCTTAGAACATAATACAACTGGAGATGGTTTATTAACAGCATTACAAGTTGCTGCTATTAAGAAGCAAACAGGTAAGACTTTAAGTGAATTAGCTGGAATAATGAAAGAACTTCCTCAAGTATTAGTTAACGCTAGAGTTACTAATGATAAGAAAAACATCTATTTAGAAGATGAAGAAATAATAAATTCTATTAAGGAAATCGAAGCTAAGTTAGATGGAAAAGGAAGAGTATTAATAAGACCATCAGGAACAGAACCTTTAATAAGAGTTATGCTTGAAGGTGAAAATCAAGAAGAAATTGATAAGATGGCTAATGACCTAGTTAACTTAATATTAACTAAGTAGATAATATTATCAATAGTATTTATAAGTTTTTAGTATACAAGCTATCTTATTACATATAATAAGATAGCTTTATATAAAATAGTAAATTAAGAGGTATGGGAAGGTATATGAACAAATGTAATTTACTTTTAGTGTTAATAGGTGGGATATTAATAGTTTTATTATCTATTATATCTAAAATTAGCGTATAACTAATTAAACAGAAAATATAAATGAATTATTTTGTGGGGTGTTTTATGTATAAAAGTGCTTTAATACTTGCAGCTGGGCAAGGTACTAGAATAAAATCAGATTTACCTAAAGTTTTACATAAAGCTTGTGGTAAAGAGATGGTAAATCACGTTATAGATACTTTAAGAAAAGCTGATATTACTGATATTAAAGTAATAATAGGTAAAGGTTCAGAATTGGTTAAAGAAAAAACTTCATCAAGAAAAGTAAGTTATTCTTTTCAAGAAGAACAATTAGGAACAGGTCATGCGGTTAAGTGTGCAATAGATTTCTTAAAAGGAAAGAAGGGAACAGTTGCTATATTCTGTGGAGATGCTCCATTAATAACAGAAGAAATTGTATCTAGACTATTTGATGAGCATAATTCAAATAACAATACAGCAACTCTTTTAAC
Source organism: Clostridium disporicum (assembly GCF_001405015.1). Classification (GTDB taxonomy): domain Bacteria; phylum Bacillota; class Clostridia; order Clostridiales; family Clostridiaceae; genus Clostridium; species Clostridium disporicum_B. Next base: position 26,694 of record NZ_CYZX01000029.1, read on the forward strand.
TTCAATCTTAGATGATGCTACAGGATATGGAAGAATCATAAGAGAAGGTAATGAAGTTTTAAAAATAGTTGAGCACAAAGATTGTAACGAAGAAGAATTAAAAGTTACTGAAATGAACGCAGGTGTATATTGCTTCGATATAGAAAAACTAATAGAATCATTAGATAAGTTATCTAATAATAATTCACAAGGTGAACATTACTTAACAGATGTTATAGGAATACTTAAATCACAAGGTGAAAAAGTTGGAGCTGTGGTTATAGACTTTGAAGAAACATTAGGAGTTAATTCGAGAGCACAGTTAGCTCAAGTTGAAGCTATACTTAGAAAAAGAATAAATGCTAAGCACATGGATAATGGAGTAACTTTAATAGATCCTAACAATACATACATCGGAGCAGATGTTGTTAGAGGAAAAGATACTATAGTATATCCAGGTAATGTACTTGAGGGTAATACAGTTATAGGCGAAAGATGTACTTTATACCCAAATTCAAGAATAAACAATAGTACTATAGAAGATGAAGTTGAGATTCAATCTTCAGTAATTTTAGATAGTAAAGTTGGTTCTAATACAACAGTAGGACCATTTGCATATATCCGTCCAGATTCAGTTATAGGTAACCATGTAAGAATTGGAGATTTCGTTGAAATAAAGAAATTTGTAATTGGAAATAATACTAAGGTGTCTCATTTAACATATGTTGGTGATGCTGAAGTAGGAGAAAACTGTAATTTTGGTTGTGGAACAGTTACTGTAAATTATGATGGTAAGAATAAAAATAAAACTATTATAGGAAATAATAGCTTTATAGGATGTAATACTAATTTAATTTCACCAGTAACAGTTGAAGATAACACATATATTGCAGCAGGGTCTACTATAACAGATGATGTTAAGAGTGGTGAACTTGCAGTAGCAAGAGCTAAGCAAAGAAACATACCAGGATGGGTAGATAAAAGAGGATTATTAAAGAAGTAATATAAATTGAGGTAAATGTATGGAAAATAAAATCAGAAAAGCAATAATACCAGCAGCAGGTCTTGGTACTAGATTTTTACCTGCAACAAAAGCTCAACCTAAGGAAATGCTTCCTATAGTTGATAAGCCTACTTTACAGTACATAATAGAAGAATGTGTTGCTTCAGGAATTGAAGAGATTCTTATTATAACAGGAAGAAATAAGAAGAGCATTGAGGATCACTTTGATAGATCTGTAGAGCTTGAAATGGAGCTTGAAAAATCAGGTAAGCAAGAGATGCTTGAAATGGTTAGGGAAATATCTGATATGGTAAACATCCATTTCATAAGACAAAAGGAGCCAAGAGGATTAGGACATGCTATTCATTGTGCTAAGACTTTCGTAGGGGATGAACCTTTTGCTGTTCTTCTTGGAGATGATGTTGTTTATAATGAAGAGAAGCCTTGTTTAAAGCAACTTATTGATTGTTATGGAGAGTATAAGACATCTGTATTAGGTGTACAAACTGTAGCTAAGAAAGATGTTAATAAGTATGGAATTGTTGGTGGAATTCATATTGAAGACAGAGTATATAAGGTTAAAGATCTAGTAGAAAAACCTTCAATGGAAGAAGCTCCATCAAATGTAGCTATATTAGGAAGATACATAATAACTCCGAAGATATTTGAAATATTAGAAAACACAGCTCCAGGTAAGGGTGGAGAAATCCAGCTTACAGATGCATTACTTCAGTTAATAAAGGAAGAAGCCATGTATGCTTATGACTTTGAAGGAAGAAGATATGATGTCGGAGATAAATTAGGATTCTTACAAGCAACAGTTGAGTATGCTTTAAGAAAACCTGAATTAAAAGATGGATTTATTGAGTATTTAAAAACTATAGTTTAACTAAAAAAGGGGCTGTCTCTGAAATGATTTTTAAAATCATTTCAGTAGACGGTCTTTTTATTTTTTATTCATATATTTATATGAAATTATTTCTAAATGAACAAGTTTTTTGACACGACAAATAGGAGGTTATAA
>NZ_CYZX01000030.1 GCF_001405015.1 Clostridium disporicum
TTTTTAAATATATTGAAGGTTGGTATAACAGAAAAAGGCTACACTCTTCTATTAATTACATGACTCCAGATCAATGTGAATTATTAGCTAGAAGTGCAGCATAAAAAAGTTTGACTTTTTGTGTCCAAAATATTGACATAAGACCAAAAACAAATGCAAAGAGAACACGCACCACAACATCTACCGCAAAAGCAGAGCCTTTGGAATATGACTACACGGATGCCGATGTGTACCAAGAATTAAAAATCGGTCAGCTTGCCCAGAAAGTCTTGGGCAGGATGCTGTGCGATGGCTGTGCCTCCGAAGAGGAAATCGCAGCAATGCAGACCGCAGAATATAGTAAACAGCAGTTTGACCTGCAATATCCACTTTTGAGGGTGGCAACCGAAACGGAAACACCGCTTCATTATTATGCCAAGCCGATAGAAATTTACGGTACCCGCTATCGTATGTGTTGTGAGTGGTTTGAGAAAAAGGGTGCCAACAATGACAGGCCGTATCTCTTGAAATGGATTGAAAGTCATAAGTCGTGATTTTTTGATGGCGGAGAATTGACCTATGAGAGAAATGACATGGGATGAGTACTATGCCGGTTTTTACGACTGGTCTCTTAGCACACAGAAAAGTTATTCGTATCGCCTTTCGGATTTTGGTGACTCCGAGGAAGTCTTTGAGATCGTAAATGAGTTTGCATTTTATGATTCAAAGTTCGCTACCAGGTTCGTAGAAAAGCGCTGAATGCAGGAGTCCGATTCTCACCGGAACACATATTAGGGAACCTCTGATTTAATCCGCACTACCATCGAGGCTTGAGATATGGTATAATAACACCATCAAAGCAATGGTGGTGCATGGAAATGAAGCAGGAAACATTTACCGACATCGAATACAGCTTCCGCAAGAAGAAGACCAAGCGGGAAGAGTTTCTGGAAATCATGGACGAGATCATTCCCTGGGACGAGTGGGTTGGTGTCATTAAGCCCTACTATCCCACGGGGAAGCGTGGCCGTCCGCCCATGGGGATTGAGAAAATGCTGCGGATGTATCTGCTTCAGATTTGGTTCAATCTGTCCGACCCGGCCACCGAGGATGCTATCTACGACAGCTATGCCATGCGAAAATTCACGGGCATTGATTTCATGACGGAAGCCGTTCCGGACGAAACAACGCTGTGCAATTTCCGTCATCTTCTGGAAGCACATGGTCTGAACAAGCTGTTTAAGGAATTGTTACTGCCAATTATCAGACTGGTCATCCCCATGGTTATATAAGTGCTATGTATCGTGGAGAATTGGCGATCAGCAAGATACAATATGCTAAGAATGAAAGCTTATGCGAATTAAAAAATCAGGCAGAAATTTACCCTGGTGCTCTAAAGAAGAGCTTGATAAACTATTTTATATTTGAAGCAGAGTTCTCTTTAATGTTTGTAAAAGCAAATGCGGGAGCAGAGGATAAATATTATATTGCAGGCCATGTTTTTCGTATTATTTCATGCTTAAATCAAGTACTATTTGCATGCAATAATGCTTATTGCATTAACGAAAAGAAAGCTATAAAACTGCTTGAAACTTTTGAATATAAACCTGAAAAATATGCCGAAAGGGTTAATTATATTTTTGAAGTACTCGGTCTTTCACTTTTTGAATGCTACGATATGACCGAGAAGTTTTATAAAGAAGTGAAAAAAATTGCAACGGAGATAAATAACTTTTTAAACGAGGGGAATTCAGATGAAAGAAAACAAATATGATGATAATATATTTTTTCAAAAATACAGTCAAATGAGTCGCTCACAGCAGGGAGTAGCCGGTGCAGGAGAATGGGAAACATTGAGAAAGCTGCTGCCGGATTTTAAAGATAAGCGTGTGCTTGATTTAGGATGCGGCTATGGATGGCACTGTATTTATGCGATGGAACACGGTGCTTCTTCTGTTGTAGGTGTTGATATTTCTCATAAAATGCTCGAGGTAGCCAAAGAAAAAACACATTTTCCACAGGTTGAATATAAATGCTGTGCTATAGAAGATGTGGAATTCCCAGAGGAGAGTTTTGATGTAATATTAAGTTCACTTGCGTTTCACTATGTAGCAGATTATGAGATTTTAGTAAAAAAGATATATAGAATACTGAAGTCTGGTGGTAAGCTAGTTTTTACGGTTGAACATCCTGTTTTTACTGCCTATGGAACACAAGACTGGCATTATAACGAAAAAGGAGAAATACTGCATTTTCCGGTGGATAATTATTATTATGAGGGCAAACGGACAGCTGTGTTTTTGGGAGAAAAGGTTACAAAATATCATAGAACACTGACCACATATCTAAATACACTGCTTTCAAATGGTTTTATAATAAATCAGATTGTGGAGCCGCAGCCGCCGGAAAACATGATGGATATTCCGGGGATGCAGGATGAAATGCGCCGTCCCATGATGCTGATTGTATCGGCCAACAAAAAAATGGATAGATAGAACTAAAACACCTATAAGGTATAAATGGAGGCAATTTATGTTTAAAGAAAAAATTATTATAGAGATGAAAGAAGTATTCAAAGAAATTCCTTTTGGCATAGAGCATACTCTTAAAGTTTTGAAAAATGCAGAAGATATAATGAACGGAGAAAATATCGGAGAGGAAGAAAAAGAATTCATCAGTATTACTGCTATACTACATGATATTGGTGCGGTTGAAGCACAAAAAAAATACGGTTCTATTGATGGTGTCTATCAAGAAAAGGAAGGACCAGCAGTAGCGAAAGAAATATTAAAAAAGGTAGGCTATAACAAAAATATTGATAGAATATGCTTTATAATAGGCAACCATCATACTCCATCTAAAATTGATGGACTTGATTTTCAAATACAATGGGAAGCTGATTTGCTTGAAAATTTAACGGTTATGGATAAAGAAAAAGAACAGGAAAAGATAAAAAAGTGTATAGGTGAAAACTTTAAAACAAACACAGGAAAAAGGATAGCTTATAATCGCTTTATTTTAGATTAGTAGTAGATTATTACAGTTATGTATTTTATATCGCAAAGAAAAATAGTAGTTAAGTTTAACCCTAGGGAACCTCTGATTTTATCCGCACTACCATGCGGGTTCCGGATATGGTATAATAACACCATCAAAGCAATGGTGGTGCATGGAAATGAAGCAGGAAACATTTACCGACATCGAATACAGCTTCCGCAAGAAGAAGACCAAGCGGGAAGAGTTTCTGGAAATCATGGACGAGATCATTCCCTGGGACGAGTGGGTTGGTGTCATTAAGCCCTACTATCCCACGGGGAAGTGTGGCCGTCCGCCCATGGGGATTGAGAAAATGCTGCGGATGTATCTGCTTCAGATTTGGTTTAACCTGTCCGATCCGGCTACCGAGGATGCTATCTACGACAGCTATGCCATGCGAAAATTCACGGGCATTGATTTCATGACGGAAGCCGTTCCGGACGAAACAACGCTGTGCAATTTCCGTCATCTTCTGGAAGCACATGGTCTGAATAAGCTGTTTTTCGATGCGATTAACCGGGTTATGGTGCAGACCGGGCACATGATGAAGGGCGGCACCATTGTAGATGCAACCATCATCAATGCTCCCAGCTCCACGAAAAATGCAGCCAAAGCCCGTGACTCCGAAATGCACCAGACGAAAAAGGGGAACGAGTGGAAATTCGGGATGAAATGCCACATTGGTGTGGACGCCGGCAGCGGGTTGGTGCATACTATTACGGTCACAGCAGCGAATGCCCACGATATCACACAGGCTGTAGCGTTGATTCGTGAAGATGATGAAGTTGTATATGGGGATTCCGGCTATCTTGGAATTCAGAAGCGTCCCGAAGTAACCAGCGACGAGCACCTATCCAGCATAGACTACCGCATTAACCGCCGTCCCGGAAGGCTGCCTCATGTCTCTGACAACGCAATTGACTGGGAGAGATATATTGAGAACCGCAAGTCTTCGGTGCGCTGTAAGGTAGAGCACGCATTTCGGATCATCAAGTGTCAGTTTGGCTACAAGAAAACGGTGTATCGCGGACTGAAGAAAAACGAGAACCGGCTGTACGCCATGTTTGCCTGTGCCAATTTATACGCCCTTGCAATCGCCGGGCGAAAACTCGCAACAACCTGAGATAGGGGCAGTCTGCCCTTTTGGGGACAATAGAGAAGAAAACAGAGAATTAATGGCTTTTTTGCGCCGAAATCGCCTTAACCAAGCGCAAAAAACAGCAGTATATCGAGTGGGCACAGAATAAGGGCTATTTGTTCAGAGGTTCCTTAGAAATGACAATTCTGATAGATAAACCGGTGTTGAGTAAGGCGGCAGAAAGCGCAATGGGAACTTTTGACCGAGAGCAATTGGAAGAAATCCATATGCTTATCGAGGATTCTTCTTTTGATCGCATTTCACAGAAAGCAAAAATCGACATCTTTGTTGATGAGCCAGATGAGGAAGAATCAGAGCCGGAATATGAAGAACCGGAATACTATGAGCCTGCACCACGTAAGACGGGACTCGGATTTTTTGGAACCTTGATTGCGATTTTGGCCGCCTTTGGCTCTGCTGGTGGATCGAAGAAAAAAGGACACAATGACCGCTGCAATGGTGACTGTGCCAATTGTCCACCGCACTATGGATATCGATATGGACGTTGGTACTATGGCCATGACCATGTGCATGGATGTGAGTTCGGTGGTAACAAAGGCAGCGGCAGTATGGATTAAACCTTTTAATTTTGCCACACCTTTTAATTATTCCAAAATCCGTACACCGCAAGGCATACATCCCACTGTGTCGCCAATCGTAGGAACGGTGAAAAACCATAACTGAATAAAGCAAAAAAGGGCTTCCGAAGTCAGCAGTTGACCTCGAAAGCCCTTATTTTATGCCTTTTTCGGCGGTTTTGACCCCGGAGAAGGCTTTTTCTATTGTATCAAAGTCAGTAGGAACATAGACCCTGCTTGTGGTTCTGGTGGTATGTTTGTACAGTCTTTAAAGTTTGTTCAAGAACATAGTGGAAATGCTTTTGATATATCAGTATATGGTCAAGAGTCAAATCCAACAACGTGGAAATTAGCTAAGATGAATATGGCTATTAGAGGAATAGAAAATAACCTTGGAAGCAAAAATGCAGATACATTCCATGAAGACTTACATTCATCATTAAAGGCAGATTTTGTCCTTGCTAACCATCCATTTAATCAAAGTGATTGGGGTCAACCTTTACTAGTTAATGATTCAAGATGGAAATTTGGAACACCACCAGCTAATAATGCAAACTATGGATGGATAGAGCATATGTTAGATAAACTAAGCCAAAAAGGAGGAGCAGCAGTAGTTCTTGCTAATGGTTCTTTAAGCTCTAATACTTCAAATGAAGGTGAAATAAGAAAAAGTATTTTAGAAGCGGACTTAGTAGATGCAATAGTAGCACTTCCAGATAAATTATTCTATACAACAGGTATCCCGGTTTGTATCTGGTTCTTTAATAGAGATAAAAAGAATAAAGGAGAAACTTTATTTATAGATGCTAGGAAAATGGGAACTATGGTTAACAGAAGATTAAGAGAGTTAACTGATGAAGATATTAAAGAAGTAGCTAATATATATCACGCTTATAAGAATAATGAAAATTATGAAGATAAACAAGGCTTCTGTAAGAGAGCTACTATAGATGAAATAAGAGCAAATGATTATATCCTAACTCCAGGAAGATATGTTGGAATTGAAGAAGTAGAAGATGATGGAGAGCCATTTGAAGAGAAGATGGAAAGATTAACAAAAACCCTTTCAGAGCAGTTCAAGAAATCTAAGGAGCTTGAAGAAGAAATAAGGAAGCAACTCGGGGGAATTGGATATGAAGTTTAAGGATACAGAATTAGGAAAAGTACCAAGTGGTTGGATAGTTAAGAGTGTAGAAGAATTGATTAATGAAAAAATAATTGATAAACCATTAGATGGAAATAATGGAAGTATTCATCCAACTCAAAAAGATTTTGTGGAAAGTGGTATACCATTTGTTATGGCATCTGATATTGAGAGTGGAAGAATAAATTACAATACATGTAAATATATATCAGATGAAACTGCTAGAGGGTTAAAAAAAGGTTTTGCTAAGTGTGGGGATGTATTAATAACTCATAAAGCCTCTATAGGAAGGGTTGCTTTAGTAAAAGAAAATGAGTATCCTTTTATTGTTTTAACGCCACAGGTAACATATTATAGAATAAATGATAGTAGTATTTTGAATAATAAATTTTTAATGTATTATTTTACATGGAATAACTTCACTGAGTTATTTACAGCATGGGCACAAGGTGGATCTACTAGAGCCTATTTAGGAATTACTGCACAACAAAAATTACCTATAGTTATTCCTAGCATTAGTGAACAAAATAAAATTTCAGATATTTTATCATCTTTAGACAAAAAAATAGAATTAAATAATGAAATGAATAAAACTTTAGAAGAAATGGCTCAAGCTTTATTTAAAAGATGGTTTGTTGATTTTGAATTTCCTAATGAAGAGGGAAAACCTTATAAATCTAGTGGTGGAGAAATGATTGAAAGTGAATTTGGAATAATACCTAAGGATTGGAGAATTTTAAAGCTAGATGAAATCTCTGATATTACAATGGGGGTATCACCAAGTAGCAAAAGTTACAATGAAGATAAAATAGGTATTGCATTATTGAATGGAGCTTCAGACTTTGTTGGGAAATTAATAAAGTCAACTAAGTTTACTACTGAACCTAAAAAGATTTGTAAAAAAGGAGATATGGTGTTTGGTGTTAGAGCAACAATTGGAAATACAGTATTTACAGATAAGGAATATGCTTTAGGTAGAGGCGTGGCAGCTGTTTCATCACAGGAAATTATAAGTAGAGAGTTTATTTATTTTAATCTTAATAACTCAATGGATAACTTAATAAATAGTGCAAGTGGAAGTGTATTTTTAAATTTAAAGAAGTCAGATATAACAGATTTAAAAGTATATTTCAATGAAGAAGTTGTTAAAAAGTTTCATAATATAGCAAAGTCATTAATAGATAAAATTATTGAAAATGATATAGAAAGTGAGTTATTAAAGGAAAAAAGAGATTTGTTGTTACCAAAACTTATGAATGGAGAAATAAGGGTATAAAGATAATGTTTAATTGACTAAAGAAGGGATTGAGAAAATGGAATTTATAAAAATTGATAATTATAATAATTGGTATATAGAAGTGTTTAATGACGAGTTTCAAACAAAATCATTGAAATACATATTAGAACATATGTTAATAAAATTTGAGATTATATTTGGAAGAGATATAATTGATAATGAAGAGTGTTATGTTTATATAGATAGTAATTCTGCATGTCCAATGCTACACACTGGATATGATAAATTAGCAATAAGGCTTTCTACGCCAGAAACAACTTATTGGGCACAGGTAATATACCAGCTATCACATGAGTTGTGTCATTATGTATTAAGACAAACTAGTGGTGGAAATGAAACTCTTAAATGGTTTGAAGAAACTTTGTGTGAGGCTATGTCTATGTATATTTTAAAATACTTTTATGAAACCTGGGATGATTGTATATTAAGTAGAAATAACTATAACTATAGAGAAAGCATAAAGAAGTATTTGGAGGATATATATAATAGTCAATATGGAACTGGATTAGCTGAGTGTAAAAGTGAAAAGCAGCTAAGAATATTAAGTAGGTTGAGCGAAAGAGATAGGCATGAAAGAATTAGAGAGAGAAATATAGTATATAATATCTTCAAAAGTGAACCAGACAAAATAAAACTAATAGCTGAGTATCAAAGATATAGGAATGATATAATTATAGATTTCAATGAGTGGAAAAATGAGAGAAAAGATATTTTTATAGAGAAATTAAGTGAGATTCATCCTAGATTGGATAATGTTATTTAGAGAGAATAAAACATATAAAGCTAACCTATAATGGTTAGCTTTTCTTTTATGTTATTTATTGATAGCTTTTTATATTTTAATATTTAGGATATAATTATATATAATATTGTAAATAAAGAGGAATAAAAGGATGAAATTTCAAGAGGCTAGTTTAGAGAATGTTGTAATTGAATATTTAAAAGAAATAGATTATGAATATATACATGGCAGTGAATTAGTTAGAGATACTAAGGAAGTACTGCTATTAGATAAATTAGAGGAAAGTTTGCTTAAAATAAATAAAGGGTTACCTATAAGTTCTATTAAAGAAGCTATTCGTAAGCTTAGAACATTTGAAACTAATGATGTATTTACTAATAATAAAGTGTTTCATAAGTATTTAACAGAGGGAGTAGGGGTAGCTGATTTTATTAATGGTGAAACTGTTTATTCTACTGTTAAGCTTATAGATTATGATAATATTTATAATAATGAATTTCTTGTAGTTAATCAATTAGAGGTTAATGAAGATGATGTTAAGAAGATACCTGATGTTGTTGTATATGTTAATGGCATGCCGTTAGTTTTAATGGAGCTTAAGAGTACTTCAAGAGAAGAAGTAACTATAGAAGATGCTTATAATCAGCTTATGAATTATAAAGAGGTTCATATACCAACATTATTTTATTATAATGCCTTTTTAGTTATAAGTGATGGAGTTAATAGTAAAGCTGGGACTTTAACGGCACCTTTTGATAGATTTATGGCTTGGAAAAAGGTTGAGGCTGATGATGAAGTTATAGATAAGCTTAATTTTGATACATTACTTTACGGTATGTTTGATAAGGAAAGGTTACTTGATATAATTAAGAACTTTATTTTATTTACTTCTAAAGGAAAGATAATGGCGGCATATCATCAATATTTTGGTATGAATAAAGCTATACAAGCTGTTAAGAAAGCTGTTGATACTGATGGTAGAGCAGGAGTTGTATGGCATACACAAGGTAGTGGTAAAAGTTTTTCTATGACTTTTTTAGCAGGTAATTTAGTTAAGGATAAAGACTTAAATAATCCTACTATATTAGTAATAACAGACAGAAATGACTTAGATAATCAGCTATTTAATACGTTTGGATCAGCTCATGACTTTTTAAGACAAAAGCCAATTAAAGCAGATAGTAGAGCAGATGTTAAAACTATATTAGATAATAGAAAAACTGGTGGAGTTATTTTTTCAACTATACAAAAGTTTGAAGAAGAAACAGGGCTTTTATCAGAAAGAAGAAACATTATTGTAATGGTAGATGAAGCCCATAGAACTCAATATGGTATGGATGGTAAAGTTGATTTAGAGTCTGGAGAAGTTAAGTTTGGATATGCTAAATATTTAAGAGAAGCAATGCCTAATGCAACTTATATTGCTTTTACAGGAACACCAATAGAAACTACTGATAAATCTACTTATGGAACTTTTGGGGATTTAATTGATGTTTATGATATGACTCAGGCTGTACTTGATGGAGCTACTGTTAAGATTTATTATGAGTCAAGGCTTGCAAAGGTTAAGATTGATAATTCTGTTTTAGAAGATATAGATAGAGCTTACTGGGAGATGCAAGTATATGAAGGCGTTGAAGATTATGTAGTAGATGCTAGTCAAAAGAAATTATCTAAAATGGAGCAGATTATAACTAATGCTGATAGAATTAGAGAATTAGTAAAAGACCTTATAGCTCATTATGAAGAAAGAGAAAACTTAGTTAAAGGTAAGGCTATGATTGTAGCTTATTCAAGAAGAGCAGCTTATAAGATGTATCAGGAGATATTAAAGCAAAGGCCGGAGTGGGAAAATAAAGTCAAAATGGTCATGACTACAAATAATAGTGATGAAGAAGAAATGGCAAAGGTTATAGGGAATAAAACTTATCAAAAGGAGCTAGAAAAAGAGTTTAGGGATGAAAATAGCGACTTTAAGATAGTTATAGTAGTTGATATGTGGCTTACTGGATTTGATGTACCAAGTCTCGATACAATGTATATAGATAAGCCTATGAAAGCTCATAACTTAATGCAGGCAATAGCAAGAGTTAACAGAGTTTATCCAGGTAAGACAGGTGGACTTGTAGTTGATTATATAGGTATTAAGAAAGAATTATTTGAAGCTTTAAAAACTTATACAACAAGAGACCAGGATAAGATACAGGAAAATGAAGAAGGTAGAAAAATAGCTTTAGATATAGTTGAAGTATTAAGAAATGTCTTCCATTACTTTGATTATAGTGGTTTCTTTGGTGATTGTGATAAAACTAGATTTAATCTTATTAGAGATGGTGCTGAATATGTTCAGTTAACAGAGCCGAGACAAAAGATATTCTTAAATGAAACTAAGAGATTAAAAGATGTATACAAGATTTGTACAAGTTTATTATCTAAGCAGATAAAGGATGAAATAGCTTATTTCATTGCAGTAAGAAGTTTTGTATTAAAAACTACTAAAGCTGGAGTGCCTGACCTCGCAGAAGTTAATAAGAGAATATCTGAAATGCTTGAACAAGCTATTCTAGAAGATGAAGTGTTATCTTTAACAGAAGCAGGAAGTAAAGAAACTTTTGAATTATTAACTGATGAAAACTTAAAGAAACTTAGAGCATTACCTCAAAAAAATATGGCAGCTAATATATTAATGAGAGTAATGAAAGAAAAAGTTTCTGATATTAAAAAGACTAATTTAGTAGTAAGTAAGAAGTTTAGCGAAAGACTTGAAAAGATAATAGAAGATTATAATAACAGAAGTGACGAAGAAGATGTGTTTAAAGTATTAGAGCAATTAATACAATTTAAACATGAGTTATTGGAAGCGATAGATAAAGGTCATCAAATAGGACTAACTTATGAAGAAAAAGCATTCTTTGATGTATTGACAGCTGATCCAGAAGTTATTGCCGATATGGGGGACGATACTTTGATAAAGATAGCTAGAGAATTAACTAAAACAGTTAAAGAAAATATGACTCATGCATGGTATGAAAAAGCACAGGCGCAAGCTAAAATGAGAAGTGTTATAAAGAGGCTATTAAAGAAATATGATTATCCACCAAATAAGAGTAAAGTTGCCATTGAGACTGTGTTGGAGCAAGCTAAGTTACAATGTGTGAATATATAATTTAAATATTACTGATAATGATTTGATTATGGGAGTACCTATAAATGTAGGTGCTCCTTTAATTTTATAAAGTAAATTGAGAGGTATAATATCGATTAAAAGTAATAAAAATTCTATTAGTAATATAGAATAAATATTATTCTCCCTAATTTTAAATAGAAATTTATAAAAATATTGACAAGTAAACATATGTTCTATAGACTAGTAATTAGTATTATTATAAGGAAGTGGGTTTATTGGGAGAAAATCATGAAAGAATAATATTTCACGTTGATGTAAATTCAGCATATCTTTCTTGGACTGCAGTCAAACAATTACAGTATGGTGAAAATGATATAGATATTAGGCTTATACCATCTGTTATTGGTGGTAGTGAGGAAGATAGACATGGAATAATCTTAGCTAAGTCAATACCTGCTAAAAAATATAAAATTCAAACTGGCGAATCAATTGTAGATGCGTTAAGTAAATGCCCAGAATTGAAGATATACCCTCCAGACTACAGTCTATATATGAGATGTAGCAACGCAATGGTAGAGCTTTTAAAAGAGTATACTCCTATTATTCAAAGATATTCTGTTGATGAAGTTTTTATGGATGTAAGTCATTTTAAAGATAAGTATATGGAAAAAGCTTATGAAATAAAAACTAGGATAAAAGAAGAGTTAGGATTTGCTGTTAATATAGGAGTCAGCACTAATAAGCTGCTTGCTAAAATGGCTAGTGATTTTAAGGAGAAGGATTCAGTCCATACTCTTTTTAAAGATGAAATAAAAAATAAGATGTGGCCATTGCCTGTGAGGGATTTATTTATGGTAGGTAAAGCTACAGAAGCTAAACTTCATAAATTAAATATTAATACTATAGGAGAACTAGCTAAGTACAAGTTAGAATTTCTAAAGCCAATTTTCAAAAGTTATGCAGATGTAATTCATAACTATGCAAATGGTATTGAAAACTCAGAAGTTAGAGCGAACAATTATATAAATATTAAAGGCATTGGTAATTCAACAACAGTTAAGAAAGATGTTTGTGATAGAGAGGAAGCATTAAAAATACTTTTATCACTAACAGAAACTGCAGCTATGAGATTACGAAAAAATAATAATATGTGTGGAGTTATAGCAGTATCAATAAAGACAAGCGGATTTTATAGATATTCTCATCAAAAGACTTTAAGCAATATAGCTGATTCGACTGAAGAGATATTCTACGAAGTTACAACTATTTTTGATGAAATGTGGAATAAAGAACCTATAAGACAAATGGGAGTAAGATTTTCTAATTTAGTTGGAAATGAATTTTACCAAAGAACTTTCTTTGATGATAAAGATATAGATAAAAAAAGAACTCTAGATAAAACTATAGATAGTATAAGAGAACGGTTTGGAGATAAGTCAATAATACGATCTGTATTTATTAATTCAGATATTGATCCACTTAGTGGTGGTAATGGGGAAGAAGATTATATTATGATGTCAAGTATATTATAGGAGATGATTTTTTGAAAGGAATAGCAAAACCTATACAAATGATAGCTTGGTTTGATGAACATGGCAAAATAAACCCTGTAAAATTTAAGTATGAAGAAGATGGATGTAAAGTAATATGTATAAATAAAATACTTAATAGAAGTTTTGAAAAGTTAGCAGGCAATCCCATGTGGAAGTTTACTTGCAGCAGTATTATAGATGATTCAGAGTATACCTATAATTTGAAATATGACTTAATTAATAGCAAATGGATATTGTTTGATAGGAGTACAAATTGATATTAAGTTTTCAGTGAAATATTATAATATGTATATATTGATATTACTAGAGTAAAAGGAGATTTACATATGGATAAAGAGTTAGTTGATATTATATCTGATCTAAAAAACGAACTGAGAGTTATAACGGAGAGAATAAATTCTATTGAAAGAGTAGTTTTAGCAGATAAAAAAAATATGACAGAAGATCAATGTATAAATAAAAGTGTGGAAGATACTGGGGATGTAGGTAAATTCTTTGATGAGGTATATAAAAATATAAATGACCATATAAAGTATAAAACTTGGATAGAGACTAATGTTAAAACAACTATTATAAAAGAGGACACTATAATAATTAGATGTGTAAATTCTTTTAATTACGATATTTTAAAAAAGAGATATTATGACTTGCTTAGGAAAAGCACTAAATATAAAGTTGTAATAGAAGAGGTTAAATAAAGGATTTCTATAGAAAGAATAGACTTTTATATATTAGATAAATTGTAAATAAGAAAGCAGGGGCTAAGTAGTCCCTGAAAGAGACAGTAGATAATAAACTGAAATTATCTACTGTTTCTTTCTAAGTTAATTTCGTAAATATTGATATATTTATATAAGGTACTTCTGCCAATACCGAGCATTTTAGCAAATCTAGATGAAGTCATAGTACCATATTGGCCTTCTTTAAACTTAATATATTCTTTAACAAAATCCGTTGGAAGTTCAGCCTTAGGTCTGCCGAGAGTTTTACCTTCTGCTTTAGCAACACTTAATCCTTGGTTAATTCTAGATACGATTTTTTCACGCTCTTGCTGAGCTATGTGAGCCTTTATAGTTATTACAATGTCTATAACCATATCATAAATGCTATTATCATTAACTTTATTCCAGTCAGACATATAAGGCATATCTAATGCAATAACTCTAATCCCTTTAGATTTTAAATCTTTTAGTTCCATTATTACGTTATCAGCATTTCTTCCTAATCTGTCCAAGTCAGTTAATATTAAAATATCCTCTTTCCTTAATCTATTTTTTAACATTGAGTATTCTTCACGATTTTCAGTATTTACAGTACCGCTAACTCGTTCTTCTAATATTTCATCAAATGTAAAACTATTAGCTTTAGCATATTGTTTTAATGTAAGCAATTGTCTTTGTGTAGTTTGAGTATCTTTAGTTGTAGAAATTCTTGCATATCCAAAAATCATTTAATCACCTCTAATAATCATCAATTTAAGAAGCGTGTCTATGAAATCATAATTTTATTTCATGAACAATATTTATATTAATTTTATCAAGAAATCCAAGAAATATGTACAGGAAAAAGTAGGTTGAGAAGTGTACACGAAATCAACTGATTTATAAACTGATGAAAAAATAGTTTAGAATAATGAATAAGGAACCGTACCATAAATAAATGAGGTTTTGGATAGAATTGGATATATAAATGGACGATAGGTGTGCTTTAATTTTTGCAATGAAACTTACAAAAATCTAAAGTTTGAATTTTTGTTGGGTATTTTAATTTTATTTATAGATTCTTCATTTTTCACTACTTGAGAAAATTAGAATTTGTTTTTCAGAATCTGTAGCATTGAAAAAATTTTTAAAATTATATATACTATAATTATACTAAAATATAAGCATAAAAAATATAAATGTAAAGGTGTTGTAAATATGCGCAAAGAGGTAATTTTTAATTAAATTAACTGAATAAGGATTATTTTTAAAAGTATATGAAAAATCTTGAATAACTCAAGGTTTATTTGTGGTAGAATCAATTATTGATAATATTGATATTACCATGTTTATTTGTGTACTCTTACAGCTTTTTTTGTTTAAGGAGATTATTTTGATGATTTATATATTTAAATATGAAGATTATGAAAAACAAACAAATTTTTTAAGAAATACTAGGATGGTGATGATTAATGGTTAATAAACTTTCAGCATATAAAACTTATTTATTATTTTCAGCTATTACAGCAATGTGTTTTTCGTTAGTAGCTACAGTTATGATAGTGTATCACATTGAAATAGTTCATTTAAATCCACTTCAGCTTATACTTGTTGGAACTACTTTGGAATTAGCATGCTTTATATTTGAAATTCCTACAGGTATAGTTGCAGATGTGTATAGTCGTAAACTATCTATTGTTATTGGGGGAGTTTTAACAGGAGTGGGATTTATTTTAGAAGGTTCTATTTCTAGTTTTGTTTTCGTACTTGTAGCACAGATTGTATGGGGATTAGGGTCTACTTTTATCAGTGGCTCGCTTGAAGCTTGGATTGCGGAAGAAGAGAAGAATAAAGATTTAGATGAAATTTATATAAAGGGAGCACAAGCAGGGCAGATAGGAGCATTTATTGGAATAGTACTAAGCACTGTAATAGCTAATTTCTCTGTAAGGCTTCCTATTATAGTTAGTGGAGTTTTATTTATAATTCTTGCATTATTTTTATGGTTATATATGCCAGAAAATAATTTTAAACCATCTGCTCCTGGGGATTTAAATACATTCAAAAAGATGGTATATACATTTAAATCTGGTCTTAAATTTGTAAAAAGTAAATCTATAATTATGATTTTACTTGCAGTAACTTTATTTTATGGATTATCAAGTGAAGGTTATGATAGACTTTCTAATGCGCATTTTTTACAAGATACTACACTTCCTAAACTTGGAAACCTTAGTTCAGTGACTTGGTTTGGAATTTTTGGAATTTTAGGAATGATATTGAGCTTCATAGTAATGCATTTTATGGCAAAGAATCTTAAGAATGAGGATAATAGGAAAAATGGAAAACTATTATTATGCATAAATATACTTTATATATCGTCTATGTTGATATTTGCTCTTACAAGAAACTTTAGTTTAATGTTAATAGCTTATTTGGCAACAAATACCTTTAGAATTATAAATGAACCTATATTCAGTGCGTGGTTAAATGGGCATATAGATGATAATTCTAGAGCTACTGTGCTTTCTATAAATGGACAAATGAATTCCTTAGGTCAAATTTTAGGTGGACCGATTATAGGAATCATAGCTACAAATATTTCAGTAAGTATTGGTATAGTATGTACTTCATTATTAGTAGCACCAGTATTAGTGTTATATATTATTTCTATGATAATGGATAAAAAAATATCATGAATATAAGGGATTAAAAATGAAGATAATTTGATTGAACAATACAAGAAGGTTCGTAAATTTTTTGTAGAAATCTTCAAAAACACTTTTAAATTACAATATTAGAATTAGGTTAATTACTGTATTAAAAGATAAATTAAATATATATTATTAACTTAGAAAAACAAACTTTTACTTGTATTTATGTATACAAGTAAAAGTTTTTTACTTTCTTAGAAGGGAGAAATTTATAATGAAAAAGGTTTATTTAAAAAATCAATTAAAAGGATATCCTATAGAAGTAATCAGTAATGTTTTAGACGTCATTAATGTATTAGGTGAAAATTATGGAGCTAATAGAGATATAGAGAAAGATTTAGGAGGATATATAGTTATAGCAGAAAATATCGTTGTTATCGAAATGTTAAAGAAAGATAAGTTACAAGGTTTAATACCAGAATATACTGATATTATTGAATGTAGTGAAGGAGTTAATTGGACTTCTTCACTATTTTTGCTTTCTAGCGATTTTGCAATAGTAGTAGTAACAACAGAAGAACTTTCTAAGTTCCTACTAGAATAAGATAAGGAGGTTGAATTAATGTGAGTAAGAAGAATATAAAAGAAGAGAACATTATCAAGGAAACTAAGTACTGTAAGATAATAAACCAAGGAAAGGTTGGAGAAGGAGAATACACATACTCAATAGAGAAAATCTACATCAAAGAACTAAAGAGAGACGAAGTAAGGTTCTGTGTCTACAAGGCAACTAGAAGAGGTGATGAAACATATATTCCAAGAAGTCTCGATGTAACGGAGCTAGAACTAATAGAGCTAATAAAAGAGTCAATAAGAGAGAAAGTATTTTCAGAAGAATTCATTGAAATGTTAAAACAAGAAATAAATAAAAGCTAAAAGTCTTAATTGCTATAAGGATAGTGATTAAGACTTTTTACATTTAAATAAAATTATAGAAAGAGGGATTATAAATGTTTAATAAAGATAATGTATTCATTACAGTTAATGAAGAAGTTTCTTCAATAATTCAGCAATATATAATAAGAGAAATTAAGAAGGTATTAGATAAATACAAGAGTATAACAACAGAAGAAATAAGTAGTATAGAAAAATTAATAAATAGCATAAGCAATGAAGAGTTAAAGGAGGAATTCCTAAATGATTGGAGTATGTCAGTAAAGATAGCAAAAGAAATTGGAGAAAATGAAGTTGATGACAGGGTAATTTCTATGTATCAAAATCTAAAAAGTAATGGATTAGAAGAATTATCAATAGGTCATGTTATTAATTGGTATAACGAGTTAGATGAACAAGGTTATGTAATGATTGATGATTATAGCATAATTTATAAAAGTTCAGCTAATCTAAAAGATGTTGCAAGAAGGTTATTAGATGAACTACTTGATGATGCGATTTATGTTAATTCCTTAATAGATAAGGACTCACTAGTTGAATATTGGATAGAGCAAACAAGTAAAGAAGATGTAATAGATGACTTAATTAGAGGAAGTAATATTGAAGAACTATTAGGACTTGCTCCAGAAACCATATATGAAGATGAATATAATAAATATTTATATTCTGAAATAGATTGTTAAGAGGTTATATCTTAGTTAATAAGGTATAGCCTTATTACTTTTTAGATAAAGATGAAAAACTAATAATAAGGAGAGAACTAAAGATGTTCAAGAAAGACAATAGATATGTAACAAGAGAGGTAAATGAAGAAGTAGATATAAGGTTGCAACTAATAATGTGGAGTATGATTGATAAGCTAAAAGATGAAGAAAATGTTGAACTAGATTACTTACAGGTTTTCAGGATAAGAAAAGAAGGAAAGAATATTGTAATAAGTCAGAGTCAAGAAGTTCCTGAATATTCATGCACATATGAAATAGAGCTAGAAGATATTCAGATAGATGATGAGATTAAGTTATATGTAATAGATAACGGAGTTGAAGGAAGTATTATATTATTTCCTTGGGAATATTAATGATAATGAGGAGAAAGTCATGGATATAGTAACAGTAATAAAGGTGCTTGGAACAGTATTAACAGTTGTGGCAACTTCAATAGAAGCAACAACTAAGAAGTAGTATGAAATAAGGTATCATCACAATTAATAAGAATAATAAATTAATTGTGATGATATTATAACAATAAGCTAATTTTTTTTATAACAATAATAAACTACTAGAAAATATCGTTGTAATAGTAGTGTCGATGTAACGATAGTGATGATATTTTCAGTGAGAATAAGATTGAGGAGAAAGAATAGAAGAAGTCCAAGTAAAGATGTAATTTATCTTGAACGTAGGGTAAATAGAAAAACTGTAACTACAATCAATCTAAGTATATCTAAAAAGCAACGATAGCACAGCAGAAAGCAGAGATTTTAGAAAATGTGAAGAAATGTAGCCATAGGAATAAAAAAACTGCGAAGAGAGGATAAATTGAATGTTTTCTAAATAAGATGGTAAACAATAAAGAAAAATCAGTAAATAATAGCTTCATAACTATACAAACTAGGATAACAAGGCATGAAAGACTATGAGATGTTGAAGTAATAGGAAATCCTAGGCTCAATAATTCCACTTGAAATCAAGGATAAGTCATAACATATAATATGTACAGGAAAAATCTAAATTCACTCAAAAATAAAAAGAATTGAAATGATAAAACATAAAAATAATGAAACTTGGAACTAGGGAATAGGAACTAAGGACTTGGGACTTGGAAAGAGTAACGGGGGGATAGGGGGGCTAAAGCCTTATAATAAAAATAAGAATTGAAATAGATTAATAAAAATCTATTTCAATAAAAAATAAAAATAAAATAAATAATAAAGAATGATAAGAGTAAATATAATAAATAAAAATGATAGAAAGAAGTATATAATAATAAGATTACAATGAGAAGATAATTAAGAATATAACAAGTTAAATATAATTGATTAAGAAATTTCAATAATATAAAGTAACAATTAAAGATTATAACAATTAAAGCTAATGATAATAAAGAAGATATAAAGTAATAAGAAATATATACAATAAGATGAAGAAAATCTAATCAATATATAATGATACAATTAAGATAATATAATAACAAAAGAAGTTGATGAAGAAGATATAATAACTATACCAATTGACATAAATAGAATTAAGAAAGTCTAACAAATTACAATAGATAATAAAATCATAACAATAGACTAAGATAAAAAATGTGATGTACCAATAAAGAGAGATACATCAGAAAGTAACAATAACATACTATAAAACAAAGATTCCAGGAAGCGAGAATAAATAATAGCACTCAATATAAAAACAACAAAAAAAGGGATAAATAAACCGTTTTAAATTATACAATCAAATATATATTATAAATATGAAAAAGAGTTAATGTTTCTAATGAAGGAAGCATTAACTCTTTTTAGATTAGCCAAGTGATTTTTTCTTGTAAAATCCATTGGCTTTTCAATCTTATGAAAACTTTTTAATGGAGGTAATATTTAATGTGAAAGAAAAGGAGTTGATGGAACAAGAAAACATGAGTAAAAAGAGTGAGAATTACAGAGGTATCTATAAAGATATGGTTGAGGTTCTAGGACATGATATAACTCTAAAAGTATATGAAAGTTATAAAGGTCAACAGATAACATTTCCAATGAGGTTATATTCAGATAAATAAGTAATAGATTATCTAAATAAATATTACAATGGAAGGAACTTAAAACAGATATCAAGAAACTTAGGATACACTTGCAATTGGCTACAAAAAGTAATAAAGAAAAATGAAATTAAAAAGAACTATTGAGAGGAGAATAAAAAATGTCATTTTTTGTATGGAAAACATCTATTCAATGTAAATTGAATGATATAAAAACAGATATTGTAGGAAGTCATAGAGAAAGAGAAACCAATAGATATATTCGTAAAACAAAGCAAGAAGCTAATCCAAGTATAGTTACTACAAAAGAGCGCTTAGAATATTATTTAAAGAAAAAATATAATTTAATATATATAGAGGGAGAACTATATCATGAAATGGAGCAGAAGGATTATAAAAAAATATTAAATAGTTTTGGAAAGACAATGTCTAAGATAGGAAAAAATACAGCATTAGTAAGTGGAGTAGTTACAGCTGGAATGAGTTCTTTTACAATACCACTTGCGTTAAGTTCAATGTTTCTTGGTGTAATATCTAAAAGTGATTTAGATAATTATGAATATATAATTGATAAAAATGAGAAACGTATAATATTAAAACATAAAGGTTATAATCCAAAAGGAGATTAAAATTATGAAGAATACAAATTAAATAAAATTTCACTAAATATTTATTAGATTTTTAATAAGTATTTAGTGATTTTTAGGAGAGTAGATAAATTTGTTTTTACACAAATTTATCTATTTTTTTTGTGTGATTAGTTAGTATATTTAGAATATTATACTGTATAAATTTAGAAGAGTTTTGTGGGAAGAAAAAATAATATTAACTTCGATTACAATCAGAAGTAAAAAAGTGTAAAACAATCGATAACGTTCTTGGAAAGAACGGGTTAGTTCAAAGATTAAATAGTATGATTAAAAAAATAAAAAAAATATTTATTCAAAATAAATATAAAAATTTGAATAAATATTCAAAATGCAAAAATGTAATTAAAAGTAAAAGTGAGATAAAGCAAGTAAAATCAATACTTTAGCAGTGATTGCTATCGAGTTAAGGAGTTCCTGGAGTGAAAAGAGGATAAAGTTTTTTAAGGTAGGAAATGTAGGCATCGATGGCAAATCATAAGGGAAAATTCAAATGAATTATAATACTGAAATTTCCAGTAAAATGGAATTTTAGCGATTTGCACAATATCTAAAAGTTGTTATAATAAATTTGTAAGTTAATAAAATGCAAATGCATAAATATGAATATAGACTATATTTATAATAAAAAGAAAAGCAACTGTATAAAAATGCAAAAAGAAAAGAAAACGATTACAAAGGAGACGATTATATGGCTATTTTAACAAAAGATGGTAAAGCAGTAGATTTATCAAGAGGACTACAACTAGGAGAGATAAAAGACTTTAAGTCTAGAGGACTCAAGAAAACTAAAAAAGGAGATATTTTTGAATGTGGAAACTTAGAAATTCTTTTAAAGAATGGAGTATCTCTAAGTCAATATATTATGGTATCACCATATAATAAGTATCTCTTTTATAAGTTTGTTAAAGCGGTAGGATTAGAGCATAAGATAGATGAGTATGTAGATTTCCCCTTTTGTGAAATGTTTGATAAGGAGATTGTAGTAGAACTTGATTATGAGTCAGTTAGAGGTGGGAGATACTTAAATGTAATAAATGTATATAGTTTAGAAGAAGCAGAGGAGTTCATACAGTACCAAAAAGCAAGAGATGAGTTAAAGAGAAGAAATGGGATGTTAGGTATGAATTTTATAGAAATGGTGAAAGAGAGAAGAGCAGAGATAGCAAGTAACTTTAATAATACACAAGAGGTAGAAGTAAATGAAAATGAAGTTACATTTGGTAATGAATATGAGGAATTTATCGGAATTTAACATTTATAAGGTGGCTTAGATTTTACTAAGTCATCTTAATTTAAAAGGAGGAATAGAAATGTCAGAAATGGTTATAGGAAAAAAGACAGGTGTAGCAGCATTAAGAGCAAGGAGACCAGCACCAAAGCTAAGACCTAAAAATAAGGAGGATAATAAAATGGTAAGTAGTAATAATGAATTAGTTGAAGATGATTATGAGATTAAAGAAAGTATAGATTTAGATTCATTTAAACCATCAGAAAGTAAATCTATAAATAAAGGTATTGCTGAAGCAGGAGTAATGTCAATAATAAATTCTAAGACTGGAAAAAGAATAATAGTGTCTAATGAAATAATGGAGAAGTTAAATAAGCCAGAAAGGATAGTAATGTCATTTTCAGGGGATAAAATTGCTATAGGTGAACAACTACCGAATAATGATAATTACATAAATATAAAAGTTTTAAAGTCTAAGGGAGTTATTTATTCAGCAGGAATAGTTAAGGAAATAACAGATTTATATAAGTTAGATTTCAGTAATAAGACTTCTATTACATTTTTTGATGTTGAATATGTTAAATATGAGGACAATGTTGTAGCAATAATAACAGTAAGTTAATTGTACTTGATAAGTATATTAAATCACTAAGCATTGTGCTATGTTGGTTCAATGCTTAGTGAAATAAATGTAAGAGGAGTATAGTAAATGAGTTTAAATAATGCAGTAAGAAATAATAATTTACAAAATTCAATATATGGAGAAATTATAGAAGAAGATATAACAAGAAGAGAACAAGAAGAAATAATGGCTAGTGAATGGTTTATAAACTGGATGAAAGATTATCATTACTAAAAAGTGTACAATAAGGAGAAAAAATTATGAGTTCCAATAATAACAGTAATGAGGTAATAGATTTACTTTCAGAAATAATAATTAATTTTATATCTAAAATGACTAGCACAAGCAATACTGATAAATTTAAAAAACTGTAATCTAAAAGGAGAAATTAAGATGAAAGATAGAGAAATGAAAAGAGCTAAAGAAGTCATAGAGAAAGGAGATGGAAGGCATATGTATACTATGGAACAACTTTTATTTAGATTGTCAATAAAAATACCTAATCAAAATATAAATGAAGTAATAGATAAACTTAAGAGATTATCTATAGTACCAAGTGCAATATTCAAAACTAGTTGTGGACTTATAGTAGAGTGGTGGACGATGAGATGTCAAGTCATTCTTGATTATAATAACTATATTAAATTAATTAAAGAATTTTTAGAGTATGTAGATAGTATAGGGGTTAATGAATGGATATTTGATACAGGATGTCTAAGTGATAGTTTACCAGTTGAATACGATAACTTAGAGGTGATAATTAACCCAAGATTTACAGTAGAAAATTTTAATAATACTGGAGAGATAGAGATAAATGATGAAACTAAATAGGACAAGTTATATAGTTAAGTAAATCTAAACCAGTTACTCTGTTAAAAATAATAGGTATATATTAATAAATAACCAATTCAAAAGGAGAAGATGAACATGATAAATGAAATAATTAAAGAAAACGTATTAATAAACTTTGATATTGATATTAATGAAAATGGAAAAGGGAGAGATGAGATGGCAATAGATACATATACAATAATAGTTCCAATTGAAGCTATTACAGAAGAAGTATCATTAGATGAATTACATATGGAGTTTAACTCATGTATAAGTAATGTCAAGATAGCAGAAAAGAAAATTACTATGGATTATTTTACAGGTGAAACTACATTCATAAGAACAGTAAGTGAAATCCAAGAACATATTAGAATTATGGTAAATAGTATAAGGAATAAATTAGCTAATATTAAAATAGGTAATTTTAAATTAGTATATAACTTCTATACTTGGAGAGATTAATTAATGATGGAAAATATCATTATTATTGAAATGACAATATTAATGGTATTTTCCGTTATAAACTAAGATGATAAGTATATATTATAAATTCGATTAGAGGAAAAACATAAAAATTGGAGGTATATGAAATGGTTTTAAAGAAGTTACTTAATAATATAGAAGATGAGAATGTAAGAAAAAGATTAGCTCTATATACTCGTGTTAGTACTATAGAGCAATCTGAAGAAGGCTATAGTATAGATGAACAAGAAAGATTACTAAGGAGTTGGGCTGAGAAAAACAATTATGAAGTGTATAAGTGTTATTCCGATAGAGGGATTAGTGGAAAAGATATTAAAAATAGACCAGCTTTGAAAGAGTTATTAAAAGATGCAGAAGAAAAAAAGTTTGATATGGTTATCTCATGGAAGATAAACCGTATAAGTAGAAAGTTAGCTGATGTATTAAAGATAGTTGACATATTAGAGAAGAATGATATAACATTCAAATCATATTCAGAGCCATTTGAAACAGATACACCAGCTGGAAAAATGCAATTTCAGATGATGGCATTGATAGGAGAGTTTGAGAGAGGTACTATAGCTCAAAATGTAAAGATGGGGATGTGTGCAAAAGCAAAATCAGGAGAATGGTGTGGAGGTAGAGTTTTAGGGTATGACCTAGT
>NZ_CYZX01000031.1 GCF_001405015.1 Clostridium disporicum
TTTGCTGCACAAAGAGGATAGGATTTGCTGGCGCAAATGTCCCAATGTGCCTACGGCAGTCCAAGAAGATTTGCTTTGCAAATGTCCAAAGGTAATTACTGCAGTTCATAAGTTAGCTTCGCTGAGACCAAGAGTTGATAAGGCAGAGCGATATGTTGACTTCGTCAAAGGGTGAAAAGTACCTTCAGTAAGTGAAAGTTTTGCTTATGCAAAGGGGAAAGGATTTGCTGTGCAAATGTCCAGATGTGCCTACGGCAGTCTAAGAAGATTTGCTACGCAAATGTCCAAATGTGACTACTATAGTTCATAAGTCAGCTTTGCTGAGAGCAAGAGTTGATTTTGTTAAAAAGCAAAGTGTGATTTGGTGTAAGAGTTTGATTTAGTCAAAGAGAAATGAGATGGGAGGGAGTAGTATGGAGACTAGTACAGAATTAGTGCAAGAGATTGTGGCTAAGATAATGAAGAAAATGTCTAAGACTGAAGTTGTTGCAGATAAAAAATGTGGCTGTAATGGTGGATGTGGTGGCAATGGTAGCTGTAAAGGTGATGGTAGCTGTAAGAGTCATGAGGATTACATATTTAGTGATGTAGATTCAGCAGTAGCAGCAGCTAAAGAAGCTTATAAGAAATTAAAAAATCTTTCAATTAAAGATAGAGAAAAGATAATACAAAAAATTAGAGAAAAGTGCTTAACATACGCTGAGAGATTATCAATGATGGCTGTTGATGAAACTGGCATGGGAAGAGTTGAAGATAAGATAACAAAGCATTTATTAGTAGCAGAAAAAACTCCAGGGACTGAAGATTTAACAACTACAGCTTGGAGTGGAGATGGTGGATTAACTTTAGTAGAGCAAGGACCATTTGGTGTAATTGCAGCTATAACTCCATCAACAAATCCAACAGCTACAGTTTTCTGTAACTCTATTGGAATGATAGCAGCAGGAAATACAGTAGTATTTGCACCACATCCAGGTGCTAAGGAATGCTCTAAGTTTGCAGTTAAGCTAGTAAATGAAGCATCAATAGAAGCTGGAGGACCAAAGAACATAGTAGTTACTTTTGATAATCCAAGCATTGAGATAACTTCAGCATTAATGAATCACAAGGATGTACCTTTTATATCAGCAACTGGTGGACCTGGAGTTGTTAAACAAGCTTGTTCAGCAGGAAAGAGAGCAATAGGTGCTGGAGCAGGAAATCCTCCTGTAATAGTAGATGAAACATCAGATATAAAAGCAGCAGCAAGAGATATTATAGATGGGGCAACTTTTGATAATAACTTACCTTGTATAGCTGAAAAAGAAGTAGTAGCTGTTGAGCAAATCTGTGATGAATTAATAGTAGAAATGCAAAAGAATGGGGCTTATCTTTTAGAAGATCCAGAGTTAGTTAAAAAGCTAGTAGATACAGTTCTAATTAAAAAAGGTGATAAGAGAATTTTAAATAGAAAGTTTGTTGGTAGAGATGCCAAGGTTATATTAGATGCTATAGGAGTTTATGCTGAAGATTCAGTAAGATGCATTATCTTTAAAGGATGCAA
Source organism: Clostridium disporicum (assembly GCF_001405015.1). Taxonomy (GTDB): domain Bacteria; phylum Bacillota; class Clostridia; order Clostridiales; family Clostridiaceae; genus Clostridium; species Clostridium disporicum_B. The sequence continues at coordinate 1,544 of NZ_CYZX01000031.1, forward strand.
AAAGCATTTACTAGTAGTTGAAGAGTTAATGATGCCAATACTAGGAATAGTAACGGTTAAGGACTTTGAAGAAGCTGTAGAAGTTGCTGTTGAGTTAGAGCATGGAAATAGACATTCAGCTCATATGCACTCAAAGAATATAGATAGGTTAACTTACTTTGCAAGAGAAGTTGATACTGCAATATTTGTTAAGAATGCACCATCATATTCTGCTTTAGGGGTAGGGGCTGAAGGATATCCAACATTCACAATAGCAAGTAAAACTGGTGAAGGATTAAGTTCAGCAAAGACATTTACTAAGGCAAGAAGATGTGTGCTTAAGGATTCACTTTCAATAAAGTAGAGATGGTTTGCTAGCGCAAAGGAGAAAAGTGACCTTCGATCAAGGGAAAAGATTTGCTGTCGCAAATAGTGAAAAGTCTCCTGCGGAGAGGTGAAAGGTTTGCTTACGCAAAGGTGAAAAATCACTGCGTGAAGGGAAAAGTGCCTGAGGCAAGGGAAAGGATTTGCTGGCGCAAATGTCCAAATGTGCCTACGGCAGTCCAGAGGTCAGCTACGCTGAGACCAAGAGATTTACTTGCGTAAATGTCCGAGAATTAATACGACAGTGAAGTAATTTGGCTTAGTTAAATAGTCAAATGTGATTTGTAGGTATAAATTAAGGTGAGTAAGTAATTAAAAAGATTTGCTGACGCAAATGTCCAAATGTGCCTATGGCAGTCCAGAGGTCAGCTACGCTGAGACCAAGAGATTTACTACACAAATTTTTGAGAGTGGCTGCGGAAAGCAAGAGTTTGATTTGGGTAAAGAGAAATAAAGGGGGAGAGGGATATGGAAATTAATAATATAAATATTGAAGCTATAGTTAAAAGTATACTTCAAGAAATGACTACAGGGGCTGAAGCTCCAAAGGCTGTTTCTAATGCTAACACTGCAAAGGTTGGTATGATGACAGCTAAGGAAAGAATTGAAATTAAGGAATTCAACATACCTGAAATTAGCGATGATGAAATGTTAGTTAAGGTTGAAGGTTGTGGAATCTGTGGTACAGATGTACATGAATATAAGAATGATCCATTTGGATTAATTCCAGTAGTTCTTGGACATGAAGGAACTGGTGAAATTATAAAGATGGGTAAAAATATTAAGAGAGATTCAGCAGGAAAATCACTTAATGTTGGAGATAAGATAGTAACTTGTATTATTCCTTGTGGAGAGTGTCCAACATGTTTACAACATCCAGAAAGAACTAACCTTTGTGAAAATCAAGGTATATATGGATTAATGACTGATGACAACATTCATTTAAATGGATGGTTTGGTGATTATATAGTAATAAGAAAGAACTCAACAGTGTTTAATGTATCTGATATGGATTTACACTCAAGAGTATTGATAGAGCCAGCAGCAGTTGTTGTACATGCTGTTGAAAGAGCTAAGACAACTGGACTTTTAAAATTCAACTCTAAGGTTTTAGTTCAAGGTTGTGGTCCAATAGGATTATTATTACTTAGCGTATTAAGAACTATGGGAATTGAAAACATAGTAGCTCTTGATGGAAATGAAAAGAGATTAGAAATGGCTAAGAGATTAGGTGCAACTGAAACTGTAAATGTAATGAAGAGCAGTTCATTTGATGAAACTATAGAAAAAATAAAAGACTTAACAGATGGACTTGGAGCAGATTTCGCGTTCCAATGTACAGGATCTCCAAAGGCTCATGCAGGAATTTGGAAGCTTGTTAAGAGAGGTGGAGGACTATGTGAAGTAGGATTCTTCGTAAATAATGGAGATGCTACAATCAACCCACACTTTGACCTTTGTAATAAAGAAATTACAGCAGTAGGTTCTTGGGTTTACACACCACAAGATTACTTAACAACATTTGATTTCTTAAAGAGAGCTAATGGAATTGGATTACCAATAAAAGAACTTATAACTCATGAGTTCCCATTAGAGCAATTACAAGAAGCGCTTGAAACAAATATTAGACAAGAAGGAATAAAGATAGCGATTATAAATAAGTAGTCGACTGTGGAGAGGTGAAAGGTTTTGCTGGCGCAAAAGTCCCAATGTCAGCTTCGCTGAGACCAAGAGTTTGGCTATCGCCAAAGTCCAAGAGTCAGATTTGCTGAGATTGAAGTAAAGATTTGACTTCGTCAAAGAGCAAGAAGAATTATTTGAATGAGGTGCTATAGGGTGAAGGCTTTAGGATTATTAGAGGTGTTTGGTTTAACTACAGCACTGGTAGCTGCTGATGCTGCTTGTAAGGCTGGAGATGTTAGGGTTGTTACTATAGATAAGAATAAACCTGGCAATGCTGACAAGCTTGAGGTACCACTTCTTATTGTAATAAAGTTTGAAGGTACTGTAAGTGATGTTGAAATGGCTATTGAAGCTGGGATAGCGGCAGCTAATAAGGTTTCAGGAGTTAGCTGTAGTTATGTAATACCTAGAGTAGATGAAGGAATTAAAGGATTTGTAGATACAAGCTGTATAGGGTAGAGGAAGGTTTTGCTGACGCAAAAGTCCCAATTTCAGCTTCGCTGAGAGCAAAAGTTTTGCTAGCGCAAAAGACCAGAGGTCATCTAGTTATGATATGAAAAGAGCAGGTTTTGCTAGCTCAAAATATCAAAAGTAATCTAGTTGGCATATGAAAAGAGAAGACTTTGATAACTTAAAAGACCCAATATCAGTTTAGTTAAGAATAGAGATGGCTGATTGGGTTAAGTTGAAAAGATTATATTATGTATTAAATTAAAATTTATTATAAAAATTATCGAATTAAAATATTAAAAAGAAAGATTTAGGAGGATTTTATTATGAAACAAGAAGCTTTAGGAATGGTAGAAACAAGAGGATTAGTAGCAGCTATAGAGGCAGCAGATGCAATGGTAAAGGCAGCAGACGTAACTTTAATTGGAACTGAAAAGATTGGATCTGGATTAGTAACTATTATGGTAAGAGGAGATGTTGGAGCTGTTAAGGCTGCTACAGAAGTTGGAGCAAGTGCTGCAGCTAATTTAGGTGAGTTAGTTGCTGTACATGTAATTCCAAGACCAAATGGAGATGTAGAAAAAATATTACCAACATTAGGATAGTCGACTGCATCGAGGAGAAAGGTTTGACTTCGTCAAAGGAGAAAAGATTTGCTTTGCAAATAGGGAAAGGTCACTTTCGGTGAAGGGAAAGGTTTTGCTGGCGCAAAAGTCCAAATGTCAGCTTCGCTGAGGGCAAAAGTTTGGCTAAAGCCAAAGTCCAAGAGTAAATTTTAGGTTAGGGGAATGGTTTTGCTGGCGCAAAAGTCCCAAAGTCAGCTTTGCTGAGGGCAAAAGTTTGGCTAACGCCAAAGTCCAAGAGTAAGTTGAGGTTAGAGGAATGGTTTTGCTGGCGCAAAAGTCCAAATGTCAGCTTCGCTGAGGGCAATAGTTTGGCTGACGCCAAAGCCCAAGAGTAAGTTTGAGGTTATGGGAATGGTTTTGATGATGTAAAAGTACAAGAGTAAGCTTCACTGAGAGCAATAGTTTTACTAGCGCAAAAGACTGAGGATTATCTTTTTTGAGTGGTAAGTTCTGAATTACATTAAAGACATGGAGTCATACTCAGTGAGAATAGGGTTTTCCTTAGGCTAGAGTTTGATAATCATCTTTTGTGAGATGGATAGATTTATTTTTAAATTAGATAGATTCATTTTGCAAAAGGTGAAGGTTTAAGTTTAAAAAAGTGTTTTGAAATTAGGGTGGTTGTAATGAATGCAATAGGTATAGTTGAGGTTGTTGGGGTTGTGGCTTCGGTTGAGGCTTTGGACAGTATGACTAAGACTTCTAATGTTAAGTTTAAGACTATGGAGAAGAAGCTTGGTGGAAGATTAGTAACAATAGTTGTAGAAGGTTCTGTGGAAGATGTTCAAGCTGCTGTTGAGGTTGGAACGAGAACTGCAGATTCTATAACTAAATGTGTTGCTCATGCTGTGATTCCAAGACCACATGAAGAAATAATGGCTTTGCTAGATAGGAGTAGCTTGAAATTTAACAAAGCGAGATGATAGTTTATGGATGAAAAGAATATTGAAAAATCAACTGAAGAGGCTGTAGAAAAAAAGCCTAAAAGAGGCAGAAAAACATCTGCTAAGAAAGATGTAAAAGAGCCTAAAAAGTCTAAAGCTAAAGTTGAAGAGGCTAAGGTTGAAGATGTTAAAGTAGAAGAGGTTAAGGTTGATGCTTCAAAGGTAGAGGAAGTTAATATTGAAGAATCAAAAGCAGTAGATGCTGTAAATAAAGATGATATTGTTCAAGATGGAATTGATGTAAAAGAAGCTGAAGTTGTTGAGGTAGTCAGCAAGGAAGATAAGGCTGAAGATGAGATTATTTTAGAGATTAATAAAGAAGAAGTTTTTAATAAAAAAGATGAGAATTTAGGAGGAATTAAAATGGGACAACAAGCATTAGGAATGTTAGAAACTAGAGGGTTAGTAGCTGCTATAGAAGGTGCAGATGCAATGGTTAAGGCTGCAAATGTTGAATTAGTAGGAACTGAAAAAATAGGATCTGGATTAGTTACTGTTATGGTAAGAGGAGATGTTGGAGCTGTTAAGGCTGCTGTTGAAGCTGGATCAGAGGTTGCTTCAAGATTAGGTGAAATAGTTGCTGTTCACGTAATTCCAAGACCACATTCAACTGTAGAATCAATTTTACCAAAACAAGCTTAATTTTAGTTAGGTTTGGTGATTTAAATGAACGAAACATTAGTACAGCTTATAACTGAAAAAGTAATGGACGTATTGAAAAATGAACAACCTTCATCTAAAAAAGAGGTGAAGGTTGGGGTTTCTGCAAGACATATACACTTATCAAAGGAACATTTAGAAGTTTTATTTGGTAAGGGGTATGAGTTAAATGTTAAGAAATATCTAATGGGAGATCAGTTTGCATCAGAGGAGCTTGTTACAATAGTTGGACCTAAGTTAAGAAGTATTGAAAAAGTAAGAATTTTAGGACCAGTAAGAAAAGAAACTCAAGTTGAGATATCAGCTACAGATGCAATAACCTTAGGGGTTAAGGCTCCTGTTAGACTTTCAGGAGATACTAAGTCTTCTGCTTCAATAACTATAGTAGGACCAAAGGGTACTGTAAGAATTGATGAAGGATGTATTATTGCTAAAAGACATATACATATGCATCCAGAAGATTCTAAGAGACTTGGAATTGGAGAAGGAGTTGTATCTGTAAGAATAAAAGGCGATAGAGCTGGAATATTAGAAAACGTAGACGTTAGGGTAAGAGAAGATTTCCACTTTGAAATGCATATAGATACAGATGAGGCTAATGCATTAGGAATCAAAAATGGAAGCTTTGTAGAAATTATTTAATGTTAGAAAAATGTTTATATTTGCTTCATACTTCGGAATTAATTCACTAGCATAAGAATTTCTATTATTTCTTACATGAGAATTACTAAAGTTTGTGAACTTAAGTGAGATTCAAAATTTTAATTTTGTTAATCGAACTTACTCATTCGACGTTAGGAGAAGGAGCTTCATTAAAAAAACAGCACAAACTTTTTAACGTAATTTTCATTCCAGAAATAATGAAATTCTAGATGTTAGTTCATGATATTCCTGTGTATGTATCAAATATAAACATACATAACTAACAAAAAATACTAAAAATTTCTTAAGGGATTTGATATAAAAGGTCTTAAGGTTAATGAAGAAAGTAACAGAGGTTGATTTGGACAAGGATGAAGATTGGACAAGTCTTGTTTTTTCTTGAAAGGAGAAAAAAATGTTTATTGGTACTGTTATTGGGAATGTTGTTAGTACTAGAAAAGAGGACAATTTGATGGGGTATAAGCTTTTGATAGTTAAGCCTGCTGATGATTATAATAATGGGAAGAATATAGTTGCAATTGATAGGGTAGGAGCTGGGATAAATACTGAGGTTATAGTTACTACTGGGTCTAGTGCTAGGTTAGGACTTAATAAAGAGGTACCGGCTGATGCAGCTATTGTTGGAATCGTTGATTAGTGATGGTTTTGCTTACGCAAAAGGTGATGGTCACTTGCAGTAAAGTTATGGTTGCCTACGGCAAGGTGATGATCGCTTATAGCGAAGTTATGGTTTGCTGCGCAAAGGTGATGGTTTGACTTCGTCAAAGGTAGTGGTTACCTGTGGCAAGAGGATGGTTTTGCTTACGCAAAAGATTATGGAATTGTTTGGTCATAAGGTATAGAGGTAAAGGAAGTGATTTTATATGGTGCTTCAGGAGTTAAAGGATTTACTTAAGGAAAGTGGGATAGTTGGTGCAGGGGGAGCGGGTTTCCCTACTTATGCAAAGTTATCTTATGATGTAAATACTGTTATTTTAAATGGTGCAGAGTGTGAACCTTTATTTAGGGTTGATCAGAATTTGTTAGCAACTCATACAGATGAGATTTTGACAGGATTGAGTCTTGTTGTTGAAGCTGTAGGAGCGAAGGAAGGAATATTGGCTTATAAGGAACATTATCATGATGCTGATGAAGCTATTGAGAGAGTTATTTATAAGTACCCACGACTTAGAAAGAAATTGCTTAAGGATGGATATCCAGCAGGTGATGAAGTAGTTTTAGTTTATGAAACAACAGGTATGGTAGTACCTCAAGGAGGAATTCCTATAAATGTTGGGGCAATGGTTATGAATGTTGAAACAGCGCTAAATGTTTATAATGCAGTAGAAAAGAAGGAGCCAGTTACATACAAGTATTTAACAGTTGGGGGAGCAGTTAATGAGCCAAAGACTTTAAGAGTTCCAATAGGGACAAAGTTTGGTGATTTACTTAAAGAAGCTGGTGGACCATCTATAGATAGTTATAAGCTTCTAGTTGGTGGACCAATGACTGGTGTAATAGGGAACTTAAATGATACTGTAACTAAAACTACAAAGGGTATATTTGTATTACCAATGGACAATCCAATAATTGAGCTTAGAGAATATAGATTGAAAATTGCTTTAAAGAGAGCCATGGGAGTCTGCTCTCAATGTAGAATGTGTACAGATTTATGTCCAAGAAATTTATTAGGACATTCAATTGAGCCACATAAAATTATGAATTCGTTAGCTTTTGGACTTGATTATAATTCAGAAGTTTTTGTAAATGCATTGGCATGTTGTGAATGTAATCTTTGTTCAGCTTATTCTTGTCATCAAGGATTAAATCCTAAAGCAATTATAGCTGATTTAAAAGGAAGACTTAGAGCTAATGGTGTTAAGTTAGCAAAGGTTGATAGTAAGGTTAAAGAGGAAAAGGAATTTAGAAGAGTGCCTGTAGGTAGAGTTGTTGCAAGGTTAAAGTTAACCCAGTACAACGTTGATGCTCCTCTAAATGAGATGACTTTAGAGCCAAATATTTTAACTATAAAAGCCAGACAATCAATAGGTGCTCCAGTAACATTTAATGTTAATAAGGGAGATAAGGTAACTAGTGGACAAGTTATAGGAAGTATAGATGAGAAGTCTTTAGGAGTCTTTTTACATAGTCCTATAGATGGAATTATTAGTGAAATAAATAAAGATTATTTAGTAATAAGAAGGGAGGGATAATTCTTGGTTAGTGCATTAGGATTAGTTGAATATTTAAAGATTCCAACAGGGATGATGGCTGCAGATAAAATGTCAAAGACATCAAATATAGACATTATTCATGCTGCAACAGTATGTCCTGGGAAATATATTGTATTATTTAAGGGAAACTTATCAGATGTTAAGGCTGCCATAGAAGGTGGAACGATAGGCTTTGAGCATAATGTGATAGATTCATTCTTATTAGGAAATCCTACTGAGCAAATATATGGTGCAATATCAGGAAGTACATCTGTAGAAATTAAGGGAGCTGTTGGAATAGTTGAGAGCTATTCAGTTGCATCTATAATTGAAGCAGCAGATATAGCAGCAAAAACATCAGCAGTTACTCTTGTGGAAGTTAGACTTGCAAGAGGGATGTGTGGAAAAAGCTTCTTTATTATAAATGGAGAATTATCCGCCGTTGAAATGTCAGTAGAAAATGCAAAGAAGCATCTAATGGAGAGTGGAATGCTACTAGACTCAGCAGTAATTGCAAATCCATCAGATAACTTTATAGAGAACTTGTATTAATTGGACCTCGAAGGTCCAGAAAATTGGAAATTAAGGTGGTGGGATTTGTGGATAATATATTTGAAAAATCTGAGACTACTAGAATTATTCAGGAATTTGTTCCTGGGAAGCAGGTTACTTTGGCTCATGTTATTGCTAATCCTGTGCCTGAATTGTATCAAAAGTTAGGTTTGGTAACTAATCAAAAAGGAGCTATTGGGATAATGACAATAACTCCAAGTGAAGGGACTATAATAGCTGCTGATATTGCAACTAAGGCTTCTGATGTGTCTATTGGATTTATTGATAGGTTTAGTGGATCTTTAGTTATAGTTGGGTCTGTATCTTCTGTTGAAGAATCTTTAAGGGAAGTTATGAAGGTTCTTGGAGATATGCTTAAGTTTACAGCAACAAATATAACAAGGTCTTAAAATATATTAAAGTTTGAAGTATTGCTAATATGTAATATTTAATATGGTAGTTTATAGATAAGATATAATTTATATGATTTCCTCCTTAAAACATATAAAATAGATTAATCTACCTGTGTAAGTATTATATATTAGCAATTTTTATTAATAGTTAAAGTTGGTGAGATTATGAAGAAGGTTATATTTATAGGTAAAAGTGGTTGTGGTAAAACGTCTCTTTGTCAGAGACTTCAGGGGGAGGAGATTAGGTATAAGAAGACTCAGTCTATAGATTTATATGTTGATTCTATTGATACGCCTGGTGAATATTTGGAGAATAGAAATTATTATAGTGCTTTAATAACAACAGCTGCTGAGGCTAATATGATTGCTTTAGTTCAGGAGTGTGGTGATACTATTTCTATGATGCCACCTGGATTTGCTGGGACTTTTGGCAGAGAAGTTATAGGCATTATAACTAAAACTGATATAGGTGAGTGTGAAGATAGTATAGATATTATTGAAGAACAATTAAGAGTTGCAGGAGTTAGAAGAGTATTTAAGGTTTCAGCTTATTCTACTGAAGGAATAGAAGAATTGAGGAGATATGTAGATGGATTATAAAAAGGCTTATTAGCAGGTCAGGACAACCTTTATAGAAAGTAATAGATAAGATTTATAAGTAAATAGATAATTATAAAATAAAAGATGATTTATTAGAAAAAATAAAATAAAGTAGTAAATTGAATAGTGCTAATAATAGATTAATTTTCAAAAATTGAAAACAACCCTGAAATTGTTTACAGATATAGCTATTTATTATAGTATAAAAGTGTAAATAGGGACAAGTTAGCTAATGTTTTTAGAACTTGCACTAAATAGTGTTGATATTAAAAATATAGTCATTATAAGGACTAACTATATTATCGTTATTAATACTTTTAGAGAGTGGGTATATTAGCTAATTTATTGATGGAGGGAAGTTTTTATGAAAGATTGTAGATTACCAAAAGACTTTTTCTTTGGAGCAGCAATGTCTGGTCCACAGACTGAAGGTTCTCATAACAAAGGTGGAAAGTTACCAAGCTTCTGGGACAGATATTCTGACTTAGAAATTAATAAGTTCCATAACAATGTTGGAAGCTATGTAGGAAATGATTTTTATAATAAATATGAAGATGATATAAAGCTGTTAAAGTCTTTAAACTTTAATTCTTTTAGAACATCAATACAATGGTCTCGTTTTTTAGATAGAGATGGAAACATAAATCCTGAGGGAGCAGAATTTTATCATAGGGTAATAGATTGTGCTTTAGAAAATGGATTAGATATTTTTATTAATCTTTATCATTTTGATATGCCAGCTTACCTTTGTGATAGAGGTGGTTGGGAAAGTAGAGATGTTATAGAAGCTTATGCTAATTATGCTAGAAAAGCTTTTAAGGAATTTGGCTCTAAGGTTAAGCATTGGTTTACATTTAATGAACCAATAGTTGAGCCAATGTGTACATTCCATCAAGCTTTATGGTATCCATATATAAGAGATGAAAAAAGAGCTATGACAGTTCAATATCATATAACTTTAGCTCACTGTTTAGCTGTTAATGAGTTTAGATTAGCCCAAAAAGCAGGTGAATTATGTGAAGGAGCAAGGATAGGTTTAATAAACTGTTTTGCACCTCCATATACTAAGGAAAATCCGTCAACTGAAGATTTAGAAGCAGTTAGAATGGAAGATGGAATTCATAATAGATGGTGGTTAGATGTTGTAAGTAAGGGAGAATTACCTCAAGATGTACTTGATACATTAGAAGAGTACGGAATAGCGCCATATATTAGACCAGGAGATAAAGAAATAATATCTTTAGGTAAAGTTGATTGGTTAGGATTTAATTATTATCAACCAGCAAGAGTACAAGCTCCAGCTAAAAAGTTTGATGAAGAGGGAAATCCAATATTCTCAGACCCATATATCTGGCCAGATAGAAAGATGAATGTTCATAGAGGATGGGAGATATATCCTAAAGGAATTTATGACTTTGGAATGAAGATTAAAAATGAGTGTCCAGGCTTAGAATTCTTCATATCAGAAAATGGTATGGGAGTTGAAGGCGAAGCTAAATATGCAGATGAAAATGGAGTAATCCAAGATGATTATAGAATAGAGTTTGTTAAAGAACATCTTGAGTGGGTTGCAAAAGCTATTGAAGATGGAGCAAACTGCGTAGGATATCACTATTGGGGAGCTATAGACAACTGGTCTTGGATGAATGCATTTAAGAATAGATATGGATTTGTTTCAGTAGACCTTATGGATGGATATAAGAGAAAGAAAAAGAAATCAGCAGATTGGATTGCAAAGGTTGCTGAAACTAAAATAGTAGAATAATTAATATAAAAAACAGTGCTACATTTAAGTGGCACTGTTTTTTATATCTTAAAATAGTAGTTATATTATTTAGGCTTTTTAGGATACCAGCCTTTTTTAACTCTTTCTTCTTGTTCAAATAATTCTTTTATGCTCCAAAGACAGCTAAAGCCTGTTACCCCTAATGAAGCTGTGAGTATAGAATTGTCAATGTAGAGTGATATTGCAAGAAATACAATTCCTACTACTAAGAAAATTGGCCAAATATTTTTAGAAAAGTGATATTCACCTTTTATTACTATAGGATGAAATAATCCTATTATGAGAAAAGAAACTAAACCAATAATAATACCATCAAAATTCAAGATATCCTCCAATTATAAATAATTTAATTAATAATATGAAGTGATGAGTTATATTATGACAAATGAGATGATAAAATATGATACTTTAATTGCTAATTATTACTTTTACCTTAAAGGTTGAAAAAGTCGAATTTTGTTGTTATAATTAAAATCTATTATAACGAATAATTGATTGAAATTTATTATAAATATTTGGAGGAGTTGCCAATGCCAGTAAGAATTGCAATCCTAGGGGGACCTAGATGTGGGAAGACAACATTAATTCAACAACTATATGTAGACTTAAAGATTAGAGATATAAATGTAGGTGTTGCTACAGAATATAGCACAGATTACTTAAGAGAAAAGGGAATGATTGAATCAATCTCTGAACAATACGGAATATATTTAGGTCAATTACATTTAGAAAAAAGCTTAGATAGCTTTGATTATGCGGTAACTGACTACGCTACATTTGTACCATATATATATGGAAGATTAATGCTTGGAGATAAAGTTAGATCTAAGAAGGAAATCGAAATATTAAAAGATTTATATAGCTTAGCTTTAAGAGATTTACCACAATATGATTACATATTCTTCGTACCAAGAGAGTTTGGATATAAGAAAGACGGAGTAAGATGGCAAGATGAAGAAGTTGCTCAAGCTGTGGACAAGGCTATCTTAGGATTCCTAGATGCTGAAAATGTTAAATACTCAGTAATCAAAGGATCAACTAAGGAAAGATCAGAGCAAATCATGAAGATAGTTGGAATTAACAAAGAAGTAGTACAACCAGCAGCTATTGAAGAAGAAGCGATTTAGTCGACTACGTCGAGATGAAAGGTCACCTGCGGTGAGGTGATGGTTTGACTTTGTCAAAAGTGAAAGGTCACCTGTGGTGAGGTGATGGTTTGACTTCGTCAAAGGTGAAAGGTCACCTGTGGTGAGGTGATGGTTTGACTTTGTCAAAAGTGAAAGGTCACCTGCGGTGAGATGATAGTTTGACTTCGCAAAGGTGAAAGGTTGCCTTCGGCAAGGGGAAAGAATAGTATAGATTCAGTTGGATTTTTATCTGACTGAGTCTTTTTTATATGGGTCAGATTTATAGATAAATGCTATATAGAATAATATGTATAAATATAATAACTGAAAGCTATGATTCTGGATATTAAAATGATAATTGTATTTTAGTAACAGTTTGTACATAAAAATGCTATAGTTAAAATCATATATTATATTGTATAATGTTTAGTATATTAGATTATAAAATAGGTAATATTTAAGGATTTTTAAAGAGAGGGATATAGAAAGTATGATTGATATACACTCGCATATTATACCAGGAATTGATGATGGGGCAAAAAATGAGGAAATGGCATTAGAAATGTTAAGAATAGCTGAAAGATGTGGCACTAAAAAGATAGTGGCAACTCCTCATTTTATGAGAGGAAGATTTGATTATGAGTATAGCGAAGTTACTGGAGAAGTAGATAAGCTTAGGAAGTTAGCTAAGGATAATAATATAAACATTGAGATATACCAAGGACAAGAGGTTTATTATTCAGATAGAATAATTAAATATTATGATGCAGGGATTATTGGTACAATTAATGGAACAAAATATATGTTAATTGAGTTGCCGATGTTAGAGTTTAATTTAGATGAAGTTATCGATAATTTATATGAGTTACAGCTAAAAGGGATAACCCCTATAATAGCTCATCCTGAAAGATATAGACCATTTATAAAGAAACCATCATTAATAAACAAGCTAATAAATGATGGATGTTTATTCCAACTTAATGCTGGAAGTGTTACAGGTGGATTTGGTAAAGATGTTAAGAAAACAGCTGAAATTTATTTGATGAATAGAGTTTATAATTTTGTAGGTTCTGATGGGCATAGAGATAGTAAGAGAGATACTGATTTAACTAAATTTTTAAATATAGTAGAAAAAGAAGATATAAGTTTATTCAAAGAGTCTTCAGAAGCTATGTTAAATAATGAAGAGGTTGAGTTTGTAGGAAATACTATTAAAGAAAGAAAGAAGATATTAGGAATTTTTTAAGTTTGATATGATAAATGGGGCTGTCTATTTAGATAGATGGATTACAAAATAATAAAAGGACAGGTTGTATATAGTTATATAACTTGTCCTTTTTGTATATATAAGAATGAAAATTATAGTTTTAATGCAAGGTATATAATATTGTTATTAATTACCTTGCATTCGTTACCTTAGTACATAAATTTCTATTAAAAATTAGAATTATAATACTAATAATAAGTATAATTAAGCTAATCCATTGTGATGTTGATAGTATCCATATTCCACCTCTTGCTGAGTCGTATCGATAAAATTCTATAAAAAAACGAAGAATACTATATGAAATGAAGTAATATAAAATTAGTTTTATTGAGCCTCTATATTTTAATATTAAATAAAAGAATATCATGGCAAGTAAAAATAATGATATCGCTTCTACTAATTGTATTGGAAATAGATTAACATCACATAATGTATAAGGTATATTATGATACTCGATGTTGAAAGGGCCATTATAAGGAATTCCATAGCAACAGCCAGATAGATAGCATCCAATTCTTCCAAAACCATGGACTAATGGTATACAGAATATTAATTCTGATAAATATTTTAGTACATCTATTTTATGAATAATTTTAATCAGGTAAATTCCGAGTAGACCACCAATAAAGCCACCGTAAAATACAAAGCCACCTTTTATATATGGCTGAATATAATTCCAATCTAAAATTCTAGTAAAATCAATTTCTTTCCTACAAATAAATAAGTATAGCAATTTAGCTCCTAGCATTCCAAAAGCTAATCCGTATGTTTCAATGAGTATAAAATCGTCTAGGATTAAATTTCTTTTTTTTATTATAAAAAACGCAAAAACATTTCCTATAATTAATCCAATAAGTATCATAATACTATAAGATGGAATATTTATATTAAAAAAGCTAAAATAATTCATATATATCTCCTTAAATAATGAAAAGGCTATCTCAAAATATAGTAACTTTAAATTTTGAGATAGCCGTTTGAATATTAGTAATGATAATTTTTATTAGTACATTGCTCCTAGGCTTCCAACACATGCAACGCAAGCTACATAGAATATAAAGCATAAAACAGTTCCAATAATAGAACATACTAAACCAGCTGTTGCCATGCCTTTTTTTGATTCATCTTTTTTGCCATAAACACCTAATATGATTCCAACAATACCTATGATTCCACCAAAGAAATTAATTCCACCAAAGAAACTAAAGATAATGGAAACTATTCCAAGTACTAGAGAAGCTACTGCCATAAAATACTCCTTTCAAAAATTAATAAAAAGTTAGACATTTAAATATATAAGGTTAATTATTGAAATATTACATGTAATAGATTAAATTTTTATAAATTTTTAGAGGATACTAAATTTGAAAGAATAAGTAATAATTATATAAAAAATTCTAATACTATTAATAACTGTTAAGTATAACTAATAAAAGCTAATGATAAAAAAGTACAGAGGTGATAGTTATGAAAGCTTTTAAATCTTTTCAGTTTAAAGTTATTATTTTAGTATTAGCATTTGTTTTATTAAGTACAACAGTGAGAGGATTTGCACTTACTAATGAAAATTATAGTGTAGCACCTGAAGGGTTATTTGTAAATACTGAAGATAATATAATAGGTAAATTCTATTATGATGATTTTGTTGTTAATGTTCAGAAGATAGTTTCAGCAGCAGGCCTTGGGTATTGTCTTGATTTAGACAAAGATTATCATACTGGAGAGAAGTTTAAATCTGATGGACCGGCAAATGGTGATATAAATATTATACTATCAAATGGATATCCAAATAGAAGTGTTGAAGAGTTAGGTGTAAATGACGAAGACGAAGCTTATTTAGCTACTCAGGTTGCATTATGGACTTTGTTTGAAGGGTATAATGTGAAAAAGATTGATACTGGCAATGCTGAAGTTAATGCAGATGCAAGAAATATATATAATAATGTAATAAATAATAAAAGATATGAATTAGAAAATGATACAATTCTTTATAGAACTAATGACAGCAATATTCAAGGGATTGTTATATATGTTAAACAACCAATAGAGATAAAACCAATACCACCTACAGAATTAGTACCTCCAGTGGTAGTTCCACCAGAAGAAGTAATACCTCCAACAAGTGATGAAAAACCAACAGTAGACAATAATAATAATACAACTGATGAAGGTACAGCTGGAGTTAGCGATAATATTCAAAATGATGCTCCGCTTGGAAAGTAATAATAGAGGTGAGTAATATTATTGAAGATATGTTTTTAGTTTTTCTAGTGACTTTTTTAATTTTCTCCTAGTTATATGGTAGGTGAGATTATTTTCTTTACAGTATTTTAAAAGAGAATGAGATTTAGTTAGATAGATTGCATCTATTAAGGTAAGTTCTTCTTTTGAGAGAGTATTAAGAGCAGAGTGTATTCTAGAGAATTCATCAGATTTGATATAGTTTTCTTCAATATTAATAGGATCTTCAATAAGGTCAATTATTTCTACTGACTCTTCATCGTTGCCCAAAATATTAAGACTTGATTCAGTATTTCTTTTAATATGGATTCTAGCAAGAGTACCAAATTTATTTCTTATAGAGTTAATAGTATATCCATCAAAGGCATTTAGATTTTTAGAAAGGTCAAATTTGTTTATGGCATTAAGAATTGCTATATTGCCTTCTTGATTTAGGTCAGATTTTTCATAATTCTTTAATTTATATATATTACTATATTTATCTACCAGGGGATAGTACTTATTTATTAAGGTAAGTATTGAACCCTGGTCTTTTTCTTTTGCTTTTTTTAGAGTTTCTACTAAATTTATTTCCTTTTTATAGTGAGAATTTACTTTAGGTGATTTTTTAGATGATGTGAATTGATTATTCATATCAAGATTAGAAGTGATATTAGATTTTTTCATAAATAATAAAAAAGCTCCTTTCAATTTCAAAATAAAACATATGTTCTGTATAAAGTATAACATATTTTGGAAATAATATAAAGAGGTAAATAGAAGTATATATTAATTTGGAAAATATAGAAAATATTTACTAAATTATGGATAAAAGTTATAATGAGTTCATGTTAAATGAAAAGTTTGATAAAATTAAACAAAGTATTGAAAAAAGGAATTAGCTAAAGTAAATATCAAGTTAATAGAAATATAGAATATAAGATTTTAATATAGAAAACTTATGAGAGGGGATATATAAATACTATGAAAGAAGACTTGAAGCTTTATAGATGTATTTTCTTAAAAGAGAATAAAAGTTATATTATAGGTAAAGATATCTTTAATTCTAAAATATATTATATTAAAAAGAATGAAGAAACAGAAAACTTTAGGATTGGGACTGACAATTCTTTTTATGCTATAAAAGAAGAATATGGTACATTATTCAAAAAAGTTATATTAAATGTAATTAATTATGAGAGTGTTATAAAAATGACTATATAGAAAAAGATGTAGTCTTTTTTTGTCTGCAAAATTAAAATTTTTTGATAATACTATAATTGGAATTTTAATTAACTATTAAGATTTAGACATAGCAAACGACATAAATACTAATAAAAATACAAAAAATCGTAAAACAAATTCCGACACACTAGTTTATGAATATTTATGATTTAAGTACAATATTACTATTTATATCCTTAATAAAGTAAGAAATGTAGTCTAAGTATAAAGATAAAAAGAAGCGTTTTTTTGATTTAATTAAATTTATTTAATTTAAATCAAAAATAATTTTAAAAATTACTAATAAGGTGTAAATTGGTATAAGTGAAAGGTGTCGAACAAGATTGTCAAAATAATTATTAATTGATATAATTTTTTATGCAAGCTATATGAATAGCACTTTTGTATTAGGAAAATAAAACAGAAAAGGAATATTATATGACGGGATTGCGAGTTGAAAATATTATAAAAGTTTTAAAAGATAATATTAGATTAATTATAATATCTACTTTAACCGTAACTTTAGTAGCTGCAATTATAACTTTTTTCTTTATATCACCACAGTATGAAGCTACTACTAAAGTTTTTATAGGTAAAGAGAATTTTAAAAATGTATCTTCTGATTATACTAATGAAGAGATTACTTTGTATCAAAGATTGCTTAAGACTTATAGTGAGATTTTTAAGACAAAGAATCTCATGAGTAAAGCTATAAGCAATGTGGGTGAAGATGTGACTGTAGAAGAGGCTATGAGTAAATCAAGTGCAGTACCTATTTCAGATACTCAGATTCTTAAGTTAAAGTATGTAAGTGATAGTAAAGAAGAATCTTATAATATGATTTATGGATTAACAGAGGAATTTATGAAACTTTCAAAAACTCTTTATCCAAATGGTAATGTATATATTATTCAACAACCAATAATTCCAGTAAACCCTATTGGGCCAAATAAGGTTATGAATATTTTAATTGGCTTAATTTTGGGACTAGCTATTGGTATTGGAATAGTTTTATTTAAAGAATTTATTAACAATGTTTTTAAGAGTAAAAGTGAAATTGAAGAGACTTTAGATATACCTTGTTTAGGTATAATTCCAAATATTAAGTAATGATATTATAAAATTTAAAATAGGAGTGAGCTTAATGGAAGAACAAGTGATAAGCATTGAAGAAATTTTTGAAGCTTTAAAGAAGCGTTGGAAGATGATAGCTTTAATAACTATATTATCTACAGTTATAGCAGGAGTTTTTAGTTTCTTTATAATTGATCCAGTATACGAAGCAAGTACAAAGCTTTTTGTTGGTAAGGAAGAAAATTCAACAGAAGTATATAACAGTAATGATATAGCTATGTATCAAAAGTTATTAAAGACTTATTCAGAAACAATTAAGACTAGAGATTTATTAACAAGTGCAATTAAGGATTCGAAATATGACTTAGAAGTTGGAGCTGTATCAAGTGCTTTAACAGTTGTGCCAGTTACAGATACTCAAATATTACAAATAAAGTACCAAAGTAAAGATCCAAAAGAAGCAGAAGTAATGCTTAAAGCTATTTCAAATAATTTTATAAAAACAGCTAAGGAGTTAGTACCAAACGGTAATGTAAGAGTAATAGAGGCTGTAGAAACTCCAAAGAACCCAGTAAGTCCAAATAAAGTTATGAATATAGCAATAGCTTTTCTTTTAGGATTAATGGTAAGTGTAGGTTTAGTATTCCTTATGGAATATATGGATAATACATATAAAACTAAAGAGCAATTAGAAAAAGAATTAGAAATACCTGTACTTGGTATTATTCCAACTATAGATGAAGTTTAGGGAGGTGCAGTAAAAAATGTTTGTTGTTGAAAAGAAACCAAAGTCTATAGCAGCAGAAGCTTATAGAACTCTTAGAACTAATATTCAATATTCTTCTTTTGATAAAGAGTACAGAACAATAGTAATTACAAGCTCAGAACCAGGGGAAGGTAAAACTGTAACAGCAGGAAACTTGGCTTTAGCATTAGCTCAAGGAGAAAGTAAGGTGCTTTTATTAGACTGTGATATGAGAAAGCCATCAGTACATAAGAACTTTAGAATATCAAATGAAAGTGGATTAACAGATCTTTTATTACATAGGCTCTGTTAGATTAAATTGTTGATTTGATACATAATAAAGGTTGTCCAATAAGACAACCTTTATTTACTTATTATATTATAATAAATTTAATTTTTAATATCCAAAATCATCAATTTTCCAAACATTATTTTTACTATCTCTTATTAATATCCATTGATAATCTGAATATGTTGTATTTGGGTTTAAGACTGGATTATCACCAGAACCATCGACATCAAAATTTGATAATAGAATAATAACATTCTCTTCTTTAACTCCATTTGTTAATCCACGTCCATTTTCTAAGTAACTATCAATTAAATAATTAGACTTTTCCTCATCATACCATATCTTTGTTAAGGTAGCCCCTGGAAAACTAAAATTACTCTTTACATTTTGGATAGCATTTTCTATTTCGTCTTTAGAAAATTTAGTAGATTTGCTAACTTCAATTAAAATATCATTAGATACACTTCCTTTGTTACAAGCCACTAATGAAAATACTGATAAAAGACAACAAAACAATATAATAATTTTTTTCATGTATACATGCCCCCTTTTTATACAAGTTATAAACAATAATAACTCTATATAATATTTTACATAAATTAATATAAATTATCAATTTTTTACATTAACATTATATAATATTAGTTTCTCTTTCCTTATATCCTTTAATCTTTGTGTCAACAAAAGGTATTATACTATGGATAAGCATATTCTTTGTCTTTATAACCTCTTTATCACTACTAAAACTTTGTAGCCATTTATACCAGCTCATATAGTTGTTTAAGAACTTAGTAGACACCCCTTTAAATCTATACATCCAAATCTTAAGATTGCTATGTAATGAATTAACATGATTTATGTGGTATATATCATTTTTATAATGCCCTCTTGCTATCCTCTTATGGTCTAATTGAAGGTCTTTAGCAAATTGTATATATGATTTATGACTATCTGTACAGATTATTGAGGTAGAATCTATACGCCCTTCATAAAGCCTTTCAAGTGCATTATAAGTAACCCTTCCTTTGCATAAGGGTTCTAATATTATATTTCCATTCCTATCTATTGCTGTTGCTATACAAATCTGTTCATTGCTTATACCACGTTTCTTAATTTGTTTACCTCTTTTTCGAGCAGGTCTCGGCATTTTAAACCCACTCTTTTTATGATTTCCCTTAAAAGATTCGGCAACGAACGTTTCGTCCATTTCTACTATGCCATCTACATCCCCAACACCCATAAATGCTCTTATACAATCAAGAACTTTATGCCTCATATAAAATGATGTTTTAACACAGACACCTACATTCTCAGCATTCTTTCTTATAGAAAATCCTATAATCATGCCTTTAACATACTCAATCCATGTTTGTAAAGGTAACTTAGTGCAAGATAATGCAGATTTAGTTAAATCGTTAAAGGACTTTTTGCATGAGTGACATAAATAACGTTGCTTACCTTTTAGTTTACCGTTCTTTACTACAGAAGTAGATTCACAATGAGGACAACATTGACCTTTACTAAATCTTGATTCTCTAAACTCTTTATTAAGACTTCCATTAGATGAACCAAGGGTTAGCATTTCGCCTATATAGTTAAATAATTCTCTTAATTGATATTCGCTAAGTGATGTTATATCTGACTTTATATTTGAAATAGTTGCCATAAATATTACCTCCAATAGTGCTATTATCTATATTATAACACTATTTGTAAATTATATGCACATATCAACATTATTGTCTAACAGAGCC
>NZ_CYZX01000032.1 GCF_001405015.1 Clostridium disporicum
TTTTTAAATATATTGAAGGTTGGTATAACAGAAAAAGGCTACACTCTTCTATTAATTACATGACTCCAGATCAATGTGAATTATTAGCTAGAAGTGCAGCATAAAAAAGTTTGACTTTTTGTGTCCAAAATATTGACATAAGACCAGTATTAAGAATTAATTGTAGTAGCTCTAATACTTAAATTTAACATTGACTTAAGAAAAAATAGAAATTGGAAGGTGTATATTATGGAAAATTTGCGTAGAAAGATATTAAAAGAAGGACAAGCGTTGAGCGAAAATGTTCTTAAGGTTGATTCGTTTTTGAATCATGGAGTTGACCCAGAACTTATGTATGAGATTGGAACTCATTTTAAAGATTATTTTATGCAGAAGAATATAACTAAAATATTTACAATTGAAAGCTCAGGAATTGCTCCAACGGTGATGACAGCATTACAAATGGGAATACCAATGGTAACTTTAAAGAAGCAAAGTTCAAAGATACTAAATGGTGAAGTATATCAAACTTTAGTACATTCTTTTACAAAAGGTAGTGATTATGAGTTAACTCTTTCAAAAAAATATATAAGTGAAGATGATAATATATTAATTATAGATGATTTTTTAGCAAATGGAGAGGCTGCATTAGGAGCTGCAAGATTAGTAGAAATGGCAGGAGCGAAGGTTGCAGGAATAGGAATAGTTATAGAGAAATCTTTCCAACCAGGAAGAGAAATGTTAAATAAAAAAGGGTATGATGTATATTCATTAGCTAGAGTAGCTAAATTAGGTAAAGGGATTATCGAGTTTATAGAAGAGTAGAAAATAATATAAAGATGTCTCAAAATAAATTATACTAAGATAGTTAAATTTATTTTGAGACATTTTTTAAATATAAGTAATATATAATCAAAACTTTATTTGTAAAAATATTATTTTGATTTATTTGATGAAGGTCTTGGTTTAGAGTTTCTTTTATTTATAAGAGAAGAAATAGCAAAGCCTATAAATAGAGTTATTAGAGGAAGTACCATCCAAAACATATTATCCGTTAAAATAAATAATATGAAGGCTATTATTACACCAATTGTAAGACCTGATACAATTCCATAGTATAATATTTTTTCAGCTTGCTCATTGCGTTTTGATTGTTTATTTTTCTTTTTACCCATAAATACTCTCTCCTTTTATTACATAATATACCATATTTTAATTATAATATATTACAAATCCTTTTAAAACATTAATAAGTTAAATTGTTATATTGATATAGAGCATTTGATATATTGGCAATTTTTTCTTCTGCATCTTCAAGATCATGTGTGTATAAAATAATTATGTAAGGACTATTATCAAATACAATGCCAACATCATGTATGTATGTATCATAAGTTCCAATTTTATGTGCAACGATATTTTCATCTATGTATTTAGTTAGTCGGTCATTATATTCTGATTGAGTTAAGACTGATAACATATGTTTAAAGTTTGGATAATAACTATATTCATAGATACATTTCAATATTTTATATTCAATAGCAGGAGTTATTATATTTTCAGATGAATTAAAGTCTATTTTAAGTAAATTATATAAATTTTTACGAACTTCTTCATGACCACCAAGATAGCGTCCAAGCATATTTGTCGCAATATTATCAGAATATATAAGTGATAGGTCAAGTAATTCTTGAATGCTATAAGAATCAATATAATATTCATATTGTAAAATGCCTGTACCTTCTTCATAATCTTCAGGTAAATATTCAATATATTCGTTTAAATCTAATTGACCAATTGAGTTTAAGTAGTAAGCGTATAAATTCAAACCAACTTTGTATGTGCTTGCTGCAATAAATTCCATATTATCATTTATATTGATACAAGTATTATTTTCCAAATTATAATAAATCAATCCAATATTATCTATTTCATCACCAAGATATATTTTTATTCTATCATCAATTAAATAATTGTTATTAAAGAGTATACCTAATCTTTCAGAATAAGATAAAGATGTATAATCTAAACTAGATATAGACAGTGTAGTTACACTATCAGAGTCAGGTGAGTTAGAAGAAATAATTCTAGAAGATATATTATCTTCTATTGTAGAATTTACTTCACTTATATTATTTTGAGATGATAAAAAGCTATAGATAAAAAAAGACGATAGTAAGAGTATAGTAAATAATATAGTTAATGTAGATATTTTTCTTTTATGCTTTCTCTTTATTTTCAAATTTGTCACCCTTCCTAAAGTGGTATGTTTGTATTTTAATAAATTTATGTAGATAAAAAATGAATTGTATTATAAAGATAAATGAATAAAAGTGAAAAATATATTGATTAAATTCAGATAAATTTCAGATTGAGGTGATAAACTAGCGCAATTAGATATTATGAAATTTAGGTGAATTAGATTAAAGATAAGACCTATATGATAAAATAGTACTTAATGTAAAAAAGTTTTGTGGAGGAAAGTCATGAATAGTAGAATTTTAGTAGTAGAAGATGATAATCAAATACAGGAATTAATAGTAGAGTTTTTATCATCACAAGACTATATTGTAGATACGGCATCAGATGGAATTGAAGGATATGAAAAGTTTAAAAATGGAAATTATGATTTAGTTATGTTAGATGTAATGATGCCAAAGCTTGATGGATATGGATTATGTAAGATGATAAAAAGGTTAGATGAAAATGTTCCTATAATATTTTTAACTGCTTTAGGTGATGAGGAAAGTGAAGTGAGAGGGTTTGAGCTTAAAGCTGATGACTATATTTCGAAACCATTTTCTTTTAATATATTAATAAAAAGAGTAGAAGCTGTTTTAAGAAGAAATAAGAAAGAAAAAAATGAAAGCGATATTTTAGAATTTGAAAAGCTAAGATTAGAATTGCAAACATTTAAAGCCTATGTTAATAATGAGGAAATTGAGCTTACCTTAAAGGAATTTAATATATTAGCTTTAATGATTAATAGCTATCCAATGGTAGTATCAAGAGAGATGTTAATAGAAAAAATATGGGGTTATGATTACTTCGGAGATACAAGAGTTATTGATGCTCATATGAAAAATATAAGAAAAAAAATACAAAAGGATTATATAAAGACTATAAAGGGTGTAGGATATGTTCTTGAAAAACAAGTGGAATAATCTAAGTATAAAGAAAAAAAACTTTATATGGAGTGTTCTCATTATAATTATTTCGTTTACTTTGCTATATGGTGGGATATATTTATTTATGCCTAAGGTATATGAAAATTATAAATTAAATAAGATTTATAGCAGTATAGAGGAACTAAAAACCACTTTAGAGGAAACTGAAGATTTAGATTTATCAGTTACATTAGATAAGTTTTCATATGACAATAATTTAGACTTAATTCTTGTTAAAAAGGATAAAGAAAATAGGATAGTTTCAATTGTGTATAGTTCATTTAGAGAATGGATAAATGATCCAGGAAAAATACCATTCTTAAAAGAAGAGGAATTACCACCTCATATTTTGAAACGTTTTAAATTAAGCCAAGATGAAGTGAATGAGGCAGTATATAAACCTATAAATAAAAAAGGAAGTTTAAATATTGAAAATGATATAACAATACGTAGTTTAAAAGGAAAGTATTCTCTAATAGTTCATGTAGCTGTAAGTCCTATTGATGAAGCAGCTACAATTGTTGCATTATTCTTCCCATTTGCAATAATAACAATAATTGTTATAGCAATTGCTATCTCAACATTTTATTCTATACAGATAAGTAAGCCATTAATAAAAATAAATGATGTAGCTAAAAAAATGTCTAACCTTGATTTTGATAATGTAATAGAGATTAAAGGGGATGATGAAATAGGGCAATTATCAAAAAGCTTAAACTTAATGAATGAAAACTTAAAAAATTCTTTTAAAGAGTTAGAGCATGTTAATTCTAAGCTTACTGAAGAAATAGAGTTAGAGAGAAAAATAGAAAAGCAAAGAAGGGAATTTATTGCAACAATATCTCATGAACTTAAATCACCTATTACAATTATTAGTGGACAAATAGAAGGAATGATTTATAAAATTGGAAAATATAAAGATAGAGATAAATACCTTAAAGAATCTTATGATGTAGTACAAAAGATGAGAGAGCTTGTACAAGAATTGCTAGATATGAGTAGGAGAGAAGACCAAAAGTTAAAGTGTATTTTTGTTAATATGAATTTATCGATGTTAGTTGAAGATATATTAAATGATTTATATTATTTTTGTGAAGATAAAAATATAACTTTAGAAAAGCATATTGAAGAGAGCGTTTATATAAATGGGGATATAAATTTATTAACAAGAGCAATAACAAATATAATAAAAAATAGTATTGTACACTCACCTATAAATGAAAAAGTTATTATTAGCTTAAATAAGAAAGAATTAGCAGTTCAAAATACAGGTGTAAATATACCTGAAAATGAAATTGAAAATATTTTTGAAGCATTTTATAGAGTTGATAAATCTAGAAATAGAAAAACTGGTGGTACTGGATTAGGGCTATATATTGTTAAAAGTATATTAGATCAACATAAAAATATAAAATATTCAATATACAATAAAGATAATTCGGTTGTGTTTTATATGAGATTCGATGATAATAATTAATAAATTATATGATATAATACATTCTAAGTGATAATAGATTATATTTTAATTAAGGATGGTATTATTAATGATAAAAAGTATTATATTTGATTTAGATGGAACATTATTAAATACAATAGAGGATTTAGCAAATGCTTGTAATTATGCATTAACTACTTTAGGATATAAGACTCACGAAGTAGAGAAGTATAAAACTTTTGTTGGAAATGGAAGATATAAGCTTGTAGAAAGAATGTTGCCAGAAGATAGAAGAGATATGGAGAATATAGAGAAGGCATTAAAATTATTTGATACTTATTACGAAAAACATATGATAGATATGACAAAGCCATATGATGGTATCATGGAAATGTTAGATAGTTTAATTAATAGAGGAATTAATATAGCTGTAGTTTCTAATAAACCTCATGAATTTACAACAGAAGTTGTTAAGAATTATTTTGGAGATAGATTTAAGGTTGTATATGGACATAAGAAAAATACTAAAGAAAAGCCAGATCCTTGGGCTGTACTTGAAGTGATTGAAGAGTTTAATGTGAATAAAGACGAGTGTCTTTACATAGGTGATTCTGAAATTGATATAAATACAGCTAAAAATGCAGGTGTTAAATCTGTTGGTGTTGAATGGGGATTTAGAGGAAAGGGAGAACTTGAAGCCGCGGGGGCAAATTATATAGTGAACAAACCAGAACAAATACTAGAGATACTGTAAAAAGTATCTCTTCTTTTATGTTTAGGTATTTATATTTTTACTAAAAAGCAATATAATATAAGATAGTTAAATAAAGTAATACTTGGCAGCGGGGTTATGCTCATGGAAGATATTGAATGGAGAGTTAGAAGATGAAGACAGTTAAGGAAAAGAAGAAAAAAAGAGTTGTAAAAAGTAATGCAATGAATAGGTTAGCGGGTATTGGTACTTTAATATGTTTAATTTTCTTACTTTTAGTTATAAGGTTAGGTTACATAGTATTTGTTAAGGGAAATGAATATAAAGATAGAGCTGATACTCAATGGAATCAAGAGATACAAGTAACAGCCAAAAGAGGAAATATATTAGATAGAAATGGAAAGTATATTGCTGCATCTGCAACAGTATATAGAGTTGACTTTGATATAGAAGCTCTTTTAACTGAAGCAACAGAAGAAGAGATAGATGTAAAAGAAATTGCTCAAAGTTTAGCTGATACATTAGATATGACTAGAGATGAGGTTCTAGAAATAATTGAAAGCGGACAACCTTATCCAAATTTAATTAGAGGAATTGAGCAAAGTAAAGCAGATGAAGTTAAATCTCTTAATATATATGGAGTAACAGTTAGTAATGATGTAAAAAGATATTATCCTAATGGACATTATTTAGCACAAGCTTTAGGAAGTGTAAATACAGATGGACAAGGATTAACTGGAATTGAATTACAATACGATAATTATCTTTCAGGTGTTCCAGGGTTAAAGATTGAGGGGGTAGATAGTAATCAAAATACTATGCCTTTCGTACCATATAAATTTACACCGGCCATTGATGGAAAGGATGTTGTCCTTACTATAGATGAAAATATTCAGTATTTTGCTGAAAAAATAGCTCAAAAAGGTTTAGATGAAAATAAAGCTAAAGGGGCTTCGGTAGTAGTAATGAATCCAAACACAGGAGAGATTTTAGCAATGGCTAGCAAGCCAGATTATGATCCGAATGAACCTCTAGAAGGATATGATAGTTTTGAGGGAACAGATGACAATGAAAAAATACAATCAATGTGGAGAAACAATATTGTAAGTAATGCATATGAACCAGGATCTACATTTAAAGTTATAACTATGATAGCGGCTATGGAGGAAGGAGTTGTTTCTGAAAATGATACCTTTAACTGTACAGGAAGTGTAAATTTTGGTGGAACAGTAGTACATTGTTGGGATTTAAATGGACATGGAGTACAAACTTTGCCAGAAATATTGAAGAATTCTTGTAATCCAGGGTTTATGGCATTAGGGGAGAAGTTAGGAAAAGTAAAATTAAATGAATATATAAAAAAATTAGGATTTGGTACAGAGACTGGAGTAGATTTGCCAGGAGAAGCTGTAGGTATAGTAAAAGCTACAGAGGAGATTTCAGAGATAGATTTAGGAACAATAGCTTTTGGACAAACAAACTCCGTAACAATAATTCAGCTGATGACCGCTTTTAATGCTATAGCTAATGGTGGAGATTTGATTCAACCACATATAGTGAAGGAAATATCACATACAGATAATAATGGAAATACAATCGTTGATGAAGTTATTGAGCCTACAATAAAGAGAAATGTCTTATCTGAAGAAAAAACATCCATACTTAGAGGGTATTTAGAAAGAACTGCCACTCAAGACGGAGAGCCTGGTTCTTTCGTACAAGGATATGATATTGGGGCTAAGAGTGGAACTGCAGAAAAGTATGATGCAGCTATAGGAGGATATTCTAATACTAAATATATTGCATCAATGATAGCATTAGCACCAGTTGAGAATCCGGAAATTACTGTTTTTATATCTGTAGATGAGCCTAGTACAGGAAAATATTATGGTGGACAAGTAGCTGCTCCGTTGGTTAAAGAATTATTTAAAATGATTTTTGATTATATAGAATCACCTCTTGCTAACAATGAATATAGCTTAGCTAGAGATATAATAGTTCCAGATGTAAGAGGAATGAATAAAGTTGAAGCAGAAAAAGTTCTTGAAGATAACGGGTTAACTATTAAGATAAATGGTAAGGGAGATAGTATTGTATCTATGGATCCTTATCCAGGAACAACAGTTAAAGAGGGTGCAGAGATAGAACTTTCAACACGAGGAAGCAATATTGATAAAAAAGTTGTAGTTCCTGATTTAAAAGGTAAAACTAGAGAAAATGCAAAGGCTCTTTTAGAAAATTTAGGTTTAACATGTACTTTTGAAGGGGAAGGCGATGTGTATTATCAAAATACACCTAAAGGTACCGTGGTAGAAAAGGGTTCTTTAATAAAGTTAACTCTTAAAAAAGAATCAGAGTATTAAGAGGTGTAATTATGAGTACTATAGATTTGCAAAAAAGAATTAAATATAATAAGAGTAAAAAAAAGAAGAAAAAGAAGACTAAAATAACTATTGATAGAGATAATGGAGTATACGTAGCGGTAATATTATTAGTTTTAATTGGATTACTTCTAGTATTTACATCCAGTTCTTATTATGCATTATATGAACAAGGTGATTTGTATTTCTTTATAAAAAAGCAAGCAATTTGGGCTGTGATAGGTCTTGGCTTTATGAGCTTTTTTGCTAGAGTTGATTATCATTTTTTAAGAAAGTTAACTTGGCCTTTAGCTATTGGTACATTAGGATTGCTTGTATTAGTATTAGCTATAGGTAAAGAGATAAACGGAGCTAAAAGATGGCTTGAGTTTGGAGGATTATCAATACAACCATCAGAAATAGCAAAATATGCAGTAGTATTTGTTTTAGCTCATGTCATTGTGAAGATGGGAAAAGAAATTAAAACTATAAGCAAAGGGATTGTTTTACCACTAGCAATTGGAGCAGCTTTTGCTGTATTAGTTTTAGCTGAGAAAAACTTGAGTATTACTGTGGTTATAGCCCTGGTTACTTATTTTATGATAATGGTTGGTGGAGCTAATATTAGAGTATTGATAGGGTTAATACCAGTCGGATTTTTAGCAGGACTTGGATTAATTGTAATTGAGCCATATAGATTAGAAAGATTAACTACTTATTTAAATCCATGGGCAGACCAATCAGATTCTGGGTACCAATTAGTTCATTCACTTATGGCTATAGGATCAGGTGGTGTAACTGGACAAGGGTTAGGTAATTCAATGCAAAAGGCTTTATATATGCCTGAACCTCATAATGACTTTATATTTGCAATTCTTGCAGAAGAGTTCGGATTATTAGGATGCATATTTGTAATAGGATTATTTATATTTTTTATAATTTCAGCAATAAAAGTTGCTATGAGAGCAAAAGATATTTATGGTAGATTACTTGCTATAGGGATAACTTTAGTTATAGCTATTCAAGCAATAATTAATATTGCTGTTGTAACAGGGTCGATACCTGTAACTGGGGTACCGCTTCCTTTTATTAGTACAGGAGGTACATCATTACTTATAAATTTAGTAGCTATGGGAGTGCTTTTAAATATAGCAAAGCAAGGAAAGAAGAGTAAAGTAGATGCTGAAGATAAGGTAAGAACAATAAAATAGAGCAAATTTTGATTGATTAAAGAATAAAATCTTTAATCAATCATTTTTTTTTATAAAAAATTTCCTAGGAAATTAAACAAAAGTAGATTTTAAATAGTCTAGATAGTGAATTAGTAAATAGGCTTATTAAATTGATTCAAAATAGGAGGATAAAATTAGTCCTTTTGATATTGATTTAATTAAATAATATAATATAAATTTAAAGATTATGTAAATATATATTGAATAACCTATTTTTGTGAATTTTACCTGATAAAAGTATAAAATTTATTTGATGGATTAACATAATAAGTTATAATACTAATATAAATATTTAGGGAGTGATTTTTTGTTTGGATATGTAACTCCACTTAAGCCAGAGATGAAAATAAGAGAGTATGAAACTTTCAGAGCATACTATTGTGGTGTATGTATGCATATTAAAGAGAATTTTGGAAATATACCAAGAATGACTTTAAATTATGATATGACTTTTTTAGCCATGCTTTTAGATGCACTTCATAATGAAGGACCAAAATTTGAAATGAAAAGATGTATAGCTCATCCTCATAATAAAAAGCCTATGGCCATAAAAGGGGAAGCTTTGTCATATGCTGCAGCTATGAATGTTAGCTTAATTTATTATAAGCTTATAGATGATATAAATGATGATAAGAGTATTAAGAGTAAGATAGGAGCAATGGTTTTATCTCCTTATAAAAAGAAATTTAACAGAAATGTTACAAGGGTAAATGATATAATAGAAGAAAATTTAAATAAACTATCTTTATTAGAAAAAGAGAAAAATTTTAATTCTATAGATGAAATATGTGATCCTTTTAGCTTAATAGTAGCTAATATACTAAAGTTTTATCCAGAAGAAATAGATAATGATTCTGAAGAGCTAAGAGATAATCTTTATAGTTTAGGTTATGCTATAGGAAAATGGATTTATGTAATAGATGCTTTAGATGATTTAGAAGAGGATATTAATAATGATAAGTTTAATCCTATAAATTACTTATATAATAAGGAGAATAAGCCATATAAAGAATTTATTCAAGAAATAAAACCGAGAATAGAATTTACAATATTAAATTGTGGCTATAACTGTAAAGAGTCTTTAGAAAGATTACCATTAAAGAGAAATAAAGAAATACTAGAAAATATAATTAGTCTTGGTATGATGGATAAGTATACTAAGATAGTTGAGAATTGTAATTGTAAAAGTAGCAAGAAAAGAGGTATATAAAATGAATCCATATGAGGTACTAGGGGTAAAGCAAGGAGCTTCCCAAGAAGAAATTAAGGCAGCTTACAGAAAGTTAGTTAAGCAGTATCATCCAGATCAATATGGAGATAATCCACTTAAGGATTTAGCGCAAGA
This sequence comes from Clostridium disporicum, assembly GCF_001405015.1. Classification (GTDB taxonomy): domain Bacteria; phylum Bacillota; class Clostridia; order Clostridiales; family Clostridiaceae; genus Clostridium; species Clostridium disporicum_B. Next base: position 10,231 of record NZ_CYZX01000032.1, read on the forward strand.
GAAATTAACAGAAGTTAATAAAGCTTACGATATGCTGAAAAATGGTGGAGGAAGTACTGGAAGTAGCTATAACTCAAACTATAATAATAATTCAAATTCAAGTTACAGTGGGGGATATAGCAATAATGTAGCTGATTATGCTGAAATAAGAAGACTTATTCAGATGAGAAATAATATTGAGGCAGAGAGAAGATTAAATGCTATGGCTAATAGAGATGCAGAATGGCATTTCTTATATGGAGCAGTTCAGCTTAATAAGGGATGGTTTGATTCAGCTCTTAGCAATATTGAAAAAGCATGTCAGATGGACCCTAATAACTTTGAATATAGACAAAGTTTAAATCAGTTAAAGATGAGAGGTGGAGGATATGCAAATCCTTATAGAACTTCACAAGGAGGAGTAGATGCATGTACTTGCTGTAATAACCTTATATGTGCTGACTGCCTTTGTGAGATGATGGGTGGAGATTTAATAGGGTGTTGTTAAAGCGTGAAAAAATCAATTTATATAGTAGTTATTGATAAGTAAAAATAGTAAATATAAATTAGAAGGTTTGAGTTAATGAAAGGAGAGTGTATTAAATGAAATCTAAAGAAATAACATTAGGAGGAATAATGGTTGCATTAACTAGCATTATTCTATATTTAACTTCATTGATACCAATCAATACATTAACTATATTAACAGTAGCTTCAGCGATAATACCAATATGTATTATAAGAAGTGATATTAAGACTGCTATTTTTGTATATATAGCTTCAGCGTTAATAGCGTTTTTCATTGTACCAATTAATATAAGCATGCTTTATGCCATATTTTTTGGTATATATGGTATTATAAAATTTTTCGCGGAAAGAAATAGGAGTAAGTTTGAAGCTTTATATAAAATAGGCTTTTTTAATATAGCATTTATAGTGGGATTTATCTTATTTCAAAATGTATTAGGAATAAATATTTTAAAGGGTGTAGAAGAAATACTTTCAAGATTTATAAATGGAGATATTAAGGTTATAACTTTTGCATTATTTTTAATAGTGGCCAATTTAGCTTTTTTAGTGTTTGATTATGCATTAACACTTATAATAAGTTTTTATATGGAGAGAATTCACAAAAAAAGCAGGTAGAAATAGTAATTGTCAAAAAATTAATATGGTTAATTTGAATTTAATATGATATATTTATGATATCGTTTAAAGTAGGGGGAAGTAATTTGCAAAAGATAGCTATAATAACTGATAGTGGATGTGACTTAAGTCAAGAAACTATTAAAGAGAATAACATACATGTACTACCATTTAGAATAATCTATAGTGATAGAGAGTTCTTAGATAAAGTGACAATAAGTGAAGAGAAAGTATATGAAGACTTAGCAAATGGAATTATTCCAACAACTTCATTACCAGATTTACAATATACAGAAAATATTATTGAAAAGCTAAAAAATGAAGGATATACTCATGCCGTGGTAGTTACTGTATCAAGTAATTTATCAGGTACATTTAATAGTATACAGCTACTTTGTGAAGAACACCCTGAGCTTACATATCATTTCTTTGATACAAAAACTTTGGGATTCCCCGTTGGAGCTATGGCTTTAGAGGTGGCTAAACTTATAAAAGAAAAAGCTTCTTTTAAAGAAATTGTAGACAAGCTACCAAGTATAAAGGAAAATGTAAGTGCTTATGTTACATTTAATACATTAGAGTTTTTAAAAAGAGGCGGAAGAATAGGAAAGGTGGCAGGAACTGTAGGAGAAATTCTCCACTTAAAACCTATTATTTCATCAGATGATGAAGGACAACTTTATCCATTTTGTAAAGTAAGAGGGAGAAAGAAATCTATATCTAAATTAAAAGAGATATTAAACTCTTATTTAAATGAAGGTAAGTGTAGAGTTTGGGTACTAAATGGTGCAGCCCTAGAGGAAGCCAGAGCATTTTTTGAAGAAATTAAGAATTACCATAATATTAGCAAAATCTCGTTTGAAACTATAGGTGCAGCTATGGGAGTGCATACAGGTCCAGGTGCAATTGGATTATGTATAAAAAAAGAATATTAATACATATAAGTAATAAAAATTAATAGTATATACATAGAAAAGCGTGAAAATGAAAAGTTCACGCTTTTTATTAATTTAATCTCTTAAATTAATTTGTTTATATATATAAGAGATAAGTAGTTTAATAAAATAATATAAAAGTTATATGAATATTGTAAAAAGGAAAAACTACAATTATAGAATAATAGGAAATTATGAGGTGATGTTTTGAAAGTTCTAGTGTTAGTGATTAAGTTAAGAGCATCTTGGGTACATTCATTAAAAGAAAAACGTATGATACTTTTAAGTATAACTAAAAGATTAAAAAATAAATATAATGTATCTGTAGGGGAAGTAGGAGAACAAGATACACATAAAATTATTCAAATTGGAATTTCTCAAGTAGCAACTTCTAAAGATGTGCTATATGCTTCAAAAGAAGATATAATCACATTTATAGAGGAGAATTGTGAGGCAGAAATAATTGATATTGAAGAAGAAATTATAGATTTTTAAAAAAATGCAAGTTAAAGCTTTGGAAATATATTGACATCAAGGGAAATAAAGTATATATTTATAATATCAAATAAATTAAAATTAAATATTTTTCTTATCAAGAGTGGTGGAGGGACTGGCCCTGTGAAACCCGGCAACCTGTTAATAGTTAACAGTTATTAGTTAATAGTGAAGAGTTTAGTAATAATTATAGAAAGTTATTATTAAGAAATTACGAAAATATTTCATATAAAACTCTAAATTTTAAACTTTTAATTTTTAACTGTATTCGTGGTGCTAATTCCAGCAGCTGTAGAGCTGATAGATGAGAGGGTAAATTAATAGTGACTTATTTCGCACTTGAGTTTATTCTCAAGTGCTTTTTTAATGTTTTAAAACTAAGTTTTACAATAATGGAATGGTGTTATTCTAAAAAGAGGTGATATGAATGATTAAAATAAGCAATATAGAAAAAAACTTTGGAGATACGAAAGTTCTTAGGGGGATTACTTTAAATATTAATGAAGGTGAGATTTATGGACTTATTGGACATAGTGGAGCTGGTAAATCAACATTGCTTAGATGTATTAATGGATTGGAAAACTATAATGACGGTTCAGTAATTGTTATGGGGAAAGAGGTAAAGGATCTTAAAGAAAAAGATAAAAGAGAGTTTCGAAAAGATTTAGGAATGATTTTTCAAGGTTTTAATCTTCTTAAAAGAAAAACTGTATTTGAGAATATTTCATTACCTCTAGAAGTTTGGGGATATAAAAAAGATTATATTAAAAAAAGAGTGGACGAGCTTTTGGAACTTGTTGGATTAAGTGATAAATCTAAAAGTAAGCCATCAGAACTAAGCGGTGGGCAAAAACAAAGAGTAGCTATAGCAAGAGCCTTAGCTTTGGAGCCTAAAATTCTTTTGTGCGATGAAGCTACATCAGCATTAGATCCTAAAACTACTAAAGATATTTTATCGCTTTTAAATGATATAAATAAAAAATTAGGAATTACTATAGTAGTTGTTACTCATCAGATGGAGGTTATAAAGCAGATATGTGAAAAGGTAGCTCTAATTGATGGTGGGGTATTAGTAGCAGAGGGAAAAGCTGATGATATATTCTTAAAACCAGGTATCTCACTAAAGAAATTCTTAGGAGAAGAAGATGATGATACTTTATCTCATGAAGGAGTAAATATAAAATTATTCTTTCCAAGTAAATCTTCAGAAAATGCTCTTATAACAAAGATGGCAAGAGAACTTAATATAGATTTCTCAATAGTTGGTGGAAAGCTTGAAAAGTTTAGAGATGAAGTTTTAGGAACTTTAACTATAAATATTAATAAAGAAGATAGAGAAGCTGTTATGAGCTATTTATCAAATAAAGATATTATATTGGAGGTGTTATAGGGTGGATGCAAAAATGGTAAATATAATAATAAAGGAATTAGGCGCAACAGTATATATGGTGTTTTTCTCAACATTATTTGCAACTATTCTAGGATTTGTTTTTGGAATAATAGCAGCTATTACTTCCCCAAGTGGATTAAAGCCGAACAGAATAGTGTACAAGATTCTTGATACTATAATTAATGTACTAAGAAGTTTTCCTTTTATTATTTTAATAGTTTTTATAATACCGTTGACAAGAGCTATAGTAGGAAAATCTATAGGAAATACTGCGGCTATAGTTCCTTTAACGATAGCTGCAGCACCGTTTGTAGCAAGAATAATTGAATCTTCATTAAAGGAAGTAGATCCAGGAGTAATAGAGGCAGCTAAATCTTTTGGAGCATCAGATAGTCAAATTATATTTAAAGTAATGCTTAAGGAAGCTGTTCCAAGTATTATTTCAGGATTAACTTTAACAATTATTAGTGTTATAGGATATTCGGCTATGGCTGGAAGTGTTGGAGCAGGGGGACTTGGAAAGGTTGCAATAACATATGGTTATCAGGGATTCCGAACAGACTATATGGTAACAACAGTAATCATTCTGATAATAATAGTTCAAAGCTTACAAAGCTTAGGAAATTATTTATATAAGAAATTAAATTAGAATTAAAAAATATTGAGGGGGCAAACAAATATGAAAAGAAAATCAATTTTATCATTAGTATTAACAGGAGTATTAGCTATATCACTTATAGGATGTGGAGGAAGCAATTCATCATCAAGTGATGATAAAACTATAAGAATTGGAGTATCACCAGTTCCGCATAAGGAGATTGTTGAACAAGCTGTAGAAGAATTAGAAGATAAAGGGTATACAGTAGAAATAGTTGAATTTGATGATTATGTATTGCCAAATACAGCAGTGGAAGAAGGAGAATTAGATGCGAATTATTTCCAACATATTGCATATTTAAATACGTTTAATGAAGAAAATGGAACACATCTTACGTATACAGCTGAGATTCATTTAGAACCAATGGGGGCATTTTCTAATAAGTATAAGTCTGTAGATGAAATTGAAGATGGAGCAACAGTAGCAGTTCCAGATGATTCTAGTAATGAAACAAGAGCTTTAAGAGTTTTAGAGGCTGCAGGACTTATAGAACTTGCGGAAGGTGATATATTAAAGGTTACTGATATAGTTTCTAATCCAAAGAACCTACAATTTAATGAGTTAACTGCAGCAAGTTTACCAAGAGTATTAGAAGAGGTAGATATAGCTGTAATAAATGGTAACTATGCTTTAGAAGCTGGATTAGATGTGAATGAAAATGCATTTTATTCAGAGGATAAAGATAAAGATTCATTAAAGGAAAGAAGAAACGTATTAGCTGTTAAAGAAGGTACTGAGAATAGTCAAAAAATAAAAGATTTAACAGAAGCGCTTACCTCTGATAAAGTTAGAGATTTTATAAATGAAAAATATAAAGGGGCAGTTGTTCCAGTATTTTAATAATTAAAAATGATAAATGGCAAATGGCAAATGATCACTTGCCATTTTAAATTTGCTATTAATTTAATCACAAAGGTGTTTATGAGTTAATATATTAAATATATAGCATTGTTTCAAAGGAGACAGAAAAACATGGCTGTCTGGATTTTAGATGCAGGTCATGGTGGAAATGACACAGGTATTGTTGGAAGAGCGCTTGGTATAAAAGAATCAGATATAGTATTAGAAGCGGTATTAGAAGCTAAAAAACATTTAGAGAGAAATGGTGAAAATGTTGTATTAACTAGGGATGATGATACTTATTTATCCTTAGAAGAACGTATAAACATTGCTGAAAAAAGTGGTGGAAAGTTTTTTGTAAGCTTTCATATGAATTCTGATATAGATAGTAGTATAAAAGGAGTACAAGTATTTTATACTAAAGATAATTATGATAGTAAGAGGCTTGCAAAACTTATAAGTGAGGAAATACTATGTGACTTGGGGACAAATGAAAAAGGGGTATTAAAAGATGAGAGCGAAAAATATGATAAATTTTCTGGTATTGCAGTGATAGTTTATGGTGAGTACTTAAGTAATAATGATGTAGAGAAAGAGTTTGATGGTAAAAGGTTTGGACGTATGATTGCAAAAGCATGTTTAGCTATGGTTGATAAGGTGTTATTACTTACTCCAATTACTGAACCTAAGGAAACTCAACAAAGGGCTTGGAGAGTATGCATTGGATATTATAGAGATTATAATGAAGCTATAGATGTAATGGTAGATATGCATAAAAAGGGGTTTAAACGAGCTCATGTAGTTCCTTACAATGGAAAATAATTTTTGTTAAAGAACTATGAGAGAATATTAAAAGTTAATATTATTATAAAAACCTTTAGAATATGTTTTTTATTCTAAAGGTTTTTCTTTATATGAAAAATAGAAAGACAAGCTTTTAAAATATAATTAAATGAAGTATACTTTTAAGTAAGATTCTAAATTGATAATTAAAAAATAGGTTGAACTTAGGGGAGTGGGCTAAAATTATGAATATAACAAATATAGCTGTAGGATTAACAGGAGGAGATCTTTTAAGTATATTAGATGATTTTGTATCTATAGAGGGGTTAACTATATACAGTATAGATATGTCAGATTGTATACTTATAAGAGGAAACTTTAAAAAAGGAATATCTATTGATTTTGAATGTGGATTAAGAGTTAAATCGATTGAGAATGATATGATTCAAGGGGAGATATGCAAGTTTAGAGTATTAAATATAGGAATAGCATCATTTCTTAGAAAAATAGCATTAAAATTTGCGTTAAAATCTTTTGCTGATAAAGGTATATATTATAAGGATGGAAAAGTAAACATTCAATATAAGTATATATTGAAGGATGTTCCATATATAGATTTTAATATAAATGATTTAAGATTGTTAGATAATAAATTAGTAGTTGGAGTTAATAATGTTTCTATTTCTTTAGGTGGAGAACTTAAAAAAGAGGTTAAATTATTTAAGGAAGAACAAAATGAAGAAGAAGTTAGAGAAGCAGAGGAAAGAGGAAAGACAGAAGATTTATATACAGTAGGAAGAGAAAAGGTATCTGAAAAGTTACCGGAAAGGGTAAAAAAATATTCAGATTATATTTTTGTTATACCTGATATAGCAGCTTTGTTAACAAGATTATTAAAGGATAATAGGGTATCAATAAAAACAAAGTTAATAATATCAGGATCTATAGCTTATATAGTTATACCGACTGATATTATACCAGATAAAATTCCATTTATAGGTAAAGTGGATGAGTTAGCTGTAGCATTTTTTGCGTTAAATAGAATTGTTAAAGATGTACCATTGCATATAATTTTAGAAAATTGGCAAGGTAAAAACGATATTATATTAGTAATAAAAAATATAATAGAGTATGTAACGAATTTTACAGCGGCACAAAATGTTGAGACTTTATATGAATTTATTGAAGAAGTTTTATCTGTTTAGAAGCGAAAGGAAGATTAAGTTTGAAATATTATGCAGTTTATAAAGGAAAATCAGGAGCACCTAAAATTTTTACTTCTTGGGATGAATGCAAAAAAGAAGTTATAGGATTTAAGGGAGCTATTTATAAAAGTTTTACTTCTGAAAAAGAAGCTATAGATTTTATTGCGTTAAATGCAGGAGTAAAATCATCCACATCAGAAAAAAAAGAAAAAGATAGTTCTATTGAAGGCCTATGTATATATGTAGATGGAAGCTTTATGATAGATAAAGGAAACTACTCTTTTGGTTTAGTAGCAGTAGAAAATGGAGAAGTAATACACAAAGATAATGGAAAAGGCTTTGATGATGAGGCAATTGCCCTTAGAAATGTTTCTGGAGAGGTTCTTGGAGCTCAAAAAGCCGTAGAGTTTGCATTAGATAAAGGGTATAAAGAAGTGACTATAGCGTATGATTATCAAGGTGTTGAGTCTTGGGCAATAGGTGCATGGAAAAGAAATAATAGAATAACTCAAAATTATAATAAGTTTATGCAAGAAAAGATGAAACTTATAAATATTAAATTTAAAAAAATAAAAGGTCATTCAGGAGATAAGTATAATGATATGGCTGATATGCTTGCTAAAGAAGCTTTAGATAAATAAATTTTAATATGTTTAGAATTATAAAAAATACACATACTAAATCTAGTAAAGCTTATTAAAAGAGGTGTATTTATATGTTTAAGAGTTTAGCAACAGGAATAGTTATTGGAGCAGCAGCTGCTATGGTTGTATTACCACAACTTGATAGAAAGACTCAAAGAGCTGTAAGAAGAACAGGAAAGAAAATGTGTTGTATGGCAGGCGATGCTTATGACAATATTCTGAATTATATAAAATAATATAGAAAACTGTTATGATTTTTCATAACAGTTTTCTTGTAATTGGAATAAAATATATACTTTTTTGAAATAAATTATGATATAATTAAAAATAATAAATGGATTTTTAGAAAAAATAATAATAAATTGTAGATAGAAGAGGAAGAGCAGAAATATGGAGATTCTTTCATTAGGTGAGAAGATAAAGAGGAAAAGAAAAGAATTAAATATGACACTAAAAGATTTGGCGGCAGACAGAATTACTCCTGGTCAAATAAGTTTGGTAGAGTCTGGAAGATCAAATCCATCTATGGATTTATTGGAGTATTTAGCAGAGAATCTTCAAACTACAGTAGAATATCTTATGGAATCAGAAGAGAGCCAGGCTGAGAAAATTTGTGTCTTTTATGAGAAAACTGCTGAATCATATGTTTTAAGTGGAGATTTCATAAGTGCAGAAAAATATATAGAAAATGCATTATATTATGCTGAAAAATTTGGATTAGAATATAGGAAAGCAAGAAATTTATATATTAGAGCTGATATAGCCATGAAAAATGGAGAATTAGCTTTAGCACAACAAATATATCTTTCAGCAAATGTTATATTCATAAAACAGAATAAGTATGAAGAAGTTACTAGGACATTTCTTAATTTAGGAAAAATTACTTTAAAGTTAAAAGCATATCATTCAGCAACGAGTTACTTAAGACAAGCTGAAAAAGTATATTTGGATAATAAAATAGGAGACGACTTATTGTTAGGTGAAATATATTATCAAATGGCAGAAGGATATTTTAAGATTGATAATATTACAAAGGCTATGAATTATTCTTTCTTAGCAAAAGAAAAGTTTGAGCAAGTGTATGATGAAGAGAAATATGCAAAAACACTTCTAGGTATTTCTGAAAAATATAGCGAAAATGGTGATTTGAGTAATGCTATAAAATATTCTGAGAAGGCATTAGAAGTATATAAAGATCTTAATAAAGGAAGTCATATAGCTTATATTGAAAATAATCTTGGAAGATTATTTTATGAGTTTGAAAATTTTGAAGAATCATTCAAGCATTTAGAAATAGCTAAAGATTTAAGAAGCAGAAAAAAAGACCAAAGCGTTGTTGAGACTTTATTTAATATATGTGAAAACTATATTAAGCTTAAGGATATTGAAAAATGTGAAACTACATTAAAAGAAATTAATCATGTGATAGATGAGAATTTTGTTGAAAATGTAATAGAATATAATCTTTTATGGTATAGAGTATATACAATAAAAGAAATGTATAAAGAAGCAGAAAATATACTTATTGATACATTTAATTTAGCTAAAGCAAATGAATTATCAAAGAAGGCAGCGCAAGTAGCTATTATGATAGGAAAATTTTATATTGACTGGAAGCAAGATAGTGAGGCGGCTAAATACTTAGATCAAGGTGTAAGTATATTAAAAGAACTAGGCGTTTTAACTAACTAATTTACTGGGGGTAGCAATGGAAATATTATCAACAGGAGACAAAATAAGAAGAGCAAGAGTATACGAAGGGATAACTTTAAAAGAGTTATGTGAAGATAAAATATCAATTTCGAAAATGAGTTGTATAGAAAATGGGAAAATTAAACCAGATGAAGAAACATTAAAATACATTGCAACGAAGTTGAAAGTAAATTATGATTACTTAGTTCAAGATATAAGAGGACAAATAGAAGAAAATATTAGGTTAATTGATAAGGGAAACTTACCGCGAGAAGAATTATTTAAGCTAATCGAATATATTCTTAATTATTCAATTAACTGTGAGTATTATGATTTAGCCTTTATAATTATTCATAAGTTATTTTCTATATATGAAGATAGTGATAATATTGAAAATATGCAACTTATAATAGCGAAATATTATGATATTTATCAAAAAAATGAAATTAAAGAAAATACTCTAATTTATTATAAAGACATGGCAACATTTTTTATGAAAATAAAGGAGTATTATGAGGCTATAAATTATTATGACAAAATATTAAAAATATTAGAAGAAAGTAATTTCAATGATAAAGATTTGTTCGTACGTTCATCTTTTAATAAAGGAATATGTTATATGGAGCTTGGAGAAATAGAAAAGTCCTATTCAATAGTTGAAAAAATTATTTCCGATATAGACTGTATAAAAGAAATCCAAATAAAAGGGTATATTTATCACATATTTGCTTGCCTTAGTATATTAGCGAATAAAGTTAATGCAGATAATTATATTCAAATGTCTTATGAATGCTTAAAAGATGATAAAAAATCACTAGCAAAGATTAAAGATAGAATAGGAAGATTTTTTTATCAGATTGGAGATGATGAAAAAGGAAAAGAAGAGACGCTAGCTGCAAAAAATATGGCATGTGGGTATGATACAATAGAATTCATAGACGTTTTAATAGATTGTATTGAAACTTTCTATATATACAAGGAATTTGAATTAGCAGATGAAATGATAGATAAGGTACTAAATCTTTCTATTTGTTCTGAAAATACCGCTTTAATTGAAAGGGCATATTATTTTAAAGGTATGCTTCTGCAAAAGCAGGGTCAATATAGGCAAGCGGAAACATATATGAATATTTCTACAGATTATTTTTTGAAATCTGCTAGTGTTGAAGATACATATAAAAGATATAATGAAATGGCAGAGCTATATTATAATCTAGGTGAGCCAAGAGAAGCTATAAAATATTTTACTTTAGCAATGAATTTAGATAAAAATTAATATAAAATAAGGGGCTGTCTCTGAAATGATTTTTAAAATCATTTCAGTAGACGGTCTTTTTATTTTTTATTCATATATTTATATGAAATTATTTCTAAATGAACAAGTTTTTTGACACGACAAATAGGAGGTTATAA
>NZ_CYZX01000033.1 GCF_001405015.1 Clostridium disporicum
CGTGGTCTACGTGACCGATTGTTCCAATGTTAACGTGTGGTTTGCTTCTTTCGAATTTTTGCTTTGCCATTTGAAATTCCTCCTTATGGAAATAAAATTTTTCAACTTAACAGAATAAATAAACTGTTATGCTTTAAATTTTATAATTATTTAAATTAGTTATTTTTAAAATTTATATTAATATTTATGATGAAGCCCATAACTTAATTATGAACAACATCACAAAAAATTATTACATATTATTTAGCTCTTTTTCCAGCTACTTCTTCTTGAATGCTCTTTGGAACTTCTTCATAGTGATCGAATACCATTGAGTAAGTACCTCTACCTTGAGATCTAGATCTTAAAGTAGTTGCATATCCGAACATTTCTGCTAGTGGAACGTATGCTCTTATAATTTGAGCTCCATTAACAGCTTCCATTCCTTCCATTCTACCTCTTCTTGAGTTGATGTCACCAATAACATCTCCCATGTACTCTTCAGGAACAGTTACTTCAACCTTCATCATTGGTTCAAGTAATACTGGACTTGCTTTTTGCATAGCGTTCTTGAACGCCATAGAACCAGCAATTTTGAATGCCATTTCTGATGAGTCAACTTCATGGTAAGAACCGTGTACTAACTTAACTTTGAAGTTTATAACTTCGTATCCAGCTATTATACCGTTCTTAGCAGCTTCTTGAATACCAGCATCGATTGCAGGAATATATTCTCTTGGAACAGCTCCTCCAACGATAGCATTTTCAAATACGTATTCTCCTTCAGTTGGTTCCATTTCAATTACAGCGTGACCGTATTGACCCTTACCACCTGATTGCTTAGCGTACTTAGCTTCAGCTTTAACAGCAGATCTGATAGTTTCTTTGTAAGCAACTTGAGGAGCACCTACATTACATTCAACCTTGAATTCTCTTTGAAGTCTATCAACGATGATGTCTAAGTGTAACTCACCCATACCAGCGATGATTGTTTGACCTGTTTCTTGATCAGTCCAAGTCTTGAATGTTGGATCTTCTTCAGCTAACTTAGCTAAAGCTAATCCCATCTTTTCTTGACCAGCTTTTGTCTTTGGCTCGATAGCTACAGATATAACTGGTTCTGGGAATTCCATAGATTCAAGTATGATTGGTGCATTTTCATCACATAAAGTATCACCAGTTGTAGTGTTCTTTAATCCGATGATTGCTCCTAATTCACCTGCTTCTAAAGATTCAACTTCTTCTCTTGTATTAGCATGCATCTTAACAAGTCTTCCGATTCTTTCTTTCTTACCTTTTGTTGAGTTAAGAACGTATGAACCACTGTTCATTACACCAGAATAAATTCTTGTGAATGCAAGTTTTCCAACGAATGGGTCAGTAGCAATTTTGAATGCTAATGCAGCCATTGGAGCTTCATCTGAAGCTTCTCTTGAATCTTCTTCACCTTCTAAAGTTTGACCTTGGATAGCAGGAATGTCTAATGGTGATGGTAAGTAAGCAACAACCCCATTAATCATTTCTTGAACACCCTTGTTCTTGTATGAAGAACCACAGATACATGGAACTATTTCGTTAGCTATAGTAGCTTTTCTTAAAGCAGCATGTAACTCTTCTTCAGTTATGTCTTCACCTTCTAGGTATTTTTCCATTAATTCTTCATCAGTTTCAGCTATTGCTTCTATCATAGCCATTCTGTATTCTTCAGCTTGATCAGCTAAATCTGCAGGAATTTCTTCAATTCTTACATCTTTACCTAAATCATCGTAAGTTATGATAGCATGGTTAGCTATTAAGTCAACCATTCCTCTGAAGTCAGCTTCAGCACCTACTGGTATTTGTATTGGAACTGCATTTGCTTTTAATCTATCTCTTACAGTGTTTATACATCTGAAGAAGTCAGCACCTGTAGCATCCATTTTATTAACATATATCATTCTTGGAACGCCATACTTATCTGCCTGTCTCCAAACAGTTTCAGTTTGTGGTTCAACACCACTCTTAGCGTCAAGAACTGTAACAGCTCCGTCAAGAACTCTTAATGATCTCTCAACCTCAACTGTAAAATCTACGTGTCCTGGAGTATCGATTATGTTTAATTCATGACCTTCCCAGAAACAAGTTGTAGCAGCAGAAGTAATTGTTATACCTCTTTCTTGCTCTTGAACCATCCAGTCCATTTGTGAAGCACCTTCGTGCGTTTCACCGATTTTGTGAGTTTTTCCAGTATAGAATAATATACGCTCAGTAGTAGTTGTTTTACCAGCATCTATATGAGCCATTATTCCAAAGTTACGGAATTTATCTAATGGATATTTTCTAGCCATTGTATGTCCTCCTCTCAATGAGTAATTTTATATTCGACAAAACTGTTTTGGCACAAGCCAAAACAGTTTTTGTATTAGTATCTGTAGTGAGCGAATGCTTTGTTTGCTTCTGCCATCTTGTGAGTATCTTCTCTCTTCTTAACAGCAGCACCAGTATTGTTAGCTGCGTCTAATAATTCCCCAGCTAATCTTTCAGCCATAACTTTTTCGCCTCTTTTTCTAGCTGCAGCTAAAATCCATCTTAAACCTAAAGTTTGTCTTCTTTCAGGTCTAACTTCTATTGGAACTTGGTAGTTAGCACCACCTATTCTTCTAGCTTTAACTTCTAATAAAGGCATTACATTGTTCATAGCTTCTTCAAATACTTCTAAAGCATCTTTGCCTGTTTTTTGCGCCATTATTTCAAACGCTTCGTAGCATATCTTTTGAGCTACTCCCTTTTTACCATCTTCCATAACGTTGTTTATTAACTTAGTAACAACCTTTGAGTTGTACATTGGATCTGGTAATACATCTCTCTTAGCGATAAATCCTTTTCTTGGCACTTTTCTTCCCTCCTTAACAATTTTAAATTTAAGTTCATCGGTACTCGGTAAAGTCTTACCCTACCGCAAAGTGCTTCGCTTCTTACATTTATATAAACCATATGTATTGCTATCTATAGTGTATAATCAATGCCGAAGATAAGCACTATTTTAGTTTAAGAAACTATTTTTTCTTAGGTCTCTTAGCACCGTATTTAGATCTTCCTTGCATTCTGTTAGCTACTCCAGCACAGTCAAGCGCTCCTCTAACGATATGGTATCTAACACCAGGAAGGTCCTTAACTCTTCCACCTCTTATAAGAACAACGCTGTGCTCTTGTAAGTTGTGTCCTACACCACCGATGTAAGCAGTAACTTCGAATCCGTTTGTAAGTCTTACTCTGGCAATTTTTCTTAAAGCTGAGTTAGGCTTCTTTGGAGTAGTAGTTTTTACAACAGTACAAACTCCTCTTCTTTGTGGACACTCGTTAAGTGCTGGTGCTGTAGATTTGTTAACAACAGTTTTTCTACCTTTTCTTACTAATTGGCTTATAGTTGGCATTTTGTCACCTCCTGAAATTTATTTATCTATATTAAATAAGATAAACGCATATTAATCATTAAGTACTAATGTAGCAGCTGATTTAACATCAATTCCACTCATTTTCCCTAGTTCTTTCATAGTAGATATTTCTACTATCTCTACATTATTCTCTTTAGCAAGCTCTATTAAAGGTAATACAAGCTTACTAATTGCATCTTTAGCTACATATAAAACTTTGCCGTTTCTAATGAGTTTTTGGCATTGCTTTACGCCTATGACTTTCTTTCCTACAATTTTGTCTAACATGAAATCCCCCCTCATTATAAAGTTCATAGAGACATTTGCATGTCTCTATGAATCATGCAGACATTTATCTTGTAGTGTAGCTTTTTAAAAATCACACAATTGGTATTTTATCATTTAAGCATACACATGTCAATAAATTTACATTGTATTATTCAATTACATCAATTGTTTCAATTTCTTCGTCTTCACTCTCTACATCAAGGTCTACAGATCTGTATCTCATCATACCTGTACCAGCTGGAATTAACTTACCTATAATTACATTTTCTTTTAATCCAACTAAAGGATCTACCTTACCTTTGATTGCTGCTTCTGTAAGAACTCTAGTAGTTTCTTGGAATGATGCAGCTGATAGGAAACTATCAGTAGCTAAAGCTGCTTTAGTAATACCTAATAAAGCAATTTCACCTTGTGCTTCTTCTCCTCCAAACTCTCTAACTCTTTCATTTTCAGCTTCGAAGTCGAACATATCTATCATAGTACCTGGTAATAAATCAGTATCTCCTGAATCTGAAACCTTAACTTTTCTTGTCATTTGTCTAACAACAACTTCTAAGTGCTTATCGTTGATATCAACCCCTTGAAGTCTATAAACTTTTTGAACTTCAGAAAGTAAGTATCTTCTAGCTCCTTCAACACCTTTGATATTCATAATATCATGAGGGTTAACTGAACCTTCTGTTATTTCATCTCCAGCTTCTATAACATCTCCATCTGAAACTTTTAATCTTGATCCAAATGGTATGTCGTAGCTACGTTCTTCACCATCAGAACCCATTACGTAAACAGTTCTCTTCTTCTTAGTTTCTTCTACTCTTACAGAACCTGAGATTTCACTTACTATAGCTAATCCCTTTGGTTTTCTAGCTTCAAATAATTCTTCAACTCTAGGAAGACCTTGAGTGATATCCGCACCGGCAACACCACCAGTATGGAATGTTCTCATTGTAAGCTGAGTACCTGGTTCTCCGATAGATTGTGCAGCTATTATACCAACAGCTTCACCAATATTTATTTTTTGAGCTGTAGCCATGTTCATACCGTAACACTTAGCACAAACACCAATCTTACAAGAACATGTAAATACAGATCTAATCTTAACTTTTTTAACACCTGCTGCAACAACTTTATCAGCCATATGTCCGTCAATATATTGATCCTTAGCTACCATTACTTCTCCTGATTCAGGGTTAATGATATCTTCAGCAGTATATCTTCCATATAGTCTTTCAGCTAATCCTTCAATAACTTCGTTACCTTCTTTGATTTCGCTTACTATTATACCTCTATCAGTACCACAATCTTCTTCTCTTACGATAACGTCTTGTGATACGTCAACAAGTCTTCTTGTTAGGTATCCTGAGTCGGCAGTCTTAAGTGCTGTATCGGCATTACCCTTTCTAGCACCGTGTGTAGATATGAAGTATTCTAATACTGAAAGACCTTCTCTGAATGATGCTTTGATCGGTAACTCGATAATTTTACCTGATGGAGCGGCCATAAGTCCTCTCATACCAGCTAATTGTTTTATCTGAGCCTTAGATCCTCTGGCTCCAGAGTCAGCCATCATGAATATTGGATTGAATTTATCCAAACTATCCATAAGTGCATTCGCAACATCTTCAGTAGTTTTACTCCACTTTTCGATTACTCTTTCATATCTTTCATCTTCTGATATGAACCCTCTCTTATACATCTTTTCTATCTTTTCAACAGTTTGTTCTGCATCTTTAAGAAGTTCATATTTAGCATCAGGTACTATCATATCAGATGCAGCTACTGTTACAGCTCCAATTGATGAATAGTGATATCCTAAAGCTTTTATCTTATCAAGCATTATTGATGTATTTGTTGGGCCGTGTTTTGTATAACACTTATCAATAAGCTTTCCTAATGTCTTTTTAGTAATTAAGAAATCAACTTCTAAGTCAAACATAGTTTCAGGATTTTCTCTATCAACATATCCTAAATCTTGAGGTATAGATTCATTGAATATAATCTTACCTACAGTAGTTTTTATAATACCATGTTTCATTTCTCCATTAACTTCTCTAAACATTCTAACGTTAATTGCAGCATGAACAGCTATTTCACCAACGTTGTAAGCCATTATAGCTTCATCTACATCTGCAAAGTAGCTTCCTTCACCCTTCGCACCTTCTTTATCCATAGTTAAGTAATATGAACCTAGAACCATATCCTGTGTAGGAACACAAACTGGCTTACCATCTGAAGGTTTCATTATATTACCTGCTGCAAGCATTAAGAATCTAGCTTCTGCTTGAGCTTCTACTGATAATGGTACGTGAACAGCCATTTGGTCACCATCGAAGTCAGCGTTATATGCTGTACATACTAATGGATGAAGTTTAATAGCTCTTCCTTCAACTAATACTGGTTGGAATGCTTGAATACCTAATCTATGTAGAGTAGGTGCTCTGTTTAGTAAAACTGGATGGTCAGTAATAACTTCTTCAAGTATATCCCATACTTGATTGTTTACTCTCTCAACCATTCTCTTAGCACTCTTAATATTGTGTGCTATTCCATCTTCTACTAATTTTTTCATAACGAAAGGCTTAAATAATTCTAAAGCCATTTCTTTTGGTAAACCACATTGGTACATCTTAAGCTCAGGTCCAACAACGATAACTGATCTTCCTGAGTAGTCAACTCTCTTACCAAGTAAGTTTTGTCTAAATCTACCTTGCTTACCTTTTAACATATCTGATAATGATTTTAGAGGTCTGTTTCCTGGACCAGTAACTGGTCTTCCTCTTCTACCATTATCTATAAGAGCATCTACAGCTTCTTGTAGCATTCTCTTTTCATTTCTAACGATTATATCTGGAGCTCCTAAATCTAAAAGCTTCTTTAATCTGTTATTTCTGTTTATAACTCTTCTGTAAAGATCATTTAAGTCAGAAGTAGCAAATCTACCACCATCTAATTGAACCATTGGTCTTAAATCTGGAGGTATTACTGGAATAACATTGATAACCATCCATCTTGGATCATTTCCAGATTTTCTGAATGATTCAACAACTTCAAGTCTTCTTATTATTCTTACTCTCTTTTGACCTGTGCTAGTTTTAAGTTCTTCTTTAAGATCTCTTCCAGTTGAATCTAAGTCAATTTCTCCTAAAAGATCTTGAACAGCTTCAGCTCCCATTCCAGCTACAAAGCTTTCTTCACCGAACTTATCTACTGCTTCTCTGTACTCTTTTTCACTTAATAATTGCTTCTTAAGTAATGGAGTTTCCTTTGGATCTATTACTACATATGAAGCAAAGTAAAGAACTTTTTCTAAAGCTCTTGGTGACATATCTAAAAGTAATCCCATTCTTGATGGAATACCTTTGAAGTACCAAATGTGAGATACTGGGGCAGCCAGTTCAATGTGCCCCATTCTCTCTCTTCTTACTTTAGCCTTAGTTACTTCAACTCCACATCTATCACAAACGATACCTTTGTATCTAACTCTTTTGTACTTACCACAATGACATTCCCAGTCTTTCATTGGTCCAAATATTCTTTCACAGAATAGACCATCTCTTTCTGGTTTTAATGTTCTATAGTTAATTGTTTCAGGTTTCTTAACTTCTCCTCTAGACCACTCTCTTATTTGGTCAGGTGAAGCTAAACCAATTTGTATAGCATCAAAATTGTTTAATTCAAACAAGGGTATATCCTCCCTTCAATTTTAGTGTTCATCATTGACAAAATCATCTAGTTCTAATTCTTCTTCATGGAACCCATCTAAAGTGAATGCATCAGCATCGAATTCTATATCTTCTTCGATCTCGTCTTCACTTGAAGTGTAGCTATCGTCTCCTACAGGAATATCGTTAACTATTTCTTCTGTTCCTTCAATATTTACCTCTAAATCATCCATATCTTCATCTGCAAATTCTTTTAATTTAACTTCTTCATTTGCATCATTTAATACTTTAACATCTAAACATAAAGCTTGTAGCTCTTTAATTAGAACCTTGAATGATTCTGGAACTCCTGGTTCTGGTATGTTTTCACCCTTTACGATTGCTTCGTAAGTTTTAACTCTACCAACAACGTCATCTGACTTAACTGTTAGTATTTCTTGTAGTGTATGAGCAGCACCATATGCTTCTAACGCCCAAACTTCCATCTCACCGAATCTTTGACCACCAAATTGAGCTTTACCTCCAAGTGGTTGTTGAGTTACTAATGAGTATGGACCTGTTGATCTAGCATGGATCTTATCATCAACTAAGTGAGCAAGTTTTAAGATATACATTATACCAACTGTAACAGGGTTATCAAATGCTTCCCCAGTTCTTCCGTCGTATAATACAGTCTTTCCGTTTGCATTATATCCAGCCTTTTCTAAACATGCTTCAATATCACTTTCAGTTGCACCATCAAACACTGGAGTAGCTATATGCCATCCTAATTGACTTGCAGCCCATCCTAAGTGAACTTCTAATACCTGCCCGATATTCATACGTGATGGAACCCCTAGTGGATTTAAACAAATTTGTAGTGGTCTACCATCTGGTAAGAATGGCATATCTTCTTCTGGTAAAACTCTTGAGATAACCCCTTTGTTACCGTGACGTCCTGCCATCTTATCCCCAACAGATATCTTTCTCTTTTGAGCTATATAACATCTTACAAGTTCATTAACACCTGGATTTAGATCATCACCGTTTTCTCTTGTAAATACTTTTACATCAACGATTATACCTGCTTCTCCGTGTGGAACTCTTAAAGAAGTATCTCTAACTTCTCTAGCTTTTTCACCAAAGATCGCTCTTAATAATCTTTCTTCAGCAGTTAATTCTGTTTCTCCCTTTGGAGTTACTTTACCAACAAGGATGTCACCAGACCTAACTTCAGCACCGATTCTGATTATACCTCTTTCATCTATATCTCTTAAAGCATCTTCTCCAACGTTAGGAATATCTCTTGTTATTTCTTCTGGTCCTAACTTTGTATCTCTTGCTTCACATTCATATTCTTCGATGTGGATAGATGTAAATACATCTTCTCTAACTAATTCTTCAGAAATTAGCATCGCATCTTCGTAGTTATAACCTTCCCAAGTTATGAATCCCATTCTGATGTTCTTACCTAATGCAATTTCACCTAAATCAGTTGATGGTCCATCAGCTAATACTTGGTTCTTAAATACTATTTCACCATTATCAACTAAAGGTCTTTGATTTATACAAGTACCTTGGTTACTTCTCTTGAACTTAAGTAACTTGTAAGTATCAATTCCACCATCTACATCTCTTCTTATTCTTATTTCATCAGCTGAAACGTAAACTACCTTACCAGCGTTTTTAGCTTTAGGTAATACTCCTGAATCTGCAGCTGCTCTGTACTCTATTCCTGTACCTACTATTGGTGCTTGTGGCTTTAATAGTGGAACTGCTTGACGTTGCATGTTTGAACCCATCAGTGCTCTTGATGCGTCATCATTTTCAAGGAAAGGAATCATCGCTGTAGCAACAGAAACGATTTGTCTTGGAGATACGTCAACTAAGTCTACTTCTTTAGCATTAACAACTAAAATGTCATGCTTATGTCTTACAGTAACTCTACTGTCAATAAACTTTCCGTCTTCTCCAATTGGCTCATTTGCTTGCGCAACTAAGTATAAATCTTCTTCATCAGCTGTGAAATATCTAATTTCATTTGTAACTATACCTGTATCTTTATCTATAACTCTATATGGAGTTTCAATAAATCCATATTCATTAACTCTTGCATATGTAGCTAAAGAGTTGATAAGACCTATATTTGGACCTTCTGGAGTTTCAATCGGACACATTCTACCATAATGTGAATAGTGAACGTCTCTTACTTCGAAACCAGCTCTTTCTCTTGAAAGACCTCCTGGTCCTAATGCAGATAATCTTCTCTTATGAGTTAATTCTGATAATGGATTAGTTTGATCCATGAATTGAGATAATTGTGAACTACCAAAGAATTCTTTTATAGCTGCTGATACTGGTCTAATGTTAATTAACATTTGTGGAGTTATAGCTTCTTGGTCTTGAATAGTCATTCTTTCCTTAACTACTCTTTCCATTCTTGATAAACCAATTCTGAATTGGTTTTGTAATAACTCACCAACAGATCTTAATCTTCTATTACCTAAGTGGTCGATATCATCTGTATATCCTACACCGTAAGCTAAACCAATTTCATAGCTTATAGTTGCAAATATATCATCTCTAACGATGTGTTTAGGTATTAATCTATTTATGTTCTTTTTAATCTCTTCTTTTATCGATCCTTCATCATCATAATTTTGTAATATTTCCATTAAAGTTGGGTAATGAACAGCCTCTCTAATGTTTAAATCACTTATATCAAAGTTTACAAATTTATGAATATCAACAAAATGGTTACCTATAACTCTTAAAACTCTATCTTCAACTAAGATATCAACTGAATTAATTCCAACATTTTGGATTGCTTCAGCCATAGTTCTACTGATTTTTTGACCTTGTTCAACCATAACTTCACCAGTTGAAGGGTTTATTATATCAGTCGCTGCTATTTGATTTATAAGTCTTAAGTTTATAGCTAATTTCTTATTAAATTTGTATCTACCAACTCTAGAAAGATCGTATCTCTTTGCATCAAAGAATAAAGAGTCTATTAAAGATACAGCTGAATCAACAGTTGGTGGTTCACCTGGTCTTAATCTCTTATATATTTCTAATAATGCTTCTTCTCTAGTTTTAGTATTATCTTTTTCTATTGTAGCTTTAAATCTTTCTTCTTCACCGAAGTACTCTAAAAGCTCTTGATCGCTTCCGAAGCCCATAGCTCTAGCTAAAATAGTTATTGGAAGCTTTCTTGTCTTATCTATTCTTACATAGATAATATCGTTAGAATCAGTTTCGTATTCTAACCATGCTCCTCTGTTTGGTATTACAGTTGAAGAGAATAATTTCTTACCACTCTTATCAACTGAATAGTTGTAGTAAACTCCTGGAGATCTTACTAATTGGCTTACGATAACTCTTTCAGCACCATTAATAACAAAAGTACCTTGTTCAGTCATTAATGGGAAATCTCCCATAAACACTTCTTGTTCTTTTATTTCTCCAGTTTCATTATTTGTTAGTCTTACAGACACTTTTAATGGAGCAGCATAAGTAGCGTCTCTCTCCTTACACTCTTCCACCGAATACTTAATATTGTCCATATCAAGTTTGTAGTCTACGAATTCAAGTACAAGATTCCCAGTAAAGTTTGTAATAGGATTAATGTCATCAAAAACTTCTAATAATCCTTCTCTTAAAAACCATTCGTAAGAATCCAATTGTACTTCTATTAAGTTTGGCATCTCAGTTACATCTTTAACTTTTGCAAAACTCATTCTAGTTCTTTTTCCAACTTGGACAGGATGTACCATGAATTTTCACCCCTTGTATAAAGTAAAATAACCAAAAACACACTTTCCCTAGGGAATTGTGCTTTCGGAGGCATCACGTCTTAGTATAACCTTTTTTCTAAAAAATTATACTCATTTTCCGCAAGAATATATAGTTTTCCATATTGAACAGTACATTTTGTAATAGTACCATATACAATATTTTTTGTCAATACTTTTGTATATTAATTATATCCTGTTAATATAATAGTATTTTGCCCAATTAACTCCATTATATTAATATATTGACAAATAAAAAAGGTGCTATAAAGCACCTTTTTATATTTAAATAGAAATTACTTAACTTCTACTTCTGCTCCAACTTCAGCTAATTTAGCTTTCATTTCTTCAGCAGCTTCTTTAGCTACAGCTTCTTTAAGAGTCTTAGGAGCTCCGTCAACTATTTCCTTAGCTTCCTTTAATCCTAATCCAGTTAATTCTCTAACAACTTTGATAACCTTTATTTTGTTAGCTCCAGCGTTAGTTAATACTACGTCGAACTCTGTCTTTTCTTCAGCAGCAGCTCCACCAGCAACAGCACCAGCAACAGCTACAGGAGCAGCAGCGCTAACACCAAATTCTTCTTCACATGCAGTAACTAATTCGTTTAATTCTAAAACTGTCATTTCTTTTATAGCTTGAATGATATCTTCTCTTGTCATTTTAAATTCCCTCCAAATTCTTTTTTTAAATTAATAACCAGCAATTATTCAGCTGATTCTGATTCTTTCTTTTCCTTGATTGCATTTAATAAGTATGCAAGGTTTGATAATGGAGCCTTGAAGCTTCCAAGAAGTTTTGCGATAAGAACTTCTCTTGATGGGATTGTAGCAAGTTTTTCAACTCCAGCCTTGTCGTAAACAATACCTTCTACAACACCTGCTTTAAGCTCTAATTTCTTGTGCTCTTTACCAAAGTTAAATAATACTCTAGCAGGAGCAGTAGCATCTTCGTATCCGAATGCTATTGAAACTGGTCCTTCTAAATGTTGAACTAAGTCTTCTAAACCTAATTCTCTAGCTGCTAATGTTACTAAAGTGTTTTTGTAAACTTTATATTCAACACCAGCTTCTCTTAAGCTCTTTCTTAACATTGTATCTTCTTCAACTGTTAAACCTTGGTAGTTAGCTAATGCAACACCTTGAGCTTTTTCTAACTTTTCTTTAATTTCAGCTACTTTAGCTTCTTTTAATGTTCTATTCTTGTTCATCACTGTGTGTCCACCTCCTCACAGTTTCTTAACTGCAAAATATATTAATAAAGGTCTTCCCATAGACATAGGAAGACCAAAATAATTACTTACCTTATTTTGATTCCTAGGTAGGCAATTATTTAAACCTTTCGGCACCTACTGTCTACGGAAACAGTATTCTTTTTTTTCACAACGAAATTTATTATATTATAAACTTAACGTTATGTCAATAATTAATCTAAAACTTTAGTTGGATTAATTTTTGCTCCAGGTCCCATAGTGCTTGAAACAGATACAGATTTAACGTATTGTCCCTTAGCAGCTGCTGGTTTAGCTTTTATTAAAGCTTCCATTAAAGCGTGGAAGTTTTCTTGTAACTTTTCAACTCCGAATGAAACCTTTCCGATTGGGCAGTGAACGATAGCAGTTTTGTCAACTCTATATTCAACCTTACCAGCTTTGATTTCAGCGATAGCCTTAGCTACATCAAATGTAACTGTTCCTGATTTTGGGTTTGGCATTAATCCCTTAGGTCCTAATACTCTACCTAATCTACCAACAACACCCATCATATCTGGAGTAGCAACTACTACATCGTAGTCGAACCAGTTTTCACCTTGGATCTTTTGAACTAATTCTTCAGCTCCAACGAAATCTGCTCCAGCTTCTTGAGCTTCTTGAGCCTTAGCACCCTTAGCGAATACTAAAACTTTAACTGATCTACCAGTTCCGTTTGGAAGAACAACAGCTCCTCTAACTTGTTGGTCAGCGTGTCTTGGGTCAACCCCTAATCTTACGTGTAACTCAACAGTTTCATCGAACTTAGCTTTAGCAGTTTTAACAGCTAAATCTAAAGCTTCTGATGGAGTGTATAAAACACTTTTATCTATTAATTTTGTACTTTCAACATATTTCTTTCCCATAATAAGCCTCCTACGTGGTACTAACGGTTTTTACCTCCCACTTATTTTTAAAGAATTACTCTTCAATAGTAACGCCCATACTTCTTGCTGTTCCTTCGATCATGCTCATAGCTGATTCGATTGAAGCTGCATTTAAGTCTGGCATTTTTAATTCAGCAATTTTTCTAACTTGATCTTTAGTTAGCTTACCAACTTTTGTTCTGTTTGGTACTCCAGATCCGCTTTCTAATCCTAATTCTTTCTTAATTAGAACTGCTGCTGGAGGAGTCTTTAAGATAAAACTAAAAGATCTATCTTGGTAAACTGTTATAACAACTGGTATTATTAATCCAGCTTGGTTAGCAGTTTTTGCATTGAACTCCTTACAGAATCCCATAATATTAACACCGTGTTGTCCTAAAGCTGGACCTACTGGTGGTGCTGGTGTTGCCTTACCTGCAGGAAGTTGTAATTTAATCATTCCTGTTACTTTCTTAGCCATTTACTATTCCTCCTATACTGTGGTAATACGGATTTTATAATAATCCTCCCACTTAATTAAAAACATTAGTTTATATAGTAATATTAAACTAATTTCTCAACTTGATTGAAATCTAGTTCAGCAAGAGTTTCTCTTCCGAACATATCGATTAAAGCTTTTATCTTACGCTTTTCGATGTTTATTTCTTGGATGATCGCTACGAATTCTCTAAGCGGTCCAGAAATAACAATTACACTTTCACCTACTTCTAAATCAATATCAACTGGAACTTCTACAACTCCCATGTTTTCAATCTCTTCATCAGTAAGCGGTACTGGTTTAGAACCAGGTCCAACGAATCCTGTTACACCTCTTGTGTTTCTAACCACATACCATGACTCATCAGTCATTAGCATTTTAATTAGTACATACCCTGGAAATTTCTTTTTAAGTGAAACTTTTTGTTTTCCATCTTTTTCTTCAATAACTTCTTCCATTGGAACTTGGATGTCATGAATTAAAGATTCAAGATTTCTGTTTTCAACAGTCTTCTCAATATTAGCCTTCACTTTGTTTTCATAACCTGAGTATGTATGTACTACATACCATCTTGCTCTTTCGCTCATATATTTTTTAGATGAAAAATTTCACCTAAACCTCCTTTATTTCAGATTAAAAATTAATTTAAAGAGGCTTGAAAAAATATAATCTAACCCACCTACTAATACTATATATATTAGTACAACTACGCCAACTGCAATTAACGCTTTCTTTGTGTCATCTTTAGACGGCCAAGTTATTCTCTTAACCTCTGCCTTAATTTCTCTGAAAAATTTAGCAATACTATTTTTTTCAGATTTACTTTTAGTTTTTACACCTTCTTTAATAGCCATCGTTTCACATCCTTAAACTATCGCGAGTATGTGTCATTACTATATAAGCTAATTATTTTGTTTCTTTATGAGTTGTATGCTTCTTACAGAATCTGCAATATTTGTGCATTTCCATTCTGTCTGGGTTGTTTTTCTTGTTTTTCATTGTGTTATAGTTTCTTTGCTTACACTCTGTGCATGCTAATGTTATTTTAACTCTCACAGTCTGCACCTCCAGTATTTAAATAATCATAAGTCTCTATGCTATTGTGTTTCAGTATTTCGTTAATTACTTTAACACATTATCATAAAACTATTATTATGTCAATAATATCAGCTTTGTAAAGGACTAGGTAAAGTAACCCAGCCCTTTTTTCTTCTGTATTATTCTATTATAGATGTAACAACTCCTGAACCTACAGTTCTTCCACCTTCTCTGATAGCGAATCTTAAACCTTCGTCCATAGCAACTTGAGTTATTAATT
>NZ_CYZX01000034.1 GCF_001405015.1 Clostridium disporicum
CTCGCTCGACTTGCATGTGTTAGGCATGCCGCCAGCGTTCGTCCTGAGCCAGGATCAAACTCTCAATAAAAAGTTTAATCTGTTGCTCAAATTACTTTGAGTCTTTAATAATTTAAAAACTCTCAAAAGAATTGCTGGTTCTTAATTTATATTCTGTTCAATTTTCAAAGATCATTGTTTATCGCTTCAAGCGACTTTTTTATCTTACCATCCTTAATTTTCTTTGTCAACAGTTTTTTTCAAAACTTTCAAACAACATTTTGTTTTCTTGTTCAACATTTTGTTGTTTTGTTGCTTTCCCTCAAGGACATGACTTATTGTACCACAGACTTTATCATAGTCAGCTAATATTCTCCAATATATTTAAAATTATTTTTATTTTTCTATATTTTTCGCTTTTTTTCTTTAAAATACACATATTGATACACGTGGTAAAGAGTACGGAAATTTAGTTAAAAATTAAGAGTTTTTAATTAAAAGTTTATAAAAAAAGTTAGCCAAAGTTGATTTAAAAACATTATAAATCAATCAACTTGCTAACTATTAACTATCTAAGTGTTGCATTAGATAATGATGGTTTAGTTTTGCATCCTACAATAAGTTTCTCTCCATCTGAATATCCTTCTTCTGATTCCTTTAATTCTTTTATCAATATATTTTTTAACTCTTCTATTCTATCTTTATATTCCAAATCATTTATCCCATTATGAGCTTCGTCTTTATCTTTTATTAAATTAAAGTATTGTTCTTCTCCTGTTTGAGAGAACCAAACATATTTATCTGTTTTAGTTACAATAAATTGATGTGATTTCTGCCCAAAATCATATAAATGCTCTCCATGTATATACTTTCTATCTATCTCTTTTAACATACTTTCTCCATCTAATACTTCTGGAACTTTTCCACCTGCTATGTCTATAAAAGTAGGCATAACATCTCTTAATTCTACAAGACTTTCATCAATGCAGTGTTTTCTTCCTAATAATTCTTCAGGTCCTGATATAAACATAGGTATATGGATGCTTCCTTGGTAAGGCCTTGCTTTTTGAATATAATTATGATCACCCAACATTTCACCATGATCAGATGTAAATATTATTATAGTATTATCCATTACCCTTTGTTCTACTAATGCTTGAATTAATCTTCCTATCTGATGATCTATATGAGTGATACATGCATAATATCCTATTTGCATTTCTCTAACTAATTCTGGATCTAACGGTCCAGTAGTTGCATTATAACGATATCCTATCTTCTTTATTAATTCTTTATCATTCCAATCACCTTTAATAGGTTCTCTTAAACTCATATTTTTATATAAATCAAAATAATATTGCGGGGCATCAAAAGGTGCATGTGGTCTAACAAAACTTGTCATCAAAAAAAATGGCTTTCTTGGATCTCTTCTTCTTAAAAAATCAATACTTTCTGTTACTACCCAATTTGTAGGATGACTCATTTCATCATAAATCCAAGGTCTAGAAACCCATCCATTGCAATCTAAACCCGTATTAACAACATCAGCACTAATTCCTTTTTGATCCTTTAACCAATAAAAATAATCATCAGCAATAAGTTGATTCTCCCCATATGATACATTTGGATATCTATATTCGTGTAAATATCCATCATGAAGTCTTACATTATTAAAACCTAAGTAATTACGCAATGGGTGTACATGCATTTTTCCAACACATTGTGTATAATATCCACTTTTAGTTAATTCACCAGCCATTGTTATTTCATAATTCCAATCTACTCTATCTTCATAACCTACTCTACCTGTATTCCTTTGTGATAATCCTGTATGTAATATTGCACGAGCCGGCACACAAGTTGGACACGAAGAATATGCGTTAGGAAAATATATTCCTTTTGAAGCCAAACTATCTAAATAAGGAGTCTTAACATCAGGATGTCCAGCATATCCTAAACAATCTCCACGCATCTCATCTGTCATTATCAAAATAATATTGGGCCTTTTATCCATATTATAACAACCTTCCCTATAAATAATGATAAAACTTAACACTACAAATATTAGTGTTAAGTTTTATTTATCTTATTTAATCAAAACTTTGTAATGTTAATACTACTTTCTTACTTGTTTCTAATACTAATTCTTTTCTTTTATTATCGTACCAAACTACAACCTTTTGTTAGCCTTTTACTCCTCCACCAGTAACTCCAGCGATAATCTTTTCTGATAAGAAGATATAAATTAAGAATGTAGGTAGGAATACTATAATAACTGCTGCAAAAAGACTTCCGTAATCTCCTACTGCTCTAAGTGCTGCTACCATTGAGAATAATCCAACTCCAACAGACTTCATACTATCTGAATTTGCAAAAATAAGAGCTAAGAAGTACTCATTCCAAACTGCTAAAAAGTTAAAAATTGTTACAGTAACTACTCCAGGTTGAGCTAAAGGAAGCATAATAACCCAGAAGGTTTTCATTGGACTACATCCATCAATAGCTGCAGCCTCTTCATAGCTCTTACTTAAGCTACCAAAAAAGTTTAATAAAAATGTAGTAGTAAACGGTACATTTAAGCAAATATATAAAATTATCAATAACCACCTATTTCCTGTTAAATGAGCTTTAGTTGCAATACTAAATAAAGGTAGTATTATCATAATTACTGGTATACTCATCCCAATTACAAAACTTGTTTTAATTGTCTTATTGCCTAAGAAAGTATAACGAGATAATACATATGCTGCTGGAGCTGATATTAGTAATATCCCTACACATGAAATTGTTGCATAAAATAATGAGTTAGCAAAAAATACACTTACATTTTGAGTTTTCCATGCAGTTACGTAATTTTCCCAATGAAATCCTGATGCAAATTTTAGAACATCACCTTTAAATATCTCACGAGAAGTAGATAAACTTGCTGCAAAAATCCATCCAATAACTATAACTGTAAATGCTACCCATGCAAAAAGTATTAAATATGCTGGTGCAAGTTTTAATTCCTTTTTCCAATTAATAGGTTCTTTTATTTTCTTTTCTTTTACTTTAGCCATAATTTATCCACCTCCTACATTTCTATCTTTTCTTCTTTTATTAATAAATTCATTACTGCAAATATAATAACAACTATAATTGCTAAAGTAACTCCTACAGCTGCTCCTAATCCTGCATCACGGTTGCTATATCCAGTTCCTCCAAATACAGTTTCGTACATATACACCATCGGTGTTATTGTAGAACCTTCTGCACCTAATGGTGAGAACATCTTTGACCATACGAAAAACATAACAGTATTAATACTCCAGAATGTTAAATTAGTCTTAAACACCCCTTTTAATAAAGGTAGTGTAATACTTGTGAATTGTCTTAGCTTACTTGCTCCATCTATTGTAGCAGCTTCATAATACTCTTCCGGAATTCTTTCTATACCACTTAAAAAAATAAGCATATAATATCCTACAGCCCCAAAGCAGAATGCTATGAGCATTGCCCAGAATTTCATATCACTGGCTAGCCAATTTAACCTAGCTAACTTTTCATTTCCCATTGCTTTAAAAAACCAATTTATGATACCGTATTTTTGTTGGAAAACAAATTGTAACCACATAGTTGCTAATGCTACCGCACTAATAACATTAGGCAAATATATAGCCGCACGCCAAAAACTTTTAAATCTAACTCCACTTGTTAATATTACTGCGAATAATAAAGATATTGTTAATACTATTGCTCCTCCAACTACCCATATCTTAAAAATATTCATCATTGATACTTTAAATGAACTAGAAGTTAATAGCTTCAAATAATTTCCAAGTCCTACAGATATCCATTGCTCTTTTGGTGCTGTTACACTACTTACAGAGTAAAAACTTATAAAAACTGTTCTTATAACTGGATATAAAAACATAATGCAGAAAGTAAGGATTGCTGGTGTAATAAATGCAACAATCATAGTCTTATTTTTTTTCATAGTATGCCTCCTATTCAAACTGTGAATATAAAAAGGGCTATTGCAAAGCCAACAATTATAAGATTCTGCAATATCCCTTTATTTAATCAAATTTGATTTTTTTATTATTTTGTTGCGCTTTCCATAGCATCTACAAATTCTTGTGCAGTTAACTTACCTTCGAAAAGTTGTAAGCAATTTGTTTTAATTGTTTCTTTAACATCTGGATTTGCATTTAATCCTGCATTCCAGTCATATGTTTCAGTAAGTGCTAAGAATGATTCTCTAACACCAACTAAATCTTCTGGCCATTCTTCATTTCTAGAGTCAGCTGGAATACCACCACATTCTAAAGCCATTTTTTGATCGTATTCACCAGTTGTTATTTTCATTATTAAATCAAATGCAGCTTGAGCATTTTCACTATTCTTGTTGATTGCAAAACCTTGAGCTCCAACATTAGCTATAGTGTTAGGATCTTTACCACCATCAACTGAAGGATAGTTAAACATACCCCACTCTAAATCACATCCAGTATTATTTGTAATTTCTGCTGGTACCCATGAAGCATTAACTAACATAGCAGCTTCTTCATAACCAACTTCATTTTCTCCTTCTGGATAAGCACCTGGTGCATATTCAGAGAAATAACCTTTTTCTATTAAATCAACTATATCTTGTGCAGCTTTTAAAACGTTTTCGTTTTCAGCCCAATCACCGTTTATAGCTATATTTTCAACTTCAGCTTGTCCAGCATAACGTGCTAAATGATATCCAAACGCATAGTCTACATAAGCATCATCTTGAGCTAATGGAGCAACCCCTAAATCTTTTAACTTTTGGCAAACTTCTAAGAATTCAGCCCAAGTTTGAGGTTCTTTTTCTATACCAGCTTCTTCAAACATAGCTTTATTATAGAATATTCCTGAAGTATATGGTTGATAAGGAATAGTTACTAAACTTCCAGCCCATCTTCTAACACTTGCTGGTAATGCTTTAATTGCAAAATCATCATAGTTAACTGCTTTAGCCATATCTTCTAAATTTAATACTTTATCAGCATATTCTAAAGCTATCTTTTGATAATCCCAATCAAAGAAATCTATCTTTTCTCCAGCTTCAAGTGCTGATTGTAGAACTGTTCCTAAATCTCTACCCTTCCATTCTACATTTACTTTTATTCCTGTTTCTGCTGTATAAGCATCTATAGCTTCTTTGATTACTTTTGCTTGTGGCTCTGTGTTATTCCACATTGACCAATAAGTTAATTCCCCTGAATCAGCTGATACTGTTGTATCATTTCCTGTTGAAGCATCTGCGTTTGTAGATCCTGTATCTCCGCTATTATCTTTAGACCCACATGCTGTTAAAGAAAATGCCATACACCCTGCTAACAAAATTGACATAAGTTTTTTCATTTTCATAATATTCATCCTCCCCTTTTTTATACCATTAAATACTTAACTATATGTTATAATAATAATATAGCCTTTTTAGGCCTATGAAAACAATCTCTATATTGGCATTTCCTTTATATATATTGCTATCATAATTAACTTTATTATATATCATGTTAACCTTTTCATCAAATGTTAAGAACTCGACTAATTGTAACATAACTATTATGCTTTTTTGTTAATTTTATAATGTTATTAAATTTAATTTTTATAAAAATTTATATATCTTTAACTTGTTATAAACTTAATATAGAATTATTTTTTAATTAAGTTTATAATAATAAAGTAATATGCACCTATAGCTCAGCTGGATAGAGTGCTGGACTTCGAATCCAGGCGTCGGGGGTTCAAGTCCCTCTAGGTGCACCAAACAAATAAAGAACGAGCTAAGGATCGCAAGTGAAAAGTCGACTTTATCGAAGTGAAAGGCTACTACGTAGCGGTAAAAAGCTAACTACGTTAAGGTGAAAATGCTACTATAAGTAGCAAAGAAAAGTATTTTATCTCATTAGAAATCTTTTCCCTATTGCCATAGGCAATATTTTCTCCTCAGCTTTAGCTGACTTTTCCCCTTTAACGAAGTCAAAGTTTTCACCAAAGTGCTTCGCACTTTATTTCTATAGTGACAATGTATTCTTAACTATATCACTTACTTCCTGTGCTTTTTCTAGTGTATCCATTTCGCAGAATACTCTTAATACTGGTTCCGTTCCTGAAAAACGTATTATCACCCATCCACCATTTTTAAAATATACCTTATATCCATCAAGGTATGATACTTTTTCTATTTCATAAGGAAATTCTATTGGCTTCTTATCTATCATTATTTGTTTTATAAGCTCTTCTTTTCTATTATGAGTCATTGCATAATCGCTTTCAGTCATAAATAGTTCACCATATTCTTTGCATATATCTTCATATATTTGTGATAATGACTTTCCTGTTACTGCAATCATCTCTATAAGTAATGATGCAGCATAAACTCCATCTTTACCTTGAATATGCCCTTTTACAGTTAATCCACCACTTGATTCTCCACCTATAATAGCATCACTTTCTATCATCTTAGCTGATATATGTTTAAATCCCACAGGCACTTCGTAGCATTTTTGTCCAAAACTCTCAGCAACTTTATCTAATAAATGTGTTGTAGCTATATTTCTAACTACAGGCCCATTCCATCCCTTATACTTTACAAGATAGTAATATAAAAGAACTAATATATCATTTGGGTGAAGGAATCTTCCGTTATTATCTATAACTCCTAATCTATCCGCATCTCCATCTGTTGCAATCCCAATATCATAATGTCTATCAAGTACATGTTGTTGTAACGCTCTTAATGTATCAACATTAGGACTTGGTAATTTTCCTCCAAATAGAGTATCATGCCTTTCATTTATAACATCTAATTCGCATCTTGCCGTAGATAATATAGTTCTTAAAGATGTTTGACTTACACCATACATAGGGTCTAAAACTACTCTTAAGTTAGCTTTCTTAATACTATCCAAATCAATTTGTGAAAGTATACTATCAATATAATCGTTAAAAGGATTATAAGGTACTATTAATTCACTCTTAACAGCATCTTCATAATCAATCCACCTCAGTGGTTCATTTTCTAATTTTTCTATATAGTTTTCAACATTTTTAGTCACAACTTCGTCTGCATCTTTTCCACCTTTTGTGAATAACTTTACCCCATTATAAATCGCAGGGTTATGACTCGCAGTTACTGCCATACCATAATCTAAACCTTGTTTCTTAACTTCAAACATCATTAAAGGTGTTGGCATTGACCTATTTATCATCATCACCTTTATCCCTTCATAAGCTAAAACTTCAGAAATCCATATCATAGATTCTTTTGAAAGAAAACGTCTGTCATACCCTATCACTACAGTTTTCTTTTCTACATTTTCATCCTTCATCATTCTAGCAACTGCTCTAGCTAATTGTTGAATATTATCTTTAGTAAATTCATCACCAATTATTGCTCTAAATCCTCCGGTCCCAAACTTTATCATATTTAGTACCCCCTTTTATATTTATTAGCTATATTTATTAGCTATATTTTTTTACTATATTATTTACTTCTTCCCATTTATCCTCTAAATCCTTTACAAGTTTTAATTGAGTTCTAGTTCTTACTAAATTGTGATCATCACAGCTTGTCTTATAATATAAATCTCCGTCTAAGTAATCAGTTAAAAATCTCATACCTTGTTCTAAAGTAATTATCTTAGCTCCCATTGGTAACATTTCAATTTCTTTTTGTGTAAGTCCATTATCTACACCTTCTATAAATCCCTTAGTAAATGCTTCAAATAACCCTAAATCAACAAATACTTTACTTAAATCTTCTTCATCTTCTCTTGCAAATGTTGCTCCACTTCTTATTGCATCTCCAAAATCATATAAAGATAATCCCGGCATTATTGTATCTAAATCTATAACACAAATACCTTCTTTAGTATCTTTATCTAATAATACATTACTTATCTTAGTGTCATTATGAGTAACTCTTAAAGGCAATTCCCCTCTCTCAAGCATATCTACTAATGATGAAGCCTGTTCTTGCCTTTCTAATATAAAGTTTATTTCATCAACTACCTTATCTTTTCTTCCTGATTTATTTTCTTTTATTGCATTAATAAAAGTTTTTAAACGTTCTTTTGTATTATGGAAATTAGGAATAGATTCATAAAGTAATTCTGCATTATAATCAGCTAACATATTTTGAAAATTACCAAAAGCTTTCCCAGCCTTATAAAAATCATCTTCACAACTTATTGTTTCATATGTTATTGTATCTGGTATGAATTTTATAGCTCTCCAATAGTTTCCTTCTGAGTCTTGTGTAAAGCTTCTTCCATCTTTAGCATTTACCACTGTTATTGTCTCTCTCTCAATATCTCCATTATTTTTAGCTACTATATCTTTTAAATAATCACAAACCCTACAATAGTTATCCATTAGCTTTTCAACTTCTTTAAATATATAGTGATTAATTCTTTGAAGTATATACTTTCTTTCTTCTCCACCTTCTAATTTTGTTCTTACTAAAAAAGTAGCATTTATAAGTCCTCCTCCGAATGGAACTACCTCTACTATATCTCCTTCAATATTTATTAAATCCAAAGCTTGTTTTGTTAACTCTAAAAAATTACTTTCCATTTCTTTTTATACCCTCCCATAAGTTTTTCTCATATTTACCCTCATTTATCATCTTTTCAATAGCTTCTTTAACTAATACTCTATCTTCTTGATATGTTACACCGTACCATTTGTCTTTAGAATTCATAACCTTAACTTTGCCTTTTCCACTATTAATTAAATTGCTAACAATTAACGGTATATAATACTCAGCTTTTATTGGATTATCCTTCAAGTCATTTTGTAAGAAATATTTAAATCCTTTCTCAGTAATTTCAAATATAGAATTCATAAATCCCCACATATTCATTGAAACAATTGAGTTATAATCTACCTCAATCCACTCTTGTTCATTTTCTGTATAATAAGCAGCTTCTCCTTTTTTAATAATCCTAGTTCTCTCTACAACTTCCTTCAATTCACCATTTTCTACAGTACATATTCCTCTTGCTACATGCCCATTTTCAGATAAAGTATTTTTCAATTCATATCCAACCATCGCATGATGATTTTCTTCAGTATTATTATTTAAATATTCATACATTAATTTAAAGGACTCTTGCCCATAATAATCATCTGCATTTATAACTAAAAATGGAGATTTAATAACATCTTTTGCACATAAAATTGCATGACCGGTTCCCCATGGCTTTATTCTTCCTTCTGGTATTTCAAATCCTTCAGGTATGTTATTCATATCTTGTATTACATATTCTATTTCTGCAAATTTAGATAACTTATTTCCTATAAGCTCTTTAAATTCTTCTACAATTTCTTTTCTCAAAATAAACACTATCTTCTCAAAACCTGCTTTTATAGCATCATAAGAAGATAATTCTAATATAATTTCTCCATTTGGACCTATTTTATCTAATTGTTTTAATCCACCATATCTGCTACCTAATCCAGCTGCCATTACAAGTAATACTGGTTTCATATGTCCACCCCTCTATATTTTAATTTAACCTCTGGATAATATATCCAGAGGTTTATTCCAACAATTATATCATATTAATCCATTTTATTTCACATGGAGCTAATGTCATCTCAACCGAACTTCCGTTTCCATCATAAACTAAAGTAGTTTGCTCTTCATTTGAATTATTAACAACTGCATATTTTTTTGTTTCTAAGTAAGCTGATACTTCACAATTTAAATTATCTGCATACCATTTTTTCATATCATCTTCTTTTCCTGCTGCATAGAAACAACTTCTCATAAGAATACGTGTATTTTGAATTGAGTATGGCAATCCTGCTATATAAACAGCTCTACCTTTTCCATATCTATTAGCAGACATTAAAAGATCTCCATTTTCATAGCATATAATTTCTGTATCATTACTCTTAGAGTAAACATTCTTTTGACTTTCTCCAAAATCAAATGGCTCAACTACATCTTCAGTTATAAAGTGTTTCTCTACAGGAGTCTTGAAGTATTTATCTGTGCTTAATGAGAATCCT
Source organism: Clostridium disporicum (assembly GCF_001405015.1). Classification (GTDB taxonomy): domain Bacteria; phylum Bacillota; class Clostridia; order Clostridiales; family Clostridiaceae; genus Clostridium; species Clostridium disporicum_B. The sequence goes on from NZ_CYZX01000034.1 coordinate 10,015, forward strand.
AATTCTTTATCAACACCTAATGCTTCTGCAAGTTGGAAGAAGTGTCCTCCCTCTAATACTGCTGAAGGTTCACCAATACCAACAAATCCTCCTCCATTATAAATCCATCCTCTTAAAGCAGTTACAATTTCTTTATCTAACCACTTTTCTCCACCACTGAATGATGTACCTGCATCACCAGCATTTATAATCACATCTATATCACTTGGAACACCATTTGCTTTTATATCATCAAAGCTTATAAACTCTACATCTAAGCTCATTCCACTTAGTGATTCTATAATTCCAAGATAAGTATATATTTGCTTATACCATAATGCATGTGCAACCATATGAGTTTGCCAACTTCTTAATTTACCAAAACAATTTAACACTCCAACTTTTAATCCACAGTATGGTTTAGAATTATCTATATTATCATATATTTCTCTAAACTCATCACATACAGATTCGATGTACTCAACAAATTTAGGGAATTTATAAGCTAAAGATAAATATCCACCATATCCAATTCTATCTACTGGTTTTCTCATAATAGCCCTACGTGCAGTTATCCAATTATCTCTAGCCTCTATAGTTGGATCATTTCCTTCATAGAATGTATCAGGGAAGAAGTATGGTAAGAATCTTCCTTCAGTATACTTAACTCCAGGAATATCTGAAATCATTCTTAAAGTAGCTCCCCCACCAACAGAACCAACTACTCCATCTAGTCCTATACTTTCAAAGTACTTTCCATATGGCTCAGTTCCAATCCAGTTATCTCCTAAGAACATCATAGCTTCTCTTCCAGCTTCATGAACTACATCAACTAACTTCTTAACATTTTCAGCTACGAATTGTTGTTGGAAATCTATATAATCTAAAAATGCCTTAGAAGGAACTCTAAATGGAGAATTATAATAACCTTGGTCTATAATATCTTCTGGTCTTAATCTATATCCTTTTACTTTTTCAAATTCATCTAAAGCTTCTGGACTAACACTTGAACTATATCCAAACCAATCAACAAATTTTTCTTTAGCTAAGTCATTAAATACTAAAGTAAAATGATAGAAGAAAGTTGTAAATCTTACTACATTCGATTCTGGATGTTCATCTAACCAATTATGCATAGCTTCTATTATGTGTTTATTAGTCTTTGGCTTTCTTGCATCAAATGGCATTTCATGAGGCTTGTCTCCCCAATTGTTAGTTATATGATTATACATTTGTGTTGGATCCCAAATGCAATAAGCTAAGAAGGACACTGTATATTCATGCCATTTACTAACATTGTTTATTTCTACTTCGCCAGTTTCTTCACTATATGTCCAATTTTCTGTAGGTACTACTTCGTTGGTAGTTCTATCAATAACTTCCCACCAAGTTTTTATATCATGATAAGTATCTGGTTCTACTTGCTCTGCAAAATAACCATCCATTATTTTTATAGTTAACTTGTCTTCTACAGCAACATGATGCTTTGTCATTAAATATGTTTGTTGTAATTCTTCTCTATTAGCTTCAGCCCACTCATTATCTCCACGAGCAACAAAATATGTTGAATATATTCTCTCAGCTAACCCCTTTATTTCTCTTGGTAACTTAAATCCATCACAATCTCTTATTCCATCAGCACCCCATTTTTCTGCAATTTCTAAAGTTTCCTTTATAAAATTATCATCTGTTGGAATCGTAACTCTCCCTTTGTTCATTTCGCACCTCTCCCGTCCTTTTATACATAAATTATTATTTTTTCTTAAATCAACTTAAAATAAAATATATAAAATCACTAATAAATACTTTATTATTTCCTTATTTATAATAATCACTATGATTTCTATATTTATTACTTCTAGTTTAATTTTTAGTAATTGTTTTCACAACAATATTATTGCTGATTTATTTAACTATATTGTTATAATGGACAACATATTTTAATAGTTTTTTCTATATTTTTCATTTTATTATATTTTTTGTGATATAATTATAATATATTGCGTATAAGAGGTATTTTTATGGGAAACACAAGATATTTATTAACCAAAAACAATGTATATGACTTAGACTTTGAACTTATATATATAAGCAAGTCAAAATTTGAAAACGATTGGCATAGTACCCTTCACATGCACCCTTTTACCGAAATATTTTTTATAACTAGTGGACAAGGTACTTTCCAAATAGGAGATGAAATAGTTTCTGTTAAAGAATCTGATTTAATTCTTATTAATCCGAACTGTTCACATACTGAACGATCTGTTAGCTCATCTAATCCATTAGAATATATAGTATTTGCAATCAATAATCTTGCTATCGGCATATCACCTTCTACTCTAAATGAAGATAATAGTAAAGATGCTTTAAATACATATAAAGTACTGAATTTTAATAAGAAAAAAAGTGAAATTTTATATAATTTAAATACGCTTATAAATGAATTAGAAGAAAAAAACCTTAATTATGAATTGGCTTGTAAAAGTATATTAACTTTATTTCTTATACAAGTTATGAGAAATACTAGTTCAGATATATTTATTACTGAGAATTTTGAAAAAGTAAATATAGAATGTATGAAGATAAAAAACTATATAGACTCTCATTACTCTGAGAATATAACTTTAGACTTTTTATCTAACTTAACTTATGTTAATAAGTTTCATCTTGTTCATCTATTTACTAAAGAAATGGGTATTTCACCTATAAACTATCTTATAAATAAAAGAATAGATGAATCAAAAAACTTATTAATTACTACTAATTATTCTATTCGCGATATTTCATCAATAGTTGGATTTTCAAATTCATCATATTTTAGTCAAATGTTTAAAAAGATAGCTGGTATATCTCCTAAGGATTTTCGTTTAAATAATTCTAAAAAGCAAACTGAAAATAAATTAGCCTAATAATAAATTTTATCTTTTTACTATATAAAAAAGGGAAACTATCTGATAAAAATTCAGATAGTTTCCCTTTTATTAATATAATTATATTAATTTAATTATATTAAATTATTTTCATTACAAATTTACTATTATTTATTTAAACTTTGATTAAACAATATTTAAATATAATAAAAAAAGCAACCATTAACATGATTGCTTTACTTGGAGCGGGTAGTGGGAATCGAACCCACCTTTCCAGCTTGGAAGGCTGGAGTATTACCGATATACGATACCCGCATATTTGGAGCG
>NZ_CYZX01000035.1 GCF_001405015.1 Clostridium disporicum
ATTACCTCCAATAGTGCTATTATCTATATTATAACACTATTTGTAAATTATATGCACATATCAACATTATTGTCTAACAGAGCCTATTTTTAAAATAAAAAGAACCACTATTTAAAGTGATTCCTTTTTGATATTTTTATATTTATTTTTAGTACGTAGAATTTGATTCTTTTCCTTCACAAATAGCTATTGATGCAGATGCACCTATTCTTGTAGCTCCATTCTCTATCATAGTTAAAGCATCTTCTCTACTTCTTACTCCACCAGATGCTTTTACTCCCATATCTGGACCTACAGTTTCTCTCATAAGTTTTATATCGTGAGCAGTTGCCCCACCTTTTGAGAATCCTGTAGATGTCTTAACAAAATCTGCTCCAGCTTCTTTTGATAATTCACAAGCTATAACCTTCTCTTCATCTGTTAAAAGGCAAGTTTCTATTATAACTTTAGTTAATGCTTTTCCTTTTGCAGCATTTACTACAGCTTGTATATCATTTTTAACGTATGCTAAATCTCTTTCTTTTAATTTTCCAACATTTATAACCATATCAACTTCAGTTGCACCCTTTTTTATAGCATCTTCAGTTTCAAATGCCTTAACCTCTGTTGTTGTTGCTCCTAAAGGAAATCCTATTACAGTACAAACCTTAACTGGTGTTCCTTCTAAAATTGTAGCAGCTTTAGCTACCATAGATGGATTTACACATACTGATGCAAAATTATATTTAACTGCTTCTTTACAAAGTTCCATAATTTCTGCTTCAGTTGCTTCTGGCTTTAAAATTGTATGATCTATCATTCTTGCAATATTTATATTTTCCATACTATACCTCCAAAAATAAATGATGTATTCTAATTACTAATTATAATCTACAATATGTAAAATGAAAAGCATTTATTCAACAATTACAGTAATGCATATTTTAATTATTATACTGTATAATTAAACAAATTTTAGAAATTCTTAAAATAATGTTAATTGCTCAACCTTTTCTTCTTTTATACTACTTACAGTTAATCCTATTAATCTTATAGTTTCACTAAATACTTCTTCTTCAATTATTTCAGTAGCAACACTATAGATATCTTCAGCTTTATTAATATAATATAAAAGCGTTTTACTCCTAGTATGATTTATAAAAGAACTAGTTTTATATTTAACTGTAACAGTCTTAATAAATATATTCTTCTGCTGTAAATAATTACTTATCTGTAAACTAAAATCTTCAATATACCTCTTTAACTCTTCTTTATCATCGGTATCAGATTTTAAAGTAGTTTCTTTTCCATAAGATTTTCTATCTCTATTTGGTGTAACAGCTCTATTATCTATTCCTCTAATTCTATTATAAATATCTATACCATACTTTCCAAAATACTCTATAAAAAACTCCTTAGGATGAGCATATAAATCTTCAATTTTATACATTCCCATATTATTTAAACGTCTAACAGATTTTTGTCCTAGTCCATAAATTTTAGATATAGATAAGGGTTTTAATATTTCTGGAATCATATCTTCAGTAATAACCATTATTCCATTAGGCTTATTCCAATCTGAAGCAAGCTTAGCTAAAAATTTATTATATGATATACCTATAGATAATGTTAGTCCTACCTCTTTATATACTCTTTTTTTGATATATAAAGCAGCCTCTTTATAATCTTCAAATCTGCTATTTGTGATATCTAAATATGCCTCATCTATTGAAAGAGGCTCTACTAAAGGTGTTATTTCTCTAAATATATTAAAAATTTGTGCAGATACCTCTTTATATCTCCAATATCTACCTCTTAAATATATTCCTTGAGGACATAACTTTTGAGCCATAAATATAGGCATTGCAGACTTAACCCCATATTTTCTTGCTTCATATGAACATGTTGATACTACACCTCTTTCACTTACTCCTCCAACTATTACAGGTTTACCTTTTAATTTTGGATTGTCTCTTTGTTCTACCGATGCAAAAAATGCATCCATATCAACATGTAATATTATCTTGTCCATATCTACCACCTAGTTTAATACTTCTGAAAACATACCTTTATTTTTACTATTTATAAAAGATAATATTCCATGCGCTAATAACTCATCTATATAAACCTTATTTTCTGAATTATTGCAAAAAGCAATTATTGAAATAGCTATTATAGTTCTAAAACCTTTATCTATATAATATTCGTATTCACTTTCTTGATCACATAGCTCTTCGATTACACCTTCTACTAAATCAACATTTCTTCTCGGATTAATATTGTATAGTATTCCTATAAGCGGTAAAAACTGATTAGCAATCTTTATGTTTCTTTTTTCTAGTTGTTGAATAAACTCTACGCTTCTATACATATGACCTGATGAACCGTTTAAAAGTATTGCATTAGCTAAACCTTGAATTCCATTTTTAGATCTTATATTAGCATCTGCAATATGCTCAAAAACATTTTCTACAAAGTCATTTATAACGTCTGGCTCAATATCATTTAATGCCCATAAAGCACAAACTAAATAATCATCATCTTGTGTTATATTATAATATTTTTCTTTTAGAACATAATAAGTATCTAGCATCTTCTGTACTAATACTTCTTTATCTTTATCTCTTCCATATCTAGCTAAAACGTACGCAGTAAGAGCCAAATGAGCTCCTTCTACAAATTTTTCTTCTAATATATTCATGTAGTCAAACATATTTTGAATCAATTCTTCTTCTATACTCTTATCTAAAGATGCAATAAGTATTGATATTAAATACAGAACATCTCCTCTAAAAATAGACAGCCTTGGTGTTGCTGCTTTTATATACTTTCTAATTTCTTTAATTCTTTCAACTGGTATTTCACTCTCATAATGCGAAAATACTAATGATGCAAAATGGTTTAATAAATCTCCATCATTTCTTAATTCCATCCTTGCAATTTTATAATTGTTAACAGTTAAATTAATTCTATTTAAAATGAAATTTTCCATTATTTTTTACCTCTCCTCATTGGCAATTATCAATAAAAATTTAATTACTTCTACATTATACTATAAAATAGTGTCAATTTTATATCAAAATGATATATGTCATAAATTAATATACTTATATTAATTAAATTACTTAATACCATTAAACAGTATCATAATTAAAAAGGCTACTTAGTAAATTAAATAGCCTTATACATATATATCCTAAACTCGGATACCTTTGAGATTTAAAGATACTTTTAATTGAAACTTCAAATCATCACTTATTTTATTATCTCCATTTATTAAATTATAAAACTCAATAAAAGTATCCATATATTCTGTGGAATTTTGAATCTTTGGTAATCCATCAATATCACGTATATATTGATATACAAGGTCATTGCTTATATCATTGGAGAATTTTTCCCTGTAGAAATTTATCATTCTCTTATACTTTTTATAAATATTATATTTTTGAGAAGTTGTTATTCGAACTATAACTATAATTGCAACTACTAGTAGAAAAATACCAACCAATAAATATTTCCACACTTAGTTATCACTCCTCTTCTTATAATTTTCTAGGAGTATATAAATTACTGCCTAATATATTATATTCACTTTAACAATTTTTTCTATATTTTTTTATAATTATTCTAAATTATTAACTAAAAAAAATTCAATATTCACTTTTTATCCCTTTTTCTTTAAAATATTTTTGAATGAATTTATACGTTTCTGTTTCTTCTGGTAAAGTTCCTAAAACATACATGGAAAAGCACTGTGCAAAATACTCTTCTGAATTTACTTTTATATACTCATACTTAACATTAAAATTGCGATAATAGAATTTTTCACCATCAGGAAATATTAAATCCTTTTCACTTTCATATATTTTTCTAAATTTACATGTATCTGATAGTTTTATAAATGGTAATTCATTATAACTTATAGCATGTCCAATCTCATGAAGCAAAACCACTTCATTACTGTAAGTCTTCTGTATTGTAATAGTCTTGCTTCTATGAGAATATTTTGATGTAACTCTTCCATATTCACTATTCTCGCCTATATCATCTGTGGTAGTAATAGTTATTCCTATTCTATATAATTTTCTAATTAACTCTTCTGGAACTCTTCTCAAAGTTTCTTCTATATTAAAATACACAGGTTCAATCATATCCTCAGATTTTAATTCATTTATCATTTCATCAACTGAAATATTCTTATCCCTGTAGTTATATATCTCTGTTATTGATGGACATAATAATATTATTGTGATAGCCCAAAATACCATATATATTAATTGTAATCTTATAATTTTTTTCATCATATTTACCTTCAAAAACATATTTTTATAAATAATATGAAAAAAAAACATTATTTAGACTTGCGGAGCACTTTGTTTATTCATATATAAGATTACTTTTAAAATATACTATATTTACCTTAACAAATACTTAATACATCTCCTACTTCATAGGTGTTATTCATATTTAATTGTATAAATTTCAATTATTAATCTTTACTCTATATTTTTAGATAAAAAATAAACCTCGTTAATTATTTAAAATCAACGAGGTTTATCTTTTATATTAAAATTCTAATATCTCTATCTGAATTTTTTATTATTTTGCGTGTTCTTCAACAGCAACAGCAACAGCAACTGTCATACCAACCATTGGGTTGTTACCAGCACCGATTAATCCCATCATTTCTACGTGAGCAGGAACTGATGATGATCCAGCGAATTGTGCATCTGAGTGCATTCTTCCCATAGTATCAGTCATACCGTAAGAAGCTGGACCTGCAGCCATGTTATCTGGGTGAAGAGTTCTACCAGTACCACCACCTGATGCAACTGAGAAGTACTTCTTACCTGCTTCTACACATTCTTTCTTGTATGTTCCAGCAACTGGGTGTTGGAATCTTGTTGGGTTAGTTGAGTTACCAGTGATTGATACGTCAACACCTTCGTGATGCATTATAGCAACACCTTCTCTAACGTCGTTTGAACCGTAGCAGTTAACCTTAGCTCTTGGACCGTTTGAGTATGCTTTTGATTGAACAACTTCTAATTTTCCTGTGAAGAAATCGAATTTAGTTTCAACATAAGTGAATCCGTTTATTCTTGAAATTATCTTAGCAGCATCTTTTCCAAGACCGTTTAAGATAACTCTTAATGGTTCTTTTCTTACTTTGTTAGCTTTTTCAGCTATTTTGATTGCCCCTTCAGCAGCTGCGAATGATTCGTGTCCTGCTAAGAATGCGAAACATTTAGTTTCTTCTCTTAAAAGCATAGCTCCTAAGTTACCGTGTCCTAAACCAACTTTTCTGTCATCAGCAACAGATCCTGGGATACAGAAAGCTTGTAACCCTTCTCCGATAGCTTCAGCAGCATCAGCAGCCTTTGTGCAACCTTTCTTTATAGCGATTGCTGCACCTAAAACGTAAGCCCAAGCAGCATTTTCGAATGCGATTGGTTGAGTTTCTTTAACAATTGTATATGGATCTATTCCGTATGCATCACATACAGCCTTAGCATCTTCTAATGTTTTCATTCCGTATTTTTCTAATACTGGAGTGATTTGTCCTATTCTTCTTTCATAACTTTCAAATAATGCCATGATTAAATTCCTCCTTACAAATTATTCGTGTCTTGGATCGATTAATTTAACAGCGTCAGCAACTCTTCCGTATTGTCCTGCAGCTTTTTCTAATGCTTCATTAGCATCCATTCCCTTACCGATCATTTCCATCATTTTTCCTAGGTGAACGAACTTGTAACCGATGATTTCATTATCTTCATCTAAAGCGATTTTAGTAATGTATCCTTCAGCCATTTCTAAGTATCTTGGTCCCTTATCTAAAGTTCCGTAAGTAGTACCAACTTGAGATCTTAATCCCTTACCTAAGTCTTCTAAACCAGCTCCTATTGGTAGTCCACCTTCAGAGAAAGCAGTTTGAGATCTTCCGTATACGATTTGTAAGAATAATTCTCTCATTGCTGTATTTATAGCATCACAAACTAAGTCTGTGTTTAAAGCTTCTAATATAGTTCTTCCTGGTAATATTTCTGAAGCCATAGCTGCAGAGTGAGTCATACCTGAACATCCTATTGTTTCTACTAATGCTTCTTGGATAACTCCATCTTTAACATTTAAAGTTAACTTACATCCACCTTGTTGTGGCGCACACCATCCGATACCGTGAGTTAATCCTGAAATGTCTGATATTTGAGTAGCTTGTACCCATCTTCCTTCTACTGGAATTGGAGCACATGCGTGATTTGCGCCTTTAGCAACAACGCACATTTCTTCAACTTCTTTTGAATACATCATATTATATTTCTCCTCCCTAATTTATAAATCATTTAGCTTGTCCGATTAAAGCCAAATTTAATAACTGGGTCAAAATCCATCCCTATGGGATAAATCTATCCTACATCTAATATAATAACAGATGTAAGTCTATGTAACAAGAATATATTATATTTTTTTCTATAATAATTCAATTTAACTGTAAAAAAAAGTGGATTTACCCACTTTTTTTTAGATATTTTTATTTAAATTATCCTAATGCAACATCTAATATCATCATTGTTATAAATCCAACTATTAACCCTATTGTTGTCAAATTTTTATTTTCTATAGAAGCTTCAGGCAATAATTCTGACCCTACTACTGCTACCATAGCTCCTGCCGAAAAAGCTAATAAAAAAGGTAACATGCTTCTTACAGTAATCGCTGCTACAGCACCAAGAACTCCAGCTACAGGCTCTACTAATCCTGAAAATTGTCCATAAAGAAAACTCTTACCTACTGATAACCCATCTCTTCTTAGAGGAAGTGATACTGCAGCACCTTCCGGAAAGTTTTGAAGTCCAATACCTAATGCTAAAGTAATCGCAGCACCTATTGAAGCACTTGGAATTCCCGCTGCTACACCACCAAAAGCAACTCCTACAGCTAACCCCTCTGGTATATTGTGAAGAGTAACAGCTGTAACTAACAATATGCTCTTTTTATATTTTTTAGCTATTGAATCAACACTTGTTTCATCACTTTTAGTAATAACACCATAAGAATACTTGTCCATCATTTTATCAGCCAATATTATAAATACTCCTCCTGCAAAAAATCCAATTGCAGGTAACATCCATTCACTATAGCCAAGTTCTGTACATAACTCTATAGAAGGATTTAATAATGACCAGAAACTTGCGGCTACCATTACACCAGCACCAAAACCTAACATAGTATTTAGTATTCTTCTATCAACACTTTTAAAGAAAAATACTAAACCAGCACCTAATGCTGTAATAGCCCATGTAAAAATTGTTGCAAATAAACCTTGTAAAACTGGATTTAAATTCATAAACCATTCCATACCTTAGTTTTCCCTTCTAATAACACATAGTTCTACTTATAAACAATATATTGCAAATTACTACAATTAGTTCCTATATTCCGTCTAGTTAACTACTAATTTTAAAAAGATATTTGACTATTTATAAAAATATAAATTTATTGACAATAGTATATGGTATATGTTAACATTATTGATGTAGATTATTGAGTCGGCATGGCGGAACTGGCAGACGCACATGACTCAAAATCATGCGGGAAACCGTGAGGGTTCGATTCCCTCTGCCGGCACCATTTACCAAAACGCAAAAAAGTCAAGCGTTGAAAACACTAGGTTTTCACGTTTGACTTTTTTTGTTTTTATCATTTATCCACTTCCTTTTCTTATATTATCTCTAATATTTTTATAATCTAGCAAAAATTAATTTATAAAGTTTCAAATTTAAACTATACTATTATTAATTAAATTTAACTTAAATATAAGGAGGCTAACATGTCGTTACTACAAAAAGGTGATAAAGTTGGTATAGTTGCTTGTTCAAATGGTCAGTCACTTTTAAATAAAGAACGTATAAATGAACTTTTAAAAACTCTTAAATCTATAAACTTAAATCCAATATGTTCTGACTATATTTATGCTAAAAACTCTATTTTTAATGGATCTGCTAAGGAAAAAGGTGAAAGTTTTATGTCCTTATACAGAAATATCGAAATTAAAGCTATATTTGACATTTCTGGTGGTGACTTAGCTAATGAAGTACTTCCATACTTAGATTACGAATTTATTTCTAAAAATCCAAAGCCAGTATTTGGCTATAGTGATGTAACTACTGTATTGAATGCTATTAATTCACAGGCTTCAATTCCTACATATCTTTATCAAATTAGAAATCTAATATACGATTTTAAAGAGATGCAACAAACAAATTTTGAGAATAGTGTCTTCAATGATAAAAATGACTTATTTAATTTTTCTTATAACTTTATTCAAGGTGAAAAAATTGAAGGTATTGTAGTTGGTGGTAATATTCGCTGTCTTTTAAAATTAGCAGGTACAAAATACATGCCTGATTTTACAGGAAAAGTACTATTTTTAGAAAGTATGGGTGGAGAAGCCGCTCTTATGTCTGCTTTTTTAAATCAACTTAAGCAATTAGGAGTATTTGACAAAATTAACGGTTTAATTCTTGGAACCTTTAGTAAAATGCAAGAAAATAATATTTCACCATCTATAACAGAACTTGCACTAAGTATAATAGACAACCCTACACTCCCTATAGCTAAAACAGAAGAAATAGGCCATAGTAGTAATTCAAAATCTATAATAATAGGTAAAAATATTGTTCTTATAAAATAAAAGAGAGTTGTACCATCACAACTCCCTTTTATTATTATTTCATATTATTTTATTCTATATCATCATCTTTCTTTTTCTTAGTAATTGTAAATCTACTTTTAATTACAAAAAAAGATTATACTAATAAAGAATCATCTATAAAATTTTAAACTTCTATTAATTTATACTTTTTACTTTCTAAGCCCAGCTTTACTGCATAATCTATGCATACTTTCCAGTAAGTTTCTCGATGAGTATTTTTAAAATGATTATTAAAATCATTATTATGCTTATGTCTTTGCTCATCTAAATAGCTTTCTTGTAAAACACTCTGACTATTTACTATATCAGCATAAGCTTTATCTAATGCTACCGGACCATATGACACAAGAATTCCTATATCTGAAGTTATAGCTATATCATTTTCACTATGACAATCTTATTTATTTTAAAATTAAGATTTATAAATATCTACAAAAATGCCTGAATATCCTTTAGTTTCCAATTCCTTTTTTCTTTGTTCTGCATTTGATTTTTCTTTAAAACTTCCACAAATAACTCTATAATACACATCTTCAGTTATAGATGGCTCTCCTGGTTTAGATAGTTCTATCCCACAAATTTTAGCGATATATTGCGCTATTAAAAAGCCTATCTTATCTATATTAGCTTGAATCTTTTTCAAATCACTTGTATCAATAAAACCAACTTCAATTATAGCTAATGATATTCCAAGCCCCCAAGCATATCTTATTTCTTTGTAATAATCTGTATAATCTAAAGTTATCCCATCACTTCTCAAATATATTTTCCCAGTATTATAATCTCTTGATTTAACTCCTCTATTTGCTATACCTAAAGTCTCAGAAATATTTTTAACTAGATTAAAGTCCTCTGTTAAATACTTTTCTCTTGATGGAACAAATATCTCTGTACCTGTTCCTCCTCCAGCATTAATATGAACTGATATGCCTGCCTTAGCTGCATATATATTTCCATCTAAATCATTATCCGCATAATTATTTTCATCTCTATGAATAGATAATGCTGTAGTTTTCAAATAATTAATTGCTGTTGTTACTATTTTGTCTGCTAAATCATTTTCCCTTACTGTTCCATAAACAGCTCCTGGATCATAAACTCCTGTTTTCTCACTAATTCCATGTCCTTCAAAAATGAAAGAATTATAAGTTACCATTTCCCTTCACTCCCTTCAAAGTAAAAATGTATTAATTTTTATTATGTTACATTTAAAAAATATGTTAAACTTCTTTAATTTTACTCCTTTAAAATTTTATAATTTTTAATATTCTTATTGACCTACTATCACAATAGTGATACTATGTGTGTATAATAGATATACACACTTAGGTACGGAGGTGTACATTTGGATATTATTATTAGTAATTCCTCGCCAATAGCACTATATGAGCAAATAGAAAACCAACTTAAAAGTCAGATACTTAATGGTAAATTAAAACCCGGTGATCCTCTTCCTTCTATAAGAACATTAGCTAGAGAGCTAAAGGTAAGTATAATAACTTCAAAAAGGGCTTATGAAGAATTAGAAAAAGATGGATTTATACAAACTGTTGTAGGTAAGGGAACTTTTGTTTCTGGTGCTAATTCAGAAAGATTAAAAGAAGCTGCTATGGCAGAAATGGAAAGCAAATTAGAAGAATTAATAATTTCAGCAAAATCTCTAGGATTATCTTTAGAAGAATGTATTGAGATATTTAAAAGTATTTATGAGGAGGTATAAATATGAATGCTATTAAAATTAAAAATTTACAAAAAGACTATAAGGATTTTTCACTAAATATAAAAGAATTAAATGTTCCTACTGGATATATTACAGGTTTCATAGGGCCTAACGGTTCTGGAAAAACAACTACTATTAAATCTATTTTAGGAATGGTTAAACCTACTAATGGAAATATAGAGGTTCTTGATTGTGACATTTCTAAAGATATAAAAATTAAACAAGATATAGCCTATGTTGGAGATGTATCTGGTTTTTTAGAAGAAAGTAAAATATCTAGTCTTCATAAAGTAATTTCAAATTTTTATTCAAATTGGGATGAAGAGCTATATAAAAAATACATTAATGAATTCAAAGTAAATGAAGATAAAGCATATAAAGATCTTTCAAAAGGACAAAAAAAGCAATTTGAACTTATTATGGCTTTAAGTCATCATCCAAAGCTTCTTATTATGGATGAACCAACTTCTAGCTTAGACCCACTTATAAGAAATGATTTTCTAGAATTGATGCAACGTCATATGGAACTTGATAATATGACAGTTTTTTATTCAACCCATATTACTACTGACTTAGATAAAGCTGCTGATTATGTTGTAATGATTTATAATGGCAATATAATTCTTCAAGATGAAAAAGATTCAATATTAGAAAATCACATTATAGTTAAAATCAAAAAAGACCTTTTAGATAATAATCTTCGAAAAGAATTTATTTCTTTAAAAGAAAATTCTTTTAGCTTCGAAGGTCTTATGAGTAATAAAGATAAGGCATATGAACTTTTCGGTGATGAAGCTATTTATGAAAAATGTACTCTAGAAGATATATTAATGTATTATACAAGGAGGGCTTAATGATATGAAAAATTTAATAAATTTACTTAAACTTCAATACAATTCACTTTTTGCATTAAAGAAAAGCTTATTAATTCTTGTAGTTATGGCTATATTTTTTGCAGTATTTCAGCCATTTATGATAGTTTTTGCAGGTGCTATGTTTTTAATGATTTCATGTTATTCTTTAGTCTTCTATGAAGAAAGAAGTAAAATGAACTATTTAATATATTCTCTTCCTATAACTACTAATGAGTATATTTTATCTAAATATATTTTTGGTTTATTAAATACAATTATATCTATGGGAATATCAGTACTTTTAGCTTCAATAATAAAATTTATTGGATATAGCTCTGATGTAAACTCTATGCCGATATATGCTATAGCTCTTTCCACATTATCTATAGGCATATTTTTCTTAGCAATAGTTCAGCCAGCTGCTTTATTACTAGGAACTGAAAAAGGAAGATATATACTTGTATTTTTAGCAGTACTTCCTATTACTTTTTCTACTTCATTAGTTCAATTATTACCTGAAATAAATATAACTATTAGTCCAACTATGATAGGAATATTAATAGTCCTAGCTTCAATAACAATACTATTAGCTTCATATTTTATTACATGTAATAGATTTTCAAAAAAAGAAGTATCCTAGAAAAATATTATATGTCAATACAAAAGGGGCTGTATCAAAAAAAATTTGATATTTGCCGATAAAGAAAAGGAAGTTCGAATTTGAACTTCCTTTTTTGCGCATAGTAATAATATGAAAAACTT
>NZ_CYZX01000036.1 GCF_001405015.1 Clostridium disporicum
CCTTTCCCATAATGGACACATCCTTTCTTAACTAAATATTATTTTACTTAGTTCGATTTAATGTGTCCACTACTTTATACTAACACCAGAACATCTCCATTTAGTCCAGCAGCTGTTGTTGCCGTACCTAATCCTGGGTAAGAAAATACTGTCTCTGCTAATGCCATTCCTCCAAAAAGTTCGCTGAAAGATGAGAACTGTTCTGTAATTGCTGGCAATGCTATATTCCTTACTCCATGCCTCATAATTAACTGAGTAGTACTTTCTCCTCTTGCCTTTGCAAAAAGTATAAAATCACTATTTAATATTTCTATTAATTTTTGTCGTGTAAATAATGTTATTTTTCCTATACTTAAAACACTTAATGTGAAAGCTGGTAATATAAGATGATATATTCTATCCCCAATGGTTACATCTGACGCTAATTTTCCCATTGGGGCTGCTAAGCCTATAGGAAACCAGCCTAACTTAACTGCAAATAAACTTAAAACTAATAAGCCAATCCAAAACGTTGGTGCTGATTGAAGTGTAAGACAAAAAACTTTTATAATCTTATCAAAAATACTACCTTTATATACACCAGCTAGAATTCCAATTATAAATCCTAAAACACCTGAAAACAGCCAAGCTACCATCATTAGAACTATTGAATATTGGAATCTTTCTAAAATTACTGTACTAACCGGTTGTTTAAATGTTATTGATGTTCCTAAATCACCTTGTAATACATTTTTTCCCCATGTTATAAATCTTTCCACTGGAGGGTCATTTAACCCCCAGTGTTCTGCTATTTCATCTTTTGCCTCTTTTGAAAGTGTAGATTCTGTTCCTACATATGATGTTAATGGGTCTATTGGGGATGATGTAACTAAAATAAACGCTATAATACTAACTGCAATTAAAAGTGATATCATCCTTAAAAATGTTGAACCTATATACTTTAATCTATTCATTAACCTTCCAATCCTTCATATTACAAATAATTGGTGAACCATGACCATGAGGATGAGCTATTTGAGTATCTACTGAAATATCAATAGAATCATTAACAAAATAACTATGCTCAATATTTACTATATATAAATAAGGATAGTCTTCTGCTGAAACAGCTTGTACTTCTTTCCACTTTTTAATTGCATCTTCTTGATTATTAGAATCTATTGCTTCATCTATTAATTTATCTACCTCTTCATTAGAATATCCAACTGTATTGTCATAAGCACCAACTAAGAATAGTTCTGAATAAAGTAATGACTTTAATACTGTTGGACTATATTGTCCCCATCCCCATACTATTCCAGCTGTATTAGCCTTTGCAGTAAGTTCATCCCATGTTCCTTGTTTTGCATTTATAGATATACCTAATTCCTTTGCATCTTCAGCAACTGCAACTGCTAATAAGTAACGTTGTTGGTCACTAGATGGTGAATATACATCAAATTCACATTTTACTCCGTCTTTTTCTCTAATTCCATCTCCATCTGAATCAACCCATCCAGCATCTTCTAAAAGTTTTTTTGCTTCTTCCCTTTGATTATCTTCATAAACTAAAGGATTTCCCCAAGTTAAATTATTAGTAAACCCAGTAGCTGGTTTTCCTATACCATTTAAAGCATTATTTATTATTGATTCTCTATCTATTCCTATACTTAAAGCTTTACGAACTGCAACATCAGAAGTAACATTATTCCCTACTGTTACTTCATTCCCATCATGATTCTTAACTACTTGTTCTGGTATACATGGCAAACTAATATTACGAACATCCATTGTTTCAAGATTTTCTATATGCATTCCATCTATTTCTTCAAGCGCATAATTTGGCGCTACCATAACTATATCTAATTGACCTGATTTTGCATTTGAAAATGCAGCTTCATTATCCATCTTTACAAAAGTTACTTGCTTAATTTCTGGTGCTCCTTCATAATAATCTTCATTTGCTTGAACTATTATTTGTTGGTCTGTATCATATTGAATAACTTTCCACGCTCCTGTACCAATTGGATACTTATCAAATGTTTCACTATCATAAGCATCACTCGGAACAATACCTAATAAAGCTACCGAATCAAAGAATGGAGAGTAACTTTCTGATAATTTAAATTCAACTGTATAATCATCTAGAGCAGTTACTGATTCCAATCTTGAAAGATCTACATTTTCATTATTTCCTTGATTTTCTTTAACAGTCTCATAAGTAAAAACTACATCTTCTGCTGTAAAATCTGAACCATCATGGAATTTAACTCCTTCTCTTAAATTAAATGTATAAACTAAAGAGTCATCACTTATTTGCCAATCAGTAGCTAAGTCCCCTTCATATTCTGACTCTGAATTAACCCTTGTTAATGCACAATTAGTAAAAGAATATCCATAGCTCATTGCTCCCTTAATTGGGTCTAAACTTCCTTCAAATATATTAGTTCCAACATATGCAGATATACTATCTTTAGCTTCAGTATTAACTACTACTTCTGTATTATCATCTGTATTTTTACTTGTTCCTTCACTAGCATTGTTACACCCCACAAACATTAAACTCATTGCAAAAATTAAAGATAAAGCAATACTTCTTTTTCTCAACTTATTTACCTCCTATAATATGTTTTAAATTGCTACGTTACTGAAATTTTATCATTTGTAATTTTTTGCCACAAGCTTGGTGGGGGGTTGTTTTTTTATATTTATTTAAAGTTAAAATTATATTCAATAAAAAAAGAAACTATCAGCTTGAGCCGTAGTTCCTTCTTATAAATATATTTTAAGCTTAATTATTAATTAATATGATATTATTTCTTTATAGCTTCAATGTAATACATTTCTTCATTATCTATTGTCTTCTCTGTTACTAAGTATCTATTTATTATCTTAACATTTTCATCAGTTGATAAAAGTATATCATCTTTAACTGTCTCACTTGTAGAATGAACGTGATTTACTTCATCTCTACTTTGAGAATGAGCTATAATTACTTTACCTCTTGGATTTAATAGTTTAGATAAATGCTCAAATAACTTTTCTTTTTCTTTAAAATGAGGATAAGCTGAGTAAATAAAAATATAATCATATCCATAATCATTAAATTCCATTATATCGGATACAACAAACTCAACATTTTTTCCTTTATATTTTTCTTTAGCTACCTCTATCATATTTTCCGATATATCTAAACCTACTAACTTTGATGGTGATTTTTCTAATAAGTAACTAATTAATATTCCAGTGCCTGTCCCTATATCAAGTATCTTTGATTCTTTCTTTATATCAGCTAAATCTAATATCTTCCTAATTTTTTTATCGTCATGATGACACATATCATCCCATTTATATGCTAGTTCATTAAAAAATTCTCTATTATTCATTTGCTACCACTTTACCTTTATTAGCATATTCTAGTGCTTTTAATATTGCAGGTATAAGTATTAATTGTATAATAATTCCTGGAACTGCTTTTACAAAAGTAGATGTTATAAAAGCAGCAAATACAAATCCACTTCCACCTACAGTTAATAAAACATAATTCACTATTCCAGATACTATTCTACCTACTAACATAGCACCGATTAGAGATACAAAAATATTACATTTCTTATCCTTATATAATAATCCTGTAATAAACCCATAAGTTGCTAACTCAAATGCCATTGAAATTGCTGTTGGATATAATGGTGGCATTCCTAAAAGTGCTGAATTTATAAATGGTAATAATATTCCCACAATAACTCCATACTTTTTACCTAGTATTACTCCACATAGTAAAACTGGTATATGCATTGGTAAAAATACCTGTCCTGGTAAGCTAGTTGCATGGAAAATATATGGTATTATTACACCAATTGCTAAAAATAAAGATGCCCAAACTAATTCTTTTGTCCTTTCTTTCATCATAAACCACTCCTTTTTTATTTTACTATTACCCTTTTCAATATCCTAATATATTGTATCACTTGATTTTTTTTACAACAACCTCTATATGGGGATATATTTTTACAAAAAAATATTATCTAAAATAGCTAATACATAGAATATAGATTATATTTCATTAAAATTAGATAAAAAAAATATCGCCTAATAATATTAAATATACTACTTAGGCGATATTTTTTTACTATTTAAAAATTTAAAAATAATTCTTTATTTTTTTATTTTATCAACTTAGCTAATGATTTATTTAAATCTTCAATTACCTTTTTATCTCCACATTGTATTGCATCTGTTACACATTCTTCTATATGTCCTTGTAAAATTAGTCTACTTACGCTATTTAAAGCTGATGTAACTGCAGCTATTTGATTTAGTACTTCGCTACAATCCCTTTCATCTTTCACCATACGTCTTACAAACTCTAAATGTCCTGCTGCTCTAGCTAATCTATTTGATATATCTTTTGTACTTTCATGTGAATGCACATGCTTATGCCCTTCAACATTTTTATGAGTATGGCTAAAGCTGTGCCCATCCTCACCTATATGCGTATGCTCTAATACCTCAATACTATCCATTTTTACCCCTCCCTTTTATACTTAATTATAGTTATTGATGCACTTATATTATATATTTCTTTACATTTATTGTAAATAAAGTGTTTCATATTTTTCTTATTCTTAAATAATTTGCGTAATATAATTAAAACTATAATATCAAGAGATTTTAATTGTAAAAGTTCTGATATCTCATTATTAAATAGATTTGGTAGTATAAAAAAATGAAGAATTCTCCTTATGAATTAACATCGGTGTTACTTCATAGATTCATTACCAAAAAATATAACTTTCAAAATTTCAATAAAATAAAGTATCCCTATTTCAAATCCTCTTTTTTGAAATGGCTAAATATTAATAAAAATCCAGCTATAGATACAAAGACAATGATTGCTATTGCTAAAGGAATTGGATAGCCTGTACTTTGTATTTTGCCCTCTATGAGAAAAAATGTAGCTGTCCATGGGTATAATGCTCCAAAATCTTGATTAGTAAGTGCTGCACTACCCATAACGATAACAGCTGAAGCAATCACAGGCGCAACAAATCCCTTTGTTTTTTGAGCTATATAAGCAAATGGGGAAACCGTTAAAAACATTAACATACTGCCAAGTAAAAATTTCAATAACCATTCGATAGCAATGACTAAGTTATATCCATTCATTCCAAAAACAGCATGATATATTCCAGATAAAATAAGTATACCTGCCCATGTTACAAAGGTAAGCATAGCAATCCAAAGTAACAAGGTACAAAACTTGCTAAGCAGTAGCTTTGTTCTTGAAATCGGTATTAGCAGTATAGTTTTTAATGTATTTTCTGTATACTCACGACTGAATAAGTAGGCAGTTATTACCACATATATCATCATATTGGTTAAAAGCATCATATACAGCAAACTGTTATCATAAACGTTAGCCAGTGTGAAAACACGCTCTGGATGTTCAAAGTGAGTTTGCAAGGATTCTATAAACATCATAAATGGCGTAGACATAACACCTAAAATACTTATAAGCACCATCTTTGAATGCTTTAACTTTAATAATTCGCAGTAAATAATATTAAGCAATGCTGCCACCTCCAATCAATCCTGAAAAATAATTCTCTAGGTTTTCCTCGTCTATATTTATTTTTGTTACCAACAGACCATTCTCTACGAAAGCTTTATTGATTTCTCCTGAATTATGAGTGAAATCATAAATTTTTATTGTATTACCTTGTATAGAGTAGTCTTTAATCTGATAGTGATTTTCTAATATTTTTGCGGCTATTTCCACATTAGACAATTCAAATTCAATATATCTACGATTTCGCTTCTGAAGCTCTGCCATGTTAACTTCTTCTATTAAGCGACCTTCGTGCATGACACCAATAATATCAGCAATCTGTTCAATCTCATTTAAAACATGACTTGAAATTAAAATAGTAGTACCTTTACTATGACTTAGCTCAGACAGGAACGAGCGAATTTCAGAAATACCAATAGGGTCAAGTCCGTTTATAGGTTCGTCAAGTATCAGTAGTTCAGGTTCATGCATAATTGCTGCTGCAATACCAAGTCGCTGTTTCATACCTAATGAATAATCAGCAAACACTTTCCTTGTTTCCTTTTCTAACCCAACAACTCGAAGTGCCTCCTGTACAGAATCTTTACTAAGCTGTCCTCGCAATTTAGCAATAATCTTCAAATTTTCATATCCTGTCAAATTACTATAAAAACCTGGTGTTTCAATAATAGAACCTATTTTTCCGTAAAGACTATGAGTGTGTTCCTTATAATCTGTACCGAATAATCGAATTGCTCCTCCTGTCGGATAAACAAGCTGTAACATCATTTTCATTGCGGTTGTTTTTCCCGCTCCGTTTCTGCCAAGTAAGCCGTAGATTTTGCCTTTTGGCACATGAAGATTGATATTATCAACAACGGTAGTTGTTCCATATTGTTTAGTAAGATTTTCTGTTTCAATGATATTCATATATATCTGTCCTCTCTGTTATTTTGTATGTTGTGTTGACCACAATTTTATTATCTGACCTTATATCATAAAAACCAAGAAACCTATCGTCACAATAGAAAATAGGCCCTGACACTTTTCGTGTCAGAGCCTATTTTCAAAGGTTTATGCTGTTTTTTCACTTTATTTTACTCTGCTTAAACAGTACAAATATTTTCGTTATAAAAATCAAAAATAGAAATGTTGTCACATATGGTTCTCTTGCCATAGCAAAAAAGCAGGTTGCCACAACTCCTAATACTACAGAACATTTTGTGATGTAGTTGCACCATAACTCTCTATCAAGTCGGATGAATATAAGTTTAGCAATACCAATACTAATCAAAGCAACAAAAATAATCCAATAAATTGCAAGATTTATTGGTGTAGAGTCTGTAAATGATATTAGGTTAACGGAATAGATATAATCTCCTACTCGTTTTCCATATAGAGGCAAAATAATAAATACAATCGCCATCAAATCCAGTACTGCACCAAGTATATTGTAAATCTTCTCCATATTAGAACTATTTTCTGTTTCTGCAATATTGATTAGTTCTTCCCCAGATAACAATTCATCAATAGAAACAGAAAATAATTTAGATATACTTTTTAGCGATTCAATGTTAGGGTAGCCTTTTCCCGTTTCCCTTAGTTAAAGATATTGTTGGGTATCTCAAGATGTGTCATTCGATTTTGCCGATAAAGCGGTAGAAGATTTCCACTTCCTGTTCCCGGCTTCCGTCCTCACTTTTGACCGCTTCATGGACAAGGATTTTTTCAATCAGCGTATTCAGAAGTTCAGCCGTCAATTCTGTGGGATTGACATACTGTTTCATCAGACCTATCCACTTTTCAGCGTCAACCGCTGTCTGGGCGGCGGTCTCCATCGCTTCGTGAAGCCGTTCAATTTTTACGTCCAATTCTCGCTGTTCGCCCTGATACTTTTCGGACAGCATATTGAAATTGTATTCTGTAATGCGTCCGGCAGACCAGTCCTCATACATTTTTGCAAACAGGGTGTCTACTTCTGCTTTGCGCTTTTCCGCCTTTTTCAGTTCGGCTGTCTGCCGCTTCCTTGCAGTATTGCGTTCCTTGTCGCTGGCGTTAAGTAGCCGTTTCAGAAGTTTGTCCCCATCCTGCTGTGCCAGCACAGACCAGTATTGCAGACGGGAAAGGACATAGGCGTAAAGCACATCATAGCGGATATAGTGCATGGAACACTGGTGCAATCCTTGCCCGTACTTGCTACAATGGTAGTGGGCATAGGGATTTTTGTTCTGGCTGTTCATACCATAGGCCAGCGACCAGCCGCAGTCCGCACATTTTACCAGCCCGGAAAATATCTGTGTTGTGCCGTTCTTCTGCCGTCTGCGCCTGTTGCAAATCTGCTCCTGTACTTGACGGAACACATCTTCGGAAATAATCGCTTCGTGGGTGTTCTCCACACGATACCATTCCTCTTTTGGCTTGCGTACTTTCTTCTTGTTTTTGAATGAAATGTTGGTCTGCTTATTGTGGACGCTGTGTCCGATATAGGTTTCCTCTTTCAGAATACTTTTCACCTGCGCTATCGTCCACGCATAGGCTTTTTCCTCCGGCGCTCCGGCATAGATATTTGCGAAAGTGCCGTATCTCTGGAAATTCAGCCAGCCGGGAGTAGGTACTTTTTCTTCGACCAAAATCCGTGTAATGCTGGCGGCTCCCCGGCCATGAACGGCAAGGTCAAAAATCTTTTCGATAATCCACCTTGTTTCCGGGTCAATCAGAAGATGGCCTTTCTTATCTGGGTCTTTGACATAGCCAAGCGGAGCATAGGCTCCATAGTGTGCGCCATTTGCGAACCGTGTCCGCATGGCCGCCTTTACCTTTTTGCTGGTCTGGCGGGCGTGCATTTCATTCAGAATGTTGAGGAATGGGGCAAGCTCATTCTCTCCGTTGATGGTGTCCACATTGTCATTGACAGCGATATAGCGGACGCCTTTGCTGGGAAAGTAGATTTCCGTGTACTGGCCGGTCAGAATGTAGTTTCTGCCTAAGCGGGATAAATCCTTCGTAACAACGCAGTTGATTTTCCCGTCCTCAATGTCATCAATCATTCTCTGAAAATCCGGCCTGTCAAAGTTCGTTCCAGACCATCCATCGTCGATATATTCATCTATGACATTCAGGCCATGCTCGGCGGCATATTGCCGGAGCATCATGCGTTGTGTCTGAATACTCCCGCTTTCTCCTTGCAGTTCATCGTCCCGGCTCAATCTCATATAAAGCGCCGTGTTGTAAATCGTAGTATTGTAAGGTTGTTTCACCGTAAAAATCCTCCTTCTAAAGAAACAACCCACGCTTACAATACTTTTGCTCTATGGCAATTATATCATAAGCGTGGGCGTGTTATCAATGATGGGCTATCAGGTTGAAGCGGCTTTTTCTGCGGTATGCCGCACCACATCTACAATCAGATCACCGAGGGGCTTCCCGCCTGCGGCGAAGTGTTCGGAGATTTTTATACGGTTGTTCCCACATACAAAATACTGCGTGCCGTTCTCTGCTTGTATAACCTGCCCTGTTCGGGGTGTAAAAATATCGCTTTCACTTTTTGCCATCCAGTGTCCTCCATATTCAGTTTTCAAGGTACAATGCCGCACAGAGGCGGCGAAAATTTCTGCTTATATCTATCACCTTTCCTTTACCGTGTGCCGCTGCTGACGTTTCAGTTCCGCCAGTATATCCGGCGGGATACGGTCAACCAGCCGCTGTAAATTGTCCAGTTCGCTTTTCAGCTTTGCCCGTTCCATCGTATCTTTCATCTTTCCTTTTTCGCTGGCCTTTGCCCTTGCTTCCAACTTCTCATTCTCCGCCAGCAGGTCATTGATTGTGACCTTGTACTTTTTCAACTGCCCGGAGAAATTCTCCATCTGCGGGAACCACTTTTTCAGCATGGAGAGGGCTTCCTCTTTTTTCTTTCCGGCGTTCAGCGGGTTAATGCCGTCCAGTGTGGCTTCAATGGCTCTTGCCTGCCGGGAGAGGGAAACCGCCTGTTTGAAAAGCCGGGTGGGGATATGCTTCCGGCCTGTCCTGCTGGCGCTCTCCCCACGCTCCAAGTCAGGATATTTCTCCACCATATAGGCGTGAAAATCGTCCTGCCACTTCGTCAGGTTTGCCCGGTTGCCGATAATCTCCTTTGCACACAGGCGGTTGTCCTTTGTCAGCGGAACAAAGGTCAAATGCAGGTGGGGCGTTTTCTCGTCCATGTGTACCACCGCCGACACGATATTTTCCCGTCCTACCCGGCCAATGAGGAAGTCCGCCGCCCTCTGGAAAAACGCCTGTATCTCCTTTGGGGATTTCCCCTTGAAAAACTCCGGGCTGGCAGTTACCAGCGTATCGACAAACCGTGTGCTGTCCTTGCGGGTTCGGCACCCGGCCTGTTCAATGCGGTTTTGAATGAAATGATAGTACCTGCCCTCTGGCTTGACGATATGAAAGTTGTACTTGCTCCGGCTTGTGTCAATGTCGGGGTTGCTGGCGTATTGTTCTTTCTGTCTTTCGTGATGGGCTTCCAGCGGCCTTGCCGGGTTGCCCTTGTGCTTCTCAAACCGCAAAATTGCGTGTTGTGCCATTCTGCTCCTTTCCCCATTCCTTTCCTATCCGGGGTTTTCCACAGGGAAAATCCCGCAGAAATTAGCTCGGATAGGATTGGAATGGATAGAATATAAATAAATCTTTTTAATCTTTGTATTTCTATATACCGTCCGGTTTTCGTACTTCCGGGGAGTGATTTCCTCACTTCATAAGTACGGTTTTCAGCCCTCCGGCGTACCAGAACCGGATTTCTTGAAGTCGGTGTTTGGAACCGCTTCATAGGATTTTGGGAAAATGCGGTTGGGTTTTCCACAGCCCTGCTTCTGGATCTCCACCAGCCCGGCGTATTGCAGTTCCCGCAGGGTGTTTACCGCTTTCTGCCGCCCACAGTGGAGCAGGTCAACCACCTCGCAGATGGGATAGTACAGATAAATCCGTCCGCAATCATCCGCCCACCCATTCTTGCGGGATAACTCTGTCCGGCGCAGGATAAAGGCGTACAGAACCTTTGCCTCGTTGGACAAGGGCTTGAATGTGGGGGCTTCAAAGAGGAAATTCGGGAGCCGGGTGAAGCTGAACGCCTTTTCCGGCTGATGGATATAGATGGTATTTGTCATAGTGCGTTTTGTGGACGGTTAGAAGCCCGTTTTCCGGGGCGGGCGATACTTTATACCACCAGCCCCGGTTTGGGGCTTGCGAAGCCTGATAAATCAAGGCTTTTTTCGCTCCTAACTGTCCACAGCAGACCTCCTTTTCCGTTCACTTTCTGTTTTCTGCCGCCTGTGAACTCTGGCGGCACAGCCGGGGCAGTATTTTGCCCGGTTGGATTTGGGGACGAACACACCGCCGCAGACCTCACAGCGTTTCAAGTCCTTATCCCGGAAAATCTCCGCTTCCAGCGTCCCGTCCAGCGGCAAGACCGCCCAGCGGAACCACTTACAGCAGACCGAGAAAGAAATCGTCTGCGGACAGGTGCAGGTGTCCCCATCGTCAAGGACAATGCAGTTGCCGTCCTCACAGCAACAGCACTCCCGGCGTATCAGGCTGGCCGCCTGTTTTCTCTGCGCCGGGGTCATGCGGTAAAGGGAACCGTCCGGCCTGCGTTCCAGCGGCGGCAAGTCTTTATAGGGGTTATCTCTCATGCGTTCCCTCCATTTTGCTTTCCGTTGCCGTTCTCCCCGAAAAGGTTTCCTGCCCCATTCCTGCGGCGTGTTCCGGCGTTGGCACGCTCCTCGCAACTTCGGGACATTTTGTCCCGAAGTCCGACTCCTTGCGGTGCTTCCCCAGCCGGGGTATTCCTTTTCGGACGGTTGGTGTTAGTATAAAGTAGTGGACACATTAAATCGAACTAAGTAAAATAATATTTAGTTAAGAAAGGATGTGTCCATTATGGG
>NZ_CYZX01000037.1 GCF_001405015.1 Clostridium disporicum
ATGGCGTAGAGGAAACACTCCTTCCCATTCCGAACAGGAAAGTTAAGCTCTACAGCGCCAATGGTACTGCATGGGAGACTGTGTGGGAGAGTAGGACGTTGCCTGGTTAGTAAAAACACTTAAGTTTATCTTAAGTGTTTTTTTGTTTTATAAAAGTATATAAACTATACTAAGAAGCCGGAAATTATATTCCAAAACTAACTTTTGGAATGATTATTGCTGAAAAATTACATGTAGTAGCAGAAAAAAATATTGATAGATGCTTTAGATTGAGGTAAATTTGAAAATTTTAAATTTCTTTTAGTAAAGTTAATAGAGAATAAAAAAGACTTAAGAATATTCTTAGGTCTTTTTTATTATATAAATTTATAAATAAAGTCAAAATTTTATATAATATTAGTTATTTTAAATATAAATAAATTGGTGGAGAGATTTTCTATAGATTTAACTTTAATTATAAATTTAAAAGACAAATATACATATGATAAGGTATATTTTATGGATTTTCTTTAATAAATTATCTACTAAAAGAGACGTAATACGACGATAAACAACATAATCTTATCTAAATATTTAATTTTTTAAAAATGTAAAAGTATACTTAAGATTTTTTATGAATTTAATGTCGTTTGAAAAGTGTTGATGATATTTTATCTATGATGATAAAATTAATAAGCATAATATAATTTATTCCATAAATGACAAAATTAATAAAACAAATGTAGTAAGGAGGCATAACATGAGACAAAATATTCTAGAATCTACTGATAATATTGCTAAATCTTTTAATGATGAAGTGAATTGGAAAAATAAGAGTATAGAAGTAATAGAAGAAATAGAAGAAAAAAAAGAAAAGAAGGTAGCAAGTAAAAAAGCGAAATGCGAGATAACAGATTTTAACACATATTTATTTCATGAAGGCAAAAACTACAATAGTTATGCGTTTATGGGATCACATGTAGTTACTGAAAAAAAGAAAAAAGGAGTTAGATTCTCAGTTTGGGCGCCTAATGCAAAAAGTGTTTATGTAGTAGGTGATTTTTCATCTTTTGAAATTAGAGATGAGTATAAAATGGACAAGATAACTGAAGCTGGAATATGGACTCTATTTATTCCTAATTTGAGTGAGGGAACATTATATAAGTATTCTATAGAAAATATGTATGGACATCATACTTATAAAGCGGATCCATTTGCATTTAAATCTGAGCTTAGACCTAATACTGCTTCAATAGTAGTTAATGAAAAGCAAGATAAATATAAATGGAATGATAGAAGTTGGATGGCTAAAAGAAGAAGATATAATATGTATGAAAGTCCAATAAATATATATGAAATGCATCTAGGATCTTGGAAAAGAAAAAATGGAGAATTTTTAACATATAGAGAAATTGCTAAAGAGTTACCTAAATATTTAAAAGAAATGTCATACACACATGTAGAGTTGATGCCATTAATGGAGCATCCATTAGATGCATCATGGGGATATCAAATAACAGGATATTATTCTGCCACTACTAGATACGGCGATGAAAATGATCTGAAATATTTAATAGATGAACTTCATAAGGTTGGAATAGGAGTTATTTTAGATTGGGTTCCAGGTCATTTTTGCAAAGATATTCACGGCTTATACAGATTTGATGGCACACCTACTTATGAATATCAAGAAGAGTGGAAAGCAGAAAATAAAGGGTGGGGAACTTGTAATTTTGACCTAGGTAGGCCTGAAGTTAGAAGTTTTTTAATATCTAATGCAGTATATTGGTTAAAAGAATTTCATATAGATGGATTAAGAGTAGATGCAGTATCTAATATGCTATATTTGAACTATGGAAGAAATGATGGAGAGTGGAGACCTAATAGATATGGTCAAAATGGTAACCTAGAAGCTATTGAATTTATAAAAACTTTAAATACAGTAATTAGGGAAAATTTTTATAATGTAATGATGATAGCTGAAGAAGCAACATCATGGCCTAAAATATCAAAGCCTGTAGAAGAAGGTGGTTTAGGATTTAATTTTAAATGGAATATGGGATGGATGAACGATACATTAAAGTATATAGAGATGGATCCTATATATAGAAAATATCATCATAATAAAATAAATTTCTCAATGATGTATAACTACAATGAAAATTTTATTTTACCTATATCCCATGATGAAGTGGTACATGGAAAATACTCTTTAGTGAATAAGATGTGGGGAGATATTTGGAATAAGTTTGCAGGATTAAGATTATATGCAGCTTATATGATTGGGCATCCAGGAAAGAAGCTCCTTTTTATGGGAAGTGAGTTTGGACAATTTATAGAGTGGAGAGAGTATGAAGAATTAGAGTGGTTTTTAATAGATAAATTTGAAAATCATAAAAAAACACAGGAGTATTTTAAATCTCTTAATAAATTTTATAAAGATAATAAAGCATTATGGGAGCTAGATTATGATTATAAGGGGTTTGAATGGATTGATGCAGATAATAATAATTCAAGTGTATACTCCTTTATACGTAAAGGAAGAGATGAAAATGAAATATTAATATTTGTGTTTAATTTTACTCCAGTAGTAAGATATGACTTTAGATTAGGTGTACCTTATAAGGGAGAATATAAAGAAGTATTTAATACAGATAGTTTAGAGTTTGGTGGATCAGGTCAGATAATGACAGATATTTTAGTGGCTGAGGAAATTGAAATGAATAATAGACCTTATTCTATTAAGATAAAGGTTCCACCAATGGCTGCAACTGTTTTGTCTATAAATAATGTTAATAAACATAAATAATGGAGGGGATTTGATGAAAGTTTTATTTGTTACATCTGAAGCAAATCCATTTGTTAAAACAGGAGGATTAGGTGATGTAATGGGAGCATTACCACAATCTTTGCATAATCTAGGTGTAGATGCAAGAGTAGTTTTACCTAAGCATAAAAATATAAAAGGTGATTATGTTAAAAAACTTGAATTTATTAAATGGTTTATGGTTCCTGTTGGATGGAGAAATCAATATTGTGGAGTATTTAAGTATGAACATAAATCTGTTACTTATTATTTCATAGATAATGAATACTATTTTAACAGAGATGGATTATACGGATATGGTGATGATGCAGAAAGATTTGCTTTTTTTGATAGAGCTGTATTGTGCTTTTTAAAGGAAATTGACTGGCAACCAGATATCATAAATTGTAACGACTGGCAAACCGGTATGATACCTGTATTACACAAATTAGAGTATAGGAAAGATCCATTTTACTCTAATATGAAAACAGTTTTTTCAATTCATAATTTATTATTTAAGGGAACTTTTTCACCAGATATTTTACCAAATTATTTTGGGTACGATTATATGCCTATGGCAAATGGAAGTGTAGAGTTACACGGTGGAGCTAGCTTTATGAAAGGAGCTTTAAATTATAGTGATATAATCACAACTGTAAGTAATAGTTATGCTGAGGAGATAAAAACTCCACAGTATGGTGAAGGTTTGGATGGATTGTTAAGAGAAAAAAGCTTTAGGCTTAAAGGAATTGTAAATGGTATAGATTACGAAGAGTTTAATCCTGAAGAAGATAATTTAATATATAGGAAATTTAATTATGAAGATTTAAAAGGCAAGACAGAAAATAAGATATTACTACAAAAGGAATTAGGTTTACCACAAAAAGAAAATACTCCAATGATAGGATTAGTATCTAGATTAACTAATCAAAAGGGATGCGATTTAATAATAAATATAATAGATAGATTATTACAAAATGACATTCAAGTTGTAATTCTAGGAACTGGAGACTATTTGTATGAAGAAACGTTTAAGAAACTTCAATATAGATATCCAGATAAAATATCAGCAAATATAAAATTTGATAATGTACTAGCTCATAAGATATATGCTGCATCTGATATGTTCTTGATGCCATCATTATTCGAACCTTGTGGATTAGGACAGTTAATTGCTTTAAGATATGGTACTATTCCGATAGTAAGAGAAACAGGTGGACTAAAAGATACTATACGTCCATATAACCAATATAGCAAAGTAGGAAATGGCTTTGGATTTAAGAATTATAATGCCAATGAACTAATGTCAATAACGGAATATGCATTAGCTTTATATAAAGATAAGGAACATTGGAAAGGTATAGTAAGACAAGCTATGGAGTCAGATAATAGTTGGGAAAAATCAGCTCAAGAGTATAAGAAGTTATA
This sequence comes from Clostridium disporicum, assembly GCF_001405015.1. GTDB lineage: Bacteria > Bacillota > Clostridia > Clostridiales > Clostridiaceae > Clostridium > Clostridium disporicum_B. Next base: position 4,214 of record NZ_CYZX01000037.1, read on the forward strand.
TGAAGAGTTATTAACTAGTTGCTAATTTAGAAATCCCCTGTTTAGGAGGTAGATATATGTTATCTATTGATAAGGATACCTTTAAAAAAGATTATGAAAATAAGTTTATTAAACTACATGGAAAAGAGTTAAGTGAAGGAACTAATCAACAAAAGTATGAAGCTTTAGGTGCACTTGTAAAAGATTATGTAGCGAACATGTGGATAGAAACTAATAAAATGTATAAAAAAACAGGAGATAAGCAAGTATACTATTTTTCGATGGAATTCTTATTAGGGAGATTATTGGGAAATTGTCTTTTGAATCTAGGAATCAGAGATATGTGTAAAGAAGCATTAGGAGAGATGGGAATAGATTTAGATGAAATTGAAGATTTAGAACAAGATCAAGGGCTTGGTAATGGCGGTCTTGGAAGACTAGCAGCTTGTTTTTTAGATTCTATGGCATCTCTTAAAATAGCAGGTCAAGGGTGTGGAATCAGATATAAGTATGGGTTCTTTGAGCAGAAAATAGTAGATGGTCAACAAGTAGAAGTCTCTGATAACTGGCTAAGAGGCGGAAATGTATGGGAAACTAAAAAGGCTGATAAATCTGAGATTGTTAAATTTGGTGGTTCTGTAAAGGTTGAAAATGTGAATGGAAAACTAAGTTTTATTCATGTAAATTATGAACCGGTATTAGCAGTTCCTTATGATACTCCTATAGTTGGATATGAAAATGATATAGTAAATACATTAAGGTTATGGAGTGCAGAACCAGTGTCAAATGAATTTGATTTTTCTTCTTTTAGTAGAGGAGAGTTCTTAAAAGCAATGGCTTATAAGAATTCTGTAGAATCAATTTCACTAGTATTATATCCTGATGATTCATTTTATGAAGGAAAGATGCTTAGATTAAAGCAACAATACTTTTTTGTTTCAGCAGGAATACAAAGTATAATTAGACACTTCAAGAAATGTGGAGGAAATATTAAAGAGTTAGATGAAAAAATAGCTATTCATATAAATGATACGCATCCTACATTAGCAATACCTGAGCTTATGAGAATATTAGTAGACCAAGAGGAATTATCTTGGGAAGAGGCTTGGAGAATAACCCAAAATACAATTTCTTACACTAATCATACAATATTGGCAGAGGCTTTAGAAAAATGGCCAACAGATATGTTTAAAAGTCTTTTACCAAGAATTTATATGATAGTGGATGAGATAAATGAACGTTATTGTCAAGAGCTATGGAATAAGTATACAGGCCAATGGGATAAGATATCTAGAATGGCTATAATATCTGATGGATATGTAAAAATGGCTAATTTGGCTATAGTGGGAAGCCATAGTGTAAATGGAGTTGCAAAACTTCATACTGAAATTTTAAAGAAAAGAGAGATGGCTGATTTTTATTATCTTTATCCATCTAAATTTAACAATAAGACTAATGGGATAACCCATAGAAGATGGTTATTAAAATGTAATCCAGAATTAACCAATCTTTTAAAAGAAACTATAGGAGATAGTTTTATACGCCACCCTATGGATTTAGATAAATTTAAAAATCATCTTGATGATGTAAATGTATTATCTCGATTAAAGGAAATAAAACAAAATAATAAGATTAAATTAGCAGAGGAAATTTATAAGACAGAAGGAATTAAGGTAGATATAAATTCTATTTTTGATGTACAAGTTAAAAGAATTCATGGATATAAGAGGCAAACTTTAAATTGTTTAAGAATAATGGATTTATATAATCAGTTATTAGAAAATCCAAACTTAGATATTGTACCAAGAACTATTATATTTGCAGGAAAAGCTGCACCAGGATATTATCTTGCTAAAAATACAATAGAATTAATCTGTAGTATAGCAGAAAAAGTAAATAATGATCCTAGAGTTAATGACAAGCTTAAAGTAGTTATGATGGAGAACTATAGAGTATCTTTAGCAGAAAAAATAATACCAGCAGCAGATTTGAGTGAGCAGATATCTACAACTACAAAAGAAGCTTCTGGAACATCTAATATGAAATTTATGATGAATGGAGCAGTAACAATAGCAACTTTAGATGGAGCAAATATAGAAATAAAAGATGAAGTTGGGGAAGATAATATAGTTATATTTGGATTAAATGCCGATGAAGTTTTAAATTACCACAAAAATGGAGGTTATTCTGCTTGGGATATATATAATAATAATCCAAGAGTAAAAGCAGTAATAAATGATTTAGTAAGTGGTAGATATAATAGCGATAAAGATAAATTTAGTAAAATATATGCTAATTTATTAAGTTATAATGATGAGTTTTTTGTACTGAAAGATTTTGATGCATATTTGGAAGCGCAAAAGAAAATAGATCTTATATATAGAGATTCAAAAAGATGGCAAAGAATTTGTGGAGTTAATATAGCTCATTCAGGTATTTTTTCATCTGATAGAACTATAAAAGAGTATGCAACAGGAATATGGGATTCTAAAGTACTATATAAGAATTTATAGTAACTTAAATTTGATTATAAATATTTTCAGAATAAGATTTCGCAATTGTTAGAGTATATATCATAAAAGTAATAGCACTTTTAATAAGATATAAAAGTGCTGTTATTTTTGTGAGAAATTAAATTATATAAGTAATAAAAAAATAAGATTAGGCATAAGAATAATTTATATAAATGAGTTAAGAAAATAACTATTTAATATCTTTTAACATAATCCTAATAATGTTAATTAGATTGTAATGTTAATATAAATTTTAAAATATGTAGGTAACATAATTTTATTTAGATAAAAGGTAGAGGGTATAAGTGAGAGGAGATGTAAGGTAGTGAGTAAGAAGGAAATTGTAGCTATGATATTAGCAGGGGGACAAGGTTCAAGATTAGGAGTGTTAACAAAGAAATTAGCAAAACCAGCAGTACCATATGGAGGAAAGTATAGAATAATAGATTTTCCACTTAGTAACTGTTCAAATTCAGGTATATATACAGTAGGAGTTTTAACACAATACAAACCATTAGAGTTAAATTCACATATAGGAATAGGTAGTCCATGGGACCTTGATAGAAGAGATGGTGGAGTTAGAATATTACCACCTTATCAAGAAGAAAAAGGTGGAAATTGGTATAAAGGAACTGCAAATGCAATTTACCAAAATATAGAATTCATAGATAATCATGATCCAGAATACGTGTTAGTTTTATCAGGAGATCATATATATAAGATGAATTATGACAAGATGTTACAGTTCCACAAAGAAAAAAATGCTGAAGCGACAATAGCTGTAATAGAAGTTCCACTTGAAGAGGCTAGTAGATTTGGAATAATGAATACTAATGACGATTTATCTATATATGAATTCGAAGAAAAACCAGCAAAACCAAAAAGTCAAATGGCTTCTATGGGAGTTTATATATTTAATTGGAAATTATTAAGACAAGCTTTAAAGGAAGATGAAAAAGATAAAGAATCTAGCAATGATTTTGGTAAAAACATAATTCCTAAAATGCTTTCACAAGGAAATAGGTTATTTGCTTACCCATTTGAAGGATACTGGAAGGATGTTGGTACAATAAACAGTCTTTGGGAAGCAAATATGGATTTATTGAGAAGAGAAAATGGACTAACTTTATACGATGATGAATGGAAGATTTATTCAGTGAGCCCTGTAAGACCAGCTCAGTATATTGGTAAAAATGCTGTAGTTAAAAATGCTTTAGTAGTAGAAGGATGTAGGGTAGAAGGTACTGTTGAAAATTCAGTACTATTTGAAGGTGTTTCTGTAGGAAAGAATACTATCATAAGAGATTCTGTAATAATGCCAGGAGCTAAGATAGGTGAAAATGTAGTTATTGAAAAAGCTATTGTAGGAGCAGAAGCTATAGTAAGAAGAAGCTGTAAAATAGGAAATGGAAATAATATAGCTGTTATCGCAGCAAAAGAAGAAATAAAAAGTAGCAGTGTTTTAGATGCTATAGAAGCATAAGGGTATTAATAGGGGGAAGAGGAATATGAATAATTGTATAGGAATTATTAATTTAGATGAGAATGAACAAAGAATTAATGAATTAACCAGACATAGAAGTTTAGCATCATTACCTATAGCAGGAAGATATAGAGTTATAGATTTTGTATTATCTAATATGACAAATTCAGGAGTTGAAAATATAGGTATATTCACTAAGAATAAATCAAGATCATTAATGGATCATTTAACTAATGGAAGACCATGGGATTTACATCGTAAAAATGATGGACTTAGGGTATTTAATTTTGCAGATTTAGATCCATCGCATGATGATATCCATAATTTTTGGGAGAATATTGACTTTTTAGAATATAGCAGAAGAGATTATGTTTTAATTAGTTCTTCATATATGATATGTAATATAGATTATAATGAAGTTTTAAATTATCATAGAGAACAAGGTAATGATATCACTATAGTATATAAGAATGTTAAGGACTGTAAGGAGAATTTTACAGACTGTGAAGTTTTAAATTTAGATGATAATTCAAATGTTATCAGTATAGGTGAAAATATATCTTATAGAAGTAACTCAAATATAAATATGGAAATGTATATAATGAAGAAGAGTTTATTTATAGATATAATATATAAGTCAATTAAAAGTGGAATGTATAAAAAGGTAAAACAATTTATTGGTGATAATTTAAAGGATTTAAAAGTTAGAGGATATGAATTCAAAGGATACCTAGCATGTATAAATTCAATTAAAGCATATTATGATGCAAATATGGATTTTCTAAAAGAAAAGGTAAGTAAAGAGTTGTTTTATAGTAATTCACCTATATATACAAAGCCTAAAGATGAATGTCCAACTCAATATACAGAAAATAGTTCAGTAGTAAATTCTATAATAGCTAATGGATCTTATATTGAAGGAACAGTAAGAAATTGTGTAATTGGTAGAAAAGTATTTATAGGTAAAGACAGTGTTTTAGAAAACTGTGTTATCTTACAAAATGGAATGATTGAAGATGGAGTTAAAATGAATAGAGTTATCACAGATAAAGGTGTGGTAATTAAAAAAGGAGAAGAATTAAAAGGATTAGAAGATAATCCAGTTACAATTCCTAAAAAGAGAATATTCTAAGTTAGTAAGGTTTAATAATATAAAAAAATTAGCTATCCATTTTTCTCATAGAAATTTGGATAGTTAATTATTATAGTGTGTGGATAATGTTAATTATGTTAATAAATATATTAATGTAATCAACATATATTGTGGATAATGTGTGAATAGTGGATAAGTATATTAGTAGTAATATACCACAGTACCTAGTGTATCAATAGTATTAAATAATAGAAAAATAGAGGAAAAGTGAGTAAAGTAAGTTTAATACTTAAAAGCAATAGAAAGATTAGTAGTTAGTGGAAAGAGAAGATGTTAAGATAAATCTCGTCGCTGATGCGAAACAACAAAAACACAAGATAAAAAAGTGTTTGACAGTTGTTTTGGTAAGTGATAAGATAAGTCTCGTTGCTAACGAAACTAAGTCAAAAAAAACTTTGAAAAAAGTTGTTGACATAAAGTTGAGTGAGTGATAAGATAAGGAAGTCGCTTGAAGCGATAACAAAATATGGTCTTTGAAAATTGAACAGAATATAGTTAAAATAAATCCAGCAATTCTTTTGA
>NZ_CYZX01000038.1 GCF_001405015.1 Clostridium disporicum
GCTGAAAGCATCTAAGCGTGAAGCCCACCTCAAGATGAGATTTCCCATAGCATAAGCTAGTAAGACCCCTTGAAGAACACAAGGTTGATAGGTCAGAGGTGCAAGTGCGGTAACGTATTTAGCTGACTGATACTAATAGGTCGAGGGCTTGACCAATAAAAAATATAGAATTCATGTGCAATTTTCAGAGAACACTCTGAAAAGTAAATAACCAAAAATAATTGGACTATTACTTATATCTGGTGGTGATGGCGTAGAGGAAACACTCCTTCCCATTCCGAACAGGAAAGTTAAGCTCTATAGCGCCAATGGTACTGCATGGGAGACTGTGTGGGAGAGTAGGACGTTGCCAGGTGCTGAGGATCTTTAGCTCAGTTGGTTAGAGCAACCGGCTCATAACCGGTAGGTCCGGGGTTCGAGTCCCTGAAGGTCCACCATTTTTGGGGGTATAGCTCAGTTGGGAGAGCACTTGCCTTGCACGCAAGGGGTCAAGGGTTCGACTCCCTTTACCTCCACCAAAGCTACGAAGTAATTCGTAGCTTTTTTATTTTGTAAAAATTTAATAAAATGTCGTAATATATCTAAAATTTGTGCATTTTATTTATGGGAATATAATAAAAATGAGATATAATTAATGTTATAGAGAGGTAATAAAATATTATTTAGAAATAATATTTAATATGGGGAGTTGAGTCAGGATGAATAATAGGGAAGAACTAGAATTGAGACTTAAAGAATTAAAATTAAAAAAGCGGGAATTAGTGTTAGCTAATAAAAATACGGACAAGATAGATAAAGACATTAAAAACATAGAAATAGAGATAGAGTTATTACTAGAAAATAAAGAATCTAAATAATAAAATGGAGCATAAAAAATAGAATAGTATTGTTATATAAGTATATAAATTAAATTATTATCATATATGTATAAATTTTAGCATATTAATTTCTTAGGTAATAATATTACCATAAATAAATGAGGAGGCAATCTTTATGATAAGAACTGTGGTATGCGAAAAAGAAGGTTGTAGCGGGAATACATTTTTTATAGAGACTGATAATAATAATCTTAAATTAACTTGTAAGAACTGCGGAAGTCAATATGAAATTGATATTAGCTATTATGATTTTACAATGTTATCGAATTGTTCCAAATGTAATAATGATACATTTAAAGTATTTAGAGATTTAGATAAAGAAGGAGTCTATGTTAAATGTGCTGAGTGTGGCTCTACACCAGAAAAGATATATATAGATTCAGATGGAGTACAAGTTTCTTATGAAATTAAACTTTTAAGTGATATAAAAGAGGTTATGTATTTAATAGAACAAAGGGTTTGTAATTTAGAAATGAGAATTCAAGATTTAGAAAGAGGACAAAGTACTATTGAAGAATCTTTAGCATATGTAAATAAATATTTAATAGATAAAGTGTAAAAATAATTAGGAGAATAAAATGAGAAACAGAAGATTAATAATACGATGGATTGCGTTATTATTCTGGATGGGATTGATATTTTATATGTCAAATCAACCAGGAGATGTATCTAGTAAACAAAGTGGATTAGTATTGAAATTATTTCAGTTTATAGGAATAGATTTAAACAATGAATTAAGTGAGCTTGCAACATTTATAGTAAGAAAAACAGCTCATTTCACAGAATATTTTATATTGTATTTCTTAAGTATTAATGTTATGAAATGTTATTTAAATATAAAAAATGCTATTTTTTATTCTTTTATATTTTCATTTTTTTATGCTTGTACAGATGAAATACACCAATATTTTATTCCAGGAAGGGCGATGGCATTTAGAGATGTTTTAATTGATTCAGCTGGAGCTTTATTAGCTATGATTATTGTAAATATAAAGATTAAGATAAATAAGAAAAAAGAGAATAAACTTAACGCAAGTTATTAATTAGTATACTAATTATAATTAAATATAAAAGTCTATTAATAGAATTATATTAGTGATAAATTTGAAGTTAAGTAAAAACGAATTAGAGCAAGGCTTGTACATAAGATTAATTATTGTGTGTAAGTCTTGTTTTTTTATAAATATTTAAATGAAAGTTAGTAATAATATGAACCACTTAATATATAAATTACTTACATAGGGTAATATTCAAATGATTACTCTTATATAAATTGGGAATAATTTTATAATAATTAGGAAAATTAATCATGAATAGGCAATTATGTATAAGTACTATTTTAGAATATAATTTCATAAAAATTAACTATATAATCAATAATATTTAGTAATTTAGATGAAAGCAATCCAAACAAATTCATATAAGAAAGGTGGGTGAAAGATAATACTACTATAAGTATTATCGATGTATTATGAAAGACTATAGCATTAAAAATCTAAGAAATGTAGGTTTAATAGGACACGGAGCTACAGGGAAGACATCTTTAGCAGAAGCACTATTATATTATGCTAATACCACTGACAGATTAGGTAAGATTGAAGATGGAACTACGGTAATGGATTATGATCAAGAAGAAAAGAGAAGAGGAATATCATTATCAACATCTATAGCTTATTTTGAAAATGGTGATACCAAGATAAATTTAGTTGATATGCCTGGATATTTTGATTTTCAGGGAGAAATGGTTCAAGGAATGAGAGCTGTGGACATTGCAACAATTGTTGTATGTGGTGTATCAGGAGTTCAAGTAGGAACTGAAAAAGCATGGGATTACTGCAATAAAATCAAATTACCAAGAGCATTTTTTATAAACAAGTTAGATAGGGAAAATTCTCACTTTGATAAAACCTTAGATGAATTAAAAGAAAAGTTTGGTATGAGTGTTGTTCCTATTCAATATCCAATAGGAAGAGAAAATGATTTTGATGGAATTGTAGATATAATTTCAAAAACTGCTATAAAAGTTGATAAGAAGACTTTAAAGTGTGAAAATATAGATATTCCAGAAGATTTAGTTGATAAAGTTGATGAATGTAAACAAATGTTAATGGAATCTATAGCTGAAACTGATGAAGAACTTTTAGATAAATATTTAAACGATGGTGAATTGAGTGATGAGGATCTTTACTCAGGATTAGTAAAAGGTTGTGCTCAAGGAGATATAGCACCAGTGTTATGTGGAAGTGCTACTAAGTTAGTAGGAATAAAATCATTTATAGATAATATAGTAAATTGTTTTCCATCACCGGAATATTCATTATCACAAAAAGCAAAAAATTCAAGTAATAGTGAAGAGGTTTTCATAAAAGTAGGAGATGATAAGCCATTTTCTGCGATGGTATTTAAAACTATAGCTGATCCATTTGTTGGCAAAATATCTTTATTTAAAGTAATAACAGGAAAGATAGATGGCGATGTTAACGTTTTAAATTCTAATAAGGAAAAAACAGAAAAATTAAATCATTTATTCTTTATGAGGGGAAAAAATCAAGTTCCAGTACAAGAAATAATTGCTGGAGATATTGGAGCAGTTGCTAAACTTCAATATACAGGTACTGGAGATACTTTATGTAGTCAAGATTTCAATATAATGTATGACAAGATTAATTTTCCAACAGCAGTAATGCCAATGTCTATTTTACCTAAGGCTAAAGGTGATGAAGAGAAGATATCTTTAGCACTGTCTAAATTATCAGAAGAAGATCCTGTATTTAAGGTTGAAAGAGATACAGAAAATGCAGAGACTGTAGTTTGGGGATTAGGAGAAACTCATTTAGAAGTTATAGCTAGTAGATTAAAAAATAAATTTGGAGCTGATGTTACGCTACAACAACCTAAGGTACCTTATAGAGAAACTATTAAAGGTAGAGCAGATGTCCAAGGAAAACATAAAAAACAATCAGGTGGGCATGGACAATATGGAGATGTTAAAATTATATTTGAACCAAGAAATGATGGAGAACTTGATTTAGAATTTGTTGATAAAGTAGTTGGAGGAGCTGTACCAAGAAACTTTATTCCAGCAGTTGAAAAGGGATTAAGAGATTGTTTATCAAATGGAGTTTTAGCAGGATATCCTGTTATAGGCTTAAAAGCAACTTTATATGATGGATCTTATCATCCTGTAGATTCATCTGAAATGGCATTTAAAATAGCAGCTTCAATAGCTTACAAAAAAGGATTAGAAGAAGCTAAACCTGTATTATTAGAACCTATTATGAGTGTGGAAATTTTAATACCAGACGAATATATGGGAGATGTAATGGGAGATATAAATAAGAAGAGAGGAAGAGTTATAGGTATGGAGCAAGAAGGAAAGCTTCAAAAAGTTATTGCTGAAGTCCCTATGGCTGAAATGTTTAATTATTCTACAGATTTAAGGTCAATGACCCAAGCAAGAGGAAGCTATGTAAGTAAGTTTGCTAGATATGAAGAAGTTCCTTCAACAGAAGTTTCTAAAATACTAGATGAAGCTAAGAGATTAAAGGAAGAAGCTTAATAAAAAAGCTACCTATATGGTAGCTTTTTTATTATTTTATGAATAAATAAATAATTCTTACATAAAATAATTATATGTAAAGAGTTTGTAAAAATAAGCTGCAAGAAATGGAGGTAAGATATGTCTGATTATAAGATGGATATAAGAGGAGCATTAGGACTTGGAGAATATAGTGATATTCATGATTATATGGGAATAGTTGATAAGAATGATAACTTTACTATAACATTAGATACGAAGAATAAACAGCATATAAGCATAATTACCTCAATGTTAAAAGAAAATGATTTTAATATTTTAGAGCAAGGAATAAGTAGTGGTGGAGATTATTATATAACAGCTAATAAATATAGATAGTACATAACTCTAAAGCACAACAATGCTTTAGAGATTTTTATTGTTAATTATTATATACCTTTATTTGTAAAGAGTATATAATTTAAATTAAGAATATTTAGATATGTGAGGAAGTTATAATATGAAAAATATAGATATCAATAAAGATCTGGAATATATTATTGGTGAAATTTTGATAAAAAATCACTTAACGATTTCCACAGCAGAATCATGTACGGGTGGTATGGTTGCAGCTAAATTAATATCATACCCAGGAATATCAGCTGCTTATTTAGAGGGATCTGTAACATATTCAAATGAAGCAAAGATAAGTAGACTAGGCGTAAGAGAAGAGACATTATTACAATATGGCGCTGTAAGTGAAGAAACAGCAAGAGAAATGGTTAATGGAATTGCAAAGGTAAGTGGATCAAAAGTAGCAATTTCAACTACAGGTTTAGCTGGGCCAGGAGGCGGGTCAATTGAAAAACCTGTAGGATTAGTATATATAGGAATATATTTAAATGGAGAAACAGTAGTGAAAAAATTTAATTTTACTGGAGAAAGAAATGAAATTAGAAAAGAAACTACAATTTCTGCGTTAAAGATGCTTATAGATTTATTAACTAAAAGAGGATATTTATAAAATAAAAAATAATCCCTCTAAATTTAAATGTTATTAAAGGGATTATTTTTGTATATAAATAAAATGGGGGAGAGGCGATTAATTATGAAGTATAATTTACTTCATTAAATATTATTAACAAATAAGATGAGTATTATACAATCTTAAATCAAATTATTACTATATTATCTATGTTGGGGAGGGAATTTATGAAGAAAATAAAAGAGGCTAATATTTATTTTTTAATAATTATGTTATTACAACTATTTTTACCAGTATATATACTTTTTAGAGCTTTAAATATAAATGATATAAGATGGATGTTAACAATAAATCACATAATAATTTTTATAGTACCAGCATTAATATACTTATTAATTACTAAGCAATCACCCAAAAAGGTATTAAGATTAAATAAACTGCATATAAAGGATATTTTTATTGTTATATGTTTAGCTTTTGTATGTCAGCCTATAATGACTTTCTTTTCTTTAATATCACAGTTCTTTTTTGAAAATGAGATAGGAAATTTTGTTGGAGAAATTGTAAATACTCCTTATTGGATATTATTATTATTGATAGCAGTACTTCCGGCAATAACAGAAGAAATAACAATAAGAGGTATAGTGTTATCAGGATATGATAATAAGAACATATATGTAGCTTGTATTGCAACAGGACTTTTATTTGGAATAATGCATTTAGATCCACAACAGTTTCTTTATGCTACAGCATTAGGATTTATTTTAGCATTAGTAGTAAGAATAACCAATAGTATTTTTGCTTCGGCAATAATGCATTTTATTATTAATGGAACATCAATAACTATACAAAAGATAGTATCATTTTTGCCATCTAATGTAGACTCTGAAATTAGTTTAAAAGCAATTTCATTAGGAGAAAAATTAATATTAACGTTTCAATATGGATGTATGGCAATATTATTCGCTTATATAGCATATCTTTTAATAAAGAAGCTTAAGAAGGATAATATAAAACGAGGAACAATAAGTAAAGAAATTTTCTATAGAAAAAACAATGAAGAAAATGTATTTAATATATATTTTATTTTTATAATAGTTATATATTTATTAGTTATGGTAAGACAAGTTACGTCAGGAAATATTTAAAAAATATACAAGCTTAAAAAATCTAAAGGTACTTATGCTTTTAAGCATTTTGTACTTTTAGATTTTTTAATTATTTAACCATCGAATTAGAGTTTGGAAAAATTGTTGAGAAATCATTTTTAGATATCCATCCTCTACAATTAATGTCGCTATCAATTGGAAGATTAACATAAAACCAAAGTAGATTATCTACTAATGCACTATCAAGAATTTTAACTTCCATTTTTATTGATAAGGTATTTAACTTAGGTGAATCTAGTGTCGGAGCTAGATATAACTTAGCACTTGTATTAGTTATCCCAATTTGAGAAGAAGGATTAATAAATTTAATATTTAGAGGCTTATCAATGGTCGCTAATGATCTATGTTGAGTTTTACATTTCCTAAGTTGATTAGAAGTAATCATTAATTGCTTTTTTACTTTAGCAAGCTGTTGATCATAATATAAATATACTCCTGCTATAGCAGATATAAGAATTATAAAAATTACGAATTGCAAATTAACCTCCGATATAAAGTGTTATATATTACAAGTATATTTTTATAATTACAAAAAATACATATTATAAAATTAAATAAATTTATTTGACATAATATAAGTTATTTGGTATAATTGTCTGTGTTAAGGCTCGATAGCTCAGTCGGTAGAGCAGAGGACTGAAAATCCTCGTGTCCCTGGTTCGATTCCTGGTCGAGCCACCAGGAAGCAACTTACATTCGTAAGTTGCTTTTTTCTATTTTTTCTAATTAATACTCAAATTTATTAGAATATTTTCATTTTAATATCAAGAGTAACTTAACTAGTATTTTATAATTATCCTAATGATATGAAATAAATAAAAATTATAAATATAAGGAACTAATTGGATATCTAATGCGTCTAATATGTATAAGCAATTGATAAATAATATTTAGGTAAAGTTAACTTTTAAGTAAGAAATTATTAATAATTATACTATATAATTTAAGTATAGAATTCTGAGGAGGTAATTATGGTTAAGTTTTTAGAAAAAATGATACTTTCAGATAAAGATTATGAATATTTAACTAAAGGAATAGCTATAGGGGTAGGCACTGGAGTTTTAGTTGGAGCTATTATAGGAAACATAACTTTAACTTTTGCTGCTGGTGGAGTAATTGGAATTTTATCAGCATTTATATATTCTATTTATAAAAGAAATAGAATTAGTGATTGAATATTAAAATATATACATAAATTTTACGATAAGAAGAGGTCGTTTAAATATACTGTAACTTAATTTTGAAAAAGATTAATCAAGTAATCAGTTTATTTAAGCGACCATTTTTTTATATATTTTCTATTTGCCAATCTATAGGAGTTTTATTTACTGATTCTAAAAAACTATTTGTTTTAGAAAATGGCTTAGTTCCAAAGAAGCCTCTAGATGCAGATAATGGACTAGGATGTACAGACGTAAGTATTAGATGTCTTTTATTTGTTATAAGGGATTTCTTTTTAATTGCATTATTTCCCCAAAGTATAAAAACTACAGGATCTTCTTTTTCGTTTACTAAGGAAATTATTTTATCAGTAAAGGTCTCCCAACCGATATTTTTATGAGAGTTAGCTTGACTAGCCCTAACAGTCAATGAGGTATTAAGGAGTAGAACACCTTGATCAGCCCATTTTTTTAAATAGCCATTGTTTGGTATATAGCATCCTAAATCTGATTTTAACTCTTTGTATATATTTAATAGGGAAGGGGGGATAGGTACATTAGGATTTACTGAAAAACTTAATCCATGTGCTTGATTAGGGCCATGATAAGGGTCTTGACCCAATATTACTACTTTAACATCTTTGTATGGAGTAAAATGCAATGCATTAAAAATATCATATTTATCAGGATAAATAGTATTCTCTTTATATTCTTTAGCCAAAAAACTCCTTAAAGATAAATAATAATCTTTATTAAATTCTTCTTCTAATAAGTCTTGCCAGTCATTATTAAGTATTTTTTTCATTAATATCACCTCAATAAATAATTTTACCTATATAGCATACAAGTATTATAAACTTACGAAATTAATAAAACAATAAAGAAAAATAATGTTTATTGGCAGAAACGCTACCTAGTATATCAATAATAGGAAAAATAAGAATTATAGAGAAAAAAAGAAAAAAATGTGGATAATGTAGAATAATTAAATTAAAATTGTGAATAATAATGTAGGAAGAATGTTAAGATAAATCTCGTCGCTGATGCGAAACAACAAAAACATAAGATAAAAAAGTGTTTGACAGTTGTTTTGATAAGTGATAAGATAAGTCTCGTTGCTAACGAAACTAAGTCAAAAAAACTTTGAAAAAA
>NZ_CYZX01000039.1 GCF_001405015.1 Clostridium disporicum
CCTTTCCCATAATGGACACATCCTTTCTTAACTAAATATTATTTTACTTAGTTCGATTTAATGTGTCCACTACTTTATACTAACACCAATATATAAATTAAATTTAGAAAAAATTACTTTAAAAAAGATTCTCTAACATTTTTGTTAGGGAATCTTTTTAGTTTTGAATTATATATAGAGAATTTATATAAATTAATAATCTTTAGAAGTAAGATTATATAAATCTTACATATTGTAAATATTAATATTGATTGAATTTATTATTAAGGAGACGTATGTATGAATTTTAATATGGATAGGTTTAGATATGAATTTACTAGGAATCAAGCAAGTAATGAAGAAATATATGCAACTATATTAGAAGGGATGAATGTACATGGGTCTAACTTTATAATATTAATGTGTGCAATAATTATTGCTTCTATAGGTTTAAATATGAATTCAGTAGCAGTGATAATAGGAGCTATGCTTATATCACCATTGATGGGATCGATAATAGGTATAGGATATGGCGTTGGTACATACAATACTAAGCTTTTGAAAACAGCATTTAGAGTACTATCTATTTCTATTATTATAAGTGTAGTTACATCTACTGTATATTTTAGTATAACTCCTATAACTACTGCAGGTAGTGAAATCTTAGCTAGAACAAGTCCTACAATATGGGATGTAATAATTGCTTTTGTCGGTGGTGTGGCTGGAATGATAGGTTTGACACGGAATAAGCCAAGTAATGTTATACCAGGAGTTGCTATAGCAACTGCTCTTATGCCACCATTATGTACGGCTGGTTATGGTATAGCAACAAAGCAATTGAATATTTTTTTAGGTGCTGGATATTTATTTTTTATTAATGGATTTTTTATAGCTATATCAACATTTGTAGTTACAAAAGCATTAAAACTTACTACTAAGAGTAATGTAGATTATGAAAAAGAAAGTAAAGTAAGAAGATTTATACTTATATCATCTATTATAGTGATGATACCTAGCATGGTTTCTGCAATTTGGATGATTACAAAAACTATAGATGAAAAAGATTTGAATGATTTTATAAGTAATGAGCTAAAAAATCAATATGTATTAAGTAAAAATATAGATTATAAAAATAATATTATTACATTAGTTACAGTCGGAGATAGTATAAATAGTACTGAGTTAAATTTTTTAAATGAAAAAATGATTGATTATGGATTAAAAAATAAAAAGCTTATACTTAAGCAAGAAGGCATTAATATGTCAAATCTAGAACAGTATATAGATAGTATAAAAAATAATCAAAGGTATATTACGTCCAATAATACGGACACTAATAATAAAGAGGAGATTAATAGAAATGCTATATTTAATGAACTTAAATCTATATATCCAGAAATTAATAAATTATATTTAGGATATATATATGGTGAAAATGACGAAGAAAATAATATAGAAATACTTATAATATATAGCGATGTTGAAGATTTTAGTAAAAATATTGGAAATATTGAAAATTGGTTTAAAACTAGAATTAATTCGAATAATGCCAAAGTTTATATTGAAGGTAAAACTAGTTAGTTTATATTAAATTTTTGTAAATATTATATTTATAAAAATTATAATAGATTATAGGAAATGTATACCTCATAAATTATATAATATGGTTTAATGTAGGCCTCGTGTTATGCGAAGGTCTATTTTATTGAAAATAAATTATAGTATTAAAACTATTATATTAATATATATTAATATGATAAGTTTAAAATTTATCTAAAATTAAACAAAAGAAACAATTTAAAGATTAGTTTGCTTATATTAAGTTTCACTATGAAATAATTGTAATAATAGGGAATTTAGAATTAGTAATAACTAAAGTGGGGAGGTATTGAATGTATTTGTTGAATCAATTTTGGGCACCAAGAAAGGTATATAATCCTTGTGGAATGTTTACATATGGGCATATAGTATTATTACTAATAGCTATGCTTATATTAAGTATTTTACTATTAAATTCAAGGAAAATAACTAAATCACAAATTAAAAATCTAACAAAAGTATTATCGGTATTTATCACAATATTAGAAGCGATTAAAATTTATTTTAATTTTTACTATGGATATACTTGGATAAATGCGTGGTTTCCTATGTCATATTGTTCTTTATTTATATATGCATTATGGCTAAGTGGATATGGAAAAGGAAAGTACAAAAAGATGGGAGAAGTTTTTATTGCAGGAGTAGCTATAGTAGCAGGTGGGACATATTTATTAATACCTTCTACGTCATTGACAATGTATCCTATGTGGCATTACTTATGCATGTATAGTATGTTATTTCATACTTTAATGGTTTATATGGGAATATTATATCTTTGGAAAAAAGAAATAAAATTAGATATAAAAGGATATAGAATGTATTCTATATTTTTCTTAGCTTTTTCAACTATAGCAATTATATTAAATAATGTTTTTGAAAGTAATTTGATGTTTCTAAAAAAGCCATCTACTATTCCAGTTCCTTTACTTCATACATTATATAATAATACTAAGTGGGGATATACTTTTTTAGTTTTTAGTGTATATCTGTTTATACCTTATGGTGTAACAAGTTATTTAAGCAGAGCTATAAAAAAGGCTAAATTAAATAGACAGAATGACTGTGATAAAGAAGTGATTAAATTAAGTTAATAGTAAAAAACAGTTTAGTTGCACACTCAATATTATGATGATATATTAGTATAGTTATGCAAAAAAAGATAATTGTCAAAAATTTGAAAGTTGATAAAGGGGCAACAAGAATAAAGCTAAGAACTTTCTTGAAAAAGTATGCAAAGATATAGATAAACAAAAGAGGAGGAGAAGTATGTCTAAGGAAAATGATGTATTAGGGACAGAATCTATAGGGAAATTATTAATAAAGTATTCAATACCAGCTATTATTGGTATGATGGTAAATGCTCTTTATAATGTTGTTGATAGAATGTTTATAGGAAATATACCAGGGGTTGGACCAATGGCTATAACAGGGCTAGGTGTTACATTGCCAATAATGACTATACTAGTTGCTTTTGGTACCCTTATAGGAGTAGGGGCAACTACTAAGGTTTCAATAAAGTTAGGTGAAGGAAAAAGAGATGATGCAGAAAAAATTATAGGAAATTCTTTTACATTAACGATAATACTAAGTATTATAATCACAGTATTTGGATTACTATTTTTAAATAACATATTAACTATCTTCGGTGCAAGTGAAAATACTATTGTATATGCAAGAGATTATATGATTGTAATTTTAGCAGGTACAATATTCAATATGTTTTCAAGTATATTTGGTAACATAGTAAGAGGTGATGGTAAACCTAAGCTTTCAGCTATTATTATGTCAGTAGGATGTATTACTAATATAATATTAGATGCGGTATTTATATTTGTATTTAATATGGGAATACAAGGAGCTGCAATTGCAACTGTAATAGCGCAAGCAATTTCAACAGTATTAGGAATGATTTATTACTTAGGTGGTAAATCTAATGTAAGGTTTAAAAAAGAAAATTTAAAACTATATAAAGCTAGTGTTGCTGGAATTTTAATAATTGGAGTATCTCCTTTTGCAATGCAATTAGCAACTAGTGTAGTTCAACTTATATATAATTTCTCATTAAAAACATATGGTGGGGATTTAGCGATAGGAGCTATGGCAACTGTAAACTCAATAAGCATGATATTCGTAATGCCAGCTTTCGGATTTGTACAAGCTATGCAACCTATAGTTGGATATAACTATGGAGCTAAGAGATATGATAGAGCTAGAAAAACATTAAAAATAAGTTTAATTGCTGCTACGTTTGTATTTGTAATGGGATTTTTATTAACTCAATTTGCACCAGAAATGTTAGTAGGAGTATTTAATAAAGACCCTGAATTAATGGGATTAACAATAAATGGACTAAGAAAATATACGCTTGCAATGCCAGTTATAGGTATATCAATAGTTGGAACTTATTATATCCAATCAACAGGAAAAGCAAAGATGTCTATGCTGTTAAGTTTATTAAGACAAGTAATAATCTTAATACCTTTAATTGCAATAGTGCCTAGATTCTTTGGAGTAAATGGTGCTTGGTTTGCACAGCCTATTGCTGATATTATAGCAGCAGTTGCAACTGGAGTAGTTTTATTTAACGAAGTTAGAAAATATTCCAAAATTAAAGACGATGAACTAAGTGAAGAAGTAAAAATTGCATAATAAAAATCGACTACATCAAAGTTAAGTCAATTTTGATGTAGTCTTTTTGCAATAACCTTTAACTATAAAATATTAACAAATAATATAAGTGGATAAGAAAAAATAAGACTGATATAATATTGCAGAGAATGTTTATTTAAAGGAGTCACCAGATGAAATTTTATTTAGCACCAATGGAAGGTATAACAGTACATATATATAGAAACTCATTTGAAAAGTATTTTGGAGGTATTGATAAGTACTTTACTCCATTTATAGTTCCTAATAATAGTAAGAGTTTAAAGACAAAGGAATTGAGAGATCTTTTACCTGAAAATAATAGAGGATTAAATATAGTACCTCAAATACTTACCAATGACGCAGAAGGTTTTATTACTACAGCTAGGAAGTTACAGCAATTAGGATATGATGAAATTAATTTAAATTTAGGTTGTCCAGCAGGTACAGTTGTAGGAAAAAATAGAGGTTCAGGATTTTTAGCATTAAAGGATGATCTTGATAGATTTTTAGATGAAATATATAAAATAGATGATATGAAGATTTCTATAAAAACTAGACTTGGTAAGAATTCGCCAGATGAATTTTATGATATTATAAATATTTATAATAAATATCCTTTAGAAGAGCTTATAGTACATGCAAGAACAAGGGATGATTTTTATGGAAATAAGCCAAACTTTGAGGTGTTTAAACACGGTGTTGACGTAAGTAAAGCACCTATATGTTACAATGGGGATATTTTTAAAGTAGAAGACTATGATAAATTTGTAAAAGATTTTCCAAATGTAAATAATATAATGATTGGAAGAGGTTTACTAGCAAATCCAGGCTTAGTTAATGAGATAAAAGGAATGGCCGGTGTTGACAAAAAGATATTAAAAGAGTTTCATGATGAAGTATTCAATACATATAGAGAGGTATTCCAAGAAGATAAAAATGCTATGTATAGAATGAAGGAAGTATGGGGATATATGATTTATATGTTCTCAGATAATAAAAAATATGCTAAGAAGATTAAAAAAGCTCAAAAAGTATCAGATTATAATCATGCAGTTGAAAGTTTATTTGCAGAACAAGAAATAGTAAATGGAGCTGGATTCTTTAGGGATTAATATTAATCAGAAAAACCGAGTTAGTATAATTAGTGAATATATACCTAACTTGGTTCTTTTTTATTTAGGAATTTTAATTACTTTTTCTTAGAACAACTTTTGGGAAGTATAATTTATTTAATAATCCTATTATAATAAATTATGTTTTACTAATAATATTAAAATTGGAGTTAAGATATATGGATAATAAAATAAATATCTCGAAAATATCAGGTTAAGATAAGTTTAAATGTATTGCAGATAAATGTAAATTTACATGTTGTGAGGGTTGGGATATTTCAATAGATTCAACTACTTATTATAAGTGGAGGAGTATAAATGATAAAAATCTTTTTAGCAATGTTAAAATAAATAAATGTAGAGGGGAAAAATACTATTTAATAGATAAAGAAACTAATGAAGTATGTCCATTTCTAGATAATAGAGGATTATGCAACATAGTGAAAAATAATGGTGATGAGTATTTATCTTTAACATGTCGCACTTTCCCAAGAATATATAATGAGTTTGAAAATATAACGGAGATATCATTATCATGTTCATGTCCAGAGGTGGTTGAAATTATTAATAATATTCCTGGAGAAATAGACATGGTTACTGAAAGTGATATTGAAGTAACTGAAGAATTATTAGAGCTTAAAATTAGAGAAAATATTATTAATATAATAAATAAAGAAAATATATCATTAGATAAGAAACTTATTATAAGTTTTCAAATGTTATTAAATATTTTAGATAATGAAGAAATTACAGAAGATATACTGCTAAATGAGTTTAAAAGATTTGAAGATAATAAATATATAAATGAGATTGTAAGTATCTATAAGCAAATAGATTTAAATAAATATGAATCAATTGAAGAGCTAAATAATTTATTTTTAGATATTATAGAAAATTATAAAGATGTTTCAGGATTGGAAGTTCTTTTAAGAGATATTTCTGATTATGCAGAAGAAGTTGATTTAGAAGAGGTTACTGAGAATTGGAGTAAATTTAAAAAGAAGTTTGAGGAACATAATAGACTAATAAAGAATTGTATAATTGCTAAGGTGTTAAGTAGTTGTATTAGTAATGATGTTGAGGAGCTAGCACTTTCTCTTCAAATGATAATAATAGAATATTTATTAGTTAGATATGCTGTATTTTTAAAATATTCTATAACAGAAGGTAATGATATAAATACTAGTGATATTAAAGATTACATTGTATGTTTTTCAAGAGTTATAGGAAATAATTCTGATTCAGTTATAGAGTTTTTTGAAGAGGGATTTGGTGATCCTATTTTAGAAATTGGATATTTATGTTTAATAAGTTTATTTTAAAAATAAGGGGGCTGTATCAAAAAAAATTTGATATTTGCCGATAAAGAAAAGGAAGTTCGAATTTGAACTTCCTTTTTTGCGCATAGTAATAATATGAAAAACTT
>NZ_CYZX01000040.1 GCF_001405015.1 Clostridium disporicum
ATCAGGAGTATTTGGTACATCAGGATTTCCATCAGGTTTTTCTACTGGAACATCAGGAGTACTTGGTACATCAGGAGTTCCATCAGGTTTTTCCGCTGGAGCATCAGGAGTACTTGGTACATCAGGAGTTCCATCAGGTTTTTCTGTTGGAACATCAGGAGTACTTGGTACATCAGGAGTTCCATCAGGTTTTTCCGCTGGAGCATCAGGAGTATTTGGTACATCAGGAGTTCCTCCAGGTTTTGTTTCATCATTAACTTTATTTGATAATACTATTATGTTTCTTTCGACTACAGTAGTATTATTATCACTATCTGTTACTTCATATTTTACTGAATAATTTCCTTCAGTTAAGATACTTAAGTCCATTGTAGGTAATTTTAGTAAATGCATTAAATCGCCATCTTCTAAATCTGTTACAGTTATTCCATTAGAGAAATCAAATCCAGTACCTTCACCTTCATTTATTACTATGTCATCTAATACAGTTATTACTGGGAATTGATTTGTTACTGTTACTATTCTATCTACAGTTGTAGTGTTTCTGTCACTATCTGTTACAGTATAAGTTAATGTATAATCTTTATTTGTTCCTGGAGTAGGCTCACCTAATTCTCCAGTTACATTTATCTGTAATCCAGTTGTATCAATATCATCAGTGTAGCTAACGTCCTTCATCTTATCGAAGGTAGCAACTTGTCCAACTCCTATTGTTATATTATTAGCACCATGTATAACTGGTGGATTTGATTTAGCAGGAGCTTTTCCTTTATAGAAAGTACCATCTGTAGATATCATATTAAGAGCTATTTCTTCGTTTATAGCACGAACTTCTATTACATGCTTACCTTCGTTTGGCATATTTAATGTAATTGAAGGTTCTCTTAGTGATCCTGTTAATTTAACTTTTTCCCACTTACCACCATCGACTCTAATTTCTACTTCAACATCTTTAACTACATATATATTACTTTCATTTCCTTCAAAACAATACATAAAGTAACCAGTAGTTGTGTTGTATGTTGCACCATTTACAAAGGCTCCATTAGAATGTTTCTTCCAATCTCCTTCATATTGTATAAAGCTAGAGTCCTGAGCTATTACATTTTTTACATTTGTTTTATTTGATAACTTTACCTCTGAAACTATTGTTATATTACGGCCATCTCTATTATTTAAAGCTCTAATTTTTAAATATTTAGCTTTTGTTTCTGGTAATGATATTTTTATGTCTGCAGGGGCACTTGAATTGTCTTTTCTTGTTTTATCTTCATGTATCTGCGTCCAAACAGTTTTATCTCCATTATACTCATCTGCTATAAATATTTCATAATCTCCTATTACACCAACTTGGTCATATTGACGTGTATATATTTCTAGATTATTAAAAGATTTTTCTTCACCTAAATCAATTATATACTCATGTGGGAAAGGTGTTCTATTAGAATCATCATAAGATGAGTGGAAATATGTAGATATATCTCCGTCAACTATATTTTCTTTAATACCTTCATTATGAGAGTTTGGATCATTATTAGGAACAACTCCTTGTGGAGTACTAATAACTGTTAATCCTTTTAATAAAGTTTCATCTGCTGTTGCTAATGTTGATGGTCTAATATACTCAGGGTCTGGCATTATGAAGTTTTTATCTGTAATTTTACCTACATCATCTAAGTTGCAATAGACCTTAGTTATTGATTTCCAACTAGTATCTCCTGAAGTTTTTCTAATATTTACATCAGCCCAGCCTATACCTCCAGTATTTTTAGCTACTAATGTATATGGATAAGCTTTATTAGCTTCTAATTTTACTGTAAAGCTAGTTGATTTAGGTCTGCCTTGATCATCAAGTTGTTGAGAAAGATTAAATGCATCTTCAGCAGTCTTTGCATAAGCGTTAGCTACAGATTGTAATGTTGTTTTATTATTTGAATGTAATTGAAAAGCAGCTCTATCATCCCCGAAAGCTTGGAATTCATACTCTCCATCTTCATCTACCATAAAATATCCGGTGCTTCTAGATAATTTATCACCTTCTGCTGCATCAATTCTCATTCCAGTTGATGTTGAAGTTCCGTATGGAGTGCCTGTCTTTAAAGCATCTAAGGCTTCGTAAATATCCCATTTAAGTATATCGAAATGCTCTACAATACTAGAATTATAATCTAGAGCTATAGTACAGTTTAATTTAGTATCATGAGATATTCCATCTTTTTCAACTCTAACTGTTAATACAAATTCATCTAATGCATTTTCAGGCATTGATTTACTAGCTAAATAATCATATTTACCATCAGGTCTTAAGTTTAAAGCTCCGTACTTTGGCTGTGATACATCTATCACAGTTACATTACCAGGTGAAACTAAACTTTTTTGGAAGTCAAATGTATAACCACTAGATGGAATATAGAATGGTCTACCTGTTTCTCTGCCTACTTCCCCCATTGCATATACACTTTGCACTGGAATAAATTCCTCATATTTAAGGGCTTTTATCGCATCAATCGTTTGTTGTTTCAATGGCCAACATAATTCATTTTGTATATACCATGTATAATCACGTCCACCAGCCACACAAAATCTATATGCCATATCATCATATCTATCATCTCTCTTCAGTCCGCCTTGACTTTCAAGCTTATAATCATATGGTGGAATATATATTCCGTTAAAGGTTCCTCCCTCATAAGTTGATTTAATAACATTAACATAGTTTATTGGTCCAATTTCATGAGCAAATGTACTAAACATAAAGTTACCTATATTCGGTACACCTGGATAGTACTTAACACCTTCAAATATTTGCTGTTTTAAACTACTATATGGATCTGCAACCTTATTCCAATCATAAGTTCCCTCTTCACCTCTAGAAGCTGCTATATTAGTATATAAAATATATGATGCAGCACTTAAAGCATTATTAGTTATTTCAGTAAAATCAGTTCCAAGGCCCCATTCATCAGAATATGAATTATATCTTCTTTGATAATGGTGATTTATTTCATGTATTATTCCCCAACTTCCATTTTTCACTAGACCATCATAATCAAATGCATCTTTTGACCATTCTGGTGGTAAATTACATGACCAGCTCCATACATTTGCATATGCTATACCAACGGTTATATATTGGTCAAAAGTAAGAGTCATTGGTGTTGTTCTGTTTTCAAGGCCCATTGCATTGGCACTTAAGGCAGTTACATTTGTCCAAAACTCTGCTGCTTTTTGAGGATCTTCAATATGACGAATAAATTTAGCCGGAAGTATAAATCTTAAATAAGGAGTTCTTATTTCAGCAAATATACCTGGTGCATCTTTTGCAACTTTCCATTCTTCAGCTGTTGTTTTACCTAAATCATAATATGGTGTATCAACTACCCCTTTAATATCTACCTCAATATTTGTGCCTGAAGGAACAGATTCAGCTATTTCTATAAAGACCATTCCTCCAAAAGGTGTACCTACTTTAGTTTCGCTTTCACTAATAGAGAAAGTTTTTCCTAAATACGGCATACGATTTTCGTTGCTATGATTATAATGATAATCTTCTGCATCAACCATAGTCATACCTACGCTAAGTTTAATTTTCCCTTGCTTAGCGTATTTTAAAGCTTCATCATTTAATGTTACAGTTGCTATTTCACCAGCTGGAACATATGAAGCTAATGAATGTGTTCCTTTAACATTAGTATTAATATATATTTTCTTTTCAACACCTAAAGCATCATCTGGAACAGTACCATAAAATTGTCCATCAGCTGCTTTATGTTTTGTTAATGTTCCATTTTTAATATCTTCTTCTACCTTGTCCATAATTGCTTTATTTTCAGCTTTTATTAGCTCAAAGGTAGCTTCATCTGGAACTTGATTAATTAATGGAATTGGATAGTAAGTTATATCATAAAGTCCAGTTACGTTTGGTAAAGTACGTGGAACGTCTGTCCTAGTTGTTATAACGCTATCTGTTGTATCGTATACAAAGGTATCATTGATTCCCTCTGAATAGATTGGATTGCTATAATCGTAATTTTCATCTGCAAAAGTAACTGTGTTAAAATTTAATGTAACAGCAAATACAAATACAGATAATTTACATATGGTTTTTAATACTTTTTTCTTCATTTGTATCCTTTCTTTATTAAATTTATTATAGTAATAACTGCACCAAAAATGATTATAATATAAGTTTGAATTAAATTAAATATTTTACAAAAACTATTTTTCATATTATAGATTTTTTTTCATTTAATGCATAGTTTTAATAAAAATATGAATAAAAAACAATTTATTATTGAAAAAAATGCTTTTAGTTGCTAGAATCTAAATGAATATGTCGAAAATTGGAGAAAAGGAGTAAATTATGAAAAAGAAAGCAAGTATTTTAGTATTAACAGGTGCGGTAACAATGAGTAATATGGGGTTAACAACATTTGCAGATGTTAAAGATGAAAGCCTATTAACTCAAGAAATAAATGCTGACTTACAAAATGAGGTATCTATAAATAATGAGGAAACATTTATAGTTCCAGAAGTTGACGAACAAATATCAATAATTGAAGATGTTAGTGATGAAAGCTTATTAATTAAAAATGTAAGCGCTAACTTAAAAAATAAAGTAGTTGTTGAACAAGGTGGAATAGTTAGAGTTGCAGGAGAGGATGGCCAATTAGGAACACCTGACGATGTATTTATTGTGCCAGGAACATATGGACAAGCTCCAGATATTGATCAGTTTGGAAATGTAACATTACCAACTGGAGGAAAGGTATACCTGCAAAATGGTACTATAGTTGAAGATATTGGGAATGATCATTCAATAATAGTTCCAGGGGGGACTGTTATTACACCAAATGGTAATGGTGGTGCACCAACAGTAAACGCAGACGGAAGCGTTAATGTACCAGAAGGTAGTATGGTAGTTTTAGCAAATGGATATGATACAACACCACCAAGTGGAAGCTCAGTAAGCAATAATGGAAATGTTACTACAGCAAGTGGAGTAGAGATTAAAGCAAATGGAACAGTTGTAGTTCCAGGACCAGATGGACAAGTAGGAACACCTGACGACGTAATGGTTAAGCCGCTTATACATCCAGATATATACGGCGAAATTCCAACTGTTGATGAATTTGGAAATGTAACATTACCAACTGGAGGACATGTATTACTGCCAGATGGGACTATAGTTACAGATAGAGGAGCTGATTATTCAATAATAGTTCCAGGAGGAACTGTTGTTACACCAAATGGTAATGGTGGAGCACCAACAGTAAATGCAGACGGAAGCGTTAATGTACCAGATGGAAGTATGGTAGTATTACCAAATGGAGATGATATGACACCAGAAGATGGAGGTGTTGTAAAACCAGATGGAAGTATTGAAAACTTAGATGGAAGTGTTATAAGACCAGATGGAAGTATTGAAAATCCAGGCGGAAATGGAAATAATCCAGGTGGAAGCGATGACAACACAGGCGGAAACGGAAATAATCCAGGTGGAAGCGATGACAACACAGGCGGAAACGGAAATAATCCAGGTGGAAGCGATGACAACACAGGCGGAAACGGAACTAATCCAGGAGGAAGTGAAAACAACACAGGTGGAAACGGAACTAATCCAGGAGGAAGTGAAAACAATACAGGTGAAAACGGAACTAACCTAGGAGGAAGTGAAAACAACACAGGTGTAAATGAAACTAATCCAAGTGAAAGCGGAAGCAACACAATTGGAAATGTAACTAATCAAGGTGGAACTGTTGTAAATCCTAATACAGGTGATACATCTATAATGGGCACATTAGGATTAGGGTTAACGGCATTATTAGCTTTAGTTAAAAATAGAAAAAATAAAGAATAAATCATTTGTCATATAGAAGACTATATATGGAGTTGTGCACTAAATAATTAGTGTACAGCTCCTTTTTGATTATAGCTTGAAAAGTTAGCTAAAGTAAAAAATAAATATTGACTTTAACCTAAGGGGAAGGATTAAACTTAAGTTATTAAATCAAATGCGCAGGTGATAAGATGTTTTCAATAGGAGTTTTTTCAAAAATTAATAAGGTAACCACAAAGACATTAAGATATTACGAAGATGTAGGCTTATTAAAGCCAGGATATGTAGATGAAGTTACAAAGTATAGATATTATACAACAGAGCAATTGCCTAAATTGCATGAAATAATAACATTGAAGCAAATGGGTTTATCAATAAATGAAATAAAGAAAGTAATAGATGAACCTAAAGAAATTGAAAATATACTAGTATCTAAAGAAAAAGAAATATTGGATATTATAAAAGAAGAGGAATATAAACTTTTAAGGTTAAGAAGCTATATTTCTAATTTAAAAGGAGATAAAGGTATGAAAAATATAATTATGAAATCATTACCCAAAGTTAAAGTTGCATCTATGAGAAGGATAGTAAATAGCTATAATGAGTTTTTAGAAGATAATTTTAGATTGTTATAGGTTGTTATAGAGGCTGTCTCTGAAATGATTTTTAAAATCATTTCAGTAGACGGTCTTTTTATTTTTTATTCATATATTTATATGAAATTATTTCTAAATGAACAAGTTTTTTGACACGACAAATAGGAGGTTATAA
>NZ_CYZX01000041.1 GCF_001405015.1 Clostridium disporicum
GGCAATAAAGCAATGGTTGACGAGGATTTATTTAACTTAATTAAAGATAGTTTAAATTTAACTAAAGGCTTTAGTTCAAGCTTAAATAACGATGAAAATAAAAATCACAAAGCGACTAAAGATGAAGCTTCTAATGATGATTTAAGCTTAGTTAATGTCTTAGTAAATCAGTTAAATACTAAAGATGAACAAATAGCTAAGCTAACTAAGATGTTGGAAGATGCAAATGCCAAACGAGATGAACTTTCAGGCCATATCGCACAGCTCTTAGAGAACGAACAAATACTTAGGCGCGAGCAAAGTAAGCTATTAACGCCTGCAGATCCAGTAGAAGAAGAAACCGCAGTTGCCGATAGCTCTGTTGGGAATCAAGAAGAAATAGATAATGTTCAACCAGAAAATGAACGCAAAAAGAAATGGTGGAAAATATTTTAGAACCTATAACGTATTACGTAATACATTACACGGTATTACAGGGTAATACGTTATATTTTTTTGAAATTATTATTCTAAAAACATTGAATAATACTAGGGTAATTGGGTATAATAGCATTATAGAATTAAGTATTACGTAATACATTACGCAGTATTACAACGTATTACATAAATATGAGGAGGGTTTATATGGAAAACAATATTGAAAAGGGAGAGAAGTTGGAAGTTAAATCACTAAGATTAAGTCCAAGTGTAGATGCTAAAATTAAGGAATTAGCAGGAGATTACGGCAATGTTAATGCGTTTATAGAATATCTCTTAACGTTGAATGAAAAAGAAAATAATGCTATTAAATATCCAGATTTCAAGGCTAATATAGAAGCTTTTAGTGTATTACTTTCAAAGCTAGACAGGGCATACATGAGCGTTGTTGAAGTTGGAGCTAATGCAGCGCAGTTCGCAAGAGAAGAAGTTTCTAAAGAGATGGAGAGCCAAAGACAAACCATATCGGACCTACAAGAGAAGAATAAGGGATTGTCTAATTCTTTAGAACTTGCAAAAAGTCAACTGACTATGGCTGAAACAGCTAAAGGAATAGCACAAATGGAAAACGAGACGTTAACTAATATTAATAAAAAAAATGATGATTTAATAGAATCGCTTAAAAAGGAAATAGCTAAGCTAAGAGAAGATCTTGAGCAACAAGAAATGTTCAAAAATGAAAATGAACAATTAAAAGAAGAAATAAACTCAATGATGGAAGATCAACAAGCGTTAATAGATCATAATAAATCTTTAGAAATTGAATCTAAAGAACTGCATTCAGCTGTTGCAGGTTTAAAGACACAAGAAGAAATGTTAAAGAATAACATTGCAGAACTTAATATTGAAATGAAGGTGTACAAAGGTACTGCCAAAGAATTAGAAAAAGAACATAAGTTAGAAATAAAAGAGTTGGAAAAGGTACACAAGGAAGATATAA
The DNA here is from genome assembly GCF_001405015.1 of Clostridium disporicum. Taxonomy (GTDB): domain Bacteria; phylum Bacillota; class Clostridia; order Clostridiales; family Clostridiaceae; genus Clostridium; species Clostridium disporicum_B. The sequence goes on from NZ_CYZX01000041.1 coordinate 1,418, forward strand.
AAAGGCTTAATGAAGAGTTTAATGCTAAGCTAGAAAGAGAGATAGAGCGTGTTACAACATCAGCTGCAAAGGAAGTTGAGTTGCAAAATAGAGAGTTTAAGCTAAAAGAAGAACAGCTTAAATTTAATATAGAGAAGCTTCAAGAAAAGCTAAATGAAACTAGCATAATATTAAATGCAACAAGTCAAGAATTGAAACAAATAAAGGCTAAAAATAAACAAAAGGGCAAAGCAGAGTAAAGGCATCTTCTGCTTATATACCCAACAATAGCAAGGAATATTTCTGTCAAGACTTAATGGGAGGGGCCCTTCGAGGGAGGTTCCCGTTCATTCTTGACAGTAATATTATCTGCTATTACACATAAAGCAGCAGAAGATAACTAAAAATGTTCACAAAATAATAAATGAACGGAAAGAGAATAACGTTCAATAATAAAAACAGGGCTTATTTCAATTGGTCCTGTTTTTATTTTGTTATAAATACTGATGGATAAAAGTAGAATATAAGTTAGTTTTTTGATTTTAAATTATAAGAAATAGTTTAAATAAGTATAATATAATAACAAACTATAAGTAGCTGTTATCAGCATATTTAGGAGCTTTATCAGGCATAATTGATATATTAAAAATAAGGAGTTACTTATATGTGACATATTAAATAATGGCATTCTGCTATTACTAAAAGGCTCAAAGGTTCTAGGAGGTAGTGTATGGTCTACTGTTATAAAAGGTTAAGGGATATTTAAGCAGCTGCACAATCCTATCTATCCACCGAGGTTGGTTGGTGGTCTTAAAAAATCGACGGGTCTTGTTTGCAACGCAAGACGGGTTTTAAGCGAAGGACTTTATAATAAGCCTAAATACATATGGGCACAAAAATAAAAGCGCGTTTATACTGTAAAGCTATAGCTTTCAGTTCTGTACTGAAAATAGGTTGTAGATTAACCCATACAACAATTTTATACAGATTATAATGTGCGTGGCCGCTGTATATAGCGAGCAAAAGCGAGCTTAATCGCCACAGAAAGTGGCGATTAAGCGAAGCGACAGGCAAACGCGCTTTTATTTTTGTGCCCAAAACTAACCGACACGAAGTGCGATATACCCGATTAGGGGGTAGACCTACCAGGTTGGAGATTAGAGGTTACACGTGCCAGGGTGGAGGTTACACGTGCCAGGGTGGGCATGAGGTTTGCCAAGTACAACGTGCCGGGCACAGGTTCCCGACAGGGGGTGAGAAAAATGAGTAAACAGAAAAATTTAAGATATCAAATAATACAGGTTTGTAAGGACAACTTTAGAGAAAACATAGATAAACATAGCTATTATGCTCAAAATGGCAGAGATCAAGCCGATATTATATTCTCATATACCAGCAAAATCAATATAGAAAAGGTTGGGAAGAATTTTGCCAAGTTCATGAAAGAAGAATATCCACAGATTAAAAAGCTGTCTGATATAAAAGCTAATCACGTTCAATCGTACTTAGATGGAAAAGTAGAAACATGTAAAGATACAACACTAAAAACATACGGAGGAGCTATGAGAAAATTAGAAAAGCTTATAAACAACACATATAAAAGCGCTAATTTAGATTATTCTTCCAAAATTGTTATTCCAAAGTCGGAATGTGATGACGATACAAACAGAGGAGTAAAAGCTCAGATTTCAAGAGATGATTATAACAAAATCTTAGATGTTGCGAAAAATTCTAGTTGCCAAAGCGCATATGCAGTAAGACTTCAAGAACATCTTGGAATCAGAGTTTCAGAAATAGCTACACTAGATCGCGACAAGGTGCATTTTAGTGATGATGGCACTGCTACTATTAACATAACTAATACCAAAGGGGGCAGGTCTATGTCTAGGGAGTTAGATGAAGAAGGAAGCGCATTAGTAAAAGAGATTCTTGAGCAAAATTTTGATGATAATAAACTATTCAGCATAAGATCCAGTTCTATAAATGATTATCTGCGAGATACAGAGGATATTCTTCAAATCGATAGACATAGTTTTCATGATATTAGAAGAACATTAGCTCAAGAATTCTATGATGAATTAAGAGAACAGGGATATTCAGAAAAAGAAGCAGCGGATCAAACATCATTATTTTTAAATCACAATAAAGATAGGGAAGCTTTACTGAAAAGAAGTTATATAAATCTACATTAATGTTCAGAATTAAAATAAATGATTTTGGAGGTTTGTATGGAGAAAAAAAGTACTTATATAAAATTGGAAATTTTGCTGTTCATAAATCTGATGATTTTCATATTATTTTTTATCAAAATAGCCTTAAAATTTTAGATATAAATTTAGGCCAAAAATGACCCAAAAAAGAGGGAGAAATTAAAAAATTTCTTCCTTCTTGATAATATAGGTAACTATTTCTGCACCCCGATGTTAGATAAAACCGCATGGTTGTGCCGATAGGCAAGGTTTTGGGTGCGGCATGACTTTTCAAAATTGAGCATTTTTTAGAAAAAAATAAACCCTAACTTTTTCATTCAAAAATTGATGAAAAATTAGGGTATTTTTAAGCTTAAAATTACTCTAAAAATACCGTCCAAAAAAGAGGACAATTTTAGAAAAATTGACAAAAAAAATACCAGCCTTTATAATTTTAGTTGCGAGTTAAAATTAAAAACTGGGTATTTTTTGTCCTCTTGGTTAGTAACCTAGAGGTTCAATATGTATATCCTTTATCTAAAAGGATTATTGTTTAGAATGACCAACGAAAGGATCATTATTTAAAATGCCCAACTAAAGGAGCATTATCTATGGATAAGTATAAAGAAAAAAGGCTAAGAAGTCAACCTTTTAGGAGTCTAATTAAGCCTTATGTAAGCAAAAAATCTTATAAATTAATCAATGATTGCGGTAACTTCTTAATGTTTTTATCAGATAGAACATTAGAAAAGAAAAAACTGAATACAGGTGAGTTTTGTAAAAACAGATTTTGCCCGATGTGTGCCTGGAGACAGGCTAGACGTGATGCTTTAAAAATAGCTGTTTTAATGGAACATTTAAAGTTAGAAGAAAATATGCAAATGATTTTCTTAACATTAACTACTCCAAATGTAACTGGAGATAATCTTAACGATGAAATAAATCATTTCAATAAAGCATTTAAGAAACTAATGCAAAGGCGTGAAGTTAAACGATTGGTCCAAGGATACATAAGAAAACTTGAGGTAACTTACGATAGTAAATTTTTCATAACACCTGATTTGTACAAGCGTAAGAAAAAATATTATGACTATAGAAACTTAGGAATTGGAGATAAGAATCCGACCTACGATACATACAATCCTCATTTTCATGTTTGCATAGCAGTTCCAAGGGAATATGGAAGGAAATCAAGGACTATGCAATTTATAACAGATAATAAATGGTTAGAAATGTGGAGAGAGGCTTGCGATGATCCAAGCATCACACAAGTAAAAGTTCAATACATAAAGACAGGCCGTGCTGAAGAGTGTAAAGAAATGTTCGAGTTGGCAAAATATACAGCTAAGGATAGTGATTACCTATTAAGCCCTGAGGTATTTAAAGTATTTTATGAAGCATTAAAGGGTAAGCAACTTATAGTTTATTCTGGACTTTTCAAGGAAGCACTAAAGCTGTATGAAGCTGGTGAGTTGGATATGTACAAGCCTAAAGATATGGTTGAATACATTTATATGCTTCACTATGAATGGAGTAAAAGCAATGGTGGTACATATAAAGAAATATTAAAGAGAGAATTAACTAAAGAAGAATATGAAAAGTATAATAAATGCAAAATAGAAGAATTAAATATGGATTAAAACAATTTAGTTAAATTTAATAAAGGGGTGAAAGTTAGTGTTAATGAGCGTTAAGGAAGTTGCGGCAGCTTTGGAAGTTAGTGACGTAACTATATATAACAAATTAAAGTTAAAAGAGTTTAGTGAAAAAGTAGTCAAAAAGGGCAATAAAGCAATGGTTGACGAGGATTTATTTAACTTAATTAAAGATAGTTTAAATTTAACTAAAGGCTTTAGTTCAAGCTTAAATAACGATGAAAA
>NZ_CYZX01000042.1 GCF_001405015.1 Clostridium disporicum
TGGGGGTATAGCTCAGTTGGGAGAGCACTTGCCTTGCACGCAAGGGGTCAAGGGTTCGACTCCCTTTACCTCCACCAAAGCTACGAAGTATTTCGTAGCTTTTTTATTTTATTTAAAATAATTTCTATTCATAAATTTTATTAATAGTGTTATTATAAATATACAGTAAATGTTAAAGTAAAGGTGAAAATGTATGGCGTTATATAGAGTTAAACAATTCGTATGGGCAGCAGGATCATATTTTAAGAAAATAGATACAGAGTATGTAAATAAATATTTAGATAAAGATGAAATGAAATTATTTAATAAATTAAACCATAATGAAAAGCATCATTCTATACGTGTTTGTAAAGATGCTTTAGATATATGTAAGAAAAAAAATATTTCCTTAAATACTAATAGAATTGCTAAAGCAGCTTTATTGCATGATGTAGGTAAGGGTGAATTTGGGTTAAACTTGGTAGAAAAATCTGCATTAGTTTTATTAAATAAATTAACTAAAGGGAAAATAAAAAAATACAATAGCATAAAACAAATAGATATATATTATAATCATGCACAAAAAGGTGCTGATATATTAAAGGAATTTAAGACTTATGATAAAGAGTTTTTAGATAGTATTAGATATCATCATAGTAATAAGAAAATAAGTAATGAATTATTAGATTTAATAAGAGAAAGTGATAATAAGAATTAACTTATGAGGTGAAATATGATTGCGAATAATAGAAGAGAAGCAATAGTTGAATTATTACTTAAAGAAAAAGCTCCTGTAAAGGGAGTTGAACTAGCAACGAAATTTGATGTAACTAGACAAATAATAGTTAAAGATATAGCTATTTTAAGAGCAAAAGGAAATAATATAATAGCAACTCCAGATGGTTATATGTTTAATGATGATAATGGTAGTAGAGTAAGAGCAATAATAGCAGTAAATCATAATAAAGATGAAATGATAAAAGAATTAGAGATTGTAATTAAATATGGTGGAATTATAGAAGATGTTATAGTAGAACATCCTATATATGGTGAAATTAAAGGTTTGTTAATGATTAAGAATCTTAATGATTTAAATAGATTTAAAAACACATTTGAATTATCAGATAGTGCTCCGCTATCTTCATTAACAAATGGAGTTCATCTCCATACAGTGTCTGTAGATACTAAAGAAAATATGGAATTAATAAAAAAAGAATTAAAAGAAAATGGACTTACTTTATAATTAGGGAGAATTTATATGGATTATGATGTTTTAGTTTTAGGTGGGGGCATAATTGGGTGTGCAGCTGCTTATGAATTATCAAAATATAATTTAAATATAGCTGTAATTGAAAAAGAGTATGATATAGCAGATGATATATCTTTTGTTAATAGCGCAATAGTTTATGATGGTTCAGAGACATCTAATAATGTTATGGCTGGGTTAGAATATATAGGTAATATATTATTAGAGGATTTATGCGGAAAATTTAATGTGCCTTTTAAGCGTATTGGTGGTTTAAGGGTAGTAGATGATGATAATGGTGTAATTAAGCTAAAGGAAATGTATGAGAGGGCTATTAAAAGAGGTATTGATGGTGTTCACCTTATTGACAGTGATGAAGTATATAAAATAGAGCCTAATATAAATCCAGGAATAAAGAAAGGTTTATATTCACAAAATGTAGCATTAGTAGCACCATACGATTTAGCTTTATCTTATGCTGAAGTAGCTTCTGATAATGGAGTTATATTTAGATTAGAAGAAGAAGTATTGAATATTATGAATATAGCTAAAGGATTTAAAGTTATAACTAATAAAAATAAATTTACTTGTAGAGTTGTTATAAATACTATTGCTAATGAGATGTTTATAAATGAAAGTGGAGTAGTTCAAGAAAAGGACGAATTAAAAAATGAGAACACTTTCAAAAATATGAGCTATATATTAGTTGATGATAGTTATAAAAATAAATTATCTAGAATAATAACTAAGACTTTTGATAAGGATACTTTTGTTGTATCTACACCAGTTTTAAATGGAGGCTCTTTAATAGGAATTAAAAGTATTGAAAAGACTAGTTTAGATGATAATATATCTTATGCTACAAAGCTTCTTAAAGATCTAGATAAGAATAGTATAAATAATCTATTTAGGGAAAGTTATGATAAAGATTCTATTGTAGTAGATGATAGTAGAATAGATAGAGGATTTATAAGTGTTACAGGAACTCATTATGGAAAAATTACCTTAGCACCTGCTATAGCTAAGATGTTATGTGATACGTTGACTAATACATTAAAGTGTAGTCAAAAGAAGCATTTTATAGATAAAAGAAGAGAATCTTATAAATTCAGAGAGATGAATAAAGATGAAATAAATGAAGTAATTAAGGTAGATAATAGATATGGCAAAATGATATGTCTTTGTAACAATGTTACTGAAGGTGAGATTGTTGACTCTATAAGAAGGCCTCTTGGTGCAAGAACTGTTAAGGGAGTAAAGAGAAGAACAGGAGCTGGATTTGGCAGTTGTCATGGAGCTTACTGTAATGAAAAGATAGTAAGTATTTTAGCTAGAGAGTTAGGCAAAAATATAACAGATATAGTAGATGATTCAAAGGATTCTAAAATAATATCAGGAAGAATAAAGGAATTTGAAGGTATTTAGTGGAGGGTGTCATGGAGAATAAAGCTATATTTACTTCAGTGGTAAGAGTAAAAGGTAATAATAAATATAAGGTAGTGCCAGTAAAAAGCAGTGAAGAAGTAGATAAGAGTTTATGGATAGAAATATCTAAAGTATTAAGTAGAATTTATGTAAGTGTTCCTATTAAGCTAGGAAGTATAATATGTAAAAATGTTTTAAATACGGGTATTGATATAGTTTGTAGTAGAAATATTAAAGAAGCATAAAGTCAGAAAAATATGGTATAATAATAGATAGTACATATCTATTGACAAAATATAGGATGTTATAATATATTTAAGATAAATAAATGAATAAATAAACCGTTGAAAAGGCTAGTAATAAGATAGATGTTTTAAGAGAGTCAGTGGTTGGTGTAAACTGATAACTATATTTTATGAATCCACCTTGGAGGGACTGTGATGAGCAGTACGGTGTAATTCCGTTAAATTATTTAAGTGGATAGAAGTATGTTTTTATATATTACTACTATCAATTAGGGTGGCAACACGGAGTCTTTCGTCCCTTGTATAGGGAGGATAAGGCTCTTTTTTTATAAATGAATAATTAGTAGTTAAGAATAAAGATGAAACTTTATTGAGAATTCTTTGTATTAACCTAGAAATTTCATATGAATTTATTAATTAAATAATTGGAGGACAAAATGTTAGATTTAAAATTTTTAAGAGAAAATCCAGAAATAGTTAAACAAAACATCAAGAATAAGTTTCAAGATAAGAAACTTCCTTTAGTTGATGAAGTAATTGCATTAGATGCTGAAAGTAGAGCAACACAACAAGAAGCTGATTCATTAAGATCTAATAGAAAGACAATTTCTAAGCAAATAGGTGCATTAATGGGGCAAGGAAAAAGAGAAGAGGCTGAAGAGTTAAAAGCAAAAGTTAACGAACAAGCAGCTCGTCTTGCTGAATTAGAAGTTAAAGAAACTGAATTACAAGAAAAAATAAGAGAAATAATGTTAGTTATTCCTAATATTATTGATCCAACTGTTCCAATAGGAAAAGATGATAGCGAAAATGTTGAAGTAGAAAAGTTTGGTGAGCCTGTAGTTCCTGAATTTGAAATTCCTTATCATACTGAAATAATGGAAAAGTTAAATGGTATTGATTTAGATAGCGCTAGAAAAGTTGCTGGTAATGGATTCTATTACTTAATGGGTAATATAGCAAGATTACAATCAGGAATACTTTCTTATGCTAGAGATTTCATGATAAACAAAGGATTTACTTACTGTATACCACCTTTTATGATTCGTAGTGAAGTTGTTACTGGTGTTATGAGCTTTGCTGAAATGGAATCTATGATGTACAAAATTGAAGGTGAAGACTTATACCTTATAGGTACTAGTGAGCACTCAATGATAGGTAAATTTATAGATACTATAATAAAAGAAGATTCTCTTCCTCAAACATTAACTAGTTATTCACCATGTTTCAGAAAAGAAAAAGGTGCTCACGGTATTGAAGAAAGAGGAGTATATAGAATACACCAATTTGAGAAACAAGAAATGATAGTTGTTTGTAAACCAGAAGAAAGTAAAGAATGGTTCGAAAAGCTATGGAAATATACAGTAGAATTATTCCGTTCATTAGATGTTCCAGTTAGAACATTAGAATGTTGTTCAGGAGATTTAGCAGACCTTAAGGTTAAGTCTATAGACGTTGAAGCATGGTCTCCAAGACAAAAGAAATACTTCGAAGTAGGAAGCTGTTCAAATTTAGGAGATGCTCAAGCTAGAAGATTAAAGATTCGTGTAAATGGAGAAAATGGAAAATACTTTGCACACACTTTAAATAATACTGTTGTTGCTCCTCCTAGAATGTTAATAGCATTCTTAGAAAACAACTTAAATGAAGATGGATCTATTAATATACCAGAAGCTTTAAGACCTTACATGGGTGGAATGGACGTAATTAGATAATTAAAAATTATAAATTAAGGTTGAGACTAGACTATAGTTTCTTAAAAAAGAACAAATTCAGTTAATTCTGAATTTGTTCTTTAATTAATTATATATTATAAAAAAATAATTATAAAAAGTATAAAAAAAGTGTTGACATAATTATTAATAGTTGGTAGAATAATAAATGTTCCGAGGAGAGATGGTCGAGTTGGTTTAAGGCACCGGTCTTGAAAACCGGCGTGCGTGTGAGCGTACCGTGGGTTCGAATCCCACTCTCTCCGCCAAGAAGTTATTCGTAAGAGTAACTTCTTTTTTTATTATTCTATTATAAAAAATAAAAAACAAAAAGGGGCTGTCTCTGAAATGATTTTTAAAATCATTTCAGTAGACGGTCTTTTTATTTTTTATTCATATATTTATATGAAATTATTTCTAAATGAACAAGTTTTTTGACA
>NZ_CYZX01000043.1 GCF_001405015.1 Clostridium disporicum
AAGTTTTTCATATTATTACTATGCGCAAAAAAGGAAGTTCAAATTCGAACTTCCTTTTCTTTATCGGCAAATATCAAATTTTTTTTGATACAGCCCCTTTTATTTGAAAAAAATATCATATAGGAGAGGTGAAAAGAATTGAAATTATCAAAAGGTAAAAAAATTACACTTTGGGTTATAGGAAGTTTATTAACTATAATAATAGCAACAGTAGCTACAGGATATATTTATTTAAATAGTTTAATTAATAAGACTGTTGAAGTTCAGGTAAATCAAGAGAATATTGGAATAACTGAAGAGGTTGAAGAAGAGTTATCTAAATATAGCGATACTATAATAAATATAGCTTTATTTGGAATAGATGCAACTGATGGGGGAAGAGGAAGATCTGACTCTATAATGATAGCTACAATAGATACTCATAATAAAAAATTAAAGCTTACTTCAATTATGAGAGATTCATATGTAAGTATAGAAGGATATGGAAATGATAAAGTAAATCATGCTTATGCCTTTGGAGGTCCAGAGCTTGCAATAAATACTCTAAATAGAAATTTTAATTTAAATATAACAGAGTTTGCTTCTGTTAACTTTTCAACATTACCTAAAGTAATAGATTTATTAGGTGGAGTTGAAATAGAGATAATTGATGAAGAAGTATCTCATGTTTCAGGTATCAGTGATCCTGGTATTTATATCTTAACAGGGGAACAAGCACTACAATATTCAAGGATTAGATATGCAAGCGGTGGTGACTATAAGAGAAGTGAGAGGCAAAGAAATATATTAAATTCAGTATTTAAGAAACTGTTAAATATGAATGTGACACAATATCCTTCATTATTAAATGAGATACTGCCTATGGTTGAAACAAATTTAAAATCATCAGATATACTAGATTTAGGTAATGAAATCATAAAGATGGGAATACCATCAATTGAACAAGAAAGGTTCCCATTAGATGGTTACTGTCAAGGACAAATGATAGGTGGAATATACTACTTAGTTTTTGATAAAGAAACAGCAGTAAGCCAATTGCATAATTATATATTTGAAGATACAAAGATATGGTAATGCTATACACGTCGGGGCCAATTGATTAGACATGGCAGGTGCAATTAATTCCAGGTATAAGTTGATTTTTTAGTTTTAAATAGTGATGAATAAAACTAACTTAATATATAAATGAAGTTAAGGATTAATAAAAAGTGATTTTAAAGATATTTACGTAAATGTCGAGATATGTTATTATTAATCGTAATTTAATTAAAAACATATTCTATTAAAGTTATATTATCAATAATTTGTTGATATAATTAATATTTACTTTATCTTACTATAATTATTAACTATGTAGAATGTAAAAATTAATCAATTATAAACTTAAAGTTTTATATAAGGGGGTATCATAAATTATGAATGATAATTTAAAACTTTACAGATGCGTATTTTTAAAAGAAAATAATGAATTTATTATAGGTAAAGATATATTTAATGAAAAAGTATATCATATTAGAAAATCAGAAGAAACTGAAGGATTTAAAATTGGAACAGATAATTCTTTTTATGCCGAGAAGGAGATGAAAGGAATTCTCTTTAAGAAGAATATATTAAAAGTAATAAATTATAATAAAGTAATTGAGATGGCTTAATTTTCTATAATTGGCCATCTCTTTTTTTATTTGTAAAAATGAAATAGGAAAAAATTATTTATAAAAAATTTTAACAGTGAAAATAATTTATTACTTAAAATTGTTAGAAAATGCAAATTATTTAATTAAGAGATTTCTTTTCAAGAAAATAATTTGATGATATAATCTTTTTTGTCGAATAAAGAGGGTTATTTGTCGAATAAACAGGAAAAATAAGTGAATTATAGGAATGGATTATTTTATGGGAGAGTTGAAGCTAGGAAAAATAATTAACGCTTTAAAAAGTAATTTCAGGTTAATTTTAATTTCTACTCTATCAGTAACTTTAGTATCATCTATAGTTACTTTTTTCTTTGTTTTGCCTAAATATGAGGCAAGCAGTAAGGTTTATATTGGTAAAGAGAAATTTAAAAATGTATCAACTACTTATAGTAATGATGAAGTTACGATGTATCAAAAACTTATTAAAACTTACGCAGAAATAGCTAAGACTAAGAATCTTATGGCTAAGGCTATTAAAAATGTAGGTGAAGACATAACAGTAGCTGAGGCTTTAAGAAAGGTACAAGTAGTACCAATAGCTGACACGCAGATTTTACAATTCAAATATGTAAGTTCTTCAAGAGAGGAATCTTATAATATGATTTATGGATTAACAGAGGAATTTATGAAGCTTTCTAAATCACTTTATCCTAATGGTAATGTGCATATTATAGAACAGCCTAAGGTTCCACAAGGTACAGTAAGCCCTAACAAAACAATGAATATTGCTATAGGAGCAATATTAGGAATTATGCTAGGAGTTGGCATAGTAATTCTAAAGGAATATATGAATAATAGCTTTAATGATAAAGAAGAGATAGAAGAATTTTTACAAGTTTCATGTTTAGGTGTAATTCCTAACTTTGAGTAAATAGAATTATCTTAAAATTATATTGATATATCATATTACTTCAGCACTAATTCAGTAGCATAAAAATTTCTATTGTTTATTCCATGAAAATTACTAAAGTTTCTGAACTCACTACGTTCAGACAGTAGAAACTTCTTAACGTAATTTTAATTACATAAACAATGAAATTCTAAATGCCACTTCATGATGTGCATTGCGTAATTATGATATATCAATATTAAATAGGTAAGATAACATAAATGAGAAATATTGACTACGGCAATTATGAAATTTTCAACTATGTTAAAGAGAGAAAGAGTTGCCTTAATGAGAAGTGATTATAAGGAATAGGAGTGAAGAAAATGGAAGAACATATTATAAGTATTGAAGAAATTTTTGAAGCTTTAAAGAAGCGTTGGAAGATGATAGCTTTAATAACTATTTTGGCTACAGTAGTATCAGGAATTTTTAGCTTCTTTGTAATAAAACCTGCATATGAGGCAAGTACTAAGGTTTTTATAGGTAAGGAAGAAAGTTCTGAGGAAGGGTATAACAGTAATGATATAGCTATGTATCAAAAACTTTTAAAGACTTACTCAGAAGCAATAAAAACTAGAGATTTGTTAACTTCAGCAATCAAAGATACAGAATATGACGTAACACCAGGGGAGGTAGCTTCAGGCTTAACTGTAACTCCTGTAAGTGATACACAAATACTTCAAATAAAGTATAAAAGCTTAGATCCAGAAGAAGCAGCAGTAATACTTAAAAGTATAACTACTAATTTCATAAAGACTGCTAAGGAATTAGTTCCTAATGGAAATGTAAGAGTAATAGAAGCTGTTGAAACTCCTAAAAATCCAGTAAGTCCTAATAAAGTGATGAATATAGCTATAGCTTTTATTTTAGGATTAATGGTAAGCATAGGATTAGTATTCCTTCTTGAATATATGGACAATACTTATAAAACTAAAGAGCAATTAGAAAATGAATTAGAAATACCTGTACTTGGTGTTATTCCTAATTTAGAAGATTAAAAGGGGGAAGGGAAATGTTTGTAGTTGAAAAACAGCCAAAGTCTATAGCAGCTGAAAGTTATAGAACTCTTAGAACTAATATTCAATATTCTTCTTTTGATAAAGAGTATAGAACTATAGTAGTTACAAGTTCAGAACTAGGAGAAGGTAAGACTGTAACTTCAGGAAATTTAGCATTAGCATTAGCTCAAGGGGAGAATAAAGTTTTATTAATAGATTGCGATATGAGAAAGCCTTCAATTCATAAGAATTTTAGGATTTCTAATGAAAGTGGATTATCAGAGTTATTACTTCATAAGAAAACTATGGAAAATATATCATGGAAATATAATGATAATTTAACTTTAATACCAGCTGGTAAAGTTCCACCAAATCCTTCAGAAATGCTTGGATCAAGAGTTATGGGAACTTTCTTAGATGAAATGAAAAAACATTTTGATTATATAGTGATAGATACTCCACCACTTGGAGCTGTAACAGATGCTCAAGTTCTTTCTACAAAGGTTGACGGTACTATTTTAGTAGTTAAGGCTGGAAGTACTAAGAAGGATGTTGTTATGAACTCAGTTAATCTTATTAAAAAGGTTAATGGTAATTTAATAGGTACTGTTCTTAATGGAGTAGAAAAATCTAAGAATAAGTATTACTACTATTATGGAAATTAGTAAGTAAAGCTTACTAATTAATAAAAATATTATTGGTCTTATGTCAATATTTTGGACACAAAAAGTCAAACTTTTTTATGCTGCACTTCTAGCTAATAATTCACATTGATCTGGAGTCATGTAATTAATAGAAGAGTGTAGCCTTTTTCTGTTATACCAACCTTCAATATATTTAAAAATAGCCATATTAACTTCTTCGAAGGTACGGTATGTATTTCTATATATTTCTTCCTTTTTTATTAATGAATGAAAAGATTCTATACAAGCATTATCATATGGACAACCTTTTTTACTAAACGATTGTATAATATTAAACTCTTTGCATAGCTCCCTTAAATCATTGCTAGTGTATTGAGAGCCTAAATCGCTATGAAATATTAATTGCTTATTCTTATCGGGAGATTGGCTGTAATAAGCATTTTTTAAGGCTTTAACAACTAAATCATTAGTCATTCTCTGACCGAAAGCGTAGCCAATTATTTTTTTAGAATATAAGTCTAGAACTGAAGCTAAATAGCACCAACCATCTTTGATAGTATAAATATATGTAATATCTCCTACCCATTTTTCGTTAATAGAAGTAGTAGTAAAATCTCTTTTCAAAACGTTTTCTAAATCTTCTGCTACCTTTTTACTTGAATGAGGTTTGTATTTTTTTACAGTTACTGCACAAAGGCCAAGTTCAGTCATTCGTCTTTGAACTCGCTTCAATGATACATTGAAACCTTCTATACCAAGTATATAATGAATTCTAGGAGCACCATATATGCCTTTATTCTCTT
>NZ_CYZX01000044.1 GCF_001405015.1 Clostridium disporicum
ACTCTCAAAAGAATTGCTGGATTTATTTTAACTATATTCTGTTCAATTTTCAAAGACCATATTTTGTTATCGCTTCAAGCGACTTTTTTATCTTATCACTTACTCAACTTTATGTCAATAACTTTTTCCAAAGTTTTTTAACTTAGTTTCGTTAGCAACGATATTTATCTTATCACCATAATTAGGTTATGTCAATCATTTTTTAAAACAATTTTATAACCATCAGTTGCATTATTGCTACTGTTCATTGGCAACGAAGTTTATATTATCATTAACTAAATTCCTTGTCAACTTAAAATATGCATATTTATATTAATATTTCACTGTAATAGTTTACTCCACTATTTAATTTAAAAATATTATAAAACTGATTTCATCTTTAACTTCTATATTAATATATAATAGGATTATATAAGTAAGCTATATATAACCCTATTATACTAAAAGTTTATAATATTGATATCTTTATAATATATAAGATATAAAATCATCTTTTAAGTTATAATTAATTGTTTTTTATTTTGTTAAACATTTTGTTCAATTTATTTACAAATTTTTGTTCATTTTTTTGCTTTTCCAATTCATTCTTATCTATTAATCTTGTAATGTCCATTATAGGCTTTATTTTATCTATAGCATCTTTATGTCCTTTAAACATTCTTTGTTTTATTACATTAGAATCAAATCCCATTATTTCTTTTAAATCATATTCCTCAATATCCTCAGGTATAATCTCTATAAAACTAGTGTTAGGATATAACGATTTATCTATAAAACTATCATTAGCTAAATGTACCACTATAATAATATTACAACCTTCACCATACACAGGTTGTATAGGCACATTATCTCCTACTCCTCCATCTAAATATTCAGCATTATTTATTTCTTGACTATCATATATCATTGGAACAGCAGATGTTGCCCATAATATCTTTTTTATATCTTCTACAGAATTATCATTAATATAAAAATACTCAGTTTTAAGATCTGGTAATCTAGTGCATGTAGCATATCCTTTTATTTTAGAGTTCTTAATAGCATCAAAATCCATTTTATCTACAAACTCATTCATACCTTCTCTAGTTAATGTACCCGCCTTTAGAGCCTTTGGTATATATTTTCTTATAAAGTTTATATTCTTAGCACCTATTGCGTACAATACACCTTTAACTAATAATTCTTTCTCATCTATAGGTAACAATTGCTCTTTCTTTACATTACACCAAAACTCCTCAGCCATTTCATATGCATTCTGCTGAAAAAGCATTGCATTAACAGCTCCTATAGACGTTCCAGATACAACTTCAATATATTTATCTATACCTAGCTCAATAAGTGCTTTCCAAACACCAATTTGATATGCACCTCTTGCCCCTCCTCCAGCTAAAACTAAACCTATTTTCATATTATCCTCCTATAATTTAGATTGATAAATATCAATTACCATGTCCTAATGCTTTAATAATGATTAGTGCGGTATCTTCTATTGCTCTCTGAGTTACGTCAATAGTTTTACACCCTAACTTTCTCATAGTCTTATCTGCAAATTCAAACTCTTCTAATATTCTTGCATCACCAGCATATTCTATATTTGATGGTATTCTATGAAATTTATCTAATCTACGTTTTCTTATTTCTATCAATTGAAGTGGATTAATTGTTAAGCCAAATACTTTATGTTTATCTATTTCATATAGTTCATTTGGAATCTCTACTTCAGGAACAAGTGGTATATTTATAGCCTTTATGCCCTTATTAGCTAAATACATACAAAGTGGTGTCTTTGAAGTTCTTGAAAGTCCTACTAAAACCACATCTGCATTTTTTAATCCTCTATAATCTTTACTATCGTCATATTGCATAGCAAATTCCATAGCTTCAATTCGCTTAAAGTATGCTTCATCAGTCTTCCACATAGCTCCAGGATCATACTGTGGTTGTTGATTTAATAAAGATGAAGCTACATTTATTATTGGTCCTAATACATTAACTACTGTAAGATTGCTTTCAATAGCTTTTTGTGTTAAATATTCCCTAACATTTACAGTAATGATAGTTGATACTATCATAGCATTTTCTTCCTCTTTAATTTCTTTGATTACTTCTTCTACATCTTCTAATGTTTTTACATATGGTACTCTCTTAATTTTAACCTCGTCATTAAACTGACTAGCTGCAGCTTCTGCTACTTGATCTGCTATCTCTCCTATTGAATCTGATACTGCGAAAATTTTCAACATTTTAATACCCTCCATTTACCTAATTTTACGCTTCTGTAAAATCTAAATTTTAGAAATATTTACATATTATTTATTATACCAATATTTTATAATAAATTTCTATTATAATGAATTGTTAATATATATATGTTAAAATTATTAATATAAACTTAAATTTAGGAGGCTAAAGATGAAAAATATTTATAACAAAGATAAGCTTCTTACTATAGGAATACTTCCTATCATGTGGCTTATATACTTTGCTTTTGAGATTGTAACTGGAAGAGTAAAAGATTTATATACACTTATCCTAAACTTATCATTAGTTTTTGTATTCGCATTTGTTGGATATATTATCTATTATCTAAGCAATAAATATTCTGATGGCTTTAAAAGCAAAAAGCTATTTATAATTTTTATTATTCTAATGTTAATAGATCAAGGTAGTAAACTAATAATTAAATTTAACTTCTTCGATTCATATTATGAAATAATTCCAAGATTCCTATCATTTGATCCTATAATAAATACTCATGGTTCTTGGTTGAATGCTAGATTTAATTTTAATATTAGTTTTCCATTATTAATACTAATTAATTTCATAGCTTTATTTATTTTCTTTGAATTCTACAGATATATAAAATTTAAATCAGGTAAGAATACATTCTGGGGAGATATGTGCTTTGTATTTATATTTGCAGGAGCTTTATGTTCTTTAATAGATAAGGTATTCTACGGTGGTAGTCTTGACTTTATAGGAATTAGCGACTTATTTATAGCAGATATAAAAGATATATATATCAATCTAGGATTACTATTCTTTATAATGGCTACATATAAAAGTGACTTTTTAAAAGATGATGGTAATTCTTCATTAAAAGATGATTGGCAGGCTATAAAGAACTTTTTAGTGTTTATCAAAAATGATATAAAAAGAAGTATAAAAAAAGAAAAGGCATAAATAACCTTTTCTTTTTTTTATATGTAATGCTAAGCAAGTTTACTTATGAAAAAATCACTTCTAAATTAGAAGTGATTTTTTGGTGGCTTACCGGGGAATCGAACCCCGGACACCTTGATTAAAAGTCAAGTGCTCTACCGACTGAGCTAGTAAACCATCTTACCTGGCAACGTCCTACTCTCCCACACAGTCTCCCATGCAGTACCATTGGCGCTATAGAGCTTAACTTTCCTGTTCGGAATGGGAAGGAGTGTTTCCTCTATGCCATCATCACCAGATTTATTTATCTTTTGTATATGTCCCTCGACAAGAATTTATTATATAGAGTTTTTCTACAAAAGTCAACATTTTTTTGATATATTTTTTTTAAAACTTTTTTTCTTTTATTTCAGCTGCTACAAACCTTGTGTACAAGCCATTCTTAATTGTAATTCATTGTTTAATTTCTATAGGTTTTTATTTTCTTTATTATATATAAATAAATCTGGTGATGATGGCATAGAGGAAACACTCCTTCCCATTCCGAACAGGAAAGTTAAGCTCTATAGCGCCAATGGTACTGCATGGGANTTTTTTTATATGTAATGCTAAGCAAGTTTACTTATGAAAAAATCACTTCTAAATTAGAAGTGATTTTTTGGTGGCTTACCGGGGAATCGAACCCCGGACACCTTGATTAAAAGTCAAGTGCTCTACCGACTGAGCTAGTAAACCATCTTACCTGGCAACGTCCTACTCTCCCACACAGTCTCCCATGCAGTACCATTGGCGCTATAGAGCTTAACTTTCCTGTTCGGAATGGGAAGGAGTGTTTCCTCTATGCCATCATCACCAGATTTATTTATCTTTTGTATATGTCCCTCGACAAGAATTTATTATATAGAGTTTTTCTACAAAAGTCAACATTTTTTTGATATATTTTTTTTAAAACTTTTTTTCTTTTATTTCAGCTGCTACAAACCTTGTGTACAAGCCATTCTTAATTGTAATTCATTGTTTAATTTCTATAGGTTTTTATTTTCTTTATTATATATAAATAAATTTTTTAAATTATTTTATAATATATTTTTTATTTTTTCTTCTATACACTTCAAATATCTTTCAAGATATACATAAGACGATGGTCCCATTTGAGAATCTCCATCTTCTCTAATAGAATAAGCTTAAACATACTTTGGATCAACATCTAATAATTATTCATTGAAATTTTTTAATCTTTCAAAATCAACAGATGTTACAGTTCTAATTATCCTACTTCTATCTAAATCTATTAACTTATAAACATCATAAGCTATCATATAAACAAGGTTAGAAATAATTATAAAATATCCATAAAAGCCACTTTCCATAATCAGATTAATAATAAATTCTACTAATTTAGCTAACATATGTAATGTATCAATTATAGCTTGGGCTGGTTTAGGTGGAGCTCCAGCAGCTATTACTACTGTATCTACCTCTATACATTTACAATAAAATTTATTTAGTATACAAAAAAGACCTAAACAATAAGCTTAGGTCTTGGTGCGCCATCAGGGATTCGAACCCGGGACACCCTGATTAAGAGTCAGGTGCTCTACCAACTGAGCTAATAGCGCATATTACCTAGCAATGTCCTACTCTCCCACACAGTCTCCCGTGCAGTACCATTGGCGCTGTAGAGCTTAACTTTCCTGTTCGGAATGGGAAGGAGTGTTTCCTCTACGCC
>NZ_CYZX01000045.1 GCF_001405015.1 Clostridium disporicum
TTCCCATAATGGACACATCCTTTCTTAACTAAATATTATTTTACTTAGTTCGATTTAATGTGTCCACTACTTTATACTAACACCATTTATTCCTTATTTACTTTATTATTTCTATAATTTAATGGAGATACAGAAAAATACTTTGAAAAAGTTTTTGAAAATAACAAAGAATCAGCATACCCTACTTTATTTGCAATTTCACCTATAGGAAGCTTAGTGTTTTTTAATAAAAGTGTTGCTTTATACATTCTAAGATTTATTAGATATTTTTGTGGAGAAATCTTAAGATTTTTTATAAACATTTTATATAAATAACTTCTACTTAAGTTTACATGTTCAGCAATTTCATTAACAGTTATGTTATTCATATAGTTGGAATTAATAAAATTAATAGTATCTTGAATATATTTATGTATCTCTTTATCCTTATATTCAAAAGGTTTAGGAAACTCCCCTATGAGTTCATATAATAATGAATAAAGTTCATTTAATAATAATATGTCATCAGAATTGGATGGATTATAATTTTTTGATATCTCACAAATATTTAATATTATACATGGTATTTTTGAATTTTCATTGCAATTAGCAACATGAGAATCAATAATAGAAGTTCTATTTAAATATTCATCAGCCTTTGAACCACTAAAACCTATCCAGCAATACTCCCAAGGATTATCCATAGAAGCCATATATTCAACATCCATACCTTTTAATAATATAAATATATCCCCTTCTTTTAAATTATATACTTTATCATTAACCTTAAATGTTCCATATCCTCTAATTACATAATGTATAACAGAATTTTTTAACACTTTATATCTATATCCAAATCCCGGGATACCATGTTCTATTCCACATTCATCTAAGTTTATGTCAAAATTTTCTTTTTTGTATTTTCTCCAAAGTATTTGCATGTATGCCTACCACCTCTATATAAAAATAAATTTCACAGGAAACATTATACCATGTTTAGGAACCTTATAACTATTCTAAAATAACAATTCATATATTAATATTTTATATAGAAAAATATATATAATGTATAGAAAAATGAAATATATGGAATTATATTCCATAATGGTGAAAATATATTGGGAGGATAAAAATGTTACTATTAAATGAATACCATGAAGATATTTCTAAACTACATGTCAATATGATGCAAAGAAGGAGTTATTATGTTCCTTTTATAGATACTAACGAAGCTATTACTATTAAGGACAGAAATAAACAAAATAACTTCTTTTCACTTAATGGTCAATGGGCTTTTAATTATTTCGACAGCCTACAATCAATTAAAGAATTTGATAATATTAATGAAATCAATCTTTCAGATACAATAGAAGTGCCTTCTGTTTGGCAAGTAAATGGATATGATTATAATCAATATACTAATGTAAAATATCCTATTCCTTATAATCCACCTTTTGTTCCTAAAAATAATCCATGTGGAATTTATAAAAAAGAATTTGACTTTGAAGTACTTCCAGAAAAATATGATTATAATATAAACTTTGAAGGTGTTGATTCATGTTTCTATTTATGGATAAATGGAGTATTTGTAGGATATAGTCAAATAGCTCATAGTATATCAGAGTTTGATATTACAAAATTCTTAGTAAATGGCAAAAATACAATTACAGTATTAGTTTTAAAATGGTGTGATGGAACTTATTTTGAGGATCAAGATAGATTTAGAATGTCAGGTATTTTTAGAGATGTATATATATTAAAAAGAGCAAAATCAAGAGTTGTAGATTATAAAATAACTCCTGCTGTTAATGTAGAAGATAAAGAAGGAAAACTAGATATTGAGATTCTTTCTACTATTGGTAACCCAACTATTAACTATAGTTTACTTGATCCTAATAATGATGTTATCTCATCTGGAAATATAGATAATAATAAAATACAAATAGATATTAATGATGTAGAACTTTGGAGTGCTGAATCACCTGCTCTATATACATTATTAATAAAAACAGAAAATGAAGTTATAAAAGAAAGAATAGGTATGAGAGATGTTAAAATAAAAAACTCTGTTTTAAAAATTAATAACGTACCAGTTAAATTAAAAGGTGTTAATCACCATGATTCTGATCCAGTTAAAGGATATGTAGTTAATTATGATGATTTAATTGTAGACTTAAAATTAATGAAGGAATGTAACATTAACTCTATAAGAACTTCACATTATCCTAAAGCTCCAATTTTTTATGAGCTATGTGATGAATATGGATTCTATGTTATGAGTGAAGCTGATATTGAAGCTCATGGTGTTGTTGAATTATACGGCTTAGGATATTTAGATAATTATAATATGATAGCTGATGATATAACTTATAAAGATGTTATCGTTGATAGAATTGATTCTTCTATAGTTCCTTTTAGAAATAGATCTTGTATCTTTATGTGGTCACTTGGAAATGAATCAGGATTTGGAATTAACTTTGAAATCGGAGCAAAATATTCTAAAGATCTAGATCCTTCACGTCCAGTACATTATGAAGGAGCATTTTACGCAAATAAAGAAAGAAATAATGACTTCAGCAATCTTGATGTTATTAGCCGTATGTATCCAAGTCTAGAGGAAATCAATGAGTATTTTGAAAAAGGACTAGATAAGCCATTCTTATTATGTGAATATGCACATGCAATGGGAAATGGTCCTGGTGGATTAATTGAATATGATGAATTACTTCAAAAGCATGATGAATTTGCAGGCGTATATGTTTGGGAATGGTGTGACCATGCTATTGTTATGGGTGAAGGTAAAAATGGCAAAAAGGCATATGGCTATGGAGGAGACTTTGGAGAACAAAATCATGATGGAAACTTCTGCGTTGATGGTTTAGTTTATCCGGATAGAAGACCTCATACTGGATTATTAGAATATAAGAATATTAATAGACCTATAAGAGCAGTAGAATTTGATCAAGCTAATAAAAAAGTTAAATTTAAAAATATGCTTGATTTTAAAAATGCTAGTGAATTATTCGATGTTACTTATAAAGTATGCGTAGATGGCGAACTTATCTCATTAAATAAATTAGAATTAGAAAGTTTAAGTGCAAGAGAAGAAAAATGGTATGATTTAGATATACCAAAATTACCTGTTGGAATTACTACTATCTTGTTTGAGTATAGTGCAAAATGTTATAATTCTCTTTGTGAAAAAGATACTGTATTAGGTCACGATCAATTTATTATAGAAACTGAAGCAAAAAATATAGAATCTGTAAATAAACTAATAGGAATTAATGATAATGAAGAAAAGTTTAATATAGAAGAAAAAAATAATACAATAAAAATCACAAATTCGAACTTTAATTTTGTATACAATAAAAATACAGCAACATTTGATTTTATTGAATCATTAGGAGAAGTATTTATAGATAGTCCAATGGAATTCTCTATTTGGAGATCACCTACAGATAACGATAGAAAAATTAAGAATCTTTGGATTGAGGCTGGCTTTAACCAAATTGAACCATATGTATATAGTACTGAAATTAAAGAGTCTTCAAACAAAGTAGACATAGTTAGTGTTTTAAGCTTACTTCCAATATATAGAGAAAAAGTACTTGATGTTACAGTAACATGGAGCATTTACTCATCTGGTTTAATTAAATGTGATATTAAATCTAATAAAAATATGATAACTCCTTATTTACCACGTTTTGGAGTAAAACTTAAATTAAATAAATCATATGAAGATGTAAGCTATTTTGGTTTTGGTCCATATGAAAATTATATAGATAAAAATTCATGTTGTTATTTAGGTAGATTTAATTCAACAGTTTCTGAAATGCATGAAGACTATATAAAACCTCAAGAAAACGGAAGCCATCATTTCTGTAGAGAAGTATCTGTTAAGAATGATTCTGGAAAGATATATGTTTTATCTGAAAATGATTTTGCATTTAATGTCTCACATTTTTCAGTTGAGCAATTAACTAATACAGCTCATAACTTTGAGTTAAATGAAGAAGATTCAACTTATTTAATCGTTGATTATAAGCAAAGTGGTATTGGTTCAAATAGTTGTGGTCCTGCTTTACCTGAAGAATATAGACTTAATGAAGAAGATTTTTCATACAATTTTTATTTGAAATTTGTAAGAACAAATATTTAGATAATTAATACTATTAAATAAAAATCAGAGGTTAGACTGTAGATAATTTTGTGTAATATAGTTTCTTATAAATCAAATATTACTGGAAATTTTGATTTCCAGTAATATTTTTTTATTATCTAGAAATACTAATAATGTGTTTTTCTGTTCTTTTATATTATTTAACAAAAGTTAGATAATATGCATAAAATTTATAAAAAGTACAAGCTATTATGCTAATTCATCTTTTAATTCTTCAGTAAAGAATAATGTTAGCTCCGCTAACGTAGCACCCCAGTTTGGAACTGGTTGAGTCCATTTTTCCATGATTTCCATAGTCGCTAGATATACGCACTTGTTTAGAGATTCATCTGTAGGAAATATAGTTCTAGATTTAGTATACTTACGTACCTGTCTATTGAATCATTCAAGTGCATTAGTTGTATAGATCATTTTTCTTATTCTAGGTGAGAAATCAAAGAAATTAGATAAGTTATTCCAGTTGTTATACCATGAATCTATAACCATTCCATAACTATTTCCCCAAGCTTCTTTTAGTTTGTCTAGCTGCGCTAACGCAAGTTCTTCAGTAGGAGCTTTATAAACTTCTTTTAAATCTTTCATAAATGATTTTTTA
>NZ_CYZX01000046.1 GCF_001405015.1 Clostridium disporicum
ATGGCGTAGAGGAAACACTCCTTCCCATTCCGAACAGGAAAGTTAAGCTCTACAGCGCCAATGGTACTGCATGGGAGACTGTGTGGGAGAGTAGGACGTTGCCTGGTTAGTAGAAACACTTAAGTTTATCTTAAGTGTTTTTTTGTCGTATAAAAATAATTTTTAATTATTAATGATAAATATTAGAGTATGTATCAATAAAATATAATGTAAATATTGGAAATTCATTGTCTTAATTGTATAATATATTTATAAAATAAATTTTGGAGGTGAATCATGAAAAAAATAATTACAGGTATATTAAGTATGTTATTAATTTTTATGGTTGGTTGTAGTAATAATAAAGTAACTTATGAAGAAAAAGAGATAAGATTAATTACGCCAGATGGATTGCCTAGTATAGCTATAAGTAAGGCTATGGAAAATAATAAAACTATAAAACATATAACTATAAATTATGATGTTCAAAAAACATCTGATTTGTTAGTTTCAGAACTTATGAAAGGTGAAGCTGAGTTAGCGATAATTCCATCAAATTTAGCTCTTCAAGCTTATAAAAAAGGTTTAGATTATAAAATAGTTGGAACAATTGGATGGGGATCACTTTATTTAGTATCTGAGAATAATATTAATGATTTAAGTGAATTAAAAGGTAAAGAAATATATAATACGGGAAAAGGACTAACCCCTGATATAATTTTTAAAGAAATATTAAAGAATAATAATATATCAGAAGAAGAAGTAAATTTTTCATATGTAGGAGCCGCATCGGAATTAGCACCATTAGTTGCTACAGGAAAAGCAGAATATGCAGTAGTTCCTGAGCCAGTATTATCTACAGTTATGAGTAAGAATCCAAATATAAAGATAATATTAAATTTAAATGAAGAGTGGGCGAAATTTAATGATGTCAAAGAAGGATATCCACAATCAACTTTAGTGATAAAAGAAGAATTCTTTAATGAAATTAAAGATAGTGGAGTATATGAAGAATTAATCAATAGTTTTAAAGAGTCAGAAGAGTTTGTAGTTAATAATCCACAAGAAACAGCAACTATATGTGAAGATTTGGGGATAACTGTTAATAAAGATGTTATAAATGAATCTATGAAGAATAGTAATTTAAGATTTACTGATATAAGCAATTGTATGGAAGAATATAATGTATACTTTAGTACAATAGATACAGAAAGCAAAGGAGAAAATAATGAGTACAAGCCATTATTCGTTGAAAAACAATAAGTATATTATATTTTCAATTGTAATAATACTTTTAATATGGCAGGTTACATCAATATATATAGGCAATAGATTACTGTTTCCATCTGTAACGGATGTAATAAAGAGTATGATAGAAATAGTAACTCAATATAATTTTATAACTATAATCTTCTATAGTATAATTAGAGGAATAAAGAGTTTTTTTATATCACTTAGTGTAGGATTGATATTAGCTATATTAAGTTATTTTAATAAAATAGTATATAATTGTATATTACCTATTTTATCAATTATAAAGGCCGTTCCAACAATGGCCTTTATAGTTTTATTATTGATATGGACATCAAAAGATTATGCACCTATTATTATAGGGATAATGATTTCACTACCAATATTTTATGATGTTATATTAAATACAATAATGAATCTAGATAAAAATTTATTACAGATGTGTGATGTTTACGATATACCTACTAGAGATAAAATGAAAGATATTATTATGCCAATAGTTATTATTGAACTTGCTAAAGTATTAAGTTCAACTTTTTCTTTAATATTTAAAGTAGTAATATCAGGTGAAGTGTATTCTCAACCTAAATATGGAATAGGGGCAATAATTCAATTAGAAAAGATGCAGTTGAATACAGCTCATATAATTTCTTGGATAATAATAATAACAATAATATCTTATGTATTTGATTTGCTTTTTAAGGTTATAGATAAAAGATATATACATAAAGGGAGATAAGATGTTTATTAAAGATGTAAATGTCAAATATGATAATAAAGTTATATATAATAATTTCACAATAGAGTTTGAAGATGAAAAAATTAATTGTATAGTAGGGTCTTCAGGATGTGGCAAGACAACATTATTAAATTGTATTTGTGAGAAGTTGATTAAAAAAAATATTAAGGTTGCATATGTATTCCAAGAAGATAGGTTACTACCTTGGAAAAATATATTTGACAATTTAAAGCTAGTTATAAAAAGTAAGTGTGGAAAAGAAGAAGTAAATAATAGAATAGAAGATATTTTAAATGTTTTAGAGATAAGTGAAACAAAATTTTTATATCCTAATGAGTTAAGTGGAGGAATGAAACAAAAAGTTAATATTGCAAGAGCGTTAATATATGATTTTGATGTTTTGTTATTAGATGAACCTTTTAGATCTTTAGATATGAAAATAAAAAATAAGGTAATAGATTTAATACGAACAATAAACAAAGAGAAAAAAACAACTATTATTTTAGTAAGTCATGATAAAGATGAGATAAAATCATTAACAGACAGGGTGTTTTTATTAAAAGGAAGTCCTGTAGAAATAATAGAAAAAGGCAATAAAACGATTGTTGATAACATATTTAGCAGTATTATTCGATAATAGAGATACTGCTTTTTTATTTGCAATTTTTTTTGGAAAAACTGTTGACATATAAGCCGATAAAGTGTTAAGATAAATCTCGTCGCTGATGCGAAACGATAAAAACACAAGATAGAAAAGTGTTTGACAGTTGTTTCAGTAAGTGATAAGATAAGTCTCGTTGCTAACGAAACTAAGTCAAAAAAACTTTGAAAAAAGTTGTTGACATAAAGTTGAGTGAGTGATAAGATAAGGAAGTCGCTTGAAGCGATAACAAAATATGGTCTTTGAAAATTGAACAGAATATAGTTAAAATAAATCCAGCAATTCTTTTGA
>NZ_CYZX01000048.1 GCF_001405015.1 Clostridium disporicum
AAGTTTTTCATATTATTACTATGCGCAAAAAAGGAAGTTCAAATTCGAACTTCCTTTTCTTTATCGGCAAATATCAATTTTTTTTTGATACAGCCCCTTCTATTATTTTAATATTATTTTAAGCAAATAGTATCATTGCAATTTATACAAGGTTCAACGTGAACAGTTATACCTTTTATAAAATTCATCTTTTCAAGTAAACATTTTTCTAAATTATTAGCTATTTCATGGCCTTCAAAAACAGTTAGATTTTTATCAACGCAAATAGTTAAATCTAAATATGCCATAGCTCCATGCTTTCTGGATTTAAGCTCACCTAAGTGAATAACTCCATCAGTTTCTTTAGCTATTTCAATTATTTTAGATTCTTCTTCCTCACTTATAGAACAATCCATAAGCTCATTAGCTGAATCTTTAAATATATCAAAACCAACTTTAGCAACAAAAAGTGCAACTACTATAGCAGCAATAGGATCTAATGCTTTAAAACCTAACATTGAACCACCAATTCCTATAAAAGCTGCAATAGAAGATAATGCATCTGATCTATGATGCCAAGCATCGGCTTTTAATGATGGTGAGTTAATTTTTTTAGCTACTTTAATAGTTATTCTATATTGATATTCTTTTATAGCTATAGAAATAACTGATACTATTAGAGGTAAAATAGTTGGAATTTTAACTTGATCTAAGTGAAACAATGATTTAACTCCATTAAAACCTATTTTAAGTGAAACATATATTAGTAAAATTGAAAGCAAAAATGAAACTAGAGTTTCGGCTTTTTCATGACCATAATTATGACCTTTATCATTTGGAGTTTTTGATATCTTATTTCCTATCAAAACTCCTATGGAGCTTATTATATCTGATGCTGAATGCATTGCATCAGCAATCATTGAACTAGATCTACCTAAAATACCAGCAAATATTTTTATTATAGTTAATATTACATTCCATAGAATGGAGAGCATAGTGACTTTATTAGCCTCGTCAAATCGAGTATTCATATAAACCTCCGATAAATTAATTTCAATTGATATTTAAATAATAATATAAAATCCTTATTAAAACAAGAGTTTATTCTCAATTATAATTATCAATTGAGAACAAGACTTGTTATATAAAAGTTAGTTTTGTTTAAAATCTTGAAGATTAACATTACAATTGTTAATGTTATCAATATGATAAAAATTATGTGAAAAAAAATATAAAAAAATATAAAAAATATGTTGACAGTATAAAATACCGCTGATATAATAATTCTTGTAACACGGAGAGATGGTCGAGTTGGTTTAAGGCACCGGTCTTGAAAACCGGCGTGCGTGTGAGCGTACCGTGGGTTCGAATCCCACTCTCTCCGCCAAAAGTGGAGAATTACTCAAGTGGCTAAAGAGGCTCCCCTGCTAAGGGAGTAGGCTGGGTTAAACCGGTGCGAGAGTTCGAATCTCTTGTTCTCCGCCAAGCAGCATCTAATAAGATGCTGTTTTTTTTGTGTCCAAAAAAGTTATTATAAATTTTACTAAAGGATTATACTAACAATTGTAAACGTAATGTTAAAATGGTATACTTAAAATTATTAAAGTGTAAATTAAGTGGAGGGGATATTATATGGAAAAAAAATATGTTGTAGGTGTAGATTTAGGTGGGACTAAAATATACACAGCTCTAGTAGATTTAGAAGGAAATATAATAAACGAAAAAATAGTTGAAACTCTTGCTGAAGAAGGCGAAGAAGCAGTTGCTGGAAGAATTATAAACACTATAGATTCTGTTATAGCTGGGGTAGATAAAGATTTAATAAAAGCTATCGGAATAGGCTCACCAGGACCTTTAGATGCTAAAAAAGGGATAATAATTGAAACATCTAATTTACCATTTAAAAATTTTGAAATAGTTAATGTTTTAAAGGAAAGATATGATTTACCAACTTATTTAGATAATGATGCAAATGTTGCTACATTAGCAGAGTTTATGTTTGGTGCTGGAAAAGGTACTGAAAATATGGTTTATATAACTGTAAGTACTGGAATCGGTGGTGGAGCAATCATCAATGGAAAATTATATA
Organism: Clostridium disporicum; assembly: GCF_001405015.1. Taxonomy (GTDB): domain Bacteria; phylum Bacillota; class Clostridia; order Clostridiales; family Clostridiaceae; genus Clostridium; species Clostridium disporicum_B. Next base: position 2,069 of record NZ_CYZX01000048.1, read on the forward strand.
GAGGAAATACAGCTAATGCTTTAGAAGTAGGTCATATGACTGTAAGCAAAGAAGGTCCAAGATGTGGTTGTGGAAATGTTGGATGTGCAGAAAGCTTTGCTTCAGGTACTGCAATAGGAAAGAGAGCAAAGGAAGCTGTTGCTAGTAAAGTAGTTACTTCTTTAAAGAAATATAATAATGTTACAGCTAAGGAAGTATTTATAGAGGCTGCTGAAGGAGATGCAGAAGCTAAGAGAATATTAGACAGTGCTTTATATTACTTAGGAATTACAGTAGGAAATGTAATGAGCCACTTAGACCCAGAAAAAGTTGTTATGGGTGGTGGAGTAATTAACGGTGGAGATATAGTTCTTGAAACTGTTAAGAAAGTAGTTGCAGAAAGATGCCTAAGTGTATTTGCAGAAAACTGTTCAATAGAAAAAGCTAAGCTTGGAGGACAAGCGGGAGTACTAGGAGCTGCGGCGTTAGCAATAACAGAAAAATAATATTATATATAATAAGGGGGCTGTATCAAAAAAAAATTGATATTTGCCGATAAAGAAAAGGAAGTTCGAATTTGAACTTCCTTTTTTGCGCATAGTAATAATATGAAAAACTTCACAAAAAATGTGATTCCTATG
>NZ_CYZX01000049.1 GCF_001405015.1 Clostridium disporicum
CTAAAGTGTCCTAAGTGTGGGGCTGGTATGGTGATTTCAAGAACTACTAATAAGTTAGCTGATGGAACTAAGAAGAGAATAGCTTACTACTGTTGTGGAGCATGGAAGAATAAAGGTACAAGCGTATGTAATTCTAATACAATAAGAGTTGATAAAGCTAATGAATATGTATTCAATAGGATTTCAGAATTACTTTCTAATGAGAAAATGGTTAAATCTATAGTAAATAACATTAATAAAGAAAGACATAAAAAGATAAGTCCAGCTAAGAAAGAGCTAGAAAGAATAGATAAGGAGCTTGAAAAGATAGATAGGAAGAAAACTAAGCTTTTTGAAGCATATGAAGAAGAGATAATATCTAAGGAAGAGTTCAAGGAGAGAAAAGATGAGCTAAACAAGAGAGCTAAAAGTCTTCAAGAGGAAAAAGAACCACTTCTAGTTACACTTTCGGATGATGTAAGTGAAGAAATACCTTATGAGTTCATAAAGAGCATACTAGAGAATTTTAGTAAAGTTCTAACAGAGAGTGCAACTAGAGAGCAACAGAAGAAATTGCTTCATATGATAATATCAGAAATAACTATAAATGAAGCAAGGGAGATAGATTCAATAAAACTAAAAATAAATGATAACTTGGTTGATTATATAAGTAAAGAAGAAGGAGTATCTATAAAGGGTACTCCTTCTTCTTTTATGTTAAGAAATATTGGTATGAGTGTATTGAATTTAGATATTGCTATATAGAGAATATTGAGGTTGTTATATATAAATATTATAATTTAATCATATGTAAATATTATATTCACTAGATAAATTAAAATTTTTGGAGGTGTTAGAATGAATTTTTCTATTGTTACTCTTACTAATGAAGACTTAACTCAATATAAAGTAGATATGCAAGAAGCATTCCAAAAAGGATTTGAAGATGTTTTTGGTAAGACTGAAGATATTATTCTTCCTGAAAGAGATATTAACCATTCTTTGAAAGCTAAGGGTTCAGTTGCATATAAAGCAGTTGTTGATGGTGAAATGGTTGGAGGTGCTATTGTAGTAATTGATGAAGAAGCTCAGCATAATCATCTCGACTTGTTTTATGTTAAGTGTGGTATTCATAGTAAAGGTATTGGTAAGAGAATGTGGGATGAAATTGAAAAATTACATCCGGAAACAAAGGTATGGGAAACTTGTACACCTTATTTTGAGAGAAGAAACATTCATTTTTATGTAAATAGATGTGGATTTCATATAGTAGAATTTTTAAATGAAAAAAATCCTGGAGCTGATATGCCAGAAGATTTTATTGGTGATGGAGGACAGGGGATGTTTGTATTTAGGAAGCAAATGTAATGTGATAACTTCTAGTTTGTATAGATAGAAAATCTCACTTATTACTGATACGGAGAATCGTATCATAAGTAAAAGTGATTTTTTAATAGATTGCAACATTTTTGCAACAAAACTATAAATCAAAAAGATACAATAAAATGTAAGAAGAGATAGAGACCCTTGATTTTTCAAGGGTCTCAGTTCAAGAAGATATGATTAAATACGATAAGATTTACTTATAATATTTTACAGAACTCCGCTTACGGACTATCTCGCAACATGGGGCTGTATCAAAAAAAATTTGATATTTGCCGATAAAGAAAAGGAAGTTCGAATTTGAACTTCCTTTTTTGCGCATAGTAATAATATGAAAAACTT
>NZ_CYZX01000050.1 GCF_001405015.1 Clostridium disporicum
AAGTTTTTCATATTATTACTATGCGCAAAAAAGGAAGTTCAAATTCGAACTTCCTTTTCTTTATCGGCAAATATCAAATTTTTTTTGATACAGCCCCATATTTTTATTTATTATGACTGATTAATTTGCATATTTTAATAGTTATTTGATTTTATTAATCTATTCATTTATTTTATCTTTCTAAAATCTATAAAAATATTATCCTTATTATACGATTCATTCTATCATAAGCTAAAACTATACTTTAATAACCATATTATAACTTATAATATGGAACAATAAGTGGAACAAGCTCCCTTTTTTCCTATACGCGTGTATATGCGTGTACGCGCACATGAATTTACTTATTTTTTATTATTCATACTTAAGCTATATATTCTTGTTCCTGGTAATCTTCTACTCTTACAAAAGCTCTTTGGTGTTAGTATAAAGTAGTGGACACATTAAATCGAACTAAGTAAAATAATATTTAGTTAAGAAAGGATGTGTCCATTATGGGAAAGGGCAGAAGATATGATCAAGAATATAAGGATATGATAGTAGAATTATTTAAGTCAGGAATGAGCTTAGCAGAGCTAAGTAGCGAATATGGCATTGCAAAATCAACAATTAACGGCTGGATTAAAGATGTAAAAGAAATTAAAGTAGATGAAAATGAAGTTATGACATTAAAGGAAGTTAAAGCTTTAAAAAAAGAAATGGCAAGAATTAAAGAGGAAAATGAAATATTAAAAAAAGCTATGGCCATATTTGCAACAAGAAATTAGATGAAGTAATAGAATTTATAAATAACAATAAAAACAAGCATGATATTAAAACTATGTGTACCGTTCTAGGCGTAGCCAGAAGCACATATTATAAATCTTTTGATAAAACTAAATCTACAAGAGAACTAGAAAATGAGGAATTAAAATCAGCTATTAAAAGGATATATAAAGAGAATAAAGGCATATATGGTGCTCCTAGAATTCATTATATACTTGGTATAGAAGGTTTCAATGTATCATTGAAGCGAGTTCAAAGACGAATGTCTGAACTTGGCCTTTATGCAATAACTGTAAAAAAATACAAACCTCATTCAAGTAAAAAGGTAGCAGAAGGTTTAGAAAACGTTTTGAAAAGAGATTTTACTACTACTTCTATTAACGAAAAATGGGTAGGGGATATTACATATATTCATACTATAAAAGATGGTTGGTGCTATTTAGCTTCAGTTCTAGACTTATATTCTAAAAAAATAATTGGCTACGCTTTCGGTAAGAAAATGACTAATGATTTAGTTGTTAAAGCCTTAAAAAATGCTTATTATAGCCAATCTCCAGATAAGAATAAGCAATTAATATTTCATAGCGATTTAGGATCTCAATACACTAGCAATGATTTAAAGAAGCTATGCAAAGAATTTAATATTATACAATCGTTTAGTAAAAAAGGTTGTCCATATGATAATGCTTGTATAGAATCCTTCCATTCATCAATAAAAAAGGAGGAAATATACAGAAATACATATCGTACCTTCGAAGAAGCTAATATGGCTGTTTTTAAATATATTGAAGGTTGGTATAACAGAAAAAGGCTACACTCTTCTATTAATTACATGACTCCAGATCAATGTGAATTATTAGCTAGAAGTGCAGCATAAAAAAGTTTGACTTTTTGTGTCCAAAATATTGACATAAGACCAA
>NZ_CYZX01000051.1 GCF_001405015.1 Clostridium disporicum
CCATTTCTATTTTGACTCATCTTATTAAAGAGTTTTTGAATATTATAAGCAAAGCTCAAAAGTGCAAATTCAGTTTTAATATTATTTTTTCCTCTTGATAAAAATCTTCTAAAACCATAATCTTGTTTTAATACTCCAAAAGCTCCTTCGACCTGAATAGATCTATTCATTCTTAATAACTTTCCTTTTTCAGTCGAGATATTTTCTAATGAAGTTTTACGTTTTTTTACAAAATCTTTTGATACATGTAGGCGTTTATTTCCTTTTGCTTTAGTACATTTACTTTTATAAGGACACTCATTACAGTTTTCACTTTCGTAAATTGTAACATTGGATTTATAGCCAGATTTAGAAGTTTTTATTTTACTTGATATAGGTACTAATTTATTGCCATATGCACATATATAATAATCATTTTCTTCATCATAAATCATATTTTCTCTTTTACTTATATCAACTTTAAACTTTTTATTTTTTGATTTCTCGTAGTTTTGAGGCTTTATGTATGATTTTTGATTATGTTTTGATAAGTACATATAATTTTCTTCACTTTCGTAGCCGGCGTCAGCGATAACATTTTCAAATTTCTTTGGTAAATCTTTTTCTAGTTTATCTAAGAAGGGTATAAAAGTTAATTGATCTGATCTTTCACTAGAAATATCTATACCAACAATATATTCACCCTCTACCCCTATTTGAATATTATAACCAGGTTTTAATTGGCCGTTTTGCATATGGTCATCTTTCATATGCATGAAAGTCGCGTCTTTATCTGTTTTAGAGAAGCTATTACGACCATCAAATATACTATTATAGTTATCATATTTGATTTGCTTTTCAATAAATTCTTGAATACTCTCATAGTATTTTTGAAGTTTACTTTTTCTTTTGCCTTTCCCATAAACAAATTCAGTAGAATTTTCTTTTTTTATATTTTCTAATTTATCAAGTATCTTACTAGCATAATCAACAGATATTTTTTGATCAATGTTAGCAATTCTAATATCTAAATTTTCATGTATTTCTTCAAAAGTTTTTTTGATTTTTTCTTGTAGTTTAGATTCAAACTTATCAGTTGCTTTCTTCCATACAAAAGTATATTTATTGGCATTCGCTTCGATTTTAGTCCCGTCAATAAATAAATTTTCATATCTAATCTCATTCATTTCTCCAAGCTTTGCAATAAGTTGATTAAACAAATCTGATATACATCCTTGTAGGTGTTTACTCCTAAATCGTGCAATGGTATTATGATCCGGAGCCTTTTGCCCTTGCAAAAGCCAAATGAAATTTATATCTCTTTTACAAGCTTTTTCTAAATCTCTTGAAGAATATATTTTATTCATACATCCATATATTAATATTTTAAATAAGATGGCAGGGTCGATTGCTGGATTTCTACCTAATGTAGAGTATGTTTTATATAAATCTGTAAAATCTAATCCCTCCGTAACTTCAAATAGCAATCTTACTGAATCATCTTCACTTGGTATAAAAGGAACCTGTAATGCAAATCCTATTTGTTGCATAGGAATCACATTTTTTGTGAAGTTTTTCATATTATTACTATGCGCAAAAAAGGAAGTTCAAATT
>NZ_CYZX01000052.1 GCF_001405015.1 Clostridium disporicum
TCCTTATCTTATCACTCACTCAACTTTATGTCAACAACTTTTTTCAAAGTTTTTTTGACTTAGTTTCGTTAGCAACGAGACTTATCTTATCACTTACCAAAACAACTGTCAAACACTTTTTTGTCTTGTGTTTTTGTTGTTTCGCATCAGCGACGAGATTTATCTTATCACTATAATTCTATATAAATTAATCTATTTTTACTACTTTTGATTAATTAATCTATGTATGCTTAATATTACTCTATTTTTCTAAGTATTACTACTATTGATACACTAGGAGTAGTGGTATATTAATACAAGTATACTTATCCACTTACTTAACATAATCCACAATATTTACATATACCATTTATGAATTTACTAACATAATTAACATTATCAACATAGCATGTAAAATGAAAAATAACCTTCTAAAATTATCATTTTAAAATTTAATCTGCTCTCTTTCTAAGTAAATTTTTATTTGTTTTTGTATTTTTTTAATTTTACTCAAATGAAATTCCTTCATCTATATTTAAAATATATCATATTCCTAAAGATAGACTATTGTCTAATACTATTATTATTTGTAACTTTAGTAATCTATTTAAATATTCATTGCCTATAATTTTCATAGAATTATTTTATTTTTCTTTAAGCTACAGTATATCCCTCATATCTTCTTACTAATCATAAGACTTAATACATGTTAATTTATATCATATATTTCATATTGGTATTATTTAAATACTTCCCATTGTAGATAGAATATTTACATTGTCTAATAAGCAACTATATATTCTCAATGATTTCATTTCTTAATATTTTTTATTAATTACATATATTCTATTACTATATGAGCTTATTCTGTTAATAATAAAATACTTATTAGGGAAAATTCAATATAAATGAATTTGAATTATTATCATTTACCAATCTATCTATAATATTCTCATCTATTTTACTTACCATTTATATAACTTGCTACTCTTCTTGTATATGATTTCTTATATAATATTCAATTACGTTTTTATTTTTTCATTTGTATATCTACATAATAACCCTTACCTTTTATACTTTTGTACGAAAACAATTTGATATTCATAATTCCATTTATTATATAACAAACTATATGTTGTTCATTAAAATATCTCTTCTTTGATAATTTAAATTCATTGTAAAAACTCAATATATTTTTACCAAAGTACGCTTTTTTATCTCATACAAAGATATAAAATAAAATTTTTAAATATCCCTATCTAATTTGTAATATTCTTTATATAACAAAAAAACACTTAAGATAAACTTAAGTGTTTCTACTAACCAGGCAACGTCCTACTCTCCCACACAGTCTCCCGTGCAGTACCATTGGCGCTGTAGAGCTTAACTTTCCTGTTCGGAATGGGAAGGAGTGTTTCCTCTACGCC
>NZ_CYZX01000053.1 GCF_001405015.1 Clostridium disporicum
AATTACTTTGAGTTTATAAATGTAACAACGCTACTGCGTTGTAAGTTCGATTTTCTAAATTAAAATTTAGAATCTCACTTAAAAACTCTCAAAAGAATTGCTGGATTTATTTTAACTATATTCTGTTCAATTTTCAAAGACCATATTATGTATCGCTTCAAGCGACTTCTTTATCTTATCACTTTGTTTCTTAACTGTCAACACTTTTTTTCAAACTTTTTTTTGAAGTTTTTGTAGCTGTTGACCTCAGCGACGAGATTTATAATACCATCTATATTAATTATCTTGCAATTTATTTATATTAATTTATTAAAATTATTATCATTTTTCTCTATTTTTCTATTATTTTCTTTGTTTTTTAATTATTGATACACCTGGATGAGTGTCTATCACTTTTATATTAAATCATCAATATTAATTAGATAATTTACTAATAAAAATTCTATTTTATATCTAAACAATTAATACTAATTCTTGTTTGTTTCCAGTTTTATTACTCTAGTTATCTATATGTTAAATATAAACTCTATATATTAATTTAAATAATTCTATTCAAATTAATATACTTTAAATACAGATCTTTTTCCTATTTGGTTATCGAAGCCCTAATTTTAAATTTATATTACTAAATTTACACTATTCTTTACTTTATATAAATTTATCTTCAAAATAATATATTTTTCTTTATTATTTTTTTAAGCTACTTCTAAGCTACTTCTTTAATATCGTTATTTACTTTCTTATATGAAACATTAATTATTTTTACTTGTTATATGTCATTATTAATATTGTTAATTTCCTATTGTATATAATTTTATTTTATAATTAACATAATTAATATAAATGCAAAAAAGGTAGTAAGAATTTCTTTCTTACTACCTTAAATATGGTGACCCCTAGGGGAATCGAACCCCTGTTACCACCGTGAAAGGGTGGTGTCTTGACCGCTTGACCAAGGGGCCTTAAGTCTATTATTTGAAAAATAAAAAGCTATGTATACCATAGCTTTTTATGGTGGAGGTAAAGGGAGTCGAACCCTTGACCCCTTGCGTGCAAGGCAAGTGCTCTCCCAACTGAGCTATACCCCCATATAACCTAGCAACGTCCTACTCTCCCACACAGTCTCCCGTGCAGTACCATTGGCGCTGTAGAGCTTAACTTTCCTGTTCGGAATGGGAAGGAGTGTTTCCTCTACGCC
>NZ_CYZX01000054.1 GCF_001405015.1 Clostridium disporicum
TTTTTTCAAAGTTTTTTTGACTTAGTTTCGTTAGCAACGAGACTTATCTTATCACTTATCAAAACAACTGTCAAACACTTTTTTATCTTATGTTTTTGTTGTTTCGCATCAGCGACGAGATTTATCTTATCACTCTATCTAACTATAAAAAGATTATATCAGTATTATTTTTCTTAATTAATATATTTATTCTTCTTTTTTCTTATTTTTTCTTCTATTTTAGCATATTGATACACTAGGAGTAGTGTTTCGATATTGCTTAAATAGTTATCCACTTATTACACATAATCCACAGCTATAATTAATTATATAATTCTATTATCAACATAATTAACATTATCCACATATACTATGTGGATTAATATTTAACCTAAAAATTTTAATAAACACTTTATAATTTTCTATATTTATAATTTAAAATGGCTTCTTTCTTTTTAACTTTATCTTATATAGTGTAATATTTTTTTAGATTTATATTAAAAAATTATATTTAACGCTAATATTATTATAGTCATACAAGTAAAATTTCTTTTTAAAATAGGTCACATTAATAGATATAAAATATTCAAGCTCCTTATAATTAATTACAAATTTAATATCTTAATTTAAAGATTACTTATAAGTAATCTATTCATGTTTCTTTCTAATTGGATAAGTTCTCCCCCGTGCAATATAATTCTTATACCTTATAATTAAACTTAAAAAGGTTATTTACTAAAATATAATAACCCCATTTAAATATATATCAAAATCTATTTACCAACTCCATATTAGCTTTAATTATCTTATTTCATTTAACTACAACTTATGTAATTCTCGTAAATTATAATCTATACGTATAAATATTATCCTAATTTTAACTAGTTATTATTAATTTATCCTACTGTACATAATATATTTTAACGTTACTATATCTACAAATAATAAAATATAACTATTTTTATCTTCTTACTAAATAGCTTTACTTAAATATTATATAAAAAAAATCCACTTACTTAAGTAAGTGGATTTCTACTAACCTAGCAACGTCCTACTCTCCCACACAGTCTCCCATGCAGTACCATTGGCGCTGTAGAGCTTAACTTTCCTGTTCGGAATGGGAAGGAGTGTTTCCTCTACGCCAT
>NZ_CYZX01000055.1 GCF_001405015.1 Clostridium disporicum
TCAGCTCCAACGTGACATACTGGACATTCTGCTGGTGCAGCATCTCCTTCATGAACATATCCACATACTGTACATACAAATTTCTTCATAATTAAACCCTCCATCTTTCAACAATTAATTATCATTTTATACATTTTAATTATATAGAATAATTTAGCAAAGTAAATATATTAATGGTTATTTTATAACATTTTTACAGTTTGTTAACCAAAATATCTGTTTAATAATCCTTCAAAAGCTTTTCCGTGTCTAGCTTCATCTTTAGCCATTTCATGAACTGTGTCATGGATAGCATCTAAGTTAGCAATCTTAGCTCTCTTAGCTAAATCAAATTTACCTTCAGTTGCTCCATTTTCTGCTGCTATTCTTAATTCTAAGTTTTTCTTAGTTGAGCTTGTAACAACTTCTCCTAATAATTCAGCAAACTTAGCTGCGTGTTCTGCTTCTTCATAAGCTGCTTTTTCCCAGTAAAGACCGATTTCTGGGTAACCTTCTCTATG
>NZ_CYZX01000056.1 GCF_001405015.1 Clostridium disporicum
CCACATTCGGAAATCTCCGGATCACTGGCTATGTGCGCCTACCCGAAGCTTATCGCAGCTTATCACGTCCTTCATCGGCTCCTGATGCCAAGGCATTCACCATGCGCCCTTTGTAGCTTGACCTATCAAGTCAATTTTTCAAAGTATTTTCATTTAATATCACAAAGAATATTTCTTGGCTACTTCTCATGTTTGAAGTTATATATATTAATTCATGTGCAATTTTCAAAGAACAATTGGTGGGTCTAAGTGGACTCGAACCACCGACCTCACGCTTATCAGGCGTGCGCTCTAACCAGCTGAGCTATAGACCCATATTTTTGAAAGATATTATAATCTTTCAAAATTGAACAGAAATTAAGACCAAATCTTTTGAGTACGAATTAACATCTTGTTAATTCAGTTCTCCATAGAAAGGAGGTGATCCAGCCGCAGGTTCTCCTACGGCTACCTTGTTACGACTTCACCCCAATCGCTGACCCT
>NZ_CYZX01000057.1 GCF_001405015.1 Clostridium disporicum
CTTGCAGGAAGTGCTCCATCCATAAAATGAACTGCTATTGGAAGTCCCCATTCATTAGCTATAGCTATTACAATAGGTGTTCCTAACTCTTTTGCAGCATTCTCAACTTCCTTCATAACTTTCGTTGCTATATCTAGATTAATATATTTTAAACTACTCATACCAATCACCCTTTAGTGGAATTTTCTTAATATACCTTCCTACATCAAGGCCAAATTCCTTAGCTATTTTTTTATTACTAATAGTGACCTTAAAATTTACTAATCCCTTAAAATCACTAGATTTAAGTTCTACATTATCCTGGTCCAACTCTACAGCCAAGTTAAAAGGAACCTTTGCAAGGTTTAATTCACCAATCAGCTCCAGAGCCAAAACTTCATATCTTATATTCTGTTCCTCAAGACCATCTAACAC